>CAIVQG010000056.1 GCA_903907985.1 uncultured delta proteobacterium
CCATCTCCTTACATGTCTTTGCGGGAGTATGGCATTTATGGAAAATGAAATTCAAATCGATAAATTAATTAGTTGACATTTTACACATTGTTTTCATATGGTTAAATAACTCTCTCAACAAAACGTTGGGACACTACTGATATGATATAATAATCATGCTGGTAATGAAAAAAACATCTTTTCTAACTTACTTTCAATATCTAATAATATCATCAGTTGTCTTATGTGTATTATTTATACCAACATTCACCTACGCAGGGACTTTTTATAGGTGTATTGATAAGGGCGGTAATGAGACTTTATTAGATTTCCCATTAGAAGGTCAAGCATGTACACAAATCCGGACACCTGAAGAAATGTCAGGAAGGCAAAGTGAAAATAAGACCGCTGTCTTATCGGATTACAAAATTACGAAAATAATAGTAAGAGGAAACCAAGTTTTAGTTCCTGCAATACTTATGTATGGAAGTAGGGAAGTAAGCGTTCATTTATTGCTAGACACAGGTGCGACAGCAACAGCTATCCACGACGAAATAGCTGGCCGGTTATACATAAATCTATACAAAGCAAAAAAAGCAAAGGGAGAAGTTGTTGGGGGGGCTGTTATCGAGGCTAGCATTATCAGGATGGATATTCTTAAAATTGGACCTCACACAATTCGCAACATGGATATTTTTATTGTGCCTTATAATGGTTCTTCTGCTAAATTTGACGGATTGCTTGGTATGGATGTGCTTGGTAGATTGAGTTATAAAATTGATTTTGCGAAACAGGTCATAATCTGGGAATAGATACCCGAGATTCTTCTGTTTGTTCTCTGCTTCAGGTGTATGTCGAACATTTCAAATTAATATCACTAAAATATTAATTTACCGGCTTATTTCTTTGTGCAGTAAATAATATTTTTTACCCTTCCTTCCTGCTATCAAGCATCCGACAATTTTGACTGGCATGCTTTCTTTCAAATACAAATGGTCAGGGTGGCTGATCGGGACAAATCATTGAGTGCGGGTTGAAATGTGCGTGCTCTTAGTTGCTTATCGTCACCATATCGAGGAGAACGTTGACGCTCTCGTTCACGAAGGGAACATACTGGTCCCGGGCTTTCTTCTTAAACTCGGTAGGCGTCTCCTTCTTCTTGCCGCCGCCTTCCTTGTCAATCTCCTTGCGTAAGTCAGTAAGCCGGATAACGCCCTTCTTGCCGGCGGCCTCTTTGTTGTTCTTGATAATCTCGGCGAACTTCGCGTCTTTGGCGACCCGGACTTTGGACCTCGCTGCCAGCTCCGTGAGCTTGGTCTGTTCCAGAGGTTTCCAGAGCGGCGCGGCGTTTCCCGGCGCACCGAGGAAGGGCGTGATCGCCTGGACTGGAAGCGGATAATCCAGCGCCGTTTCACCAACATCTTCGAGAATGAACCAGATAGGCAGACGCACATCCGCTTCTACTCCCATCTTTTGTGTAGATTTGCCGCTGGGCAGGAAGTACAGCGCCGTGGTAACCGTTATGCCGCCCAGACCCCGAGGCAGGGGCGTCAATACCTGCACAGACCCTTTGCCGAAGGTATGGTCCGACCCGACAATCACCGCGCGATGGTAGTCTTTTATAGCGCCCGCCACGATCTCACTGGCCGAAGCGCTGAGCCGGCTCGTCAGCACGACGAGGGGGCCCGTGTAGAGAGCGCCGGGGTCTTCTGCGGGGAACGTAATCACTCTGGGCTTGTCGCCTTCCGTACCCGATGCGGCCGAACCATTGGCGAGAATCATCACCTGCTCGCGGCTGTCCTTGGTCGCCACGATTGGGCCCTTGTCAAGAAAAAGGCCGGCAAGGCGCACCGCCTCCCCGAGCAGCCCCCCTCCGTTGCGCGACAGATCCAGCACTATTCCATCGACATGCTGCCGCCGGGCATCCGCGAGAAGGCTTTTCACGTCTTCATAGCAGGACTTGTTTTCCTTCTCGTCGCCGTAGAAGGAAGGAAGATCGATCACACCGAAGCGATACTGCCTACCGTCCACTGTCCTTGTCTCGTAGACGATCTTGGCCTCCTGCTCCTTGATGTCGATCTTATCGCGCGTGATCGTGGCATCGAAGCGGTTCGTTTGTTCTGCCTGCCGCAGGATTGTCAGGGTTACCTGCGTGCCTTTTTTGCCGCGGATCATCTTGATAACGTCGTGCAAGTCCATGTCGATGACGTTAACGGGCTGTTCCCCTTCCTGGGCCACGGCAATGATCTTATCCTTCTGTTTCAGCAGGCCCGAGCGCTCGGCGCCTCCCCCGGGAATCAACTCCTCAATGACGGTAAAGCCATTGTCGCTGCTGAGGGATGTCCCTATCCCCTCCAGGGAAAGCTGCATATGGATCCGAAGGTCCTCGAGGTTTTCGGGGGACAGGTAGCTCGTGTGCGGATCCAGAGCCAGGGCGAAGGCCTCGGCGAAGCTCGTAATGAGCTTTTCGGGATTGCGCTCGATCACCCGCATCGTCTGCAGCTCGTAGCGGTGAATCTGCTGCTTCTTGGCCTGGGCCAAATCGACGCCTGCCGGCAGAGCGTTTTCGATCTGGAATTGCACGATCTTTCTCAGGAGCTCATGCTTTTGGGCCGCCGTCTTCACATAGGGGCGCTTGTCCACGTTGACGTTCAGTTCCACCGTTTCATCGAGCCGGTAGTCCGGACCCAGAATCTTTTTGACAATGGCCTCATTCTCCCGCGCCCGCGCGACGAGCACATCGTAAACCTGCTGCAGCGCGGCACAGTTGCCCGCTTGTGCGCTTGTAAACACGTTTTTCAGAACCGGTCTTAACCTTTCTATATCGGACTCGTACAGCAGCGTTTTAGAGGGATCAAGACGCTTGATCATCTGGTCGACGGAGTGAATCTCGATCTTCCCGGTCATATTCTTCATCGCATAGTGGTTGGCAAGGAATCTTTCCATCAGCATGGGTAGACGGCTGCAGGTAAGGCTTTCAGCCACTGAGGAAACTGGTAACAGCAGGATCAGCAACAGAATCAGCAAAAGCTTCCGGAGAGAGCCCCTGTCTTTGCTGCCGTGGCCATGGTGATTGTTCCCGGGGGTGTTTCCGGAGATATTTTCGACGCTTCTATCATACATACTCATGCTCTCTGATTCTCCCGCAGCACCGAGGCGCGGCTGTTCATCTTTTTTTTGCGCTGTATGAGAAATCATACCATTTAGCTTTCAAAGGATAACGAGGTGCCGCAGGCGTATGGTACATACGTTGAGGACTAAGCCAACAAAGCTAGCCAAAGAAAGCTAAATGGTATCAGGTGGCTGTAACGATAGAAGGACGGAAGGGTTCTGTCAAGGGAAAAAGAAACAGGGAAAAAGGAAATTGCCTGCTGGTGGAGTTAAGTATGCAAATACAAAGCGAGTGCTTGAATGATGCGTTCAGGTCATTGAATACATGAGGAAATGTGGCATTTTGAGATGTTGCTTATTTTGAATATTAAACGTATTTGTAACTACCTTGTTATGTTGTTTTTCTTATTTTCCTAATTCATACAACATTCCAATCGGTAATCTTCCTTGGACTTGTTTGCCTGTCATTTTCTTCGATAATATAATTTCCCGCAATTTGGCTCTGCGACACACCTCTTGACATAGATGATAATGGCTGATTTATTATCAACTATGAATGCAAGTTCACAGTGTTTAATATTAAAATTCACAATGGTAAACAACGAGGTATAGATATGACTATGACAATAATTACTAAAAGCAGGCTGTTGTTAATTACCTTATTATTATTTATTCTTCTGTCTATTGTCGCTTGTGCAAGTTTATCCGGTAAAAACTTCGGCAAGCTTGTGCCTAATGCTGATGTAACAACTGCCTTGAATAAAGCTGAAATAAACCCTAACTATGATTATTATATAACAGGTTCGGATTACTTTCCACGATCGATTCTAGGTTTAGATAAATCCTACATATTTGATTCTGTTCTATGGAAAAAAGTTGAATTTAAACCGGAAGAGCTAAAGGAACTTACTGTCCGCATGCAGCAAAGGGCAATAAATTGCCGGCGAGGAGAATTCGGATTTGTTGTTCTCGATAATAAAGACAAACAGATTGGTATCTGGTATTCCATACTGGTTCCGGGAATGAGCATAAAGGTGCTTGATGATCGGAAGATAATTGTTTATCCACCAAATGATGAACAATACAAGTGTTATGATGACCAATAAAGATGACGGATCCTTTGGGGGAACATAGTATCGGCTTTACTTGCAGGCGTTTATTAGCCGTCTGAAGTAAATGATTAAAAGCATTTACTGGACATTATGAGTATACCTTCCTGTACTACACACATCGGCAATATTAACATGTACCCAATCTATCAAAGACTAATCAATGACTGCCCCCTGAATAATTTATTCAGCAGTTTCTTTTTTTCTGTTTATCTGTCTTATGTTCCGATTTAGATATTCGAATGGTGAGGGGAGGCAGTATTCGAAAGACTGACGACGGGCATACTTCTCGTACGGGATGATAAAATTGTGATTACCACGAGTATTTCAAGCCCAGGTACATGCCGTGCTCATTGCGGTCCACCGAGATATTGAGGTTATAGCTGACAAAGAATTGAAGGTTGTCTGCCCTGATCAGGGTCAATCCCAGGGCCATGAGCGCACTATTGCGGACGTGGCTGCTACCCTCGAAGCTGAAGGTGGAAGCGCTATAGTCGACAAAAGAGGCGTTCAGCACATAAGCCGCGTCTGCATACTCATGAAGCCACCGGGCGCTCGCCTCCATGGTCAGTATGGAGGAGGAGCCAACGGCTAATCCCTTCTTCATCCGCATTCCCAGCGAACTCTGCAACGAGGAATATGCATCACCATTTACATCGAGATTCAGGGCATCGGCGCCGCTTTCGGTGAATCCATTGCGCTTCAGGTAACTGGCCCGAAAACCGGCTACGGGTATCAACTCAAGGTTAGCAAGGTCAGATAACCTCGCCCGGTACCCAGCCTCGCCCCGGGCGCTGATGGCATTGCCTGCGTAATCGGCGGTGGCCGTCCTGACCAATCCCCCGAAGTTCATGTTTCGCCGTGTGGAGTAACTGTTATAAGCATAGGACAGGATGCAGTTCACGTACCAGGGATCGGGGGTCCATACCCCGTAAACGGACCCCTGAAAGCCGGAGGCATTTATGGAGTCGGAAACATGGTCATTCATGGTAGTCCTGGCCTGGGAGTATCCCGCCGAGACACCGAGCAGGAATCTCGGGCTAATATTGTTGTCATACCCTAAAACCGCCCCACCAGTGTTGTAATTGTAGTTCGAGAAGATTTCGTACTCTCTTCCCGTAGCCCAGCTTCCGTAACCTTGCGCCCAGAACCCATTCTGCCGCTCTTTGTTGATCATTACATTGCCTAATGCGGCAAGGGCATTAGCCGCGTCACTGGCGGCATTATTCCCGTCCGCCATCATTACCAGCCCAGCATCAGTGGTGCCGGTTGATCTGCCGCCCGTCCAGACGCTTTCCATCCTGCTAGAGAGCATACCTAACTGCCGGTCAAGGAAAGAGAAAGTTACAGCCGGAACGGAGGTATGTACAATGCCGCTCATCTGCTCGTAAGCAAGCCTCGTATTAGTGTCGGAAAGTGTGGAAAGCGCAGTAAAGACGTTCACCATATCCCCGGAGTATATTGCGGTAATGGTGTCCAGCGATCCCGCAACAGCATTCTGGACGGGAGTAAGGGCTAGGTTTCGGTAATAATTGACAATTCTTGTCAGGGTAAGGGTGACGTCGGTGGCGCTGTATGTCAGCGTTGGGTTCAGGAAAGAGAGGTTGCTCGTAACGCTGCTGTATGTTGTGCCACCAAGCCCTGCAGAGGTAAGAATCGTGTACGTAGTGCTTGTTGCATAATTTCCATGTGGGGCCTGCACGGCCACTTTTCCATTCAGGCTTGCCGTGCCTGTGACGGCGATCTTGTCCGAATTGCCAGCAGTACTAGTGACTTCAACTTGATAGGTGGCATCTGCGCTCTGCGTGTAGTTTCCGGTTATATTCAGTGTGCCGATGGAGTTACCTGGTGCAATGGTGCCATTGTTGGTCACATTGCCTATGATCTCTCCAGTCCCTTTCAGCGTGCCAGAGTTGTTAAATACGGCACCACCCGCGTTCGTGGTGAATATTGCGTTGATATCAAGAATTGCCCCGGCGTTGTTATTAAATGTGCCCGTATTAGTAAAATTACTAGCAACAACGAAGGTTGCCCCAGAATTGTTGTTAAAAGTGCCCGCGTTAACCTGGGTGGCAAGGTTGTTCGTCAGCGTCGCATAGTTATTCAGTGTGCCGCCGGCATTGAGGTTCACGGTGCCCGCAGCGGCGCTTCCGAATGTGAAATCGCGGTATAAATTGAGCGTACCGGTGTTGCTGTTGTTCAGGGTTCCGCCGGTGAAGTTATAGGAGCTGCCGGAAGCGAGATTGAGTGTGGCTTTGTTGTTCAGCGTGCTGTAGTTGTTCAGGATGCCGTATATGTTGATGATGGCGCTGTGGCGGGTGTTGTCGCCGTTGTTCAGGGTGCCGTAGTTGTCCAGTGTTGCGCCTGCCTGGTTGTTCAGCGTGGTGTTGTTGTAAGTTTGCAGTGTTGCACCGACCTTGTTGGTCAGGGTTCCGTAGTTGTTCAGAGTGGCGACGACAGCGCCAGCGGTGCCGTTGTAAAGGGTGCCGGCGGTATTGGTAACAGTGCCGTAATTGTAAAGGGTGCCGCTGTTGGTAATGGAGTTGCCGGGGGCGTTGTTGTTAATGGTACCGTAGTTGTAGAGGGTGCCGTTGTTGGTCACGTTAAAGGTATTTGTCAGGGCGGCGGTGCCGTGGTCGCTCAGCGTACCGTTGTAAAATATAGCACCGCTGTTATTGGTCAGATTGCCAGCGTTGTTATAAAAAATGTTGTAGTTGTATATCTTGCCATTGCCGGTGTTATCGAAGTTTGAACCGTTTTTTACCTCTATATTGCCCCTGTTCGTTAAAGTGCCACTGTTATTAGTGAACACGCTGCCGACGCCATCGATTGTGAGGGTGCCGGTACTCTCGTTGTTGAAACTTCCGTTGTTGTTCAGGGTTGACAGGTTCGTCTTATTTATCGTCCCGTAATTCGTATAGGGATTGTTATTATTGACCGTGTCCACCGTAACATTGATGGTGGTACCGACCGGGTTTGGATCGGGGGCAAGCTGAGGGTCGGCGACGGCCTGTGACGGCGCGATCAGGCACGTCAATAAGATGAGGGCGGCAAACAGAATGCACCATCCATTACAGCCGATGGTATTTTCCCCCCCCACTTTTGCAAATTTTCTCGCATTAGAAAACGGTGGTGACTTTAAACATTGCAAATTCATTTAGAGCATTCTCATATAGTATTGTTACGTATGCGTATTTTTCAGTTTGGATTGCCGAATCATCTATTAATAAAACACAGTAATGTCAACATCTATTTTATCATGCCTTACTGTTCTTCGACCCCAGGGTACACTCCTGGTGTCCGTTATGAGAAACGAGATTAATTGAGGAGGGAGTTCCGCCGCACCAGTTGCTCATTGTTGGGCTTACAAACAAGCCGGTATAGCACTCACGATCTTGTTTACAAATCTAGGCTCGATGACATGGCCGTGCTTGCTCAGCATAACATGCACACCTCCGATCAGGGTCGCACCATTCTCTGCGGCATTGAGGTCGCAATCAACAACATATGCTTCAATCGGTCCATCGGTGGCTATATTCTGAATTCTGCCATTGCGGATAATCACGACCACCTTGGGCGGCACTTCGTGTTTGATGAAGTCATTTAGGGAACCATTTTCAGCGACCAAAAGACGTCTCCTTTTTGTTTTCGGTCATGCCCTCTTTCGATCATGAGGCAATTTCCCCGGCAATATATAATTAATAATACTGAACACTAATCAGCAATGACCCGTGAATGTGCTTTTTCGATTGCCCTATCCTGTATGTATTCATAACTCTTGAAATATTCTAGAATGTATGTCAGTATACATCTTATAGAAATTAAATCCATACTGGAAAAACAGCTAAGAAATACCTATGCGTAATAGGCATTGCTTGTGGCTTGAAAAATTTCGCTCAGTTTTATTGGCACATCATGGATGTTTTTCTTATGCTGGGGCAGACAATAAACAATGTTTTAAATTCGTCCATACATCAACACTACCCGGAAACCGGATGATAGGTGCTTTGCCATGACCGATGCGAATGACATTGAGACGAAAGGAACTTTCCAGACACCCAAAGCCAGTTATGACCGGTTCGAGGAGCTCATCCATCTGCTGCCGCAGGCTGTTATAGAGATAAAGCTCGACGGAACGCTTCTCTTCGCAAATTGGCACTGCCGTAAACTTTACGGTTACGGCAGCGATGAGGTCATACCGAGCACGAAGAACATCTTCGAGCATGTCGCTCCGACTGACCACGAGGTGATCATCAACCGCATTGCAAAGATCGTCGCCGGCGAGAAAGCCCGTCCGCCAGAGATCACCGCCATCCGCAAGGACGGGACAACATTTCCCATCATCGTTTATGCGAATTGCATCATGACCAACGGCATACCTTCCGGCGTTAGGGTGGTCATTGCCGATATCACCGAAAAGAAGGAAATAGAGGAGGCCTACAAAGCCCTGGTGGACCATTCCCTCCAGGGCCTTATCATCATCCAGGATGAAAGGCCGGTATTCGTCAACGATTATTGCGTGCGCGTGTCCGGTCTTACCAGGGAGAATTTGCTGTCACTACCGAGCGGAGCAATGTGGCAGATGATCCATCCCGAAGAAAGGGAAGAGCTGGTAAAGACGCATCGCGATCTCCTATACGGCAAGATTGAGCGCGCCCCGGTATTGGAATACCGCGTCTTTATCAAAGGACCGGATGGATCCGAGTTCAGATGGGTTGCCGATTACGGTGCGCGGATCGAGTACGGAGGACTGCCCGCCGTGCAGACCACCCTCGTGGACATCACCAAAAGGAAGTTCACCGAGATCGCCCTGAAGGAAAGCGAGAAAAAATACAGAGACCTTGCGGAACTCCTTCCCCAGGGTGTATTCGAGACTGACCGGCAAGGGCGTATTACCTATGCGAACCAGAGCGTGCTGGAGATGTTCGGCATTACCCTTGAGGATATCCGCGAAGGCTATACCATCACTGATGCCGTAATACCGGAGGAGCGCAACAGGGCAGCAGGCTCACTAAAAAGAATCCTGTCCGGCAAGAAGGGCGTGCAGGGAGAGTATGCCTGCATCCGCAAGGACGGCTCTGTCTTCCCCACCCTGATCCTGGCGAACGCAATCGTCAGGGACGGCGACTACGGCGGCATCAGGGGTGTTGTCGCCAACATCAACGTCCAGAAGGAGATGATGAACAGACTAGAGGAATCCGAAGCGCGATACCGCACCCTATTCAATTCAACCGGAACGTCAACGGTTCTGATCGAGGAGGATATGACCATCTCCCTAGCCAACGAAGAGTTTTACAGGTTCAGCGGTTATCCGCCCTCTATAGGATTGAAGTTCCCCACCCTGATTTACCACGAGGACATGGCATTGATGATGGATTATCACAAAAAAAGGAGGATAGATGCCCAATCAGTACCGAGAAGCTATGAATTCCGACACGTCCGATTCGATGGAGAGGTGCGCAACGCCTTCCTGACCATCGGCATGATCCCGGGAACAAAGAGAAGCGTCGCCTCAGTCGTGGACATCACTGATCTCAAGCGCATCGAGGAAGAGCTTCATACCAAATCGAGCAATCTGGAGGACGCAAACGCGGCGCTGAGGGCACTCTTGAAGCATCGGGATGAAGACAAGGTCGACCTTGAAAAAAACATTATGGCAAATATCCAGGAGGTCGTGTTCCCGTTTCTTTACAAACTCAAGGCTCAGAAACTCAATCCCTCGCAGATGTACATCTTGTCAGTAATAGAACAGAATCTCAGGGAGGTCACTTCTCCTTTCCTGAGAAGTGTCTCGTCCCGATATTCAAAGCTGACTCCAAGGGAGATCGAGATACTAGTGCTCATCAAGGAGGGACATTCAACCAAGGAAATTTCCCGAATCCTTAACACCTCCGAGCGTACGATCGATTTCCAACGCAACGACATCAGGAAAAAACTGGGAATCAGCCAAACAAAAACCAACCTCAGAAGCTTTATTATGACTCAGAACGATCTCCTTTGATGATTAATAAAGAGTGAATCGCTGACTCCGCCTTATACCATTTTTTAATGGGAATGCTACTCGGACGGAGTAATTAAATCGTTCAACACTTAGTTTAACCCATAGGCAGGAACAAATCAGATACAGATGGTAAGGACAAGTCTTTAGTGATCCGCGTTAAGGAATTAATCATCTTGCCGCGCTGGATCAATATGCTCTCGCTTACAGCACATACCCAACAGCATGTAGAAACTTTACAAACTATGCCCCCACATTATCCTGTGACTGGAGGTGCAAAGTAGCTGGCATCAATTGCTCCGGCCCGATCATTTTTCAAAGCCCGCGGCAGGAAATCAATAATATCATTCGCCGTAAGGCCATCCGTACCTTTTTCTGCGGCGGCCAGATCGCCGGTGTAACCATGCAGAAAAACTCCCTTGCGCGCAGCCATCTCCGACTTTAACCCCAAGTTGCATTTTGAGTCTCTGCTGCTTTGAATTGGCAATCCTGACTTAAATTCCAAAACGAAAACACTTTATTTGTAGATGTTATGATTGTCAAGACAGGACTTTATTGGACACAGCCTGTCAAGTCAAGCATAGGTCAGGACACATTAATTAATAACCAATCTGAAATAAACATCAAGCTCCATCGAGCGATGTTTTCTCGGCATTCTGATACCAGGATACAGGATCGGTCAGAAATTCTTCGGTCTGCCGCAATGAGAGAAAATGCGTCCGCTCAATATCGGCAATTAACTTAAAAAAAGCTTTTTCCTTGGGGTCGGTGCTTCCCTTTTCCAATTTTGTATAAAGATCGACACCTCTGGCTTCAAAATCAATCGCCGTACGGATCGCTTTCAGGTCGTCTTCATTACCTCTGATGCGGGACGACTTTTTGCCGGCCATAGCTTTTAATATACTCGCAGCCAGAGATTGCTTTACTTTCAAGGGGACTGTCGCCGGCCATTGCTGCTGCTTTTCCCATTTATCATGCAGCTTTTTTATAATTTCGTAATGTTCCTCTTCTTCATTGGCAAGCTGCTTGAACATATTTTTGCCCGCCAGATTTTTTGTTCTACGGGCATTCTCCATATAAAACTCATGTTCTTTGTGTTCATTTTCCAGAGCAAACTTTAAAGCATTCATTCTCTGTTTCATTTTGATTCCCCCTTAAAAGGATGTTCCGGTAAACCCCTTTTGGGAAAAAGGGCATTTTACAATTGCGGCATTAAACCGCTATCTGTTTTAAAAGATGACCACGGCAGAAGTTGGAGGCATCCCTAACAATGCCAATAGTTGACATTCAACAACTCACTTTATTTCATAATTAATAACTTGTTGGATTATAAAAGATTTCACAAATTAGAGCAATACATTTTTATGCGAGATGGGCGGGATGCGGCCAATAAAGTTGGCCATAGAAAGCCCAACGGTAATAACCGACATAAGCGAATTGATACAGATAGGGGCAATTTCTGATACTCGCTAATGACCCATTGTTTGCGGCAGAAAAAGAGCGATTTGCGGAAAAATGATCAAAAGAATCAGACAAATGACCATAGCAAGGAAAAACGGCGCAATGCCCCGAAAAATTGTGTACATGGGAACATCCTGGGCAATTCCACTGATAACAAAAACATTTACCCCAACAGGCGGTGTAATCAAACCCATTTCAATAAACAACGTAATTACAACTCCAAACCAGATCGGATCAAATCCCAATTGGACAACAATGGGGAAAACAACCGGCAGCGTCAACACCATGATCGCCATACCTTCCATCAGGCAGCCCAGAATTATATAAATAACACAAATGATGGACATAACCACATATCTGTTGAGGCCTAGGCTTACTATCGACCGGGAAAGACTTTCCGGAATCTGGCTGATTGTCATAAAGTATCCCAGAATATTTGCGCCGATCAGAATTGTAAAAACCATTGCCGTGGTTAGCGCGGTTTCCTGCAAGGCGGAAAATAGATTTTCCCGATCCAGTCGCCTCTTGACTAATGTAATTACCAGAGCTCCGAATGCGCCGACGCCTGCTGCTTCCGTTGGTGAAAACCAGCCCGTATATAAACCGCCAATAACCAGAATAAAAAGAAAAAGGACACCGGTGGTGTCTTTGAGTGCAACAAATCTCTCCTTCCACAGGAAACGTGGCCCGGCGGGCGCCAATAGCGGATTGCGCCTGGTCAGCAGATATATTGTCCCCAGAAAAAGCAGCGTTAATAATATTCCGGGCAGAATACCGGCAATAAAAAGTGTACCTATGGGCTGTTCGGTTAAGATACCGTAGATAATCATTATCGTGCTGGGAGGGATTAAGATGCCCAGTGTACCACCGGCGGCAACACAGCCGGTGGCCAGAGCATTGTCATAGTTAAAACGTTTCATTTCCGGCAAGGCTACCATTCCCATAATTGCTGCCGTTGCTAATGACGACCCGGATATGGCGGCAAAACCCGCACAGGCTACAACTGTAGCCATGGCGAGTCCTCCCGGCAAAAAACCAATCCAGCGGTAAACTGCCTGATATAAATCATATCCCATCCGCGAGGAATTAGAAAAAAAGCCCATCAAAATGAAAAGCGGAACTACAGTTAATGTATAGGAAGATCCCGTCTTGTATGTAACAATACCGATCATGGATATCCCGGCATCGAGTGATGTTAGCAAAACAAATCCCACAAACCCGACAATGCCCATGGCAAAGCCTATATTCATGCGTAAAAACAGGAATAGAAGCATCAGGATAATTCCGGCAACTCCAACAATTATCGGGTCCATAGCCGCCACATCTCCTGCAATGAAACAATCATTCGGAATAAGAGAACAATACTGAAAATAATCAATGCGGCGGCAATTATGTAAATAAGAGGATACTTGGGCAACCACAAATCTAAGGATACTTCACCGGATGATTTCATCAGGGCGGCATAATTAAAAACAGCAAAGGTAATGCAACAGTAAAGAATAAGCCCGACAATTTTAACAATGGCATCTATAAACGCCCTGCTCTTTGGCGATAACCGGTTGACCAGTAAATCAACATTGACGTTGCGGTCTTTCAGTTCTCCTTCGGCCAGCGAAAAAAACACAATAGCCACCATCATGAATTCGGAGATTTCCAGTGTTCCCAGGATTCCTTTATTGAATATCTTTCTGAGAACGACATCCGCCACCGTTAAAAGCATGAGCAAAAATAATATAGCAACGCCAATACAATTCAGTGCGTGAGCAATTTTATAAAGCCAACCTGCTTCTTCCTGTTTTTGCTGCATTACTTTTATAACTCCGATTTAACAATTTCAGGCAGGCAAGACCGCCTGAAACAGTGAACTGGCATATTGCTATTTTTTTTTGGCTGCCAGCTCATGAACTTTATCCATCAATTCCTGAGCCTGTATTCCCTTCGCCGCATTTTTTGCCACCCAATCCGCTTCCATCTTTCTCACTTTTTCCCTGAATGTCTTTTTTTCTTCCGGTGTTAAACGATATACTTTTATTTTTCCGGTGTCGTTCAAGCTTTTCATTGTAGATCTCGCATAATCGTCATAAATCTTTGAGGCTCGTAATCCCCATTTCTTTCCCGATGCCTGATCCAGGGCTTTTTTGGCATAATCAGGCAAAGAGTTATATTTTCCCTTATTCATAATCACAGCCATTGGCGATGTATAAAAATCAACCTGTGTTGTGTTTTTAATTATTTCGGTTAATTTGAAATCAGTTAATGAAGTACCGGGTGACAGCATGCCGTCAATAACATGCTTGTCCAGTGCCATGGAAAGATCGGAAAGCGGCATGGATACAGGATTAGCACCCAGGAGTTTTAGTGCCTCACTCATATAAGAAGATGGGGCGCGCATTTTCATCCCCTGCAAATCCGCCAGTGACCTGATTGGCTTCCCTACTGAATGCAATTGGCCGGTATCACAGCTGTAAAGCCACAATACTTTATAGTCCTTAAAATCTTCGGACAGATATTTGTCATAAACCATATACAATACTTCTGCTGCCTGCACTGCACTATTAAAAATAAAAGGCAGATCAAAAGCAGAAGTTCGCGGGAAACGTCCGGTTGTATAAGAAGGAACGATAAAAGCAATGTCTGCGATACCAGTCTTGACTGCATCTGCCAGTTCCGCGGCACCACCCAAGGCACCACCGGGGAATATTTTAATTTTAACCTTCCCACCCGTCAGCTTTTCCACTTCCTCGGCAAACGGCACAAAAGACTGCTTATGCTGGATATGCATCGGTGACATAAAATGGGCCATCTTCAATTCGATTGTTTCGGCACTTATTGCCATGGTGGCCGCTAATGTTATAAATGCGCCCACCAGCATCACACTCAAGCGCTTAAAATATTTTCCCATCTTCTCTCTCCGTATTTGATGATTAAGGTTGTTTTTCTTCAATATCCAATACGTATTCCGCAATATTGTTGCAGTGATCAGAGATGCGCTCCAGATGAATGAGCATCTCCACAAAAAAAGGTCCGGCCTCGGCTTGACATAGCCGTTGATGAAACCGCTTGATGTGCCTTTCCCTTGAATCTTTTACTTTTATATCCACTTCTTCTTCCCGGAGCATAATGTCCCGGATTTTTTTTTCGTCCGGTGTTGTAATAATTGTAATTGCGGCATCAAGATTTCGGTTCACCAAGCCAATAATCTCCATTATCTCCCGCTCACCGCTGTCGCTGAACTTTATTTTCTTTGCGGCCTTTTGGAGAACCAGATCTGTTATCCATATTATATGGTTACCGATGCTTTCAATATCATCAGCAATTGCCGTATAAGCAAAAAGCTTTTGGGATAATTTAACTGAAAGCCGCCCGGATGATATTTGCCATAAGAATTTGATTATTTGTGTTCGTAGATTATTAACCAGCAATTCAATATAAGAAATATCTCTTCTTTTACCTTCTTGCGGGCAGGCGATTAAATCAATGCTGCTTGTAAACATTTTTTGCACAATGACCATTTCCCGCTGCAACTCTTTTTGCACATCAACCAAGGCCTTGGGGGTATCGGACAAATCGTTCTGATCAAGAAACTCCGGCCAGAGCGGCAGAGGATCATCAAGGCCTGGCATTATTTTATTCATTAAGCGGGCAAACGGTTTTAAGAAAAATATAAAAACAAGCACAATGAGCAAATTCAGCAAAAAGTGGCCCAGAACGATCTGCTGGGGCACGCTGGAAGAAAGAATCCTTAAGAACGCAAGAAAATACGGCATAAATATAAGTAAAAGCAAGACACCTGCACACTTGAATATCAGATGAGATATGGCGCTCCTTTTGCCGCTTGCTGTGGCGACCGTGCCAACAAGAAGCGCCGTAACAGTTGTGCCGATATTTGCCCCCATCATCACCGGCAAAGCATTTTCCAGGATAACAACATCCTGCTGTGCCAGAATAACTAAAATGCCGATGGGAATAGCCGATGCATGGACAATCCCGGTGACAACTATCCCCAGAACAATACCGAAAAACGGGTTCTTGGTTTGGGCAAAGAAATTCAGAAAGCCGGGCGAACTTTTTAACGGTTCGGCCGCCAGGTTCACCAGTTCCAGACCAAAAAATATCAGGCCGAAATAAAAAATCATCTCTCCGGCAATTTTCCATTTATCGCGGCATATTAACCACAGAAGCCCGCCTATAGAAATGAAGATTGGTGATATTTCGGTAAATCTCCATATTACTAATTGAACAGTTAATGTTGTGCCGATATCGGCACCCAAGATAATGGCCAGAGAGCTATTAAAGCTTATCAATCCGGCACTCACCAGACCAATCGTCAAGGCAATGGCAGCAGATGAACTTTGAAAAAACACTGTAGAAACGGCACCGGCAAAAAGGCCGGAGAGAGGTTTCTCCACTGCATATTTAATATATTGCTTTATGCGTATATTGATAATTTTCCGGGCTGTTGAGGAAAGCCGGACCATGCCGATTAAAAATAAAATTATGCCGCTGATGGCTATTAATATTTCTTTCATCTGCTCTTCAATCTGTAGAGGCGCTATTTGTAAGGTTAGGGACCGTTATGAAATAACCACTATGGTGGTGGCAAGTCCATTTCGTTATGGCCCCTTATGCCGATTACAATATTATAATGTTACAGCTATAGTTGAACAACAGCTCATCAAGCCGTCCTATTACTGAATCGATAGATAATTGATTAGTCATAATTACAAATTTGCTGCAAAAGCTCAAGAGTAATAATCCGACTGCCTAGTGTTGTAACGTTCCAGTCTCATCTTCGATTATTTTATGCAACGGTAATTTCCTTTGCCAATACCGGATAATATCCAATTTGTCATTGACAATCATTAGCATTCACGGTTATATATCGCCACGATATGTATTATAAAAATTAGATTTGCTCTTGCTTCATCCTTTTTCAAAAAAAATGACAAAAGAGATACTGCGATGAAGGAAAAAGACTACAAAACAATGAATGCTCCTGAACAGAGCACGTCACCTCAATTCGCGCCCCCGCGTATTTTCCAGCATGGCCAGCTATTTGATGAGCTGGGAATACAAAGGCTGTGGGACCAGAAAAAACTGATCAATAAATTGAATCATGTCAACTTTACCGATGGTCATATTTCTATTCTTTTTAATAATGATGTAACAGGCGAACAAATCTTGATTAAAGCTTACCCCCAGCCTTGTATAAAAGATGAACTCGTCTGCCGGCTGGATATTGAGAACAATCCGGATGATCTGGAAAAATGTAAACCCTCTTATTTAATGATTGAGGACGGATATACGACAATTTTGGCAGCAACTGAAATTATCGGCAAAGCAGATAATCAGATTAAAATAACTATTCCGGGAAAATGCTATTCTATATCAAAGCGCCGAACAAAACGCTACCGCTGTGCAGACATAACCTGTAAAGTGATTCAGGGAGAGTTTAATGCCCCCGGCCTGTTGATAGATTTTGCCCCCAATGGCTTGGGAATCAAATTAACCGGGAATAGGAACATGAAAGGATTCGATAAGGAAAAATCGGTCCTGATCAATCTGGCTCTAAATGGTGTTAAGCTTTTTTCCGGTTTGTGCAGATGTATCCGCAGTGATATGGATTTGCCCGAGGGCAGAATGGTATTTATCCCTCTCAACAACCAAATGTCGTTGTTTCCGAAAAGAGAAACGCGCAATCCCCGCCAGCATATTGTTCCCTCATTTTCGATGAGTTTTAAGCACCCTTTCTTCAAAGGTAACGTGGAACGCGACATATTTGATATTTCTCCGGCCGGGTTTTCAATAAGGGATAAGATTGATGAAGAAACTCTCTTACCGGGATTGATTATACCGAATGTAATAATTATTTACGCCGGTATTATAAAAATAGAATGTTCCGCTCAGGTTGTATACCGCAAGGAAGAACAGGAAGATCACGCCGTACAATGCGGCCTTGCTATTTTGGATATGGATATCCATTCCTACAGCAAGCTCAGCCACATTCTCGGCTCATATCTGGACAGTAATGCCCGTGTGTCCAATGAAGTGGATATGGATGAGCTGTGGGAATTTTTTTTCGATACCGGCTTTATTTATGGCGAAAAATACGAGCATCTGCATCCTTACCGGGAAACTTTTAAAGAAACTTACCGGAAATTATATCAGGACAATCCGGATATCGCGCGGCACTTCGTTTATGAAAGAAATGGGAAAATATTTGGACATATTGCCCTCGTGCACGCTTACGGACCTTCCTGGATAATTCATCATTTTGCCGCAAGAAAAATGGGTAACCGACTGCCCGGGCCGTCGGTATTAAAGCAAATCACACAATACATTAGCGCCTATATCCGTTTTCCATCGGCTAAAGTCGATCATGTCATGACCTATTACCAGCCGGAGAACAAAATCATTGACCGCATCTTCGGCCGATTTGTCCGTCATTTGAATGATCCCAGGAAAAGTTCTCTGGACATATTTTCCTACCTTCTTTTTGAAAAAAATTCTGCCCTGGAAACGCTCCCCGCAAACTGGGAATTGAGGGAAGCTGTAATTTCCGATCTGGTTAAATTGAATGAATTTTATGAAAATAAATACGGTGGCCTACTATTGAGCGCTCTGGGACTGGAAATTCCATCTGAATCTTTAAAAAAATCATTTATTAAAGCCGGCTTTAAAAGGGATTGCCGTACATATTGTTTGTGTATAGAGGGACAGCGAGTTGCTTTTTTTATCGTTAATCAATCAGATATGGGGTTTAACTTATCCGATTTACTAAACGGCATTAAAATAATTGTATTGGAACCAGAGAAACTTCCGTGGGCCCAATTATCGGCAGCCATTAATCATTTATCCGTTATTTTTACCACGGAGAAGATTCCTGTACTGATATTCCCGGACAATTATCTTGCTTCGCAAAATATCGCTGCAGAAAAACAATATGCTTTGTGGATACTGCAATTAAGACGCGGCGGCGATGATTATTTCCTATACATGGATAATATGATGAAAGTAAATACAGGGAAGCAATGATGGGAACTGCTCCTCTTTATAATAGTGTTCTGCTCAAAACATATATGGATTTAGTGGCAGAAACATATCCCCAGGTTAGTGTGCCCAAATTATTAGAATATGCGAAAATTGCTCCCTACGAGCTGGAAGATCAAGGGCAATGGTTTACTCAAGAACAAATTGATCGTTTTTATGAATATCTAGTAAAAAGTACAGGCAATCCCCAAATAGCTCTTGAAGCCGGACGCTTTGTCGTAAAATCAAAATCGTGGTCAATAATAAGGCAATATACGGCGGGCTTCGTTACGCCTTCCATGGCTTTCTGGATGATGGAAAAAATAAGCTCTACCTTAAGCAGACATATAATATTTAAGGTTAACCACATAGCCGCCAACAAGGTAGAAATGATCGCAACTCCCCAAGAAGGTGTAAAAGAAAAACTTTACCAGTGTGAGAACAGAATTGGTTTGTTCGAAGGTCTGGTTAATTTTTTTACCGACAAATATCCAACCATCGAGCACAGTGAATGCATCCATAGAGGAGATTCCTCCTGTAAATACATTATCTCCTGGAAAACAACGCTGGCAATGATCTGGAAATCAATCGCCGGTTATTCTTTTGCCTTAGGAATCGCGGCTTCATTAATTTTACTTTTTTCAGTGCCTTTCCGATCTTGGATTATTTATTCTTTGTCTTTTTCCTTAATTACCACTATCAGCTTTTTAATATCTGAAACACTGGCGAAAAGAGATTTAAATAAATCAGTAGAAAGCCAACAAAGCATTGGCGATCAATTAATGAAACAATTCGATATTCGATATAACGAATTAGCTTTGATTAAAGAAATTGGCGAAGCCGCTTCCAGCATTCTTGACCCGCAAGCGCTTTTAAATTTCATTACCGACGCCTTACAAAAACGTCTGCGATTTGACCGCGGCATGATTATGCTGGCCAACCCCGAAAAAACACACCTTGTTTACACAACTGGTTATGGATACACGCCCGCAGAGGAACTGCTCTTAAAAAACAATGATTTCAATTTGACCAATCTGCAGTCGGAAGGTATTTTTTATTTAGTTTACCGGGACATGAAACCATTCTTGACCAATGACATCGCTCATATCAGAAATAAACTTTCTGAAAAAAGCATAAAATATGTGACCGAATTAAGAGTTAAAGCTTTTATTTGTGTCCCGATTATTTACGAAGGCAAGTCAGAGGGCATTCTTGCTGTCGATGGCACAAAAGCAAAAAGCCCACTCACCCAAAGCGACTTGAGTTTGCTCATGGGCATCGCCCCGCAAATTGGCATCAGCCTGAATAACGCACTTGCTCACAAGCAACTCAAGGAAAGTGAAGAGCGCTTCCGCAACTTAAGCAACAACTCGCCTGATATTATTTATCAGTTGGATCGGGCAGGAAAGTTTAAATACATCAATCCCGCCTGGGAGGAAATTTTCGGGCATAAAAGAGATGAGCTTTGGGGCAAAAACATGACCAGCTTTATGAGTGAGGATGATCGTGTCAGTTTTGCCCCTATTTTTCAGAAAATCATTACCAGCAAATCAACCGTTAGGGATAAAAATTTTATCCTATTAAATAAGAAAGGAATGGACCGCTACGTAACTTTCACCGGCGCACCGGATTTAGACTCAGAAGGAAAGGTTATCGGAATTGTCGGGACGCTAAAGGATATTACCAAATTGCGCAGCATGGAAGTCCAACTGTTACAGGCTTCTAAAATGGAAGCTGTGGGCACGTTAACAGGAGGTATCGCCCACGACTTCAACAATATCATTCAGGCCATCATGGGCTATAACCAGCTGATGATTTCGGGAAGAATCGGCAACGAAAAGGATATGGTTTATCTCAACAATATCGGAGAATTGATCCAGCGTTCCCGCGAACTGGTCCAGCAGTTGATGCTTTTCAGCAAAAAAGTGGAACCGCAATCCAAAACGGTTAACATTAATAATGAAATTGTAAGTACGCAAAACCTGCTTACAAAATCAATCCCGAAAATGATTGAGATTAAAAACAACCTCGATAAAAACATTTTCCCCATTAATGCCGATTCCACCCAGATCGGACAAATAATCATGAATCTTGTTATTAATGCCCGCGACGCAGTGGGAGACTCCGGAAATATAATTATCGCCACAAAAAACACCTTTTTGCCGGAAGATACTTACGCCGGAGGGTTGAATGTGCCTGCCGGCAATTATGTTGAACTATCTGTATCTGATACAGGATCGGGAATGAGTAAAGAAGTGATGCAGCATATCTTCGAACCATTTTTCACCACAAAAGAAGTGGGCAAGGGAACCGGATTGGGTCTTGCTGTTGTTTATGGAGTAGTGAAAAGCCATAATGGTTTTATATATTGCCAAAGCGAATTGGAAAAGGGAACAACTTTTCATATTCTTTTCCCTGCCTTGACCGCCATAAGAACTCCGGAAGTAATCACCCCCCAACAACCCAAGCAATTACCAACAGGCACGGAAACGATCCTTCTTGTCGATGATGAAAAAGGTATTTTAGATACAGGAAGAGATACCTTAATTTTATATGGCTACAAAATACTTACCGCGGAAAATGGTGAACAAACCATTGAAATTTATCAATCACAAATGGAAAATATTCAACTGGTTATTTTAGATTTGATTATGCCCGGCAAAGGAGGGAAAAAATGCTTAAGCGATTTAATCGCCATTAATCCTCAGGTTAAAGTATTAATGACCAGCGGCTATTCCAGCTCCCAGCAGATAGAAGAATTGATCAAAACAGGTGCAGCCGGATTTATCAGCAAACCTTATCGCCCTGAAGATTTACTCTTCACCATCCGCAAAATTATCGATACAGATTCATTAGTCAGCAACAGGCCTGGTGCCTTTACAAATCAGTAAAGGTGTGTAAGTAAAACGTCTGGAATCAACCAAGTATTTTGTAAAGTCACTGTAAAATTGGTCGTAACCGCCGGGATAAGATTGCACCACACTTCCAACCCTTTTCAGTACAGTCTCTATTTTTTTTATCAAGTTAAATCTGTCTTTATCGTTTATTACCCCATAAATTAAATTATGTGCCATTAATTCCACATCGATATTTTCCAATCCCGCATCATAAAGAAAAGAATAAAGCTTACGTCCTATAAAGGTGTCAAAATTAAATTGTTCATCCAGTGTCAGCATTATCTTCGCAAGAGTTGACTGAAGAGGCTCCGGCATTTCATAGTAAATAAGAGAATTGAAATCCAGATCGATCAGGCAGAGAGTGCCGCCCGGCTTCAGACAATTTTTCAGTTTCCTGACAATATCCGGGGATTCCCGGCGGAAATACTCGAGGACAAATCTGACCCAGATAAGATCAAATTCTCCCAGTCCCGTCATTGATTCGTTTAAGTCCTGCCGGTAAAACTCAATACCATTTTTACCGCCGTAATGCTTTTCGGCATAGGTCATTCTGGACTCAGAGAAATCAATACCAACAATACTTCCTTCCGGTTGAATCATTTCGTAAAGCAGTGCCGTTGTTTTCCCTACACCACATCCTACATCAAGAACACGCATCCCCGGTTTGATGCCACACCAGAGAGCCTGTCTGCGCAGGGCTGCCGGATCAGTCTTGACTTCCAGACGGTTCGCTTCGTCTTCGCTTTCCATAAGATAGTCTTGAGAATTATCAAAATCAGATTTTGAGTTTTCCGCCACAATCCACCCCCATCAGCAATAACATAATGAATCATTATAATCTTCGGCATATGCAGAAAGCGAATCGCTCATAACAACTCCCTTGAACTAAAAATGACCGGGCTTTAACAATACTGTTACCTCTGAATGCTTTTGTACTATGAGCCGTATTGTTCTTTCATCCAGGCCTGATAGTCGCCGGTTTTGATATTCTCCACCCATTTCTTCTGCGTAAGGTACCAATTGATTGTTTTTCTTAAACCGGAGTGAAACGACTCCTGAGGAGACCAATTCAGTTCGGATTTTAGTTTTGTAAAATCTATGGCATAGCGGCGGTCATGGCCGGGACGGTCTTGAACGAAGGAGATCAGTTCCCGGCGTGATTTCCCGGAAGTCGCCGGAGCTATCTCGTCGAGAATATCACAAATCATTTGGACAATTACGATATTTTCTATTTCTGCATTGCCGCCGACATTGTAAGTCTCGCCTGTAGTCCCATGATTCATAATCGTCCAGATTGCCCTGCAGTGATCTTCAACATAGAGCCAGTCACGCACATTTCTCCCATCACCATAAACGGGTAATGTCTTTCCCTCGGCAGCATTCAAAATTACCAGGGGAATAAGCTTTTCCGGAAACTGATAGGGACCGTAATTATTGGAGCAGTTGGAAATTGTCGTAGGCATACCAAACGTCTTAAAATAAGCGCGGACTAAATGATCGGAAGCAGCTTTTGATGCGGAATAAGGGCTATTGGGACGGTAAGGTGTGTCTTCGCGAAACAGCCCTTCGGCGCCAAGACTTCCGTAAACCTCATCAGTACTGACGTGATGAAAAAGCTGAAATTCATCACCCCGGGACTTGGCTATTTCCAGAAGATTAAATGTGCCGACAATATTGGTCTGGACAAAACTTCCCGGATCTTTTATCGAACGATCTACATGCGATTCGGCAGCAAAATGACAAACAGCATCGACATCATATTCCAGAAATACCTCTCCCAGTTTAACTGCATCACAAATATCTATTTTCCGGAAAATGTATCTTTCCGGAAAATTGCGGGCAATATCAACCAGATTTTCCGGATTTCCCGCATAAGTTAATTTATCCACATTAATAATCCGACCGGAAAACTCGTGAGTACCGATTAAATGACGGATAAAATTGCTGCCGATAAATCCACAACCTCCCGTTACCAGCAAATTTTTGAATCCGGACCTACTCTTTCTTTTTGCCTTCATATTTGGGTAATAGTCTCTCTCTCTTCTTTATTATGCGCAGGTATTTACCTAAACCAACAGCATTGAATTGGTTTTCGAAAATGGATTGCAGAGTTATTGTTTCATCTCTACCCCATGTAGCTGGTGTGATGGCTTCAATAACCAAATGATTATGAAATTTATGAAAACTGGCGGCAACAAGATTGATGGCAATCTGGGTCATACCGGAAATGGTTATATAATTTTCTTCCACCACAATGCTTTCGGGAAAAAGCATTTGCATCAGGTAATCGGGCAGCGCAAACCTCTCTACAATTCTTTCTGTTAAATAAATTTGATATTTATTAATAAAATCTTCATCTATCCGCTCATCTTCCAAAGCATGAAACTTCTTGTATAAAAGAATAATCATCTTCCCTATTTCCGAAAAGAGGCCGCCTAATTCAATTTTCTTGGCATTATCTTCCCGCATGCCGAATTGCTGCGCTAATATTTTCCCCAGGACAGACGAAGCAAAACTTCGGGCAAATATTGTTTCTATTTCTTCATCGCCTCGAGCCAGAATTTGCAGAGCTAAAATAATTATCAGCGCCTTCGTATGATTCATTCCCAAACGGGTTACAACTTCATAAAACGTATGAATACTGCCTTTTCTTAAACTCCCATAATAGGCAGAATTGGCAATATTGAAAATCCGCATGGTGATTTCATTACTGATCTTGGCTTTGAGCATCTCTATTTCCTGATTGCTGGCTTCAACATTGTCCAGAACCCAGAGAGCTTCAGGAGAAAAACCGAGAGTTTCCTTATTAATCATCTTTTCTTCGATGAGATCGATAAGGATTATTATTTCATCTCTTTCCATATTAAACTTCTACTTTCTCTTTCCAGGGATATGATTTTATTCTTAATTAAAAGCTAATATTTGCCGGTCAAAATAAATGCCGCCCAATCATAAGGTTCATAACCGCGGCGGATCATTTCCATTTGTGCATTTTTTAAGGAATCGGCAAGATCGTCATCTTTCTTTATATTTTTATAAAAAATGCCCATAAAGACTGCTGTCGATCTATCATCAATATTCCAGAGAGTTGCCACCACGGAAGGACTACCGGCGTATAGAAACGCCCTGTTGAGCCCCACTATTTCCGTACCGGTAGAGGAAAGCCCCAGTGCGGTTTTACAGGCACTCATGACAATAGCCCTTCCCTTAAATTGGAGTTTAAATATTTCGGCTGCGGTAATTCGGCCATTCTCCTCCGGGCCTGCCGCCAGCAGCAGCCCCGAATTCATGGGCGCGTCTTCGATAAAAAGACCATGTGTAGCGAAATGAACTATATCATAACTGCTCAACATTTTCCTGACTTTATTCTTTGTCGCCTCGGCTCGCAAATATATATTTGCCTGGGGAATAATCTTCTTTATATTTTCTACTTCTGCTTGGGCATATGGCAAATCGAGCTCTTTGTTTCCTAAATCCGGATTACCAAAAGCCAATACTTTCAACCCCCGGGAAGGCTCTTTCTTCATAACGTATTTTAACACACCGGCGCCCGGCAGGTAAAAGATAGAAAAACCATCAATAAGATACTGCCCTTTATAGCTCATAGCGGCAAAAGGCAAATAGTAGAGCGCCCCATGGGGAATGAAACCGATCCTGTCCCCCTTGACAAAAGGAATCACCGGCTTAAGAAAGGTATCGTAAATTTTTTCGGACAATACCGCCGTCTGCTTTTTATCTTTAGCGGCAATTGCCTTATTAAATGAAGATACCAGCGAGGACACATCTTCTTTATTAATTTTTATTCTTTCTAAATGAACACGATCATTATTGACGGCCCAAATGTAAAGAACCTTATCAGCTACATAATAACTAAAGAGAGTCGTATTTGTATCGAGTAATTGGCGGATATCTTCAGTATCGGCTGGTACAACAGAAACTAATGAATAGAGTTCTTCGTTTAGTTCCTTAATTTTAATAATTACGTCTCGGTGTCCTGATTGCGCCTTTTCAATTTTGTCCAGTGCATTTTTAAAGGCCAAATCGCCGCCGGCTGTTGAAAGCAGTTTTCTGTATCCATCAGCCATTTCATTGATATAATTTTTATCCTTTTTAATCAATGCGCTTTCCGCCTCGGTTTTACCGATATCTTTTCCCGCCAGAAGATCAACCAATACTCTGGATTTGGCTTTTTCGGCAATTTCAAAAGCGCCCTTGTAGTCCCCTTCTTTAGCTAAAAGTTCAATCAACGCTTCATAGAGCCCTTGTCGGTGAAACATATATGTTTCTTTAAGTGTATCAATAACCAGATCAGAGCGCTGCTTCTCCATTATGCTAACTGCATCTTTCAGCAGACTGATGGCTTGAGGAGTATCACCAAACCCCAGATAGTAACGGGAAAGGATAAACTTTGCCCAAATCTGGTAAAAAGGTAGATTATATTTATCCGCAATTTCATTTAACTGGTGAGCAGCCTTTTGCCCATCGGTGATGTTCTTCTCCAGCAGATAGACTTGATTATGGAAGAAAATGCTGTCTATTTCTCCGACACGAAAATTGGCTTTCTTGGCCAGTTGACTGGAAGTTGCCAAATGTTTCAGTGCTTCGGGAAGCTGACCTTTTATCCCGTAAGACAAACCCAGAAAATTGTACACATTTGATTCCATTATCTGAAAAACATTTTCTGGAGTAAACTTGCCGATCTTGGTTTTTCTAATCTCCTTATTGAGAATAACAACCTGCTGCAAATGAGAAATACCTTCATCCACATTTTTACGGATGGCTTTGTAGAGAGCTTCGTCAAAATCAAGCAAACTGAATTTTTTGGACATGGCCGGGAAGTAATCAGCTAAAATTACCGCAATACCATATTCGAGTTCGGAATCCCGCCGCAACATGAGCAAATTAAAATCATTACGAAAATTTTTATTGGATTGAAATGATTTACGGAAATAATCCATAGCCTTATTATAGTCTCCGTTCATCAGATAGTAATGACCATAATTATGATAAACAAAAGCATTGAGCGGAGCATTGGGCCAGGCTTTCTGGGCTTCTTTAATTGTATTATAGGCATCCTGCATTTTGCCAAACTCATACAGAGTAAATATTTTTCGATTTAGAGCGGTGCCTTCTCCGGTGGAGTCTTTACGCTGGCGAAATTCCGTTATTGCCCGGTCAAAAAAGTGAATGGCGCGCACTTCATCACCTAAGGACTCATAGTGCATTCCAATACTCATAAAAATAAAGGGGATTGCCCAATCAGAAGCCAGACTGGCGCCTTTGAGCTGTTTGACGAAGTTCTCTGGTATTTCATGGTCATAGGGACCTTTTAACTCAATTTTAACCATGAAATCAGGCGGCTCCGGCATGTTTTGCATGATGCCGCTACAGCCATATATTCCACTCAGAAAAAAAATGGCCAGGATTAAAACTGATCTGGGCAAAAAAAGGCGATACATAAAACAACTCCGTCCATTAATTATACACGCTGTTCTAATACTTTTACTGATCGACATGCAAGCATTTTTCTTTTTTGATCGACGGACGAACTTCAGTAATTTAAGTATATATCTATTTTAAGAAGCCCTGAATTATTCTATTAACTGCCTGATCGTACGTCAACCCGAGACTCATCAGCTTTGTCAACTGATCGCTCGCGATTTTGCCGATGGATGCTTCATGCGTCAGTTCGGCATCTGGATGCTTGGCCTTGAGTGATGGCATTGTCTCATTGGTACCGTTATCCATAATAATGGCATCACATTCAATATGGCCGAAGCATTTATTGAGCGCTTCCATCGTGGCATAAAACGTTTGTTTGGAATTCCCTTTCATAACTGACCGGGAAATCATGTTCGCACGGCTATTGGCACCTTGTAAAACAATATTATTGGTAGATACAGCCGTTTGTTCACCGTCAGTTAAAACTCTTTCGGTTATCAATAAAAGGCTATCCGGTCCGAGCGTCGCCTCATTGAGCCTGTCGGCCTCATCGACACCGCCAATCTGGGTAAGTTCCATTTCTGCTGCGGCGCCTTGGGCCAGAAATATTTTTGTTGTGGGATTGAGAGTCCGCCGCCCCCTTCCCTCACCCATGGCAAAATGCTTTTCCACATACGTTACCTTAGCTTTTCGACCTACTTGAAAATCGTGGATGCCGGCATGACCTTCGGGATCTGCAGTACCACAATGGATGCCACAACCGGCAATTATTGTAACTTCCGCGCCTTCCCCGATGATAAATGAATTGTAAACCACATCATAAAGCCCGGCCTGATTTAAAATAACAGGAATATGTACAGACTCGTTCTTTGTTCCCGGCTTGATGGTGACAATAATTCCTGTGCCGTCCGCATTTGTTTCTATATTGATATTTGCCGATTTCTGACGATGCAGGAGTTTGCCGTTTTTTCGAATATTGTAAGCACCTTTGGGCAGGTCTTCGAGATCGGCTACTGTTTTTAATAATTTTTTATCTAAGGCATCCAGCATTCTCTTCTCCTTCACAACTGTCGTGATATGTGCACACGCTCAGATCCGCTAGTAGCGGCAGCGAATTTTCTAAATTGCCGGTGTAAACAAAACGTCCTTTATCGATAATTAAAATAACATCGGCAGCTTCCAGAAAAACTCGATTATGGCTGACAACAATCGTTGTCGTAGAATGGCAGGCCAACTCTTTTTTCAATAAGTCCACCATCGGACCAATGGTCCATAAATCAATACCGGTATCCGGTTCATCGTAAATTGCCAGTTTAGGACTGGCGGCAATAGTTGTAGCCAGTTCTATTTTCTTAATTTCACCACCGGAAAGCTTGGCATCGACTTCTTTATCCAGGAAAGACAGGGGACAAATGCCGACCCGCGAGATTATTTCCAGAAGCTTTTTCTCCTCTTCAACTCCCGTGGCAATGGAAAGCAGATCGCGAAAGGTGATTCCTTTAAACCGCGCCGGTTGCTGAAAACTATAGGCAATGCCTGCCCTAGCGCGCTCATTGACAGGAAGATTAGAGATATCCTTGCCCTCAAAAACAATAGACCCCTGAGATACAGGATTAATGCCCATAATCAACTTGGCCAGAGTCGTTTTTCCACTGCCGTTCGGTCCGGTAATGGCATAAAATTTACCTTTTTCAAAATTAAAATTAATGCCGTCGATAATGTTTCTTTCGCCGGCATTGCCATTGCCGCCCTCTGGCACTGTAAAATACAAATCTTTTAATTCCAGCATTTAATAAACCTACCTTCGTAATCAAGAATATAGACATCAGTGGAATAATGTACCCTGGTTCCGAGCCAAACAGCTATGCGTCATACCTTTTATGATGCCGCTATATGATGGATAAATTTAGATGTCAATAAGGATATTTCCAAAATCTCTTTTGCATATAAAAGCTTCGGGCATCATATGACAAATAGGGCTGTTTATTTATAAAAGCATCTCTGAAGCAAAGCAGGACAGGAGTTATCCCTGAGCCCGTGATTGAATGACAATTCTCAGGATTCTTTAAATAATAAGCGCCCGTCCAGAAGAGTTAATGTGGTTGACGGGTAATTAAATGAATGGACATGATTCCCGGCAATATGTTAATTCATATAATAAATGTATATCATTCATAAAGTATTGGGAGGAAATTAAAATGAAGCCCGGCAGAAGAATATTTTTTATAACTATAATATTTTTGTGCATATCCTGTGCCGGTTCACGTCAGGCACAAAAAGACGATTCGGCTGGATTCCTCAGCATTAACGGAACCATCCAGGAAGCAAGAAGTAAAGATATTATTGTATCTCTGAAATTGCCGGAAACTACGGCCACCAAAGGATCACCTATCGGAGAGATCACTCAACAGATTGTTCATAAAAGCCTTCTCCTGGAGGGAATGAAAACGGAAGTCAATGGCAAACCGGTAATCATCCGTGAATTACGGGGAAACACCGCAAGGATAGAAGTAGAAAATGCTGCTGATTATCAAACAGGGAAGTCCATAAATATCTCTGTTCCTAAAAAGACACTTGCCGTTGTTGATTTTGAAGTAATCAAAGGAACTGAACGTGAGATTGGCAGGGTCACTCTGGAAGGATTAACGTCTGCGCTGATCGATTCCGGACAATTCACAGTATTAGAAAGATCCAAGCTGAAAGCAGTGATAAATGAATTGGAACTGAGTCTGAGCGGACTGGCCAAAGACAGCCCCGATAAAGTCAGCGGAAAGTTACTGATCGCCGATTTGATCTTAACCGGAACACTTTCGGAAAGCATGGGTGAATGGGATATCAATCTTCGTCTGGTTAATGTCAGAACGGGACAGGCAATCTCTGCCGTCTCCATAAAAACTGCACTCTTCAAACCTTCTGAACTGCGCGATGCCGGTCCCTGGAACGAAGATTTTGAATCTGCATCCATCGACCCTTCCTGGAAACTAGCCTATCAAAAGCAGAGGCAAACAGGTAACTACGCCCGCAGCGGGATAGATCGCCAATCGGGAGCGGAGAATTCGAAGAAATCTCTACGTATAGATTTTAAATTTACGGAAGCCGAGGAATCTTTTTTCGCCTCTGCGGAAAACAGCAAAAAACGTAATCTTACATTGTATAATGGAGTTGAATTTTTCATCAGGGGAACGGATAAATTATACGGTCAGGTTAATATGCTGACGTCCAGTCCGGAAGACATAAATAAAATTGATAATTGGGTTGGTTTTTTTGAAATCGATACTGAATGGAGAAAATGCCGTATTCCCTTTGACAAAATGGTCCTGGCGCGGCGATGGATTAAAGAAGGCGCAGCAAAATATGGAGCATCACCCGGCGATCAAATCATGCGCCTGCACCGTGTCGAAGCCATTAGAATCGGCATTGACAGCCCGAAAAATCCGGCCACCGAAGGAACGATGTGGATTGACCATATCCAATTTTACAGAGATTGATAACTGCCGTCATGACTTACAAAAAGGATAGTAAAGTGGAGGCAAGAAGAAAATGATCGTAAGCATGTGGATGATTCGGGACTTGGTAACAATTGAACCTGCTACACCGATTCCCCAGGCAGCGGCCATTATGGCTCAAAGACATATCCGCCGTCTGCCGGTCATTGAACATCACGACAACGGTCCTCATCCGGTGGGTATCATCACTGCCACCGATATCCTTCATGCCTACCCTCCCCATGTGAATCCATTTGCTATTGTGGTTTCCGACACACAGCAGACTCATACCACGGCTGCGGATATTATGAGCCGTGCCCTGCAAACCGTTACTCCCGAAACACCAATAGACGAAGCTGCCAGAATCATGCGGAACATGAAGATTAGCACATTACTGGTGGTTCAAAAAATGAAGCTTGTCGGGCTGCTTACCGAATCGGATATATTCCGGGCTTTTGTCAGCATCCTCGATTCCAGGCAGGGTGGTATGCATATTACCTTTGAAATTACAAAGGAGGGAGAAGACATTTTCGGGTTCATTGCTCCGATTGCCCTCAGGTGGGGTGTGCATGTAGTCAGCCTGATGTCGGTAGAAAAGGACGGCCGTAAAATGTGCGTGGTTAGGATCGTCGGCACGGCGGTGGAGGCAATGCTGGAAGAACTCTGGAATTCAGGGCACTCCGTTCTCAACGTGCTGCGCATACCCTGATCCCTCTTTCCAAGACTGACAGTTGCTCCTTATTTTTAGCGATCTTAAGCCCTATTAAATTCGGGACACATGTTCAATAATGTTTTTTTATCATACCTTGCTCGGATAACCGGTGATGGAACGGATTTCTTCGTAGAGAGGTTGCAAGCGATCATACATTTGCTTGTATACACGTTTATAAAGCTGATCGTATATTTGATGGGTATTAAAGTCCGGTTCGAAGAGCCTGCCGATACGTGTCATTTCTGCTACTGCCGTTTTAAAATCGGGATGCAGCTTTAATCCCACAGCCGCATCAATAGCCGCTCCTAAGCCCGATGTTTCATAGATATGTGGACGGGCAGTAGGTAAACCAAAAATGTCGGCCGTAATTTGCATTGCCGTATCGCTTTGGGAACCGCCGCCGGAAACGCGCAGCTCGGTTATTTTTACTCCGCTGCGCTTCTCCTCGCGCTCTTTACCTTCACGCAACGCATACGCCAAACCTTCCAATATCGCCCGGTAGAGATGCGCCCGATTATGCACATCGCCGAAGCCGATAATTGCGCCCTTTGCTTCCGGCCCCGGAACTTTTATCCCCGGTGACCAGTAAGGCTGCAAGATAAGCCCCATAGATCCAGGCGGAACCTTGTGCAGCAGCTCTTCAATGATTGTTTCCGCCTCTACACCATTCTCTGCCGCCAGTTGTTTTTCAAAAGGAGCAAACTGATCCTTAAACCAGCTTACCATCCAGTACCCCCGGTAAATCTGAATTTCCAGGGAATAAGCATTGGGTATTGCCGAAGGGTAAGGCGGTATCAGCGGAATAGCTTCTATGTACTTATAGTGAGTTGTGTTGATTGTCGCCGTCGTGCCATAGCTCAAGCACCCGATATGCGGCTGCAGGCAACCGGCTCCGAGAACTTCACAAGCTTTATCTGCCGCCGCGGCAATTACCGGTAGACCCTCCGGTATTCCTGTTTCTTCTGCAGCCTTGCTGGTAATCTGCCCCATGATGGCCGCAGGTTCAATTAATTCGGGCAGCATTTCCTGCTCAACCTGTGTCATATCCCATTTCCAATTCCAGGAAGCCGCCCAGCGCTTCTTTTTATAATCAAATGGGACATAGCCTACCTGGCAACCGACAGAATCGACAAACCTGCCGGTCAGACAATAAGTTAAATAGCCGGAAAGGAAAAGATACTTATATGTTCTGCTCCAGATTTCCGGTTGATGCTGCTTGATCCAATTAGATTCCGCCTCAGACTGCAAGTAAGCCACTGTCTCTCGCATACCGGATGCTTTGAAGGCCAGCCCCCATAGTCCACCGATAGGTTTCAAACCACTTGTGCGCCTTTGATCCAACCAAACAATGGCCGGTCGCAGCGGTTTACCGTTTCTATCTACATTGATCATCGTAGCGCGCTGAGTAGTAATAGTTACTCCGGCAATAGCTTCTTTAGGCACAGGTGATTCGAGCCAGAGCATCCGGCAGGCACGGCATAATGATTTCCAGTAATAATCGGCATCCTGCTCTGCCCATCCTGGTTCGTTCGAATAATAAGGTTCTAAAGGAATTTGTGTTTTGTAAACGAGATTACCACGTAAATCAAATATTAATGCTCGCACTGATTGCGTTCCGTTATCAATAGACAGGATATGATCTTTAGACATTTTGCAGATTAATCATCCTTTCGCCTTTAATTTACAACTTCAACGTAATCGATGGCCAATCGTTCGATTTTAAGAGTTATAGAAGATTTCTTTTTCTTCATATCGCAATTCAGGTCAGGTATTATCAATAAAAAGACTATATATCAGATTGACACGCACCGGTATATACCCGAATGTGATTTAATACTTGGCAAAATTACCCTTTGTGTATTTTTAAAACGATGCGCACGCGCCATTGAACTGAATCCGTAGCATCTATTCAGCCTGCTCCACGACAATATACTCTGGACGGGAGATCTGCTTAGACACATCAAGTCTATTGGCAATCTGTTTTTAAGAAAAGAATGCCCTCCAATGCATCCAGCATTTTCAGGCACATTTGATCATTAATTTTTAGTCCTTCACTTCCGGCTCAACGACACACATCCGGCCTAATGAAGGAAACACTTATCCACATCCCGCGGAAAGTAAAGTTTTTAAAGGCGCAACCACTCACTTTGTGAACGAAGTCACTTAAAAGTGATAACGGCAAAAAGTTTGTTACTCTTTGCTTATTTTTTAGTTGCTGCCTTTTTGGCTACAGCCTTCTTTACAACTTTTTTGGCTACAGCTTTCTTCGCCACGGCCTTCTTTACTACTTTCTTGGCTACTGCTTTCTTCGCCACGGCCTTCTTTACTACTTTCTTGGCTACTGCTTTCTTCGCTGCCGGTTTTGCAGCCTTCTTCACGACTTTCTTTGCTGTTGCTGTCATCAGGTAAAGCCTCCTTTTGTGAATTGCATTTTAAATTATTTACTGAAATGCACTTCATATGCATTCTTATGGTTTGATTTTACTTTATTTTTTATCTCCGGTCAACAAAAACTACACAATAAAATAAACTTTTTTTATTTTTTTATTCACTAACATATCTTCTCCGATCATAAGCATTGCCAATTGTTTCATTTAAACAGGCTGATAAATGTCATCAATGTTTTATCATACGAGCTGCAATCCTTGCTGCGAAATGGTTTGACAATCATCGTAAAAAAATAATAGCATATCAAAGAGTTCTTTGCTTATAGCAAGAAGGAATAATTATAAACAAGGCGGAAAAAATATTTCCGACAGCACACAAATTTTTTTGGCTATAAAATTTTTTTAGAGATAAGTCCTTCCGCCGGCGAACCGCTTGGCAAAAAAATTACCGGAGAGAGAATCAATCCGGATATTTTTCCCTCGGGACGGAGCATGGATAAACTGGCCATCTCCTATGTATATACCGACATGTGACACTTTGCCTTTGCCCTTTGTGGCAAAAAATATTAGATCGCCTTTTTGCAGCTGGTCTTTGTCAACAGGATTGCCGGCTTCAAATTGATGCCCCGAATGCCGTGGCAAATTAAGACCGTTCAATTGATAAATCGTCATTGTCAAGCCGCTGCAATCGAAGCCTGTATCGGACGAGGTACCACCCCAGAGATAAGGGACTCCAATAAAATCACGGGCTGTCTTTACGAGAGCTTCCCTAAAATAACTCGACCCGTATTGTTTTCTCCTGGCAATGGCATAATCTTCCGGTTGAACAATATAGAACTCTTCGATGACACCGGCATCTCTCAATTTTTGGGCTCTTTGCCTGGCTATCTCTTTTGTAGAAAAATTACCGAAACGAACTTTAAAAAGTCCATCCGCCGCCACAAAATAGGTGGCATCCAATCCGCGATCCTTGAGTATTTCCGTCAAACGTGCCGCGTTTTCCGCTTTTGCAAAAGCTCCGGCCTGAATTGTGAAGCCCATCAATTCCAGTGATCTTGCGGCAGCATGCGGCGATGCAGATTCCATGCGCGATGTTTTATGACTATGACAGGAAAGAATCAGTAGAGAAACAAATAATAAAATTGCTGTTTTTCGCCAATTATTTTCCATTACTTGTTCCATTTACTTCGAACAAATTTTTCCGCTTCCTGACGATTGGTAATCGTGCCTTCCAATTGAGTATCTTCCAGAGCACGCAGTATTTCCCCCATCACTTTCCCGGGAGCAAAACCCAGAGCCATCAAATCATCACCGGTAAGCAGGCGCGGCGGATGCAAATCTTCTTTCTCCAGACGCTGCAGCTGGTTTTGGCAAAACTCATAATTATCCAGCATATTGTGGCTGGCCTGGCAATCAAGACGATGCAGTTCCAGATGCAAATCAAAATCCGGCATGCGCAGAAACCGTTTCAGTCTGGCTGGGCGCATTTTTGTGACATTCATAAATACCATATGGTAGTGAATCAGGTCTATTATCGCTTCCTGATCGTTACGCGAAAATCTCAGCCGCTGCATAATGGCGGCGGCAATTTCTTCTCCCGCCCGAACATGGCCATAAAAATGAACTCCTTTTTCATCTTCAGTGCGCGTCACGGCTTTACCGACATCGTACAAGAGGGCAGCCCAGGCCAATTGACGATTATTCGCCAGTTTACCATTTCGCGGCAACTGATCCAGCATCATTAAAGTATGCTGCCAGACATCACCTTCCGGATGAAAAATCGGCGGTTGCAGAACTCCCTGCAACTGGTCCACTTCCGGCATGATCTCCCGCAATAATTTAGTTTTGCCCATAAGTTCAAAACCACGGCGTGTTCCGGTACGGGTAAGAATTTTCACTAGCTCTTCCTGGAGTCGTTCAGCACTGATTTGTTTTATCTTCGCAGCGTGCTTCGCTATTGCATCATATGTGGCGGGATCAATCTCATAATTCAGATTAGCGGCAAAACGAATCGCCCGCAGCATACGCAAATAGTCTTCGTTGAAGCGTTGATCCGGATCGCCAATAGTCCGGAGTATTTTTTTCTCCATATCGTCAAGGCCATGGACATGATCAATGATCTCTTCTGTTTCCGGATTCATTAAAAGACCGTTGACGGTAAAATCGCGACGAAAAACGTCTTTACGTGAGGTAGAGAAGTGCACACCAGAAGGCCTGCGGCCATCTATATAGGCATCGTCACTGCGAAACGTTGCCACTTCATAAGGATGGCTTTCGACAATAACGGCAACAACGCCAAACTTTGCACCTACGGCAACTGTCCGGGGGAAAATGGCCATCACCTGTTCGGGATGAGCCGAGGTAACTATATCATAGTCATCAGGTGTAACGTTGCGGATAAAGTCGCGTACACAACCGCCGACAAAATAAGCTTCAAAGCCTTCGCGCTTCAGCTTACGAACAATTTCTACCGCGTGTTGACGGATATCGTTGCTCTCTTTACTCTTAAGCTTCTGCAATTAACCATCCTTTCAAGCTTCCTTTTATGTCGGAGATAAAACCTGCACCTGCATTGATTGGACAATATCTTTTGTCGCCTGGCGGTAGGGTCCCATATGCGGTGCATTCATGTGACTTTTCAGCGCATCCAGGCTTTCCCATCTCTCCAGTATTGTAACCGTATCCGGTCGCATCGGCGGCTGCACAGGAAACCCGGAAGGCAAATCGATATGGGGAGCATATTCAATATTGCCGATTTCCTGGCGTACGTCGGGAATAATTTTCCGCAACTCCGCCAAGTAATCGTCTCTTTTACCTTCTTTTAAATTCACTGTGGCTATTACACAAATCATGGCTTCACTCCTTTTGAATATTTTCCTTGCTCACGATATCACAAAGTCACATTTCATTAAATAAGGGGCTTTTTATTAATCCTTCATTTCTTGCCTAACCTGATCGCGCAGAGCTCGCCGCACATTGTACAGCCTTCATCCTCGGCGCTTTTACTTTTCTCTAAAAGCGATTCTACTTTTTGGGGATCGATGGATAAATCCACCTGCCCCTGCCAATCAAAGTTTTTACGGCATTCGGACATTTTTCTATCGCGTTCCCGTGCACCGGGTAGGCCTTTGGCGATATCGGCAATATGAGCGGCAATACGCGCAGCAATCACGCCTTCCCGGACATCATCAAGCGTCGGCAGGCGCAAGTGTTCCGCGGGAGTGACATAGCAAAGGAAATCGGCACCGGCTGCTCCGGCGATTGCCCCGCCGATGGCTGATGTAATATGGTCGTAACCAGGTGCAATATCAGTGGGCAGCGGCCCCAGAACATAAAACGGAGCGCCCTGGCATATTTTTTTCTGCAATCTGATATTCGCTTCAATATCTCTGATGGGAACATGGCCGGGGCCTTCAATCATTACCTGGACTCCTGCCGCCCTCGCCCGTGAGGCGAGTTCACCTAAAATAATCAATTCCTGCAATTGCCCGCGATCGGTGGCATCGGCATTAGCCCCAGGACGCAGCCCATCTCCGAGACTCAAAACCATATCATATTGCCGCGCGATTTCCACCAGACGGTCATATTGTTCGTATAAAGGGTTTTCCTGATCATTGCACGCCATCCAGTTGGCAGTCATGGCACCGCCCCGGCTGACTATACCCAAAACCCGGCCCTGCTTTTCTATTGCCGCCACACTCAGCCTTGTCACACCGCAGTGAACGGTAATGAAATCAACTCCATCACGCCCGTTTTCTTCAATCACGGCAAACATATCATCGGCAGTCATCTCCGAAATGGCTTTCTTTTGGGCAATAATTTTACAGGCAGCCTGATAAATCGGCACTGTACCGATAGCTACTTTTGCCTTTTCCATAATTGCTTTTCTGATCGCCGCCAGATCACCGCCCGTGGAAAGATCCATAACAGCATCGGCCCCTGCGTCGGTAGCAATTTTGAGCTTAGCTAATTCCACGCTCAAATCGATATGATCTATTGACGTTCCAATATTGGCATTTACCTTTGTACGCAGGCCTTCACCAATAGCCAGAGGCTCAATACTAACGTGATTAACATTACGACAGAGGACTATTGTTCCTTTTTCTATCCCCTGCCGGATAAACGCAGGCGTTACACATTCTGTCTTTGCACAAACTTTCATTTCTTCCGAGATCAGCCCTTTACGGGCCATTTCCAATTGCGTCATTTTTTCCTCCAAATACTTCGCCTTTATAAAGACGTTTAATTGTTTTCCGATCGTTGCACCACAAATTGTGCACTTTGTTTACTTTTTCAATTTTCCGGCCAGAGCATTGACTGAGCCATGCCCTGCCCCCAGGCTTACAGAATTTATTATGGCTGAAGTAACCATTTTTTTCGCCAGCTTTGCCGCAGTCGCAACATCTTTTCCCAAAGCAAGGTTTGCCGCCAGCGCTGAGGCATATGTGCAACCAGTACCATGGGACTCACGTAAGTCAATGCGCGGCGACGAATATTCCTGATAAATTTCCCCGTTAAAAAGAATATCGACAACTTCTTTTTGTTTGCTGTTCTCCAGATGACCCCCTTTAATAAGAACATTTTGCACACCAAGCTTACGAATAAGACACGCTGCTTTCTTCATTGCGCCAACAGACTTGATTTCTATCCCGGCTAATTTCTCCGCCTCCGGAATATTGGGAGTAATAACCATGGCCAGAGGAAGCAGTTTTTTCACCAATGCCTGGCGCGCCTTAGCCAGCATGAGATTCCGTCCGCCTTTGGCCAGCATTACCGGATCGACAACTAATTTTTCGATATGATATTCCCTGATCTTCCCGGCAACGGCGTTGACAATACCCGCCGTCAACAACATACCGGTTTTTACTGCATCCGCCCCAATATCATTCAATACTGCGTCCATTTGTCTTCCGACAAATTCCGGAGTAATCTCCAATATATCCTGTACGCCGAAAGTATTTTGTGCTGTAACCGCCGTAATTACACTCAAACCGTAGCATCCGCAGGCGCTCACTGCCTTCAAATCAGCCTGAATACCAGCTCCGCAGCTGGAATCCGATCCGCCAATACACAATACCTTAACAGGTTTCATAATTAAACGGCCTCCGGAAAATAATCTTTTAACCAGTACCGAATAACCAGAAGACTGCCGGAACAAATATTAATTGTCGCCTGAGAACTGACAATGATATTGCTGATACCGCGTGGATTAATCATTTCCATGGATTCGTTATCCAAAGCATATTTAAAACCATGCAGCAATACACCTTCTGCTGGGGAACTTAAGGCAAACAGAGATACTGTCTGTCCCACTGCCTGCATAAAAGATATTTCTTTTTCAACGACATAAGTTTCACAGTATTCATCAATTAAACTGGTTTTTATTCCTGCTTTTTGGGCAATTTTAAGCAAAAACAAATTGGCCAGAGCATGATCAATCCTGCCACCCAGGGCGCCCCATATTTCAACTGCCTCCGCCTTTAATCCCAGAGCATATTCCAGGGCCAGTTGAGTATCGGTAGCATCTTTGTCCGGGGGGTATTTTATTACTTTCACTCCGCCAGCCGCATAATCATCCAACCTGCCTGCATTCGCCGAATCCATATCACCCATAATAACATCAGGCTGAATATTCAACTTCGCTAAATGACGAATGCCGCCATCACAGCAAATCGTCAGAAAGCTGTCCATTGCAGCCAGTCGCTTCTGATAAAAACCGGGATCACCCAGTCGTCCATTACTTATTATGATTATTTTTTTAGTCATAATTATTTATTTACTATCGCGCAATTTTATCATTACCGGACTTGACGTGTGCCCTCTTGTGACATTCAGGTTATCAGGGTATCCGGCAATCACGTGCCTGTTTTTTCCCTCTCACCCAATAAAAAAAGCCACTCCCTTTCTGACCATTAAGGATATGGCTTAAATCATTTTCGCAATTGCCAATCCCTACGCCAGCATTACCCGGGTCAGGTTCAAAGGGTATAATCTCAGCCGTATCCGGCACCCCTGTTTGATATGTTTATTACAATACTGCCAAAAAAGCAATTTGTTTAATTCTAAGGTTATTTTTCCAGCAGCGCTTTTTCAAGGCGTTGCCGAGTTTCTATTTGACTTGTGACCTACATTTTCTTAGTCTGTTTGCGTAGGAATAGTGATAAGGGAATTATCTGCCGGAGCAGACCAGAATGGGCGCGCAAAAATATACAGTTTTAATTGCAAAGCAGCCACCGGACATAAATAGTTTATGGGACGGTGCGGCATGGGAAAACATACCGGAGCTGGAAGTTTCTCATTACCGGAACGAGGGCAGTGCGCATCGTCCGGGTACTCAGTGCAAATTGCTTTATGACCAAGACCGAATCTACGGAATCTTCCGCGTAGAAGACAAGCATGTACGCTGCGTCCATACCGGATTCCAGTCAGAAGTATATAAAGACAGTTGCGTGGAATTTTTTGTGCAGCCCAGAGCCACAGGCGGTTATTTTAATTTTGAATTTAATTGCGGCGGAGCGCTGCTCGCCTCATACATTACCGACCCGACTCGCATAGCCGGTAAGGTCCGAGAATTTATTCCGCTGACGCCGGAAGACGATCTGCAGATAAAGCGTTATTCCAATTTGCCCCCGATAGTTGAACCGGAGATTACCCGGCAGATTACCTGGTTTCTGGGATTTTCCATCCCTTTTGCCGTAATGGAAAAACATATTGGAGCATTGGTTGAAGCGGACAGAAAAGAATGGCGAGCTAATTTTTACAAATGCGGCAACGAGACGTCCCAACCGCATTGGGCTTCCTGGTCCCCGCTTAGCGAATTAAATTTTCATCTGCCGGCTGATTTCGGCAAGATTCAGTTTATGCCATGATAATTAGCCGGACCGCCTCGGTATCTTCTCTGATTTGTCCTGACCTATATTTGACTTGACAGACAGTGTCAAATTAAGCCTTGTCTTGATAATCATAACATCTACTCCTGTTCAGTGCCGCATTTTCTGGAAAACAATTATTACCGAAAGAAAGGGAGACCTTTTGTAACCGGTCTCCCTCAAGATATTGCTATTTCTTGCACTCTCCGATGGAACCTTCTTTACACCTTGACCCGTCCGTCCAAGTTGCCATACTCAGGTCTGCCCCACACAGTTTTGCCTCTTTCAGGTTTGCCATGTACAGGTCTGCCCCACACAGTTTTGCCCCGCTCAGGTCTGCCTTGCTTAGATTTGCCTTGAACAGTCTTGTCCCAGCCAGGTTTGCCATGCTCAGATTTGCCCCGCTCAGGTTCGCATTGTCCAGATTGCATTTCGGGCATGAATTTGTTGTTCTTAACTTCTTCAAGTCAGCTTCGCTATACGCATATAACCCGCTTACCGACAGCATACCTATCATAAGAATCGCTATTGCTGAAAGAAAGACTCTGTTCCCTGTCTGCATAATCCTGCCTCCACTTTGTTTGGCGAAGTATAAAAAACGCCGTTTTGGCTGTCAAGACAATCTTGGCTACATCAGATACTGCTTATCACTTCAAATCAGCAACTTTTCCCAATTCGGAAGGTGTGTGAATTACAGGAAGCCATTCTCATTGGTAGTGTTTCCACTTGCGGTCAAGTAAAGTCCGTTTCATGGCATCGATTTTAAATCAAATGAGATCAATTTTTATTTTGAAAACTGCTTTTTTAATCAATTCCGGTTTTTCCCCTGTCATAATTCGGGGCATATGAGCATCTTCCGGCCAGAGAGCGGCAAATATTCCCAGATACATATTAATTCGGGCCGAGGGCGGTTCTTTTCTTTCGTAGTATATGGCATCCTCACTTTCACTATAAGAGCTTTTTGCTGAAAGCACGGATGTCGGATACCAGTCAATCCTTTCACTTCCGGCAATGGTCGTGTGAATGTCGATATATTTTCTATGCGATTCCAATTCAGCACACGAATCTGCCGGGGTAAAAGTTTCATAACTGAAAACTTTGAGAATAATATCATCATTTTGAATTTTCTTTTCCATATCCGGCGTATGTTCATTCAATAATTTGATCTCCGCAAAAACTGCTTCCCAAACAGGATTTTTCAAATATATTTTCCAATTACTTATATTATCAACAATCATAGCTAGCTCTCCCGGCAGATAGATGAATCTGATTTACCACAAGCCTGATTATATTTCTCGCATTATTTATTTCATCACCAGCCTGGCCTGAAGAATAAAGTATGTTTGTTGATATTGAATATATGAAGAAACTCTGATAATTGAATATCGACTTTGCGTCTGTGCAAGGAAATTGACCCGGCACTATATGAAACATTATTAATGGAAGAAGCACTCCCTTTTTCCCGGTGGAACTTATGAAGAGACAATTTTCGGCAATCTTGATTTTAGCCCTTTGCGCAATGTTTTTAATTTCTTTTAATGTTGCGACAACCGCATTTGCCCAACCGCAGCCCAACCAATTCCAATCTTATCTTAAGTTGGGCATTAAAAAAGCTTTTAATCTGGAATTTTCTAGTGCCAATACTTATTTACAAAAAGCTGTAGAGTTGGACCCCGAAAACCCAACCGGATATGCATTCTGGGCCATGATTAATTTATTTGCTTATGAAATGAGTTTTGATGAAAATATCCGCAAGTATAATCAAGATTCCATGCTCCGCTATGTTGACGAAGCTCTTACCAGGGGAGAAAAAAGAATTGGAAAAAATCCCAAAGACAGCAATGTTTATCTGGCTATGGCTATGGCGAAAATCGCCAGATTTAACTTTGCAAGCCATAACAAACAATATGTCAGCATGGCACGTGATGCCTCTAATATCTGGGAGTATCTGGAAAAAGCCAAAGAGATTAACCCGCATAATTACGACCTCTATTTTCTCATGGGTTCATTTCGTTACCATATTGATCATCTCCCCGGCCTGACCCGTTTCCTGTCTTCGCTGATAGTCACTTCCGGAGACAGGCTCAAAGGGCTGCAGGAATTGGAATTGGCGGCACAAAAAGGTGATCTCCTCAAACAACTGGCAATGTCGGAACTCTCTTCTGATTATTTGAATTTTGAGAAGCAGCCGGCAAGAGCTTTACCGATTATTATGGAATTAAAGGAACTATTTCCCAATAATTATAATTTTTCTTTTGCTCTGGCTAACACTTTTTCCGATCTCCATCGCTTTGAAGATGCTTTTAATATCGCCCGGGAGATTGAAAAAAATATCCGGACAGGACTTCCTCCCTTTGCCCCTCAACTCCAACCGCGTCATGATCAGTTAATGGGAAGAATTTTTTTCACGCAGGGCAATTACGCCAAAGCTGACGAATATTTCCAGAAGGCTATTAAAGATACAAATCCTTATAATGCCCGGGTGCGAGCTTGGGCATATCTCCGGCTGGGAATGATCAACGATATCCGCAAAGAAAGGAAAAAAGCCCAAGAGTATTATTCCAAAGCTCTGGATGTTAAGAATGGAGAAGGAACTGCTCAGATCGAGGCCAAGAAATATCTGGAAACTCCCTATCTGCCCCCGCAAAAAAGTTGATCAATTATTGCCGATGTGTCGGCAATGGACCCGCTTATATTTTCATCATTGACGGCAAAAGAAATGCTTTCAACATCAGACGCAAAGACTGTCCGCAATAGCTGAACCGTCATCTTCCTGCGCTCACTGACCTTTACCGGATTGCCGTAGGCATCACCTTCTTGTTCGTTTTGCCCAAAATCATCCACGAGCAAGACACGGCTATAATTTTGCCACAAGACATTCTGCACAGTCTGCCAGAATTGTTGTTGGTCTTTATGCATGCCCAAATCAGCAGAATTGGCCACAGCAAAATTTCTTTTAACATCAGCGCTAAGTGGTATTGCCGGGATATTCCATTGGCCAAGATTTTTAATTATTGCTTCTGTTGCTTCGGCATAATGGTCGGTGGCGATAACCACATCTACGGATTTATCCGACCAAAGTTGTTGCAGGATCAATCGCCAATTTTCATCAATTCCGGAATGATCAAAATAGGCTTCAACAAAATTTCCTGCTGCCCGGGAGATTTCTCTCTGGTTCACAATGGCCTTTTCCGGAAACAATTCTGCAATGCGTTCCTGCATTACTCTTTTGTATCCCCGCCTGGTAGTACTGCCTTCCAACCAGGTTGCATTAACTATCTCCCAGAATAAAGATGCGCTATCCACGCCCAGCTTAAACAAGCCGCTGATTTGCAAATGCTGCATCAAGCTGTCCGGACGGGAAAATGCGGCGGCAGCAAGACTGAGAGTTCCGGAATAATCAAAAATGATTAGTTTATCGGGCAATGCCATTACCTCGTGAGTAAAGCCGTCTTAATTATGCAGCCGAGTTTATGCGCGGCTGCTTCCGGATCAGGCGCGGCACAGATGGCCGAAACTACCGCAACACAATCGGCGCCAGCCGCAATGGTTTCGCGGATATTGGATTCATTGAGACCACCGATAGCAACCAGAGGATGACGGCTGAATGCTTTTATTTTAGCCAACCCGGCAAGTCCCCAGGCGTCCTTGGTATCGGTTTTGGTCGGTGTTTCAAAGACAGGGCTGACACCGATATAATTCACATCCAGTTTTTGGCTCTCTTCGACATCAGCCCATGTTTCCACAGATAAGCCGATGATAGCTTTTGGTCCCAGAAGCTGCCGGGCAATTGCATAGGGCATGTCATCCTGACCAATGTGTACTCCATCGGCACCGCAGGCCAGGGCGACGTCAAGACGATCATTGATAATCAAAGGAATTCTGTATGGTTCTAAAGACTTCTTTATTCTTTGCGCCTCACTCACAAACAAGCGCGTGGAAATGTCTTTTTCCCGCAATTGAACACAGGATACGCCGCCCTTTACTGCCTGCAGAACAACGTCTTCCATGGACTTTTGTCCGCACAAACCGCGGTCAGTTACCAGATATAATCCTTGCATCACTATTCCTCAATCTTCAGGCGCGAAGTTATCTCAGCTTCGGATAACCGATAAAGATGATCCAGAAAATGCATTTGCATACTCCCGGGCCCCACGGCTTTTTCGGCAGCTATTTCTCCGGCAATCCCCATAACAGCCATGGCCTTGACCGTCGCGGCAACATAATCTTTTTCCACTGCGGCAAAGGCGCCACAAAGAGCGGAGGCCGTACAACCAAGTCCGGTGACTCTGGTCATCAGAGGGTGGCCATTGTTGACCTTGACAATTTGTTTACCTTCTATAATGTAATCCGTCGCCCCGCTGACACAAACCACACAATTGTATGTTTCACTTAATTTTTGCGCTATGGTAATAGCATCATCCGATAAGGCAGCACTGTCCACACCTTTCGTCTTTGTTTTGTCATCATACAGCGCCATGATCTCCGAGGCATTACCGCGGATAATCGCCGGCGAATCAGTGGCAATCAATTCCCGTGCTGTTTGAGTGCGGTAACTTGTCGCCCCGACACCAACAGGATCAAGGATGACCGGAATACCATTTTTCCGAGCCTGCGCCGCCGCCTTCAACATGGAATAAATCCACCGTTCACTCAACGTCCCGATATTGATAACCAGAGAGGAAGCAATGTTCACCATTTCTTCTACTTCTTCTGGGGCATGCGCCATGACCGGCGACGCGCCAATCGCCAGTAGCGCATTGGCCGTATTATTCATTACCACATAATTGGTAATGTTATGAACAACCGGCGCTTGATGCCGGATCACTTCAATTGATTTGTAAATTTCCACTGCGTTGATTTTCATAATTATCTGCTCTCCTCAAATTTTATTTTACGTAATTAAGGGGCAACAATCAATCACTATTCCCTAGCAAACAAAACCCTTCCTGCCTGTTTAAAGAGGCCGAAAGGGTTTAATAATGCCTTGCTCTTTCTCCTCCCTACGCCAGCATTACCTGGATCAGGTTCAACGGGTATGATCTCAGACATCTAAGAATAGATGCCACCCCCAATTTGTTGTTTGATGTTTACCAATATAAATTTAAGTTGTCAACGATCTTTAAATCAGCCGGGCTTCACCGGAGTAGACAAAGCCGGATTTGTTGCGTACATAGCCTAAGAGTGAAACGTTGTATTCTCGAGCCAGATTTACGGCGGCGGCCGTTGGTGTCGATCGGGAAACAAGGACCGGAACGCCAAGGCGAATGACCTTGGTGATAATCTCGGAAGAAACCCTCCCACTGACAAACAGCATTCCGGTTTCAACCAGTGTCATTTTGTTGTTTTTCAAAAGCACACCCCCGATCTTATCAAAGCAGTTATGCCGGCCGATATCCTCGTTGAAAACAGAAAAATCCGCATGTCGGAAAAGGACACTATGCACACCTCCCACAGCCCTGTAAATCTCCGATTGCCGCTCGAATTCCTTCATCATATCCAGAATATAACTGATGGGATATTGGTCCTGGTTAGCAACAGGAATAAATTTTTCATGCTTGAGTGGATTGATATAGGTAAAGCACTTGCCACAGCCGGAGGTTACACTGCGGAGACTCTCGCATTTTTCGACGGACCTTCCGGGAACCAGACTAATCATAACGGCAAAGAGACGTTCGTTATAGGATATTGCGGCAACATCGTCGATTGTATCGATGACGCCTTCACTATAGAGAAAGCCCAGGGCCAGCTCTTCCGTCAGTTGATTGAGACACAAAAGCGACGCGTATTCCGTTCCGTTTATATAAATTTTCAGTGATATCTCACCGATCACGTCCTTTTCTTTGTCACTCAACCGGATTACCCCATTATCAGAGATAATCTCTTTCACATTAAAAGCAGCACACAATCTTTCATCCATATTTTTCACATCCATATTTGATTGACCTGCCACATAGAAGCGGCTTAACGGTATTCAGACTTCTCCACATCCCGTTTTATCCTGCCACCTTGTCCGCTGCCTACTGTTCGCCCTATATTAAGAATGCGCAGGGGAAGGCAGGAGGCGCAGGCCTCGGAAGTTTCATTGATGCAGGCCTTGTTGGGATATATTTCATACATCACCCGGTACTGAGGAGGCGTCAGGTTCGGCATCACGATATTAGCGCCACGCATCAGACCATATTCACGACCATCTGTTTTGTTAAGCGTAGCCAGAGCAGTTGTACTGGGAATATTTGCTTCCGGGCAGACCAGGCGCGTCAGGGCAATAACTTTATAAGTCATTTTTTCGGTGTTGGGAACCTGCTCAACTGCCTGCGCACAGGGCAACTCTTTACCCAGGGTTGTTTCGGGGTGAGGAATGAAAGGACCGACACCGATCATATCGAGATCGAGTTTGCGAAAAGTGAGAATATCGCGGGCAAGGTCTGCATAGGTCTGACCGGGAATGCCGATCATGATGCCGCTGCCTACTTCGTAGCCCAGTTTTTTCAGATTCGTAAGAATAGCAAACCTATCCGATGGTTTGTCTCCCAGAGGTGGATGAATCCGGTCATAGAGGTCCCGGTTGGAGGTCTCAAAACGGATCAGATAGCGATTTGCCCCCGCCTCACGCCAGGCAATCAGGTCTTCATCCGGCCGTTCTCCAAGGCTCAGAGTCACGGCGAGCGGCGTTTCGGCCTTGATCCGACGGACAATTTTTGTCACCCACTCCCGTGTAATGCCGTAGTCTTCTCCCGCTTGCATGACTACTGTCCCATAGCCGAAGTCGACGGACTTCTGCACGCAATCCATGATTTCCTCTTCGGTCATCCGATAGCGGTCAATTTGCCGATCGTCGGCGCTAATACCGCAATAGCCACAACGCCGAACGCAGATATTGGAAATTTCGATCAGTCCGCGCAAATGGACCTGCTCGCCCACGTGGACAATACGTGCGTCGTTGGCTTCGCGCCAAAGCACAGAAAGTTTCCTTTCGTCTTCTTCTCGCAACCAATCAATTATTTGTTTTTCATTCATAAAGAAATGCTGATTTCAACCCAACCGCTGTGTATCCCATGTCTCGCGGGGTTGTCTTTGTGCTTTAAACAGTATTGAATTACCATCAGGATAAGTTGTTTTCTTGATGTGATATGATGATTTGTTATCCTGACTGTGTGCAACGACAATCTCACCTATGGTTGTTTCCCGCTGGGTGTCCAGCCGCCCTATGGAAAGAATCGTCGGCCCGCGGAAATTATCCGGTTTAAAAATGCTTTGTCCGTCTTTGATGAGTGTTATAAGGCGCTCATTTTCTTCCTTGTTACGCCCCAGAATAATCTTGAGGTCGGGATGCAGACGGTAATGACGGCCGATAGTCAAAAGGACTAAATCAGTATGTATGTAATCGGACGTGTGATCGAAAAGATCACGCAGACGGGCGGCAATGACTTTGTCGGTCAGTAAACATCCGCCTGCGGGACAGGGATAATCCGTCACGCCCAAATGCTCGGCAAGCGCAAATTGCTCCTTGCGGCCCCGCCCGGAGATATTGAGCAGTTTATCCCGATCCACAATCCCTTCGCGTTCCGGCAGCGTCGGAGCGAAATGTTGTGCCGAAAGGGGGCGAAGGATCAGGTCGGCCAAACCGCTTTCCTTTTCAATCAGACGAATGGTATGGCGCTGCTGGGACATGGGACGCTGTCCGAGGACTTCACCGGTAATAACAAAAGATGCTCCCATCTCAGGCATCATCTCTTTGACCTTGCGTAACATCTAGATGCGGCAATCGATGCAGGCGTTCATGGCGCTTCCGTGTCCGTGCGGCGGGTTCTCCACCATCTTGATGTAATCCATCCCTTTGTGGATCACATGAATGGGAACGGAAAATTCTTCGGCGACCTTTCGCGCCTGCATTTTACAGCCGGCAGTTTTGGGTGTGCAGTTGCAAAAGACGCTCGTAAAATGGACGGCTGTAACATCGATGCCCTGATCAATCATCAATTTCACAGCAAGAGTGCTGTCCAACCCTCCGGAGAGCAGAGCGACGGCCTTTTTATTGAGGTTCATATCAGTATATTTTCTTTCAATTCTTTTTCCATTCATCACTGCAAGCAAGATATGTCCACATACATTAAGCCGCCGTCCATCCGGTTACCGTAAATCCGGCCTTGAAAATCATATCTATATCGTCGTCATACCCCTGACCGGGCGTAGTCAGATAACCTTTGGTAAATATAGAATTTGCCGCATAAAGAGACATTACTTGCATGGGACCGAGACAGGCTTCTCTGCCGCTGGCCACACGAATTTCTTTATCCGGGTGAACAAAGCGAAACATAATAAGCGTACGCAAACAGTCGGCAGGCATCAATTTATTTAGCCCCTCCAGAGCCGTTCCAGGACGCGGATCGAGAAAATTAAGCGGAATGGAATCAGCCCCTGCGTCGCGTAGCGCCAAGGACAGATCTACTCTGTCTTCCAGAGACTCACCCATACCGATCAGACCGCCACTACAAAGTTCCAGACCAGCAGATTTCACAATAGCCGCCGTTCTTTTCCGCTCGGCATAACTGTGCGTTGAGCAAATTTCAGGATAAAATCTTTCTGATGATTCCAGATTGTGATTAAAACGGTCGACACCGGCATCTTTCAGAAGTTTGGCTTGCTTCATATTTAACAAACCAAGGGATGTACAAATTTCAATTCGGATATCTTTTTTTATTTTCCGGACGGCACTACAAATAATATCGAGATCATCATCCGCAGGTTCCCGCCCGCTGATGACAACGCAATACCTCAACGCCTTTAAATCACTGGCTTTACGGGCACCATTAATTATCTTTTCCGCATCCTGCAATGCGTATTGCGGCACATCAGCATTACTTGCCCCCGACTGGCTGCAATAAGCGCAGTCTTCACTGCACAAACCGCTTTTGGCATTTTGGATGACGTGAAGTGCTATCCCTCGCCCGAAATAATGCCGCCGAATAAGAAACGCAGCATTGAGAATATCCAACAAATCGTCATCGGCAGAGAATAAAAGCTGCAACGCCTCTGCTTTTGTTATTGTATAGCCGTTAATTATTTCCTGTGCCATATCTTTCCATTGCATGTTCTAACATATTCCTTTATCTGTATTGTTTACGGCTACATCCTACATCGACCACGCCGTACTTGATTCCCTCTTTAACTCGCGTCTTTAAGCGCCTATGCCCTCAAACAATACCGTCGAGAGATAGCGCTCACCGGCGTCGGGGAAAATAACAACTATTGTTTTTCCAGTAAATTCATCGAGCTTCGCCAAACGAATAGCAACGGCGGCAGCGGCACCACTGGAAATGCCCACCAACATACCCTCTTCCCGCGCCAGTCTGCGGGCATAATCAACGGCTTCCATACTGTCCACAAGCTCCACCCGGTCAACTAAAGATAAATCCAAAATGTTGGGAACAAATCCGGCGCCGATTCCCTGAATCTTGTGCGGTGACGGCTTTAATTCCTGCCCGGCCAATTTTTGTGTAATGATCGGGCTTTCCTTCGGTTCCACTGCCACCGAAATAATCTTCTTTTTCATTTTCTTTTTGATGAAGCGTGAGATACCGGTAATCGTTCCGCCGGTGCCAACTCCTGACACAATTACATCCACTTCTCCATCGGTGTCGTCCCATATTTCCGGTCCGGTGGTCTTCTCGTGGATTGCCGGATTAGCCGGATTATTGAACTGCTGCGGCAGAAAATATTTCTGCGGATCTAAGGCGGCAATCTCTTCCGCCTTATCAATAGCACCTTTCATTCCTTCCAGGCCTGGGGTAAGCACAAGTTTAGCGCCAAATGCTGCCAACACGCGACGCCGCTCGATACTCATTGTTTCCGGCATCGTCAAAGTAAGCTTGTAACCGCGAGCCGCCGCCACATAGGCCAGCGCAATACCAGTATTGCCGCTGGTCGGTTCGATTATTTCCACACCCGGCTTGAGCAATCCCTTCTTCTCGGCAGCCCAGATCATCGCGGCGCCGATGCGGCACTTGACGGAATAGGCAGGGTTGCGCCCTTCGATCTTGGCCAGAACGGTGGCCTTTGCCCCTTCAGTTATATGATTTAGTTTCACCAGCGGCGTATTGCCGATTGACTGTGAATTATCCGCAAATATTTTTTTCATATGTGTCCCCTTAAATTAGGTTTATGCTTTAGCCAAAGCCTGCTGAATATCCGCCACAATATCGTCAATATGTTCGATGCCGATGGAAAGGCGGATGAAATCCGGCGTAACACCTGTAGCCTGCTGCTCATCCGGAGACAATTGCTGATGTGTTGTCGACGCCGGATGAATCGCGAGACTTTTCGCATCGCCGATATTGGCCAAATGAGAAATCAGTTGGAGCGAATTGATAAATTTCTTTCCCGCCTCTATTCCGTCCTTAATGCCAAATCCGATAATTGCGCCGGCACCCTTGGGCAAATACTTTGCTGCTCTGGTTTTTTCCGGGCTTGATGGCAGACCGGGATAATTCACCCAACTGACTTTCGGGTGTTTCTCCAGATACTGCGCCACCGCCAGCGCATTCTCGGAATGCCTCGGCATACGTAAATGCAATGTTTCCAATCCCTGTAAAAACAAGAATGAGTTAAACGGCGACAGCGCGGGACCCAAATCACGCAACAGAGTTACTCGTGCCTTGAGGATATAAGCAATATTGCCAACAGGCTTTAATGCTTCGACAAAATTCAGCCCATGATAACTGGGATCAGGCCCGGCAATCAGGGGATATTTTCCGCTGGTCCATTCAAACTTTCCGGAATCAACTATAAGGCCTCCCATCGATGTGCCATGACCGCCGATAAATTTAGTTGCGGAATAAACAATGATATCCACACCGAAATCAAAAGGCCGCAAAATGTAAGGCGAAACCGTATTATCGAGAACAAACACAATGCCATGTTTGTGCGTGATTGCCGCAATACCTTCCAAGTTGGCCACATCCAGCTTCGGATTGCCAATGGATTCCGCGTAAATCGCTTTGGTCTTAGGCGTAATGGCCGCCTCCAGCGCCTGCAAATCATTGGATTTGACAAAGTTCACTTTGATCCCCAGGCGCGGGAAAGTATAATGAAACAACGTGTATGTTCCACCGTAAAGATTATCCGCCGAGACAATTTCATCGCCGGCCCTGGCAATATTAAGCAGAGAGAGCGTAATGGCAGATTGGCCGCTGGCGACAGCCAGAGCGCCAATGCCACCATCCATAAGCGCAATTCTCTTTTCCAGCACATCGGTTGTTGGATTCATCAGTCGTGTGTAAATGTTGCCGAACTCGGCAAGGCCGAAAAGTGCGGCCGCGTGATCGGTATCCTTAAACTGATATGATGTGGTTTGATAAATGGGCACGGCGCGGGAACCTGTTGTCGGATCGGGTTCCTGACCTCCATGTAAAACCAAAGTATCTATATTTAATTTATTATCTATCTTGCTCATTTTTTTACTCCTTTACTTTATGCTACTCATTTGTTCTTTACTGTTTCTAATATTCATAAGATTACTTCACCATTGCCATGTTGCATCATTTTGTAATATGCTGCATCTTACACCGGAGAGCCATTGGCAGGATCTCCGATGATATTACCCCATAAATACTTATAATTTTACCCATAAAACAATGGCGCTTAATGCTGATCGTTTTAACTTTTATATTTACCAAATCAATTCTTCCTCAATCTATGTCCGAAGCACTTCCTCGATTACGCCTCCCCCCAACACTCTATCCCCGGCATACAGTACAACCGCCTGCCCCGGTGTAATCGACTCCTGAGTTTCCTGAAAAATAACTTTTAATTTCTCACCATCTTTTTGGACTGTACAGCGCGCCGTTTTTTTCCGGTAGCGGATCTTCGCTTCCATCTCCGCTGGTAAATCAGCAGTCAAAAGATTAATATCACCGGCAATAAGACCCATTGAATATAAATCTTCTTTTTCACCCACGACAATTTTGTTTTTTACGGCATCAATTTCAACTACATAAAGCGGTGTTTTCGCGCTGATGCCCAAACCTCCCCGCTGGCCGATGGTGTAGTAAATAATTCCCTTGTGTTTACCTAAAATTCGCCCTGCTTTATCCACAATGTCGCCGGTAACCGCAGGCACATTGCGCTGCTGAAAAAACTGCCCATAACTACCCTGCGTTACAAAACAAATATCCTGACTTTCGGCTTTGTGGGCAACGTGCAGACCGGCTTTTTTGGTCAGAGTACGGACTTCCTCTTTATTCAATCCTCCTAAAGGAAAAAGGATAGAAGATAAATCATCGGCCTTAATCGGATAAAGAAAATAGGTTTGATCTTTAATCCTGTCCTGAGAACACAGCAAATGCCACTCATCTCCTCGCTTCTCAATCCGGGCGTAATGGCCGGTGGCTAAATAATCAAATCCGATGCCGCGGGCCTTACCCAGAAGCGTTCCGAATTTCAGATAACGATTGCAGTCGATGCAGGGATTCGGTGTCCGGCCGCGCCGGTACTCATCTGTAAATTTATTAATGACGCGCTCTTCCATTTCACCGGCAAAATCAAAAACAAAATGAGGAATCTGCAATTGATCGCATACGCGTTTGGCATCGTCAATGGCATCAAGACCGCAGCAGCGGGTACGATCTTGATCTTCTCGAATACCCAGGCACATCGTTACGCCGGTTGCGTCATAACCTGCCTCTTTCAACAGCAGGGCCGCCGCCGAAGAATCGACACCACCGCTCATGGCGACAAAAACTTTTTTCTTCATAGTATTTCTCGAATAATTTTAATTTATCAAATATTGCTCATAATATTGTTTAGTGCTTTTTCGTGGCGCGTCTTAACCAGATCCGCCATGGTAATGGAACCCAGAGTATCCCTGATCCTGTCACTCAAAACGGACCAGACATCCCGGGTGGGACAAGTGCTGGCGCGTGAGCAGTCCTGAGGATTTTTCACACAATCAACCAAACAAATTTTTCCTTCCACAGCATCAAAAATATCTCCAACTGTAATTTCTTCCGGCGGCCGGGCCAGAACATATCCACCGTAAGCGCCACGCGTTGATTGAATCAAGCCGGCAGCACGCAAGGGAATCACGATGATGCTCAGATATTTTTCCGAAATATCCTCCCTTTTGGCAATATCTTTTAGGAATACTGGTGTTTTCCCATAATTATCGGCCAAATCAGCCATCATCCGCACACCGTATCTTGATCTCGTGGATAGTTTCATTGAGTTGCTGTCTCACTGTCTTATATACTAGCGTTTCGGTAGTAATTACTCCCGCCACAAATCTTTGTCAAGAAATATTTTAAATATTTTTGATTAACCTGGAGATTTCTCCGGGAAATTGAACTGGCAAAATGGAAATGAAAAAATGCCGCGGGGTTTGATTAATTAAGCATATTCTCCCCGGAATTCCCGCCCTGGTGGGATCACAACGACTCACCAGGATTCTCTGGCTAATACTATTCCCTTGACAGACAAACCCTGGTTTCCTATAAACCCTGGTTAGACATACGTATTATGATAGTGTACCATTAATAATGTTACTTTGCCTTTGAAGCATGACGACGCGGCCAACAAAGTTAGCGTTTGAATGCAACTTGGTATAACAACCTTGTTGTATTTACCGGTTTAGGAGGTCTGAAAATGCGAAGATTTGTCAGTATCTCTATCCTAATTATGATCCTCTGGAGCCTGAATGGCTGCGCGCTGGTCAAGCTGCGGGAGGATGTTCAGTTTTCGAAAGATTCCTGTCTGCTCTTTGGCGAAATTGTCAGCCCTTCTCCCTTGAAAATACCCATCGTGGTCGTCGCTTATAGCAATAATAAAGGTAATATAACGGTTGCCGATTACACTGTATTGTCTGAGCCCGGCCAATACGAATTGCTGGTTCAGGACGGGAATTACGAACTCTTTGCCTTCGAGGACGCAAACGGCGATTTCTCTTACAATCAGGGCGAATTAGCGGGTTACTACGGAAAACCCGCTAAAGTGAAAACACAGATGGGTGGTGGTGTCTTCGGGCTGGATATTATTCTGACACCACAAACAAAACAGCCGGTTTCGTCTTTTGCCAATATGCTGGCTGAATTTTCCGGGGGAAAAAGAAAACCTTCTACATCAGCCGGCACTTTAGCAAGTCTCAACGATCCGGCATTTTCCGCTGAAAATGGTCTGAACGGTTTCTGGACACCACTGGAATTTTTTAAACAGACCGGGTGTAATATTTTTTTTATAGAACCTTATGATTCGCAAAAGACCCCGATCCTTTTCGTTCACGGCGCGGCGGGCTCACCTCAGGATTGGCTTTATTTTATCAATAATCTTGACCGTTCACGCTATCAACCCTGGATTTTCTATTATCCATCCGGTGCGCGTTTGGACACGACATCTTTCCTGTTGCGCACAAAGCTTTATGACCTCTACAGGAAATATCAATTCGAATCTCTGTATGTTGTCGCGCACAGCATGGGAGGACTGGTGTCACGCTCCGCCATTATCGAAAAGGATAACTTCCACCATGCATTAAAGCTTTTTGTTTCGATTTCTACGCCCTGGGGTGGAGAGGCGCGGGCGAAGACAGGTGTCGAAAACTCCCCGGCAGTAATTCCCAGCTGGAAAGATGTGGTACCGGACAGTGACTTCATCCAGCGTATGTTTGCCACAAAAATAGACCCCTCGATACATTACTATTTGTTTTTCGGCCATAAGGGCGGTGGCAGTCTATTTCGGCCCAACAATGACAATACGGTTACTCTGGAAAGCATGCTGGATTTAAGAGCACAGGCTGATGCCCTTAAAGTTTCCGGCCTGAATGAAGACCATGTCAGCATTCTTTCCAGCCCGGAAATGATGACTCAATTTAAATCAATTTTAACCCATACGGAAAAAAACAGGGGAAAAACTTACGCCCATTCCAAAGGCTACCTGCATGTCGAACATGCCTTCGATCCCCCGAACGTAAAAATCCCTTCGCAGATGGCTCTGGTGCTGGCAACGACCGGAACCGAGGAGAAAGAAACACAGCTCAAAATAAATCCCTTTCTGCTGCAGCAGGAGACAGGGGCTATTGTACCTAAAAAATATGATGTAAGTCTCTGTGCTTTAGGTTTTAAAACTGACCCGGATAAAATAACGCTGGATATAAAACCCGGTAAAATTACCGAAGCGCGATTTACATTAAAGCCACAGGGAATGGTTGCCGGCATTATCGCTGCCACAGCATCCGCAGATGATAGTTATTGGGGATTTGATAAAGAATTGCCCGAGCAGGTGAAAATACGTGCAATTAAATTGACTGGCAACGGCATTACGCGGACGCTCGCCCCTGCAAATGCAATGCGTGACCGGGAGGTACTGGCGACGTTTCTATCCTCCAAAGATTATGCATTTAAAAACTCTTTTGCTTTTTTCGATATTCCGGCAGGCGAGTATGATCTGGAAATTGCTGCCGAAGGCTGCAAACCTTTCAGAACAAAGATTAAAGCACAGCCCGGCGAATTTATTCCTCCCTCACCGTTCCGGCTGATATTGCAGTAATTCCACATCCCATCTCGCGCTGCCTTTGTCGTCAGATGAAAGAGTTACGGCAGTTCGTCACATAGACGCCGTCGTATGATTAAAAAGAATCATCCCGGTTATTTCTCATCTAAAAGTTTTTTTGAAATCCTGGTTTTTCTATTTTGCCTTTTCTATGCTACAGTGTGATCCGTATACATAATTAAGCCGTTGTTCCAAAACAACCTGATCACAAAATTACAGACAACGGCATAAGGAAACGACATGTTGCAATGGCTTGCCAACCGCCGCCGCAAGAAGATACTTAAAGCGCCATTTCCGCCCGCCTGGGAAGAAATTCTACAGCATAACGTTGCCCATTATTGTATGCTGGAAGATGAGGAACGCACTCGTTTGCGAGCGCTTATCCAAGTATTCATCGCGGAAAAATACTGGGAAGGCTGCGGCGGTCTGGAATTGACCGATGAAATACGCGTCACCATCTCCGCTCAGGCGTGCCTGCTGATCCTGAACCTGCCCCACAACTACTATGAAAATGTGGAAACAATTATCGTCTATCCCTCTACCGTTATTCTCCCCGGACGAAAGCTTGCTTTCTTCGAGACTGCCCTTGAGCCCATAGAACCGGAGTATCCCATTATCGGGCAAGCCTTCGAACAAGGGCCGCTCATTCTCGTTTGGGATGAAGTTTTGCACGGCAGCCGTCATCCGGAGGCAGGATACAATGTTGTCTATCATGAGTTTGCCCACAAACTGGACATGCTCGACGGCGCCGCCGACGGTACACCCTCTTTGCGCGACCGCGCTGAATACCGAGACTGGGTACAGACATGTTCCCGTGAATATCTCCGGCTCCGGCAGGAAGTGGAACGGGGCAAAAAAACATTCCTTAATGCTTACGGCGCTGTGAACGAAGCTGAATTTTTCGCCGTGGCTACCGAACATTTTTTCGATCAGCCCCGGTTAATGATTAAGCACGCCCCGGATCTTTATCGTGTTCTGAGTGAATATTACCGTCAGAACCCTGCGCAACGCTGAGGTCGGAATATCCGCCCTTTTGAAACTGTTTTTGGCCAGTAACATATAACTCCCGGAGCTATTTTTCTTGACTCTGCTTATCTTTCATTTATATTGAACAGTAACAACTCAGGCCTAAGGACCAAAGGTGGATAGACGGAAGGGAAACAATCTCTATGGGCGAATCAATCGAATTAATTTTCAATAAACAGCCATCCATGAAAGCTACTGCTTTTCTTGCCTTCCTGGGCAGAAGCAGTAAATTCGATACCGGGAAACCATTTCCCCAAATTACGGCCAAACATAATGGTGTAGTCATTGATAAGGCGCAGTTGGCGGAATTTCACTGTATCTGCGGGACAGAAAACAGCGATAAGCTTCCCGTTATCTTCCCTTTCACGCTCATCTACCCGCTGTTGCAAAGGATACTAGCCCATAGTGCGGCTCCTTTATCGCTGTTCCAGGTATTGAATAGCCGGATGCAGGTATTGCAATACCGGCGGATTGGCATTGATGAAACCCTTGATCTTTACTGTGAAATTGCGGGACACCGTCTCAGAGAAAAGGGCCTGGAAATGGACATTGCGTCTGTTGTGAAAAGTTCCGGAACAACGGTCTGGGAGAACACACAGACATTTTATTATCGCGGTAAATTCGGCGAGCCGGACAATGATTATCAACCACCGCAGTTCAAGTCTATTCCCAATGCTCCGGAGACCGCCCGCTGGTTTCTGCAAGGAGGTATTGGTCACCGTTTTTCTAAAGTATCCGGGGACGGCAATCCGCTTCATTATTGGAAGAGATATGCCCGCTTGTTCGGTTTTAAGCGTGATTTCGCCCAGCCCTTGCTGATTTTAGGGAGCAGCCTGAAATATCTTTTACAAGCAGGTGATGAAAATGCCATCGCGCTTGATATTGGCCTGAAGGCTCCTATCTACTATGAAAGCAACATAATTTTAAAAAGCGAGCAGGACAATGACGCCAAACTTTTTGATATCTATCTGGAAGAAAATCCTCTTCCTTGCATCTGCGGTAAATTGAAATATTTGACGGCAAATGAAATTCCGGCAAAATCAGTATGAAGGAATTTTAGCTATGTCAATTATTGAAACTAAAGTTCTGACTAAAACCTATGGCCGGATACAGGCTGTCCGCGGCATCGATTTGAATATCGAAAAAGGCGAGATATTCGGACTGCTCGGACCCAATGGAGCGGGCAAGACTACTACCATCGGAATGCTCTGCACGATAATCCGCCCGACTTCCGGCAGCGCTTCCATTGCCGGATACGACATTGTAAAAAATCCGGCCAGTGTGCGGCGCAAGGTGGGCATCGTTTTCCAGGACCCCACTCTGGATACCGTTCTCACCGGATACGAAAATCTCAAACTTCATGCACTCCTCTATGGTGTTCCTGCCAATCTGCGTGAAAAACGAATAAGGGAAATGCTGGAACTAGTTGACCTCGCGGATCGCTGCAATGATCTAACCCGCACTTACTCCGGCGGCATGCGCCGCAGACTGGAACTGGCCCGCGGCCTTTTGCACCGCCCGGCCGCTTTGTTTCTTGATGAACCGACACTCGGCTTGGACCCGCAGACCAGAACCCGTATCTGGGATTACATTAAAAAGATGGCCCAAAAGGAACAGACTACTGTTGTCCTCACCACTCATTATATGGAGGAGGCGGAAAGGGTATGCGACCGCGTTGGTATCATCGATCACGGCCGGATAATAGCCCTCGATGCTCCGGATAATCTCAAGGAATTAATGGGTGGCGATCTGGTAGTCATTCGAGCGCAGGAACCGCCGGCAAAAAAGATAAAGGCTCTGCCCTATGTAAAAGAAGTGAAACTTGATAAGGATGCAATAGAAATAACTATGAAAGATGCGCATCTCCACCTGCCGGAACTGCTCTCGATAATTCCTGATGTGGAATGCGTGGAAATAAGAGTACCCACCCTCAGCGACGTATTCATCCGGCTCACCGGTCGCGATATCCGGGAAGATTCTGCGGAAGACTCCGGTAGTTGGATTGATTCCGTAGCCCGCTACCGCCAGAGGGGGAATTGAACCGATGAACGGAAACCGCTGGCAAAAAGAATTAACGGGCATTTACGCCGTCTGGTGGCGGGAGTTAAAAGTCTTCCAGCGGGAGAAAAGCAGAATTGTTTCCAGCATTGTTCAGCCCCTCATGTGGCTTTTCCTGTTTGGCACCGGTATCGGAGCCAGCGTTAATATCAGTGCTGTCAATTATCAGGACTACATTTATCCCGGCGTTCTGACCATGTCGGTGCTTTTCGGATCGGTCTTCTTCGGTCTCTACATTGTCTGGGACCGTAAGCTCGATGTGCTTAAAGCCGTTCTGGTGGCACCGGTATCCCGCATCAGCATATTCCTGGGCAAAGTTCTGGGCGGCTGCACGGATGTTATGCTGCAGATTATTATTCTCTTTTTATTCTCATTTCTATTTCCGTCCATTAACCCGTGGGGCATCCCGCTGGCGTTTCTGCTTTTATTTATAACTTCGATTGCGCTTGTATCCATGGGTCTCGCTCTCGGCTCACTTTTGGAAAGCCTGGAGGGCTTCCAGGTAATTTCGTCATTTCTTGTTTTTCCGCTCTTCTTCCTTTCCGGCGCACTCTTTCCGATTGACGAAAAGCTTCCCGGCTGGCTTGTGGGATTGGTAAAGCTCAACCCGCTGACCTACGCCGTAGATGGCGTCAGAGGTGCATTACTCAATGTAAATATCTTCCCCTTTTACATTGACCTTGGCGTAATCACCTTCTTCGCTGTAATTATGTTCCTGTTGGGCAGCATTCTCTTTAGCCGCATGAAGTGAAACGACTTAGCTTTAAGCTATCAGATAGTCCTTATCAAAAGTCCCGTACTGTGTTACAAAATAATTATGAATATCTGGAAAAAGAAAAGTACCATTCTGGTGACCTGCCCGAAGGGCGTCGCACCTTATTTGCAAACAGAAATCACCTCCCTGGGTTTTCCCGTGCGAGCCCAGTTGGATACAGCCATCCAGACAGAAGGCAGTCTTGAAGATACAATGCTTTTGAATCTCCATCTGCGCACTGCTCAGCGGGTACTGTACCTCCTGGAAACAATCCCTGTCAGCACACCGGGTACTCTTTACGGTCATCTGTATGACTTTCCCTGGGAAACATTAATTGCTGCTTCCGGGAAAGCTGCTTATTTTTGCGTAACCTCGATTGTCGATAATCCGCTCATTACCGATTCCCGTTTCGTCAACGTCAAAGTAAAAGATGCCATCGTAGACCGGATACGCGATAAATGCGGCTTGCGTCCCGATTCCGGCCCGGACAAAGATAAAGCCGTTATTCATGTTTATTGGAAAAACGATCAGGCATCAGTTTATCTGGACACTTCGGGGGAACGCCTCGCGTTGCGAGGCTATCGCAAGATTCCTATGCTCGCACCAATGCAGGAAACGCTGGCGGCAGCAGTAATTGCTGCTTCCGGCTGGAAGGGCGAAGGGGCGTTTATCAATCCGATGTGCGGCAGCGGAACATTAGCAATCGAGGCTGCAATGATCGCACTTGACCGCGCACCGGGGCTTTTGCGGAACAATTACGGCTTTATGTTTATTTCAGGATTCCCGGAAGCACTCTGGCAGGAGATGCGCAAGAAGGCCCGGGACAAATCTAAAAAGCGGTTGCCTGTCAAAATAATCGCTACGGACATAGACCAAGAGGCCATTCTCGCCGCACGGCATAATGCTCTGACCGCCGGAGTAGATCACCTGATTGAATTTCATACCTGCTCTTATGAAAAAACACTTCTTCCGGAAGATGGCGGTGTGATTATTTTAAATCCGCCCTATGGCGAACGCATGGGCACGATCATTAATAAGAATCAATACGGCAGCAAGTCAGAATATTCCCCGGGGCGCAAAATCATCATCCGGAAAGCCACAAACAGGACTGAGAAAAGCAATCACATCGTCTCCGGCGCACAGGTACGACTGGAAACTCTTTATCAAGGCATTGGCGATTTTTTCAAAAAGACCGATGGCGGCTATCGCGGTTATATCTTTACCGGCAATATGGAAATGATCAAGAAGGTCGGCTTAAGAACCAAACAAAGGATTATTCTTTACAACGGCGATATCGAATGCCGCCTGCTGGAATATGAGCTCTATCAAGGCAGCCGGAAAAATCAAGTTATATAACGGCACAATACAACAAAACAAGATCTCTCCGGGACTCATGGTTTTGGTAGCATCATTTTGCTATCCAGAGCGCACTCCAGGTATAAAGAGTCGATATAATTAGACATAATTTCCCGCAAGCTTAAACATGATGAAAGAAATTGCTTGTAAATACCGAATATAAATGCATAATATATAATTACGGTGTCTAAAAAATACTATCAAATACAGGCGACTCGTTATCAGCCTCCCCGAACCGCACTTGATACCTAAACTTTGAAACCGGCAAGTTTTAGTATTTATTATTTACTGAGATTAAGGAGAATCCATGGATAAATTATTTGGTACCCAGCAGTCGACGTTGTGGGCGGATTGGCAATCCCATTCCCGTGAATACATAATTGATTCCATGCAAAGGTCGATTATCTACACGGACATTCTGCGCAAAAGAGGAAACAACTATATCAAGCATATCCGTAGCGGCCAGCCGCCGGTACTCGTCTTTAATTATGAAATGATTCTCAACGCCAAGAATTTTAAGCATCCGGCAAATTATGCACTGGTGCTGATTACTGATCGCCGCAAAAAAAAGGAACCGCCATCTAAAGACAATCGCCGCCAGGAAAGCAAACTGCCTCCCGCGAGGCCTAAACGTCCCATCGTCATTATCGATCCCCGCGCCGGCCATGGCCCCGGTATTGGTGGATCGAAAAGAGATTCGGAAATCGGCATGGCACTCAATAACGGTCATCCCGTTTATTTCATTCTTTTTTTTACCGACCCCATCCCCGGTCAAACACTGGCTCATGTGGAAGAAGCAATGGCCATTTTCATGGAAAAAATTGCCGAGCTGCATCCCTATGCCGATGCGCCCGCAATAATGGGCAACTGCCAGGCCGGATGGGCGGCAGCGCTGCTTTGTGCTGATCGGCCTGATGTTACCGGACCACTGGTATTAAACGGCGCCCCCTTATCCTACTGGAGTGGTGTGTCCGGTGAGAACCCGATGCGCTACAAAGGAGGTCTCTTAGGCGGTGTCTGGATAAATTCTTTTTTAAGTGATCTGGGCAACGGTGTTTTTGACGGTGCGAATCTGGTATCCAATTTTGAGGGTTTAAATCCGGCCAACACGCACTGGACGAAAAGGTATAACGTCTATTCTCAGTTAGATACCGAAGAAGATCGTTATCTGAATTTTGAGAAATGGTGGGGTGGTTTCTTTATGATGACCACTGCAGAAATTCATTTTATCGTCAACAATCTTTTTGTCGGCAATAAACTGGAGCGGGGTCAACTGGAACTGCGCGAAGGAGAAAAGATCAGCCTCAAGAACATCGAAAGCCCAATTCTCGTTTTTGCCTCCCTGGGCGACAACATTACTCCCGCCCCGCAGGCACTCAACTGGATTCCGCGCGTCTACAGCTCCGTTGATGATATCAAAAGACATGGACAGGTAATAATTTATATTGTCCATAAAGACATCGGTCATCTGGGAATATTTGTCGCCGGATCTATCGCCAAAAAAGAGCACAATGAGATTATTTCCAATTTCGACATGATTGAGTTCATGGCACCCGGTCTCTATGAGATGATTATTGAAGGAGATGTTAAAAGCGGTAATTTTACCACCAGGTATGAAGATCGAACATTTGCCGATATTGCAGCCTATGATGACGGAGTTCAAGATGAGAGTGATTTCAGTGTCGTGGCAAAGGTTTCGGAAGCCAATGACACTATGTACCAGCTTATGGTGAGCCCTTGGGTTAAATTATTTACAACGGAACTTTCCGCAGAAATTAGGCGTAACCTTCATCCCTTAAGACTGCAGCGCTATATATTTGGGGATATTAACCCTCTGATGCGGCCGCTAAAAAACATTGCCTCGGTCGTTCGCCAGAAAAGAAAGCCTGCCTCTCCCGACAATCCATTGGTCGCCATGGAAAAGGATTTTTCCGAATATATCGAAAATGTATTGAACATCTACCGGGATCACCGTGATCGCAAACAGGAACTGTTGTTCCGGCAGATTTATGGGAGTCCTCTGCTCAGAAATTTATTTCCGCAAAAGAAAGAAGAAATCCCGCAGGAAATTCCCGACTACGAGCGTGAAGATTATGACCGGAGAATGCTCGCTGTGGAAGAAGGTGGTGTGGCGGAAGGCTTGATTCGCGTCTTTATGGCGGTTGCCAAAACCGGTCACGGTTTAAAGCGCCGTGTTTTTGATTTTGCTGAGCAAATCGCCCAGACACACAAAGTACTGGGGAAAATACGCCCCGCCAAATTCAAAAAGATTATCAAGGAACAGGCCTCCATACTGCAAGCCGATGAAGACCGGGCAATCAATGCTCTGCCTGTTCTGCTAAAAAACAAAGATGATCGGATGGACGCACTGGGAATCGCCCGAAGGCTCTGCGTTATTGACGGCAAATATACCGAAGAAGAAGAGGCTTTGATCAAAAAACTCCAAAAGGCATTAAAACTGGAAAAATAATTTTCTCCATATTATAAAAACAAGCCGGAAGATTCGCTGAGAGCATTGCTTTTCATCATTTCTTCCGGCTTTTCAGAAACGTGCCAATACGTTTATCTAGTTCAACCGAGTGTTGGGCAAACCATGCTTCCAGATACTTGATTACATCTTCAATGACAGCTTCCTTATTCTGAAAACTTTGCATTAAATTGTTGTATTCCGCAAGCATCCCTTTGTGCGCCTCTTCCTGCTTTTCCAGATCCGGATATTTAGTCAGATACATTATGTTTTCTTCACAAGTAAAGTGATAATCGGCATATTTTGCCACCTCGGCCAAGAGCCGCAGGGAATATTCCAGATTGTCGCCATACTCATTAATTATATTCAGTCTGTTGATCAGCTTGACAAAATCCATATGCTGCCGGTCAATCTCTTCCACACCGGTAAGATATTCCTCTTTCCAGACTATCTGGTGCATTTTGCCTCCTTAACTGTCTTTAAGCTTCGCAGTACAAATGACTATCTGACAACAGCAATATTAGAGGATTATACAGGAATTTTCGCCGGATGACTAACTATAAATCATTCCTCTTGGTTGCCAGGAGAATCCCGGATATTATCAGAACAATACCGGTAAAATGAAACCACTCCAGGCGCTCGCCCAGAAACACCATTGCCATAATGCTCCCAAATACAGGCATCAGATAAATAAACATGCCGGCACGATTTGCTCCGGCCAGTTCCACTCCCCGGTTATAACAGAGATAAGCTATGACCGATGCAAAAACTGCCACATATCCTACAGTAATAACACTCGAAAGATTCAGTGGCATGGCACGGACATAAACCGTCTCCCAGACATATGGAGGCAAGAGCGTTAAAGCTCCAATAATAAAGGTAACAGCGGCAAAACTTAAGGGATGAACCGGGGGCAACTTGCGCAGCATTACAGAATAGGCGGCATAAAAGACAACGGCAATAAAGATCAGCACATCGCCTTGATGCAGCGACATGGACTGAAAAATATTCAGATCACCATGAGCGATAATAATTAATGCCCCGACCAGAGACACAAGCACACCTGCTGTCTGAACGGGGCTGATCTTTTCCCGGAAGATAATATATGACATAAGCACAATAGCTACAGGCATTACTGTCTGGATAAGAAAGGCATTGATGGATGTCGTCCATTGCAGCCCCGTATAGATTAAAGGATTAAATGTGGAGACACTTAAAAAAGAAAGTAAAATGAGCAGTGGCAGGTTTTTTTTAATCTGATACCAGTCTCGTCTTAAATGAGACCGGGCAATAAATAAAATGATTGCCGAGGCCGTAAACCACCTCCAGAAAGAAAGGCCAAGGGGCGGAATATTTTCGCGCACCAGTCTCCCGACGATAAAATTACCTGACCAGAAAGCAGAGGCGAGGACAAGCAGGAGATAAGGGGAATTAGTTATGATTTTAATTTTCATCATCTATTAACCTTATCAGCAAATGCACCCTATGCAATTTAGCAGAAGTTACCTCTTCACGACGCCGCCATCTTTTAGCGCCTTACCATCACTTCGCTTCTTGTGCTTTTTTGCACTCGCTGATGAGAGCTTTTTTAGATGTACCCAGATCAATAATATCCCAGGGCAGAATTTCGTCAAATTGCTTTTGACGGTAAACATAGAAGTCGGCATTTATATTAACTTCCTTGAGCGCCTGCGCCCAGTTGCCGCGGAGACGATGAACAGCCAGCAATATCTCTCCTGTCTTGCGATCACCCAAGGATAGCAGCGCCTGAACATAATTCCATTTCGGCACATCGTGAATAACCTTGATCTGCTTGTCGGGGCCGAAAGCGCTGACTATTTTCTTAATTTTTTTACCTACGGAATTGACATCGCTAAGCGCACACCATTGCAGTGGTGTTGACGGCTTAGGAATAAACTGATTGATGCTGAGTGTAATACTCCGGAATATTCTTTTGCCCGAAGTATGCTGCAAGACATGCTGCTGAATTTTTTTGGTAAGACTAATGATCGCATCAATATCTTTTTCTTCCTCCGTGGGCAGACCGATCATGAAGTATAAACGCAAGTTAGTCATTTCATTTTCTATCAAAAGTGCGGCCGAACGCAGAATGTCTTCTTCCGCAATCCCTTTGCGCAGCAAATCGCGCAGCCTCTGACTGCCGGCCTCCGGCGCCAGCGCTACTGTCTCAATCCCATTGGCTTTGAGAAGCCTGACAATTGTTTCATTAATTTGATCAACTCGGAGCGAACCGATTCCGGTCTGGCCATTCTTTGCTAAAACATACTCACAGATGCGGGAAAGATCGGGATGATCGGATACAGCCGTTCCCACCAGACCGATCTTTTTCTTTTTCGTGAGCCCACGATTTATGGCCAGAACAATCTGTTCATAGCTCCGGAAACGAACAGGACGATAAATGAAACTGGCGGCGCAAAACCGGCAGGCGCGGGCGCATCCCCTGTTTACTTCGATGAGACACATATCTTCCATTTCCGTCCGGGGTGCACTGATAACTTCTTCAGTGCAAAAGGAGTTGATATCTTTTATGGGAACAATCTTTATTCTTGCAGGCATTCCGGATACAATCGACTCGGTTTTTTCAATTCTGCTGTCGGCAAAATATTTAACTTCATAAAGACCGGGCACATAAGCCTGCGGCAGCGTTTTTTGCATTTTAATCAGCATTTCCTGACGGCTAAGGCCGCTACGGCGCGCGTCTTCATAAATGCGGGCAAACACGGGTAATGATTCTTCGGCCTCACCCAGAATGAATAAATCAAAAAAGCAGGCGATTGGTTCCGGATTCAATGTTGCGGCAATACCGCCACCCACAACCAGTGGATAATTTTCGGAACGCTCGTTGGCCATAAGCGGAATGCCCGCCAGTTCAAGCATTGTTAAAATATTGGGATAATCGTTTTCGAAGGATAAAGAAAAAGCCAGTATGTCAAATTCGGCAATTGGTTTTTGATTCTCGATACTAAAAAAATCTGCCCGCAGCCTGGTGGCGGATTCGGCTTCGTCACCGGCCGCGGGCAGAAATACTCTTTCA
>CAIVQG010000057.1 GCA_903907985.1 uncultured delta proteobacterium
GGACTTTCTCGTACGACTTGCATGTGTTAGGCACGCCGCCAGCGTTAGTTCTGAGCCAGGATCAAACTCTCAAGTTTTAATCCTAGAAGGAAGATTTCTCTTCCTGTTTCTCGCTGACTACAAAAAAATAATATAGGACCCACAAATCAATTATTTCCCACTATTCAATTTCCAAAGAGCCATCTTGAAACGAGCTGTTACAAATAAATCAAACCGATTTTTTTGTCAAGAACAATTTTCAAAATTCAAAGAATCTTTTATCTTTTATGTTCGGCAAGTAATCATGGTGAGCATCCGATAACTACGATTTACATCTATCGGCGAACTTGTTGAAAACTTCCACTTACCTTTAAAGAACTTCGTTGCGAACAGAAGAGAGCTTCTACCCCCTCTTCGCTTTTGTGTCAAGAAAAAATTATAACTAATTTTACTTTATTTACTAAATATGACTTTTCCTTTGTTTTTACAGGCATTTAATAAGCTAAATATTTATGCAAATCAGTTTTAATTTATTAATTTCCAGCTCTCATCTAATAGCAGAAACACATTTATATATAAGGTCGGGACAACAAAGCCATTACCATAAAATATTCCATTAATTCAGCTACTTGTCTGTTGTTGGTGGCCATAAAAAGATTTTCATCCCGCATACTCCTGCAACCTTCCTTTAAGCGCAAGCTCGACAAATCTTATTCCCGATAGCAAACTTTTTTGACAGCTACTTACATATCTTCAATGATATCATGCCTTTTCATAAACACAAACACCGATATATCCATCTCATCAGTCCTCCTCCGGATGAAGATTGTAAAAGTTCTCTTTGGTCATAACCATATCGGTAAACTCAATACTCTTCCCCTGTATGATATGATTGCTTTCACCAATTGTTGAAAATCCAAGGTTTTTGTATAGTTTTGCAGTCCGATGATTTGTCCTTCTTACAATCAAATGAATTTGATCCAGATTAAACTGCCCTAATCCTGCTTTCAGCGCGGCAATAGTGACTCTTTTGCCTAAACCTTTGCCCGTCCAGTGCGGGTGGATGGCGATCCGAAATTCTGTTTTTCCCTCTGGCATACTGCCCAGCAGACTGAATCCGACAATCTGTTGGTTGAATTTAGCAACGTAGATCCATGTATCAGGACGATGCCAAAATTCGTCAAGCCATCCCTGTTCCCTCATGGCATAATCCATTTGTGCAAATCCATCATCATAGACAGGCCAATTTTTTATTTCGGCAACATCTTCGGTTTTGATGGGCAACAGATCAATCATGTTTTATCCTTATAGACACCAAACGCGGAGGTTATTTCGCGGAAAAGTCATCCTTGTTTATTAAGAACAATGCGGCGACTGATACCACCGGTATTTTCTTTTTGCAGGTTTTTAATAATCGGAGTCGTCTCCAGGTTCCTCAACGAACGTATTATGAGTGTCAAACTGAATACGAAAACACGAAAAAAACGGCAGCATAACAGCATGCTGGGCAATAGAATATCTATGCTTTTTCACATGACAGCGGAAGTAATTATTTGGGGCAACGGGCTCCGACACAAACATATCGGAAGCATCTCTCTATTTTCCCGTTACTTAAGTACGCGGCAGCGTAATGATAATGTCAGTCTCATTTTTGCTGTCGGACGTCGACATTTCGATTTTGCCCAGTTGCGCCTCGGTCAGCAACTTGGCGGAATAGGTTCCAATGCCAGTGCCCCCTTTCTTGCCACGAGTGGCATACTTGTCAAAGAAACTTCCGCGAATATCGGCCGGCACAGTTCCTTTGTTCCGAATACAAATTTTCAGCGGATTTTCATCAAAACACTTGATGCTAACGGCAGTATCTTCCGGAGAGGCTTCGCAGGCATTTTTGATCAGATTGCTGAAAATCGAATAGCAGAGCATAGGATCACCCTGGGCCCGAACCGGCTCATCTGCTTCCTTGAAATTCGCTTCAACATCGATCTTGATGCGTTTCCCGGAAAAAGCGGCCTCGGAAATTTTAGCTATCCGCAACAAAATTTCTTTGATCACTACTGGCTGGGGATTAAACTGGAAGCTGCCCGTTTCGATCTTGAAGAGCTCTGACGACAGATTGATAATATTCACGGCCTGAAATGCTGTATCTTCCAGAACACGCAGCTGCTCGATCTGGTTCTTGCCCAGCGTACTGTCGGATGCCAAATTTTGCGCAATGCCGATCATACCTGCCAGAGGTCCTTTAATGTCGTGACGGACAATATGTTCAACCTCTTCCTGCAATTTTGCCTTCTCAATCATTGAATCACAATCATCCTGCAATCGCCGGTATAGCTCGACATAGCTCATAAAATTGCGTACACGCAACTTGAGCACATCAGGATCGATAGGTTTTGTGACAAAATCAATGGCGCCCAATCCGAGTCCTTTGAGAAAGGCTTCTTCACTGGTCATGGCAGTCACGAAGATTACGGGGATATGTTCGGAATTGGGGTGTTCGCGCATGCGCTGAAACACTTCGAATCCATCCATGCCGGGCATCATGATATCCAGCAAAACCAGATCCGGCTGCTTATCCGACTGTACTATATCCAGCGCTTTCTGGCCGTTATTGGCAACCAGCACCGTATAGTCATCCTCGAACAGATCGGCGATCATATGCAGGTTATCCGGTGTATCATCAACCACCAAAATACTGGGGCGTGATAATTCCCTGGGCTGGGGTACAATCGGTTTAACTGCAGAATCAGAAGAGGCTTTTTCCCTGCTTCTTACTATTGCTCTATTCTTCGACTTTAGTGCCCTGCTTATCCTCTCCTCCAGTCTCTCCAGAGTATAGGGTTTGATAAGCATGTCACTGACACCGCCATAGGCGGCTTCCTCAATCTGTTCACGCTTGGCTTCGGCCGTAATCATGATAAATGGCAAATGCGACAGTTCATCGTCCGAGCGCACCGCTTTGAGCAATTCGATACCTGTCATCACCGGCATGTTCCAGTCCGACAAAACACAATGGACCTTATGCTGCTTAAGTATCCCCAAAGCTTCAGCCCCGTTGCCCGCTTTTAGAACATTGGAGACGCCAACTCCAAAAGAGCGAATATGTTTGGCAACAATATTACGCATGGACTCAAAATCATCCACGACGAGAAAGATAGTTTCCTTGGGAATCATGCTTTTTCCTCCTTGAATACTTCCTGTATCAGTCAGTATGGTTTATACTTGAATTAGGCCGTGAGTTTCACCTTTACTTAAGATCATGTTCGGTGTCTTCATGTGATTTTACTATCTCTACAAAGGCATCGGCGATTTCCATAAATGCGTCAACCATGTCGGGGTCAAAATGAGTTCCTTTACTCTGGACGATAATCTCGACAGCTTTAGCATGCGGCATACCTTCTTTATAGACCCGGCGGCAGACGAGGGCGTCATATACATCCGCGATGGCCATCAGGCGTCCCGAAATGGGAATGTCATCGCCCGACAATCCTTGCGGATATCCACTGCCGTCCCACTTCTCCTGGTGCGTATAGGCAATTTCCTTGGCAAATAAAAGGAAAGGCAACTCCAATCCCAGCCGGCGTTCAGCAGCAATGATTGCATCACGGCCGAGTGCACAATGGGTTTTCATAATTTCAAATTCTTCCGGTGTGTAACGACCCGGTTTGAGAAGAATATTATCAGGAATGCCGACTTTGCCGATGTCGTGCAACGGCGCTGATTTGAATAGCAGATCAATGGTCTTGTCATTGTCGAGAAAATAACTGAAGCGGGGGTGGCGACGGAGCTTTTCGGCCAGCGCCTTCAAATAAAACTGGGTGCGACGAATATGATTGCCGGTATCATTGTCGCGTGTTTCCGCGAGCGATGCCATGGCCAGGATGGTGGCTTCCTGCACCGCAACAACTTCCTGCGTGCGTTTCTGTACCTCGTCTTCGAGAAACTCGTTTTTATCCCGGAGATAATCTCGTACCTTCTTCAATTCCAGATGCGTTTTAACGCGGGCCAACACCACAGGCGGACTGATCGGCTTGGTGATATAATCCACTGCGCCCAGAGAAAACCCCTTCATCTCATCGGCAATTTCTGATTTGGCGGTGAGAAAGATTACCGGAATATCCCGGGTTGTTGAGTCAGCCTTTAAATGCCGGCAGGCCTCATAACCATCCATTACGGGCATCATAATGTCGAGCAGAATTATATCAGGTGGATTAGCGGAAAAGGCGATCTTGAGTGCCTTTTCACCGTTGTTGGCAATCTTTACCCGGTAATCTTCTTCCAGCAGATCGCTCATCAGAGAAAGATTATCCGGCGTATCGTCCACCACCAGTACTGTTGGTTTCACTAATAATCCATCCGTATCGTCCATTTTGGCCTCCTCATAATTGAATTTTCAGATCAGACGATCCCTGTTTTAATATCTCCAGTGCTTTTTCGAAATCAAACTGATTAACGGCATTCTCGAATGGCCGGAAATACTTTGCCCCCAGAAAGCCGCTCAATAAGCTTTGTTCTTCTTTGAGAATTTTTACCGCCTTGCTGTCATCGTTTGCCAGCAGCTCTGCCAGTTTATGGCAGACTTCAGTAGCCTTGACAAGATCAACCTGACCTGTTTCCACAACATCGGCTTTTGCCGGCAAAGCTTCCTGCAGAAGAGCGATTAGCTTTGTATGCGCCTCGGTAAAAGGGGCAAGCATCGCTTCAATATTGGCAGCGGATTGCTTTTCCTTGATCGCCTTTTCAATGTCCGCCGCCATCATTTGCAGCTCCGTGGCGCCGATGTTCCCACTAACCCCCTTGGCTGTATGGGCCAGTCGTTCCGCTGTTGCGTAATCTTCCGCATCCAGGCTCTGGCGGATTTGAACCGGGGCCTGCCCTTGGTTTTCGATGTACTTTCTGAGCATGTCGAGGTAAAAGGCTTTCTTACCCATCACCCGTTTTAATCCCAGGACTGTGTCCAGGCCCGGAATGTCCGGCATTCCGTCCAGCGCTGGTTTCAGCTTTTCTGATTCCACTGAAGGCGTTGCTGCTGATTCCGGAACCATCCCGTTCTGGCGAGGTTTAATCCACTTCAATAACTTGCCGAACAGATCATCGGGATCAATCGGTTTGCCGATATGATCCTGCATGCCTGCTTCCCGGCATTTTTCAATGTCCGCTTCCATGACGTTCGCCGTCATGGCGATGATGGGCAAATCAGCAAAACGCTTATTTTTCCGGATTGCACGGGTGGCCGTAACGCCGTCCATGACGGGCATCTGCATATCCATGAGCACAATGTCATAGGGCTGTTTCTCCAGCAGCTCTATTGCCCTTTGGCCATTTTCCGCCACATCCACTTTGACCCCGGCCTCGGTGAGCAGTTCGACGGCGAGTTGCTGATTGAATTCATTATCCTCTGCAAGTAAAACAGAAGACCCCTTGATGGCATTGATATTTTCCATCAGAGGCGTCGCCTGATGATCCTTATCACTCTTTTCTTCACTGCGTCCACCCAGAACCTGGATCAGGGTGTCGAACATCGTCGAGGCGCTCACCGGCTTAATAAGGACATCTTCCAGTCCGGCCAGCGCTGCTTCTTTTAATACTTCTTCGCGGCCATAAGCCGTAACCATTACCATGTGTGGGAGAGTATTTACCGGCAGCTCCCTTATGGCTTTGGCCGTTTCAATGCCGTCCATAACCGGCATTTTCCAGTCAAGCAAGATGACATCATAGGGATTCTTGTTTTCAGCAGCGGCAAAAATCTCTTCTAACGCCGCCTTGCCAGAAGCAACATCTTTCACCGCGAAGGTCATGTCGGTCAGCATATCGGTAAGGACAATGCGGCTCATCTCGTTGTCGTCCACCACCAAAATCCGCCGCCCCCGCAGGTCCGGCTCCGGCGTAAATACCTTTGCTTTGGCAATGCCCTTGCCCAGACGCGCCGTAAACCAGAAGGTACTGCCTTTGCCGTATTCGCTCTCCACTCCCACGTCGCCCCCCATGAGGTTGGCAAGCTTCTTGGAGATGGCCAGCCCCAGGCCTGTACCGCCGTACTTCCGGGACGTGGAGGTGTCGGCTTGCTGGAACGACTGGAACAACTTGCCGATCTGTTCTTCAGTCAGCCCGATGCCCGTGTCTTTTACAGCAAAACGGAGCAGGCAGTCATTGTCTGTCTCTTCAACTACTCTGGCGGATATGACAATCTCGCCTTGCTCGGTGAACTTAACGGCGTTATTGGCATAATTGACCAGGATTTGTCCCAGCCTCAGCTGGTCGCCCACGAGACGATTGGGAGTTCCTTTCTCGATGTTGAATATCAGTTCCAACATTTTGGCGCTTGTTTTCTCTGAAATGAGGTTGGAAACATTCTCCATCACCTTTTCCAGCCCAAATTCCGTATGCTCCACCGACAGTTTGCCGGCCTCTATCTTTGAGAAATCCAGGATATCGTTGATAATACCCAGGAGATGCTGACCCGACTGCTGGATTTTACTGAGGTAGTCGCGCTGCTTGCGGTTTAATTCTGTCTTCATCGCCAGGCTGGAAAACCCGATGATGGCGTTCATAGGGGTACGGATTTCATGGCTCATGTTGGCCAGAAAGTCTGCCTTGGTTTTGGCCGCAGAGTCAGCTTCCTGTCTGGCCACATCAAGATCCTCCAGGAGATTTAACATCGCCTTCCTGGCTTTGTCCATCTCTCCGATTTGATCCTGTAACTCATCCGTTGTTTTTTTTCGTTCCTGAAAGGAATTATGCAGCTGTTCGGTCATGCTGTTGAAGGCCTCGGAAAACTCACCCATAAAGCTGACTTGCTGACTGAAATCACCGGCGGCTACCTGTTTGGTGATCCAGGTCAGGTTTCTCAGGCTGGCATTTAGCGCTTTGAGCGACTGGAAGATGATCATGTTGTTTCCCCGCGGCGGCTCAACATTAATCTCCCCCCGTCCCAGATGATAGACAAACTCGGTCATCTCATTATATTGGGCAACGAAATTGTTGATGTAACCGACGGCCTGTCGGATTTCATTTTCGGGATAGTCAGCAGGCAGCTGGATCGGCAAAGGCTTTTTGCCTTTGCCGATTGCGTAGAAGACTTCCGTGATTTTGTCTATTTCGCTTTCATTGATCTGAATCATTTAATTGTATCCTTAAGCGTCCGGTTTGACGTCAAAACGGCACACCCTGTCACCAGAGCACCAGCAATCGACCTCTTTGACGGAGAATTTTTTCCCGGAAAACCCAAACAACAGGCCGCTGATGAATCCTTCATCATAGGTGCAGATAGTTTCATCGGAGACCGGCAGACCCGAACAATCCAGATCCTCCGCCACGGTCAGCGTGAATTCCATTTTCTCCATATCAGATTTTTCGACTCTCAGGATGCCGATCTTCAGAGCAGATAGAACATCCTGCAATTCCTTCACAAAGGCGGCGAAATCGGTTTTCTGGGTAATGACATTCTTAAATAATTCCCGACCAGCCAGCTCTCCGGCCTTATAGTAAATCCGCTCGGCTGTTGCCGTGTCGAATTCCTGAATAATCACATCCCGGAGCGTAAACTGCATGAGACGATAGACAGCCACATCCATGGTGTTGCCGAGATTGGGACGTCCCTGTTTAATATCTCCGATCATACTCCAATCAAACATCGAAGCGTCTCTTTCTTCTTTGAACATAACATCCTCCTTAAGTTGAATGATTCTGTTATTGCCACGTTTATCCCATTTGTCCGGGCTATTCTACGATTTTATACTTTTTCTCCCGGCCCGTTTTCTCCAGCAGGCTGTTGATTTCCTCCTTGAGTTGAATCATTTTTCCCTCGCGGTTGATTGTCAGACGACTGAACCGCTCCAGTTCCTCCATTCGTTCCTTAAGTTCTTTTTCCGCTTGTTTGCGTTCTGTAATATCTTCCAGTGTACAGACGATACCCTGCGAAATGTCCTGAGCATCCAAAGCGCGGACTCTGAAGAGGCACCAGAACAAGCTTCCGTCTTTGCGCGGCAACAGTTGTTCACGCTGATGAATCGGCTTTGTCTTCAGGTCCTCGTAAGTGTTCGCGCCAATTCCTGAATACTCTTCGTCACTGCTATACCAGATGCGTGTGGTCTGACCAACCATTTCATCCAAAGTTCGGCCGAACAATTCTCCTAGTTTCGCATTGCCTCGAAGAATGATACGATCCTTAACGAAGGCAATGCCGAGAGTTAGCGATTCGAATATGGCCACCTGTTCCTGGCCCGCCAGCTTCAATGCCTCTGTACGCTCCTGGACAAGCAACTCCAGATTATCCTTGTATCGTTCCAGCTCTGTACGGGCATCGTTGGCATCCTCAGCCAGACTCATGGCTGAGGTACGTTCACGTTTTATCATTTCTATTTGCTTGGCTATGGATGTTTCTGCCTGCTTGGCCCGGTTGCGTTCCATGGACATGGCAGCTACTGTCTGCGCTACTCCCACGAGGAATCCCAATACAGGCTCGAGCTTATTTTCGGCGACAACCGGAACATCTCTGATAGCCGCAAGGTATTGGTCTACATCCAGACCGCATTCCTCGGCCTGAAGCCTGAAATAATCCATGTCCGGGGGACTGGTGAAAAACTGCCCCACAAAGGTATTAGCAATATGTTTCCCTTCAACGATGATAGGCGAGGCGGCGTCAGTTAGACCATTTTTGCATCGGTAAACAGAAAAAAGTTTGCCTTCGTTCAGATTCAAGGCAAGTTCGGTGTCGCTTTCAATACAACGGGCGCATGTTTTTTCATTGACACGGTGGAAATCGGTGCAGGCACGTTGCCAGCGCGCCGACGCCAGCACCCTGCCTTGCAGGTCAATAATGGCGGAGGCAATACCCACCGAATCGCAAAAATCCTCCAGCAGACGCTGAAACTTATCCACGTTAAGCATTTCGGCAATAGCCTGGGCGGGGATTTCTGCCTGATCGATTCCGTTCATGAATGACTGTGGCTGAATGAGATCATCGCTATCTTCCGTAATCTCTTGTTCCTGATAAATTGGCTTGCCGTCAGCCTTTACAGCTATTTCATTAACCTGCTTCTTCAGCTCTATGATCCTACTTTCCCGGCCTAAGGACAGACGGTTGAATCTTTCAATTTCCAGCAGCTTGACCTTTAATTCTTCCTGGGCTCGCTCTGCCTCCTGCCTGGCCTGCTCGGCGCGAATTGCCGCCTCTTCTGCTCGCGCTGCAGCCTCTTCGGCAACTTCTTTTCCCACCTTCAGAGCGTCGGCCCGCTTGCGCTCGGTAATGTCGCGTACGGTGCCCACGGCAAACCAATCTTTGCCCAACTGAAAGGGCGACAGATTGACCTCCACCGGAAAAGTCTCACCCATCCGGTTGATGGCGGTGGTCTCAATTGCGGAACCAAAAAGGACACCTTGTCCACTTTGGGCAAACTGACTCATTCCTGACTGGGCCTTCTCTCTCATCTCGGGCGGCACAGCCATTTGGTGGAAATCTTTGCCCATAGCTTCGGCCGCAGTATAGCCGAACAGCATTTCCGCTGCCCGGTTCCAGAAAAGCACCTTGCCCTGACCATCGATCATCACCAGGGCGTCATTTATCGCCTCGCTCATTGCCTTGATCTTGTGGACGTTGGATTCAGCTTCCCTTTTGGCTACTTCAATATCATCGAGGATGTTCAACATCGCCTTCCGGGATTGGCCCAACTCCGCAAGCTGGACCTGACTTTTTGCCAGAAGTTCCTGGGTCGTTGTATTCCGCCGGTTGATTTCAAGATTCAAAGCCACCATCGGCATGAGCTCTTCAAGAAGCGCTCGCTGTTCGGCTGTGAATGGCTGCAAAGCGCCAAGTTCGATCACAGCGAGAACATGATCCTGTTCTAAAACTGGTAGCAAGAGGATCTCCCGGGGAGAAAATTGCCCGCCGCCCCAGGTAATCCGGATGTTACTATCCTGGAAATTGTTGATACTGAGGGTTTTCTTTTCCTTGGCGCACTGCCCGACAAGTCCCTGGCCGATTACGAACTGGCGGCTTCCTGCTTCCGTATCCATCCATCCGTACCCGCCCACGGCTCGCAGCAGCCCTTTTTGTTCATCCATATAATAGAAGACACCGTAGACTGCACCCATCATTGGCGCAGTCTGAGACATAAAAGTGCGGGTCAACTCTTCAAAATTTCTTGCCTGCTGCAAATCGACGGCTATCCGGGAGAGCTTCGCTTTGATTTCACTGCGAAGTTCCAGCATTCGTGAATTTTCTTGGAGCTGCTCCTGGATCATCTCACGCTGCCGGATGACTTTGCGTAAACTCCGGTTCCAGATAATCACCACGATAATTATTATGAACAACACCAAAGCAATGGGTCCGTAAATCTTCCAGTTAATACCCGGTTGGTATTCTACGGTGAGCCAACGGCCGGTAATTGCAGCTCTCTCCTGTTTTGACAAGCTTGCCAAAGCCTTATCAAGAGCCGATGCCAGGAGCGGCCAGTCTTTGCGGACGCCAAAGGCCATTTCATAGTTATAGGGGGTCTGGGCGGCGATTTTGAGGTTGTTCAAACCGAGCTTGTCGATGTTATAGGATACGATTGCCATGTGTTCAATGTACACATCAATATTGCCGGAGGAAAGCTCGACAAGGGCAGTGCGGACGTCAGGTAGCGATATGAGCGGCAAATTGGGAAAGTCACGCTTCATGCTGGCCTCGACTATCAATCCATTCAATACACCAACCTTAAGCCCGGTGAGATCATCGAGACCCTTCACGGAACGTACATTTTGGCGGGTGACAAGGACTGAGGCAAAAGTGGCATGAGACCTGGTAAAGATAACACTTTTCGCCCGTTCCGGGTCGGGCGCAATCTTCGGTATGACATCAATTTCCCCCGCTTCCATTTTCTTCAAAGCAGCGGACACATTGAGGCCGGGAACCAGGACAAAGGGGACACCGAGACGTTGCAGGCAGACCTGGATAAAGCCGGCGCTGATGCCGGAGTAAACGCCTTTCTCGTCCAGGAACTCAAAAGGTGGGCGTGCCGAGTCCACTCCGAGACGCAATTGCTTACCTAAAAGAAAAGCACGTTCCTCTGCCGTCAAATCAATCCGGACTTCTCCGGATTTCTCTTGCGCCAGGGACGGCAATACAAAGGGAGCAGACAAAAGAAGCGTCAGAATAGCAAGGAGCAGTCGTTTAAAAATCATCGTGATCACCGTTTAATGTTTCTCCTTTTCGCCAATCGCTACCTTGACCTTATCAATCTAACTTTGTTTCAACCACTTCAGCAATTTGGCAAATAGCTCATCAGGGTCAATCGGCTTACCGATATGATCCTGCATGCCCGCTTCCCGACACTTCTCAATATCCGCTTCCATGACGTTGGCTGTCATGGCTAAAATGGGCAGATTCTGGAAACGCTCATCCTGACGTATTTCCCTGGTTGCCGTAATACCGTCCATGACGGGCATCTGCATATCCATGAGCACGATATCATAGGTGTGTTTATCCAGCATCTCAATGGATTTCTGGCCGTCTTCGGCAATATCTACCTGAAATCCCGCATCGGTCAGGAGTTCACTGGCAATCTGCTGGTTGAACTCGTTATCTTCCACCAAGAGGATCGAAGAACCTTTGATTGTATCAAGATTATCGAGGAGCGGCGTCTCTTGTTGCGCCTCATCTCTCGTTTCAAAGTATTGCCCCGCCATTGCCTGAACGATAGTATCGAACATTGTCGACGAACTTACCGGTTTGATGAGCACGTTTTCGAATCCCACCAAAGCCGCCTCTTTAAATACCTCCTCGCGGCCATAGGCCGTGACCATGATCAGATGGGGCAGTACAGCGAGGGATAGTTCGCGAATTGCTTTGGCCGTAGCAATGCCGTCCATTCCCGGCATTTGCCAGTCGAGCAAGACGACATCGTAGGGATTCTTGTTTTCGGCAGCGACAAAAATTTCTTCCAGCGCCGCCTTGCCGGAGGAGACATCCTTCACAATGAAGGTCATTGAGGTCAGCATATCAGAGAGCACGATGCGGCTCATCTCGTTGTCGTCCACTACCAGCACCCGTCGTCCCCGCAGGTCGGGCTCGGGCACGAACTTCCTGGCCTTGGCAATGCCCTTGCCCAAGCGGGCCGTAAACCAGAAGGTGCTGCCTTTGCCGTATTCGCTTTCCACTCCCACATCACCGCCCATGAGGTTGGCCAATTTTTTGGAGATAGCCAGTCCTAATCCCGTGCCGCCGTATTTTCGGGAGGTGGATGTATCGGCCTGCTGGAATGATTGGAACAGTTTGCCAATCTGTTCTTGGGTGAGTCCGATGCCCGTATCGCACACGGCAAAACGCATCAGCGCATCATCGTCCGTTTCTTCCTCGACCCGGATAGAGATGACAATCTCACCCTGTTCGGTAAACTTGACCGCATTGTTGGAATAATTGACCAGAATCTGTCCAAGGCGCAGCGGGTCGCCAACCAGGTAATTGGGCGTTCCCTTTCCGATATTGAAGACGAGTTCCAGCCCTTTGGTGGTCGCTTTTTCGGAAATGAGGTTGGAAACATTCTCCAGCATCTTCTCCAACTCAAACTCCGTATGCTCTACTGACAACTTCCCTGCCTCGATCTTCGAGAAATCCAGGATGTCGTTGATGATTCCCAAAAGATGCGTTCCCGATTGCTGGATTTTCCGGACATAGTCCCGTTGCTTCTTATTCAGCTCCGTTTTCATAGCCAGAGCCGAAAAACCGACAATCGCGTTCATGGGGGTCCGTATTTCATGGCTCATGTTGGCCAGGAAATCAGCTTTGGCATGGGAGGCCGCTTCGGCAATCTCCTTAGCCTCCTGCAATTCAGCCTGCATTTTCTTGAGCCAGCTGATGTCAACCAGCCATCCCAGGATGCTGGGCTGGTCTTCGAATGTCGTTGGCATAAAGTTCAACATGATATCGACGGGTAATCCGTCCGCGCCACGCATTCTAACTTCATAATTGCTGACAATACCGTCGCGTTGCATGGCCTCGACGATCGGCGCCCGATCTCCCGGGTCGAGATAGATAGTGGTTATGGGATCACCGACCTTGGCTTTCAGCGTCCTTAAAAATTGCGGATTGGCAAACTTCAGGATTCCGCCCGTCGTTATGCCGACACAGATGGGACTGCTTTCCATCATGCCCTGCAGCCTTTCCCGCTCTTTGCGAATGGCGTTTTCCATTACCTTACGCTCGGTGATATCCCGGAAGGAAACTACCGTGCCCGTGATATCGCCGTTTCTGCGAATGGGCGTTGTTGAATATTCCACGGGGATGGCCTTGCCGTCCTTGCGCCAGAGCACTTCATCGTCCACAGTACGGGCCTGGCCGTCCTGAGAAGTCAGATACATGGGGCATTGCAAGCGAGGGAACTCCGAGCCGTCGGGATACGCAAAGTGAAATTGGGCGTGCATCAATGTGCCGATCATTTCTTCTTCCGCATAGCCAAGGAGGGCAGCGGCTTCACGATTGACGAATGTTACCCTGCCGTCTTGACCCATACCAAAAATCCCTTCGCTAATTGACCCGAGAATCAAACGGCTGCGTTCCTCGGTCTGAGCCAGCAATTCCTTCTGCTCTTCCAGTTCGTCGCGGCGGGCTGTAAGCTGCCGCTCGGAGGCGGCCAGCGACAGAGCCTGGGCCTGCGTCTGCTCCAGTAAATCACGGGTAGCGACGTTGCCGGCGAGTATTTGCAGCTTGGTTGCCACAACGGGCAGCGTCGCTTCGAAGAATGCCGTGGCCCGGCTGTCAAAAGGCGCCAATGCACCAACTTCCAGCACGGCCAGTACCTTATCGCGTTCAATAATGGGCATAATCAATACGTTGCGGACAATCAGCGTGCCGAGCCCCAGAGTAACGCCGACAGATTCATCCTCCGGCAGCGAAAGAACAATCTTCCGCCGGTCCAAGGCCACCTGTCCCACGAGACCCTGACCCCAGGCAAAACAACTGGTGTTAATGGAATCATCGTAGCCGTAACCGCCGATCCGCTGCAGTTTGGAATCATTGCTGCCAGCAATATAGAGCGCACTATAGACCAGCCCCAAGATCGACGCCAGCCGGGAGGACAGCGCGTTGCCGAATTCTTCAAATGATGCAGCAACTAGAACCGCCTGATCGATTTCTGCCAGTTCTTCCTTGATCCAGCGTTGAGCCTCTATGGCCTTTGCGCCGTCCTGCAGTAGTGTAACCGAATTCGCTATGACACCGATTTCGTTCTGATATCCGACATGGGGCACGGTATTGTCGAGCCTGCCGGCGGCGATGTCCTGGATGCTGCCTACCAGATCATTCAAGGGGCGACGGATAGAGATGCTGATCAGCAAGGCGAAGATACCACCGCCAATCAGGCCAATCACGAGAAGCACAAGCAACAGCAACCGGCTTTGTGCCGACACAGCTATTACTTGCATTGCGGCCTGCCGGGATGCCGCTTCCTTGGCGCGGGCAACTTCATCCAGCTTTTCGTCCGCTTTATTAACGACATCATTAAATTCCGCGCTGGTCAGAATCTTTTCTACCGACAGCCGCGAAGAGGAGTCACCGCCTTCAATCAGGGCGATTAACTGATCGACGTTGCGCAGGTATTGGGCATAAAGGGCGTCAAATTCCACTATCAATTTTCTATTTTTTTCGATGTAAAATAGCCTGCGCCCTTCTTCCAGCTCTTTCTGCAGGGTCATCCGGGCAAGGTCAAGTCGCTTTTTCGCCTTCTCCCGGTCATCAACGTTAGTTACCAAAGCCATCTGGCGCAGACTACGCCCGATATAAATTAGATTTATGTTAGCTTCATTGATGTGAGACAGAGCCACCATATCCTTTTCGTAGAGATCCCGGGTTGCCTTTTCCAGCCGGGTCATGTCATACAGGCTTTGAATACCGATTATTATGGTAACGAGCAGGACAAAGCCAAAGCCGAGGAGCAGCTTGGTATTGAGTTGCAGCCGCAGCATATAATTTTTCAGTCTGTTCATGTTTATAGTTCGCCCGAGCACGATGTTGTCTCCTTCAGATGGTGCACATTTTCACTCACCAACGATTTTATATTTTTTCTCCTGCCCTTTCTGCTCGAGGAGGTTATTGATTTCCTCCTTGAGTTGAATCATTTTTTCTTCACGGTTAATGGTCAGGCGGCTGAACTGTTCGAGCTCCTCCATATGTTCCTGGAGCTCTTTTTCCGCTTGCTGGCGTTCGGTGATGTCGTGAAACGAAACTACGGTCGCCACTACCTGGCCGTCTTTAAACACTGGTGTTGTTGAGTACTCCACCGGAACTGCCGTGCCATCCTTGCGCCAGAAGACCTCATTGTTCACATTACGGGCTTTGCCGTCCTGGGAAGTCAGATACATGGGGCATTGCAGACGCGGGAATTCCGAACCGTCGGAATAGGTATGGTGAACTTCCGTATGCATCAATTTGCCGATCATCTCTTTTTCACTATAACCGAGGATATTACTTGCCGCAGCATTGATAAACGTTACCCGTCCATCACTGCCCATACCAAAAATCCCTTCACTCATTGAGCCGAGGATCAAACGAATGTGTTCCTCATTCTGAGCCAGCAATTCCTTTTGTTCCTTCATTTCGTCTCTCTGGGCCATGAGTTGCCGCTCGGAAGCTGCCAGGGCTAATGCCTGAGATTGACTCTCTGCGAGCAGATTCTTCATCCGGAAATTCGATTGGGCGAACACATAAATCGCTGCAAGAAAGCTTACTGTCAATAAAAGAGTGAGCAGAGTAAGGATAATGCCGAACGACTGGTACATGGTGATCTGCGCTGCCGGCCAGAGAAGGAATACAAAAACACCTTCATAGGGTGTGGCAGCTTGTGCTGTAATATATTGATTCCCTCTAAACGTAACTTCCGCCCCGGCCTGGAACTGTTTGGGCAAAACGGGGTCGAATGGTCCCAAACCGTATTGTTTAGAAAGGATAATTTTCTGCTGCTGTTCTTTACCCAGGGGCCAGAGGCTTTTCAGGCGTGCCTCCGGCTGCGACGATATAAAAATTATGCCGTTTTGGTCCACAAGGAACCAGATATACTGTTTGAGCTTTGTCTCGATGTCCTCAAGTTCCTTCTTTATGGTCACGACCCCGACGATCTGACCGTCTTTATCCCTGACCGGAGCGCTGGCGAAAAATCCGCGCCTCCCCGTTCCTATACCGACAGCGAAATGGCGGCCAATAGCGCCTTTTATCGACTGCTGGAAATAAGGTCTAAAGGCATAATTTTTCCCTGCAAAACTGTCCTTTTCATTCCGATTGGAGGATGCCAGCGTTAATCCCTCATGATTTATGAGATAACAGGCTGCCGCGTCCAACGATTTGTGATAGCGATCCAATATGTTGTTTATCTTTTCCATATTCGCCGTCGTATTGGCCTGCAAAACGGGAAGAGTTAAGGGGGAACCGGCAACGGCAGCGGCTGCACTTTCAATTCTCTTTAATTCATTGGTCAGGTTAAGTGATATGATGAGGTTGGCATCTTCCACATTGTGTTTCACCGTGCGCGTTGCCATTTCTACAAGGTAACCGGTAAAGAGCCAGCCTGCCGCTGAAACCAACAAGACTGCACACAAAATCGAAATAACAAACAATTTTTTAGTGAAATGAAATTTCGGCATGATCAAGATGCCTCCTCTAGACATGTCCAGCATGGTTGTGGTTTGGAAAAGGCGGCAGATATCAGATATAATTTGCTTAGGTTAGTCATTGCCACTCCGAAAGGCTCGAAATGAAAGAAAAAGTGCAATCAGGTAACATATATGTCGTAAATATATCAAAATTATCAGGCAACAACAATCTTTATGTTTTTTAACTGCTTTATGCCGAAAGAAGAATTTTCTGTGATCGTTATAGAGAAAAAATTGCAATTCAATTTAAAGATGGATCCAACATCGGGATGAAGTTGGAGTTATAGACCCTTGTATTCTGAATACCGGCCTTCGCCATTATGAAGGAAGAAAGCAACCTTTGAATATTTCGAGGATTAATCTTTTATTTCGATAATCAGGTATTTCTTTTTGCCCTTGCGAATGCGTATTTCATCGCCGCCTGCAAAATCGGCCGCCGTGAGTTTTTCGTCGATGGATTTTACCTGACGGTCATTTACGTAGATACCGCCTTGTTCGATGAGACGCCGGGCTTCAGACGATGATTGCGTTAAGCCTGATTTAGCACAGCTGGCCATTATGGAAATGCCTGCATCCAAGTCTTTGCGGGAAACTGCATAGCGCGGGATGCCGGAAGTATCGGTTGCCGGCGCCGTGCGCGGAATGGTGCTGGAGGGAAACATGTCTGCATCCACTGGGCGCGAATGGAAAGCCTCCATGGAAGCCCGCCAGGCGCCCTGGGCCGCATCACAGCCATGTGTGATCTTTGTTGCTTCGAAAGCCAGTACTGCTTTGGCCATATTCAATTGCGCATCTGCCAGATTTTTCGCCGCACTGATTTCATCGAGCGGCAGAAAGGTGAAGAGCTTAAGAAATCTCTCCAGATCGGCATCGTCGGTGTTTATCCAGTACTGATAATACTCGTAAGGCGTAGTTAAGTTTCTGTCCAGCCAGATGGTTCCCTTTTCCGTTTTCCCCATCTTCTGCCCCAACGAAGTCGTAATTAAGGGGAAGGTTACAGCATGAGCATCTTTGCCCGCGACCTTGCGAATCAGCTCGGTTCCCGCCAGCATATTGCCCCATTGGTCATTGCCGCCCATTTGCAGGGCGCAGCCCTGATTCTGGAACAAATAAAGAAAATCGTAAGCCTGGAGGAGCATATAATTGAATTCGATGAAGTTAAGGCCTTTCTCCAGACGTATCTTATAGCTTTCCGCCGCCAGCATCCGATTAACACTGAAATGCCGGCCGATATCACGCAAGAATTCTATATAATTAATAGTCGTCAGCCAATCGGCATTGTTGAGCAGTAATGCTTTATTATCGGAAAAGTCGAGATACTGGGAAAGTTGTTTTCCGAGGCATTGTGCATTGTAATCAATTTGTTCACGGGTCAGCACCTGGCGCATTTCAGTTTTACCGCTGGGGTCACCGATTAAACCGGTTCCGCCGCCCACCAGGGCAATTGGTTTGTTACCGTTTTGTTGCATATGGGCTAGCGCCATAATGGGCACCAGGCTGCCAATATGCAGGCTGGTTGCCGTGGGATCAAAGCCGATGTAACAGGTAACCGGACCTGCCTCAAAAAGCCCTCGAATTAAAGCTTCCTCCGTCACCTGCTCGAGAAAGCCTCTTTCCCCTAAAACATCATAAGCGCTTTTCATCCTCACCTGCCTCCGCCTTTTCTTTTAGCTTGACGCTGATCCTCTCCAGAGAATTTGCTTTCCCGGTCGCCGAATCAATATCCAGTAGAACGGCCTGCAGGCGAACGTCGCCTTTGGCCGTATCAAACCTATTAGGAACGCCCGTCAAAAACCGTTCAATGATAACTTCCTTCTTTACACCGATGACGGAATCAAAAGGCCCGGTCATACCAACATCACTCAAATATGCCGTCCCCCCGGGCAGGATTTCGTCATCGGCTGTCTGCACATGAGTATGGGTTCCTAATACTGCACTCACTTCACCATCGAGGTACCAGCCCAGCGCCTTTTTTTCCGAAGTCGCCTCGGCGTGAATATCCACGATAATAACTTTTGTTTTTTTCCGCATTTCGGCAATCTCGCTTTTTGCCTTCACGAACGGACAATCAATCGGCTGCATGAATATACGGCCAGCCAGATTAAGTACCCCCACATATTCACCTGCCGCCGTCGGCATGATCACTGCACCTGCTCCCGGAACTTTTGCCGGATAATTGGCCGGACGTAAAAGAGTCTCGTAATCCCCGATAAATTCCAATATTTCCTTCTTATCCCAGATATGGTTTCCAGACGTAAGAATATCAATATGGCTGTCATAAAGCTCTTCTACAATATCGCGAGTTACACCAAATCCGGCAGCAGCGTTTTCGCAATTGGCGATGACCAGATCAATCTGGCGGTCGCCAATCAATTTGGGCAAGAGTTCTTTTATGGCTCTGCGCCCGGGTTTCCCCACGATATCGCCGATAAATAATATTTTCATTTACTTCCTTTACTTCTTTTGCCCGCACTATCATCACAACATTTATTTGGCAAAATTAGAAACACGGGTCTCCCGAATTACCGTAACCTTTATCTGGCCCGGATAGCTCAGTTCGCTTTCAATTTTCTTAATAATATCATTACACAACATTACGGTATCGTTGTCGGAGATTTTTTCATTTTCCACCAGGATACGTATCTCCCTGCCGGCCTGAATAGCATAACATTTATCAACGCCATTAAATGAAAGGGCGATCTTTTCTAGTTCTTCCAGGCGCTTGACATATGTTTCCAGCATTTCACGCCGTGCTCCCGGTCTCGCGGACGATAGCGCATCTGCCGCCTGTACCAGAACTCCCAGCAGCGTATTGTTACGGCCATCATCATGATGGGTAGCTATAGCCTGGATAATTCGCGGATTTTCCCCGAAGCGCTTGGCGAAATCCGCACCGATAGCGGCATGCGGACCTTCTATTTTATGGTCAATCGCTTTGCCGATATCGTGCAACAATCCGGCCCGCTTGGCTTCCTTAACATTCATTTTTAATTCCGAGGCCATTATGCCGGTAAGATAAGCTACATCGATGGAGTGCTGCAGTACATTCTGAGAGTAACTCGTCCGATATTTCAAACTACCGAGCAAATTGATTATTTCGGGATGGACATCATGGACACCGACATCAAAAGATGCTTTTTCTCCGGTTTCCCTGATAATTTGCTCAACTTCCGTGCGAACTTTTTTGACGATTTCTTCAATACGTCCCGGATGAATCCGGCCATCCTGGATTAATCTTTCCAGTGATATTCTGGCAACTTCTCTCCTTACCGGATCAAAGCTGGAGAGAACTACCGCTTCCGGAGTATCATCAACAATTAAATCTATCCCTGTGGCCGCTTCAATGGCGCGGATATTTCTGCCTTCCCGGCCGATTATGCGGCCTTTCATTTCCTCGCTGGGCAGATTTACAACCGAAACTGTATGTTCGGCCACATAGTCGCCTGCGTAACGTTGAATGGAATAGGCAATTATTTCGCGTGCCTTTCGATCGCCGGTAAGCTTAGCTTCTTCTTCGATTTTACGGACTGTTGCCGCCGCATCACGTTTGGCATCAACCTCCATCTCCTGGATCAATATTTTCTTGGCTTCCTCCGAAGACATTCCGGCAATCTTTTCCAGTTTTTCTTTTTGTTCATCCAATGCTACATCTAACTTACGGTGTTTCTCCTCAACTGCCGCCTCTTTAACTGATATTGTTTTCTCACGGCTTTCAAAAGTTACTTCCTTTTGCGCCAGCAGATCAATCCGCTTATCCAGGTTTTCTTCTTTGGCGCGAATCCGTTTTTCTAATCCATCCAGCTCATTTTTTCGCTCCTTGCTTTCCCTGTCGAAATCACCCTTCATTTTCAGAAGGTTTTCCTTGGCCTGCAGGATCGACTCTTTTTTGATTGTTTCCGATTCTTTCTTTGCTTCTTCAACAATCCGTGCGGACAAACTCTCTGATGATCTGATTTTCTTGGCCGCAGACAGCTGCTTTAAAAGATAACCACAAATAAGGCCAACTACAATTGAACCGAATATTACCAGGACAAATAAACTTCCATTTAACATTTAACTTACCTCCCCGTGCCCCGTTAAGGAAAATCACCATCTGAAAATCTTTTTGTTTTATTTACTTATAATCTCTAAATTTCTTTAAGTAAACTTTCCCCAACAGCGCTATATTTAAACCTCTCGACTAAAGCAAAAAACACTTCTACCGAAGGATTCATTGTTTGTTTGATTTTTTTCTAAAGACAGGATCAAGGTGGTTACTGCTCAGGGCATAAATAACCCCGCTTATGCCATGTTAATCACTTTTTTGAACCTTTTTATAAAGTGGGTGCCTAGTGTTGTATTGCTTCAGGCTTTCTGCCTCCCGAACGCCGGAAACGAGGCTGACCTGCACACCGCAAACAAGGAAAGACCCCAGGTTCAAAGTGTTGGCTCAAAAACAGATGTCAATCACGCACATCGCAGGGGTGAAAAAACTATAACTAACTTGCGTTTTCAATCAGTTGAATCAATTTTTCGGATCTGCTTTCTAATTGATCGCAGAGTTCCTTATTAACTCCCCTTAATTTCAATAAATCTTCTGCAACATTTAAAGCTGCCAGGATAGCAACATCTAAGGCCTTAAGGTTATTTGCAGATTTCAATACATCTGCCGTTTTTTCATTTACCAATTGGACGACCTTGGCCACACGTTCATCATCTGCATCACTTAAAACCGAAAGCTCCTGCCCTAAGATATTAATGTTATAATTTTTTTTCAAAACACACGCCCTGGAAGCTTATTTTGCCAACTCTATATCCGCAAGTAAATCAAGCAATGAATCTACCCTCGCGCGTACGCTGTCCCTTTCCCCATCTAATGCCTTTAGTTTACTACTTAAAACTTCTATCTCCGATTCTTTATTTTTTAGTGTTTCCTCTAATACTGAAATCTGCTTTTTCAAAAATACCTGTTCGCTAACTATTCCTTTTATCTTGTCTTCCAGCTCTTTAAAATTGCCCAATTCCACTTTAATACTTGTCCTTCCTTTAATGCTGTAATAAATACAAAAACTAAGAAACAATTCTTGTAAACGTATATAATCTATTTTTATTTATGCCAACTCATCCTTTTAAAGTCAAGGTATTATTTCAGGAGGGGTAACTGCCAAAGAAAGGAAATATTTGTCTAGTTCATTGAGCATGCTTTCCCGGTCCGGCAGGGTGGAAACGAGGTTACGAAACCGGCTTGATCCTTCCAGTCCTTTTGTATACCAAAGCAGGTGTTTACGAAAATTTCTGGTCGCAGACCGGGAACCACAAATCTCAGCTTCCAATGACCAGTGTTTTTTAATTATTTCATATCTTTGCTCTAAACCGGGTTTGCAATCCTCCCGCCGACCAGCCAGCAATTGATTAATACCTGTAAATATCCATGGATTACCCAGCACACCCCTGCCCACCATTACCGCATCGCAAGATGTTTGCGCAATCATTCTAACAGCATCCTGCGGATGCCAGATATCGCCGTTACCAAACACCGGAATATGCACGGCTTCCTTGACTGCCGCAATAACCTTCCAGTCCGCCATCCCGCTGTACCCCTGGTCGGCAGTCCGGCCATGAACCGTGACAGCATCTGCTCCCGAATCTTCAGCAATACGGGCAATCTCCACGGCATTTATGGAGCTGCGATTCCAACCGGAACGGATTTTTACGGTAACAGGAACGGCAACTGCTTTTTTAACACTGGCAACGATACGGGCAATAAGGCCTGGATCTTTCATCAGAATCGCCCCTGCTCCGGACTTGATGACTTTTTTCACCGGGCAACCCATATTGATATCGATCAAGTCGGCACCCCGTTCGGCAGCGATAAGAGCTGCTTTGGCCAATAATTGCGGCTCGGCACCGAAAATCTGCATCCCCAGAGGTTTATCTTCGGCACAAGTTTGCAGGTATTCGTATGTTTTATCTGCCTTCCGGATGAGGCCATTGCTACTTACCATTTCCGTATAGGCCAGTGCACAGCCAAAAGATCGCGCCATTAACCGGAAAGGCAAATTGGAAATACCCGCAAGCGGGGCTAAAAACGCTTTGCCCCGCAATGAATTAATTATATCAACCACAAATTAAACCAGGTTCTTTCAATTATTTTGCAGATGCATACTTGCCCTGCCCAATTCTTCCGGCGTATTAATTCCCATTACTTCGATATAGTCCGGGGCAATATGGGAGCGCACGATAAATCCTTCGCGGCAGGCAACTTCGACAATATCCGTCAGATAGTATTCCTGCTGTTTGTTATTATTAGTTATTTTCCCCAACGCGGCAAAAAGGAATGGTGTATCTACACAATAAATTCCACTGTTAATTTCTCCGATGCTCTTTTCTGCAGTTGAGGCATCGCGCTCCTCAACGATTTTTAAAATATTACCAGCGGCATCTTTTACAACCCGCCCATAACCCTGAGGATCAGCTGGATATGTTGTCAGGACAGTTATCGGCGCCCCGGAGGCGAGATGATTTTTAATCAGTCCATCAATTGTGGACACTTTAAGCAAGGGCACATCGCCGCAAAGGATAACCGTCAGGCCGGAATAATCCGCCAGAACGTCTTTGGCCTGTAAAACAGCATGGCCGGTACCCAATTGCGGGTTTTGTTCAACAAAGATAACCCCGGAGGAGGCAAACTCTTCCCGCACTACCTGAGCTTGGTGACCGACAATCACAACAATTTTCTCTGCGCGAGCAGCTCGCGCGGCAGCCAAAGAATAATGCAGCAGGGGTTTTCCTTCCAAAACATGCAGAACTTTGGCCAAATCCGATTTCATGCGTGTGCCTTTGCCTGCTGCCAAAATTAATGCACAAAATTTATTTTCTTCCACTTTTTATCCCGACCTACCTTTCCTGTTTTTTCGTCAATTCCGGATCTAAGCCGTTGTGAAAAATTACCTGATCAATAAATGCTGGGAACGGCATAAGGACCCGTAACGAAATGGTCTCGCCACCCTTTAGCGGTGGTTATTTCTTAACGGCCTCTAACTGATCCGGGAAAATCACCAGAACCTCTTTTATCGATTTTTGATCAGCATTCTCAATAATAAAATTAATTCCTTCGTAATCAATCTTTTCTTTTCTTTGGGGAACTTTTCCTAACCTGTTCATCAGGAAGCCGCCTAAAGTTTCATAATTGCCTGCCGGTAATTTCCTCGGTAAAATTTGATCCAAGTCATCGACACCCATACGTCCATTGACCAGATATTTACCGGGGGCGATTTTCTTGTATAATTTTTCTCCGGCAGTGTATTCATCATCAATATTGCCGATAATTTCCTCTCCAATATCTTCACTGGTTACAATGCCGACGGCCCCTCCATATTCATCAACAACAACAGCCATGTGCTCGCGCTTTTTTTGCATATCCACCAGGAGTTCTTTGGCTTTCTTTGTTTCCGGTACAAAGAACACTTTCGTCTGTAAAATGGATTCGATGGTTTCATCTGCCGCAGGCATTGCCAATTCATCCTTCTTCTTATACAGCGCTTCCAGTAAATCAAAATAATGCAGAATCCCAACTATATTAAATATCTGGCCGGAATAAACAGGTATCCGCAAATATTTTTTACTGGCCACAAGCCTGGCGGCATCCGCAATTTTAGTCGTAATCGGCAACGCCGTCATCGCGGATAGGGGAATCATTATTTTATCCGCCGTAATTTCCGAAAAATCAAATACCCGGCTGACCATTTCCCTTTCTGTTTTTAAGATATCGCTGCCGAGAGTCTTTTCTCCCAGAATAAACTTCAATCCCTCCTTTGTAATGTACGAAGGATTATTTGTTTTTTGACCAGTCGAAAATCTTACCGTCCCTTTGGATACGGCGGCAATAACATAGGCGGCAGGATAAAAGATCACTGAGGATATGCGGATAAATAAGGCCAATTTCATGGCCATTGTTTCTGCATAGTGTTGAAAAATGCTGCGGGCAATAATCATGACCAACAGGGTCGGTATGATGATGAGAAGGGAGATTTGTTCGCCATACAGAGGTCCGAAGAAAGACAGGAAAAGGCCGGTGGCCAGAGTAGTGCTGGTAACAATGGCCAGATTGGTGCCGATGATCGTTGTAGAGATAAACCACTCCGGCTTTTCCATCAGCTTCAGGGTATGTCTGGCGGAGGTGGAGCCGCGACGGGCAAAGAATCGAATCTTGTTGATATCAGAAGAAATCAAAGCTATTTCGCCTCCGGAATAAAGAGCTTCCAAAATGAGGCAAATAAAAATGATGGTTATAATTAAATAGATACTCATACGTCTTTAATTTGCTCCAAAGTCCGCTCTACCCTTATTTTCAATATCCTTGCCCTGCCCACATTCTCTATCCGAAACGTAAAACCGTTATTGCTGTATTCTTCACCTTTAGCCGGCAGATTGCCAAACAAATGCAAAACAAACCCGCCAATGGTATCGAATTCATCTTCCGGTAATTGCGCCTGCATTATAGTATTGAACTGCTCCAGCGGCAATTTACCGGGCACAATGATGGTATTTTCACCTATTCTTTCGCAACCGTTTTGAAGATTATGGAAATCAGTCAGTTCCTCTTCAAACAAATGTTCCAGAATATCTTCCAGTGTAACCAAACCGGACACACCGCCATATTCATCGACAATAACGGCAATTTGCATGCGGTTTTCCCGGAAATCATGTAGAAGCCCGTTGATGGTTTTCCCTTCTGGAATGAAATACGGTTTCTTCAGTAGCTTTTCTAAGTTATCGGGCTTCTTCTCTTGTAAGGTGGCATTGAGCAAGTCGCGGGCATAAAGAATTCCGGTTATGTCATCACGATCACCGGCATAAAAAGGCACCCGTTCGTGCCGGGCCTGGACTATTTCGGCGGCGACTTCTTCCATCGTCATGGTCACGGGAAGGCAAAACATATCCACCCGGGGCACCATAATATCGGTTACGGGCTTATCTCCCAGTTCAAAAATTCTGTTGATCAGCTCTTTTTGCGATTCTTCCACAACACCTTCGCGGCTTCCTGCATCTATGAGTGTTTTAAACTCATCTTCCATTACCGGATCAGCCTTTCGGGATTCACCATTACTGTAACGGTTGAGGGCAAAGTCAGATATTTTTTCCAGACCCACGACGAAGGGATATTCCAGACGGGAGAAAACAGTCAGCAGAGGAGAAACAGCGGAAGATATTTGCAGGGGATAGGTCACGCCAAACGTTTTGGGCACAGATTCGCCGGCAATAAGGAGTACTATACTGGTAAAAATAATGGCCAGCCATTGACCATTGACTCCAAAAAGGCTGATAAAAAAAGATGCCGCCAAAACAGATATACTAATATTAACAGCTTCATTACCGACGACAATGGTAATCAAAAGACGGCGCCGGTTTTCCAATAATTCACCGACAAAACGCAAAAAAGGGTAACGGTCCAACTTCATCTTGTGGAGATGCAAATCGGTCAGGGAAAACAAAGCAGCTTCCGCAGAAGCGAAAAAACCGGAGAGTAAAAAGAGTATGGAAATTACGGTTAGTTGTAGTGATATATCCAAAGCACCAACAATCCTAGTTTATTTATTAATCGTAATCTAACAGATTGCTGCGAAAAAAGACAAATACTTTATATGCTGCTATTAATTGACTTGGAATGACTTTTCCGTTATTTACGATAAAGCTCGGATAAAGCCCACGATCTTAAGTCGTGGGATGAATCCGTGATAAATAAGTAGTTGACAACAAGCTATTATTATGCTATAATCAAATCATGGGACCAAACAGATGGCGGACAAGCAGAACTGCGGTTTTTAATATTGGGTATCACCTAATTTGGTGTCCAAAGTACCGGAGAAAGGTATTAACCGGCGAAGTGGAATCCAGACTTAGGACTCTGATCAAAGAGAAGGCCGCAGATATGAACATCGCCGTAGAAAACATGGAAATCCTGCCAGATCATGTGCATCTGTTTGTAAAATCAGATCCATCTTTTGCTCCGCAGGAGATCGTGCAGCAGATCAAGGGTTATTCGGCAAGGATACTCCGTAACGAATTCCCCTTTCTTGTGTCTAAGCTGCCGTCGCTATGGACAAGGTCATATTATTGCGAGTCTGTGGGGCATATTTCTGAAAAAACGATTAAACGGTACATAGAGGACCAGAAGAACAAATGAAACTGATCCACAAAGCATACAGGTTCAGGCTGAAAGTGACGCCCGAGCAGGAGGCGTTGATGGCACAATATGTCGGCGTTTGCCGGTTAATCTGGAACCTGTGCCTTGAGCAGCGGATGTTGATCTATAACTCCAGCAAAAAATCAACATGGGGAGACCAGCAGGATGTTGAGATCACCCAGCTCAGGAAGGAGTACGATTTTATCCGCCAGGCTCCGTCGCAAGTACTACAGTCGGTGACAGACAACCTCGACAAGGCGTACAAAGGCTTTTTTAAGGGCAATACGGACTTCCCGATCTACAAGAAAAAGAACAAGTCGCGGAAATCGTTCCGCTACCCGCAGGGTTTCAAGATCGATAACCGAAGAATATTTTTGCCCAAACTTGGTTGGATGGGATTCTTTAAAAGCCAACCGATAGTCGGCAAAATGTGCCATGTAACTGTGTCAAAGCACGGCAATTATTGGTACGCTTCGATTTGTTGCGAGGTTTTGATAGAAGACCAGCCATGCGCCGATACTTCTATCGGTGGCGATATGGGTGTCGAGAAACTGTGCGCCCTTTCAGACGGCACGATCATCGAGAACCCCTGTAGCCTAAAACGCAGCATGAAGAGGCTTGCCAATATGCAACGCCAGCTTTCCCGAAAGATGAAGGGCGGCATGAATTATATCAAACTCAAGATCAAAATTGCCATTTTGCATGCGCGAATCGCCGATATCCGAGGGGATAACATCAACAAGTCGACGACCATCATAGCCAATAGCCACGTCATGGTCGTACTTGAGGATCTAAAGATCAAGGCAATGTCAAAGTCTGCAAAAGGCACGGTTGACCAGCCCGGCAAGAAGGTAAAGCAAAAATCCGGGCTGAACCGAGGTATCCTTGACGCGGGGTGGGGCGAATTTCGCCGGCAGACAGGATATAAACTGGATTGGCGGAACGGTATCCTTGTCCTCGTCGACCCGAAGAACACTTCACGGAAGTGTTCCGCCTGCGGCCACACTGCAAAAGAGAACCGACTAACTCAGGCGAGCTTCGTCTGTGTAAAGTGCGGGTACAAGAGCGACGCCGACGTGAACGCGGCGGTAAATATCCAAAGGGCAGGGCATGCCCGGCTGGCCTGTGAATCGAGTGGTGCAGTAATACCGCCGGAAGCAGGAACCCTGGAGTTAGCAGCCTAGCTGCTGGTTTTGGAATCCCACGATCTTTAGTCGTGGGAGGATGTCAATCCCGCAGAATAATTTTGGAGATTGAAAATGCCTAATATACTTTTAGTTGGAAACGGTGCCCGCGAGCACGCTATGGCGGAAGCAGTCCTGCGATCAACAGAAAAGCCGCTTTTATTCTCTTACATGAAAGCAAACAACCCCGGAATTGCATCGTTATCAGTAAAAACAAAGATTGGCAGTTATTCCGATCTGGCGGCAATTACTAACTTTGCCACAGAAAATAAAATTGAATTTGCCGTTATTGGCCCAGAAGATCCGCTCAACAACGGCGTTGTTGATGCTCTCGCCATCACCGGCATTCCCGCTGTCGGCCCGACAAAGAGCCTGGCGCGGCTGGAGACTTCCAAAGCGTTTACCAGGAATCTGGTCAGCAAATACAAAATTCCCGGCAATCCGCAGTATAAAGTCTTCAAGGCGATAGGTGGCGTGGAAGAATTTTTGAATACGCTCGACGGCATCGTCCTGAAACCCGATGGATTAACCGGCGGAAAAGGCGTACTGGTGCAGGGCGATCATTTTGCCACCCCGCAGGAAGCATTAACCTTGTGCACACAGATATTAACCGAAAGCAGTTCCCTGATTGTCGAGGAAAAATTTGACGGCGAGGAATTTTCGCTGCAATGCCTGTGCGACGGACAAACCGTTGTCGGTACGCCGCTGGTACAGGATCATAAAAGACGGTTCGATGACGATAAAGGTCCCAACACCGGCGGCATGGGCTCCTATTCTATGCCGGATCATTCCATGCCGTTCTTAAAGCCTTCGGACATCGAAGAAGGCCTGGAGATCACGCGCCAGGTCGCATCGGCGTTGTTGAAAGAAACCGGCAGTCCTTACAAGGGCATAATGTACGGTGGATTCATCGCCACAAAAAACGGCGCGAAGCTGCTGGAATACAACGCCCGCTTCGGCGACCCGGAAGCCATGAACATTCTACCGCTGTTGAAGACGGATTTCGTGGATGTATGCCGCCACATCATTGAAGGCACACTCGACAAACTGAAAATTGAATTTGAACAAAAAGCAACGGTCTGCAAATACGTAGTGCCTAAAGGCTACGGCCTCCCCGCTGATCATCCCGACGCGGCATCGTCGCGCGCCAAGATTGAAATAGGCAATGTCGGAAAAGCCAGACTTTACTATTCTTCCGTGGACAAGAAAGAAGACGGCCTTTATCTGAGTTCATCACGGGCCATCGGCATTGTGGGCATTGCCGACACGCTGGATGCCGCCCGCAAGATTGCGGAAGAAGGCGTCAAGGCGGTGAGCGGCCCCGTCGCCTACCGCGAGGACATCGGCACGAATGCACTCATCCAGAAGCGAATTGATCACATGAAGAAGATACGGAAAGACTAAACTGAGCATTGCCCAAGCATCCTTTCCGCTTGCCTGAAAGCGGTTTAAATAGGGCGTTGCTGTCCATAATTATCCAAGTTTATATCTGAATCCGGCCAGGACAAAGGTGTTTTTGTTTTACAGTGGAGACGGGTCTGAAACCCATCTCCACTGTTCAAGCATTCTGGATTTCTACCGGCTATTTTTTGTCCCGGATTTTAACGTGGCATTCGCCACACTTACCCTTAATTTCTCCCAGCTTGGCTTTTACGGTTGCGGCATCGCTCTTGGCTGCGGCAGCGGAAGCTTCTTTGGCATACATTGAAATGGCCAGTGTAATCTCTTTGGCCAAAGGGTTAGAAAGCTTATTACCAGTCTTCATGGTTTCGGCAGCCAGATCATCAGCATCCTTAGCAATAGCTTCTAATTTGCCGGCTCCAAGATTTTTGTTCATGGCCGTAAGCCCTGCAGCCCGGACCTGCATGATCTTCTGAGCAGGGCGCAGTTCCGTCTTTTTGTCTTCGGCGGCAAAAGCCAGAACCGTAATGGCCAAAATGGCAACCGAAAGAATCAAAATTATCCTTTTCATAAGCATCCTCCTTTTTTCTTTTCCAATAACATAATGCCGGAAACGCAGTCTATCTTTATTTTATTAACTAAATGGAAATATTTCCGGCTATTTAAAGTTTCCCAATCGGCCTTCGACCGCATACCATCTGTTTGGTCGACTCTTTTTTAATTCGACCAAACAACAACCTTTTAAAAAGGATCACATCGAAAAGACTTAATTCAACGATGGAATTACCTCAATACCGGAGAGCCCCTACCCTAATAAACTTAAGGTCGCTCCAGGTCATGCGTCTTTAGGACAAAAAAATCCGGCGCAGTCACTGTGCCGGATTTCTGTATTTCTTTTTTACCTTGAATTAGTTAGTTGTTCCTTACAGCCTTCAGCCAAAAGCGCTTCAGCCTAGTGATGAAACAACCGCAAGCCGCAAAAGGCCATTACAATGCCGTATTTGTTGCAGGTGTCAATCACCTGCTGGTCGCGGATGGAACCACCGGCCTCGACAATGGCGGTCACACCGCTGCGGTGCGCGCGCTCAATGTTGTCGCCGAAGGGAAAGAACGCGTCGCTACCCAGGGCGACGCCGGTAACCTTGCTAAGCCATGCTTTCTTCTCGGCCATAGTCAAGGGCTCGGGTTTTCTGGTAAAGGTCTCAGCCCACACGTCATCGCCGATGACATCCTCCGGCGTATCGCCCAGGCAAACGTCGGTGGCATTGTCGCGGTTGGGCTTGGCAACATCGTCGCGGAAAGGCAGATCCAGCACTTTGGGCATATGGCGCAGCTGCCAGTTGTCGGCCTTCTGGCCGGCCAAGCGGGTGCAGTGGATGCGGCTTTGCTGGCCGGCGCCCACTCCGATGACCTGACCGTCCTGTACATAGCACACACTGTTGGACTGCGTATACTTGAGAGTAATCAGGCTCACCACCAGATCGCGTTTCTGCGCCTCGGTCAGGATCTTATTCTCGGTGACAATATTTTCCATTATGCTGTTGTCGATTTTCAGGCTATTGCGGCCCTGCTCGAAGGTGATGCCATACACCTGCTTGTGCTCCAGAGAAACAGGCATGTAATCGGGATCGATGGCAACGACATTATAGTTGCCCCCCTTCTTGGATTTTAAAATATCCAGAGCTTCCGGCTCATAACCCGGGGCAATGATACCATCGGTAACCTCAGACTTGATAATCTTCGCCGTGGGCACGTCACATATATCGGAGAGTGCAATCCAGTCGCCGAAACTGCTCATGCGATCGGCACCGCGCGCACGGGCGTAGGCACAGGCCAGTGGGGATAGCTGCATGCCGGCGTCGATATGATACATTTTGCGCAGAACGTCGTCCAGGGGATAGCCCAGGGCGGCGCCGGCGGGGGAGACATGTTTAAAGGAGGTAGCGGCAACCATGCCGGTATTCTCTTTGAGTTCGGCCACCAGCTGCCAGCTGTTGAGCGCGTCCAAGAAGTTAATGTAGCCGGGCTTGCCATTCAATACGACGACAGGCAGATTGCTGCCGTTTGCCATGAAGATCCGGGCAGGCTTCTGATTGGGATTGCAGCCGTATTTAAGAGCTATTTCGTTCATTGACTATTCCTCCACCGTTTTGTATTTGTTCATAATGACATCCTCGTACGCTTGGGTCGTAAGATCAATGGCGCGCACAAACAGGCTCACCTTGTTGTCCTCGTTCAGGGCTTCCCACAATTTGCCGGCGTATTCATTGGGGTCCTCCTCGTCTATAGTGACGCGTAGCGGCTCGCCTGCAAAACTGGGAATCGGCGTGCCGTTGCACTTGTAGGTGCTGATAAAGTGCCCCTCGCCGGCCATAGGCTGCGAATAATCGAAGGTAAAGCGCTGCACGCTGTTGGCGTCGCCATCCTCGCTCTTCAAAATACTCAGTTTGTAGCCGCCCATGCGCATATCCACCACGCCGGAAATGCGGGGCGTCCAGTTGGGACCATCGTCCTCAAAGGTACGGGTCAAAAGCGCGGCTTCAAAACCGTACCCGGGGAAATCACTGTGGGTGAGATATTCGCGGATGGTGTCGGTCTGGTCACCGTTGGTCACAATCGTCGTATTATCCATGGTTAGTACTGGGTTGTAAATAATCAGGTGCGGGTCCGTCATTTTGGAAGGGTCGCAAGCCACAGTGCGGATGCCGCCGTCAATGGGATCGAACAAACGGTTACGGCTGTTGACGCTGCGGCCCATGATAAAGTAGGCAATCATGACTTTGCTGCCACTGGGCGTTTTCCCGATGCAAATGCCGCGTCCCGGATACTCGTTGCCGGCCAAATATTCGTATAAATTTTCTTTCATTTTTTACTTCTCTCCTTGTTATAGTTAAGGCCATTTTTTTGCTGCGGGAGTATATGAAGAGAAAATTCGTCTGTCAACCGGATTTGGTGAAATATTAATTTTCACAACAAAAGCGGGGTGTTGATGATTAGTACCTGGTAATGTGATGTTCCGCCAGGCCAAAGAAGTCCTTAATAGAGTGGGTAACGCCCTGGTCGTCGATAAAGCGGCCATTGTAAAGGCCAAAGGGTTGATGAAAATCGGAACGGATGATACCGGCGGCATTGATTTTCTGAGCCCTCTCACCTGCCGGAACAAAAGATAAATCCAGTTTTCCATCTGTCGTTTTCATCTTCCAGGGCTTCATTACGTCGCCGAACTCAAACCGCGCAGCCTTCAAACAGGACATTTTCCCATCTATCCAGAAGCAGTTTTCATTAAAAAACTCATCGTCGGCAATCATATTCTGGCAGAGGTTAAAGGCCATAAGCTTCCCGTCATCATTGTAACCGGCCGCCATAGCCCATTTCCAGAAACTGCGATAGGGATAATACGTTTTTTGTTCATCGATCAGCGCGATGCAGGTGTTGCGTTTCAGAACAATCTCCTGCGAACCCAACCAAATGCTTCCCGAAGCGGCCATAGCCGCTTTGTGCGTATAAAAAGGCCGTAAGCCCGTTATGGGTGATACCTGAACCAACGGCTCAATGACACTCAAAGCTTCATGAATCGTTATTTCACCTTTTACAGCCAGACCGTCCCGAGAACCATCAATGTCGACTAAAACCCGGTGGAAACCCTGATCCAGCTTGTTTTCAAAGCGCAAGCGGTAACCAGTTGTCTCAAAACAGGAAACGTCATTATAAACCTGGGCAGCCACTTTTATTTTCTGTTTACTATCCTGCCGGGTGTGTTCAAAACGAGTATTACTTAAACGGTCGTAGGCATAGAAAAAAGAAACGTCTGTAAATTTAGCATCAAAAATGACCATGCCCAGATAGTGAGTCGGAGTAATAAGGCCGAAATGCTGCCATTCTTTCAAACGGAAATTCTTCCAGAAGCCAGGCACAGGGAAAGAATACAGCGGTGCGTCCAGAATATTGGCATTCCGAAACGGCGTGCGGTACGTGCCGAAATGGATGGTCCCGTCTTCCTCCACCATCCTTGCCGGGGTTCCTTGCACCTTTCTCACAATAATTTATCTCCGGTGTTACTCATACCAAGTTGCATTCAAAGCATAACGCGACGGCAAGGATGAGGCCCCGCAGGCGTATTGTACATACGTTGAGGAAGCCGACGACCCCGGCCTGCGCCGGGGCAGGCTGTGCCAACAAAGTTAGGCGAAGAATACGACTTGGCATCAATCATCATACCGGCACTTTCGGTAATTGCGGGAATCTCTCGTCAATAATCTTATTCCATTTGTCGATGGAAGTGCTGATGCTGTTCACTAGTTCGGAAATATCGCCTTCAATCAGAACAGAACGGATTTTATCGCCCTGAACAATTTGGTTTACAACTTCCTGATCAACATCGCTTGCCACTTCGCCAAACACTGTATGTTTGCCGTCCAACCATGGTGTATCAATATGTGTGATAAAAAATTGGCTGCCGTTTGTTTGCGGGCCGGAATTAGCCATGGAAAGGATACCGGGCTTGCTGTGGCGGAGTTCCGGCACGAATTCATCGGTGAATTTATACCCTGGCCCTCCGCGGCCATCGCCGTCGGGGCAACCGCCTTGAATCATAAAATCGGGAATAACCCGGTGAAATTTTAAATTATTATAATAACCGCGCCTGGCCAGATTGACAAAGTTTCCCACGGTAAGCGGTGCCTGATCGGCAAAGAGCCGCAGACGGATTGTTCCCTTATCTGTTTCAATAACAGCAACAAGTTTATTTTTCATTAGCTTCTCCCTTTTTCTTGGCTTGTGATTCCATTTCCAAATCATAGATGATACCGCGGCGGCTAGGAGGAGGCCACGAGGCGTATTGTGTACATACGTCGAGGAAGCCAACGACGACGCCAACAAAGGTAGCGCTTGATTTGAAAATGGAATGAGACTGTAGATATTTCGAGTCATTATGTCAAGGCAAAAACCATAACCGTGATTAATTCTGCCGCTTGCATTTACATTTCCAATGAGATATTAGGCGCACATATTTAATTCATGAATAACCAGGCAAAAATGGCATCATAAATTCAATCAAACGAGTGTTCGTCAGCGTCACTGATTAAAAAAGAAATTGGAGAATTTGCGAAAAAACTCAAGGAGAATTATGGATAAGAAAAAAGATGTGTTAGTCAGCGTGGTCATGGGCAGTGACTCCGATTTACCCATCATGACCGAAGCGACAAAAATTCTGAAAGAGTTCGGTATTCCCCATGAACTATTTTTAACTTCCGCCCACCGGTCTCCCGAAAGAACGGCAAAATTCGCTGAGGAAGCAGCCAAACGCGGCGTCAAAATAATCATTGTCGGCGCCGGCGCCGCCGCTCATCTGGCCGGTGTCATCGCCTCGCAAACACAGTTGCCGGTTATCGGTGTACCAATTGACGCCACTGCCCTGCAGGGCCTGGATGCGTTGCTTTCCACAGTGCAAATGCCCGGCGGCATACCGGTGGCCACAATGGCTATCGGCAAGGCCGGAGCGAAAAACGCTGCTCTTTATTCTGTACGCATTCTGGCGCTGGAAGATAAAAAGATCAGCGCGAGACTATCCGCCTATGTTAAAAAAATGGCGCAGGAAGTGGAGAAAAAAGCTGAGAGTATTTCATGCCCAAAATCCTGAAAGCCGATAAAAATATTTCTGAAGAAGCCGTTGTATCCAGGGCGACAGAAATTTTAGCCGCAGGTGGTGTCATCGCCTATCCCACAGAAACCTTTTATGGCCTGGGCGTAGATGCAACGAACGAAAATGCCATCCGGAAAATATTCGACCTGAAAGGCCGAAATTTTAACAATCCGATTTCCATAATTATCGATCGCCAAGAAAATCTCGGCCCGCTTGTCAGCGAAGTGCCCGATTGTGCTCTAAAGCTGATGCAATTATTCTGGCCCGGCCCACTGACCATCGTCTTTAAGGCTTCCGCTGAAATATCGCCCCTCCTGACTGCGCAAACCAGCAAAATCGGCATGCGTGTTTCCAGCCACCCCGGCGCACTGGCTATTGCGAAAAAACTTGGCCATCCGCTGACGGCCACCAGCGCCAATTTATCCGGCTTGGCGGAATGCTCCACCGCCTTAGAAGTCGCTGCCCAAATCGGCAATAAAATTGATGCCCTTGTTGATCTGGGGAAAACCGCCGGAGGCCTTGGCTCCACGATAATCGATGTTACCGTAAATCCCCCGCAAATCCTGCGCGAAGGCGTAATCAGCCGCATCTCTATTGGGCAATGCTTAGAATTTTAATTATTTCTTTAAAACAATTCACGCTCGCCGGCTGACTTTGTTATGAAGCGTCGTCATCCTCCGAGAGCAAATTGGTCTTAATTATCTCCTGCCGGATTTCAACCCCTTCTTTTTATTATCCAAACACCGTCTTTCCGAACAACATTTTTTCAGTATTTTCTATTGACTTTCAAAAAAAACATGTTTAAAAACAATAATGCAACAGCCTTAAGGTTAGAATTTGTATCAGACCAAAACCGTTTGTTTCACTTCACCGCAATTTGTATTGAATTTTTTTCATAAAGTGAGCCCTAATACATGAGAATTCGGTTATTACAACCCCTCTTATGCGCTTTATTCATGCTTGTGGCGATAACCGCTTACGCTGCCGCTGAAAAGCCGGATGAAGTGCTTCGTTTTGATATTAGTCGGTTCCAAATTGAGGGAAATACCCTCATCGACAATGCCGAAATCGAAAAGAAGCTTGAACCCTTTACCGGCAAGGCGAAAGATTTTGGTACTGTGCAGGAAGCTCTGGATGCGCTGGAACAAACCTACCGCGATCGGGGCTTTTCCATGGTCGTGGTTACACTGCCGGAACAGGAACTGGAAAGGGGTGTTGTCATCCTGAAAGTCATGGAGGTCCGCATCGGGAAAATCACCATAGAAGGAAACCGTTTTTTTGAGCAAAATAATATTCTTCGCAGCCTGCCGGGACTGCGTCCGGGAGAGACTCCCGATATCAATACCGTATCCCGCAGCCTTAAACTGGCGAACGACAACCCCGCAAAAAAGACAAATCTGCAATTAAAAGATAGCGGTGAGGAAAACAAAACAGATGCGATCCTAACGGTACAGGACGAGAAACCCTGGAAATTAGGTATAAACGGAGATAACACTGGCACCAGAGAAACAGGTACAGCTCGCATGGGCTTCCTTCTGCAGCACGCCAATGTATTTAACCGGGATCATCTCCTGACGTTACAGTATATTACCTCTCCGGAGAAAATTGATCATGTCAGTATTTACAGCCTCGGCTACCGGGTGCCTTTCTATTCACTGGGGTCATCCCTGGAATTGATCGGCGCTTATTCCAATGTTGATTCCGGCACGATCAGCGTGGCTGCGAATAATATGAACGTCAGTGGTAAAGGTTCAATTTTAGGAATACATTACAACCAGAACCTGACCAGAATAAGCAGCTACGAGCATAAAGTGACCCTCGGCCTGGATTACCGGGCTTATGAAAACAACGTGGATTTTCTGGGGAACCAACTGGGCAAGAATGTAACGGTACATCCCCTCAGCCTGACTTACACCGGGATATTGAGTTTTGATAAAATAAATGGCGGCTTTTATCTGATGGACATGCAGAATATCGCCGGCAGTTGGGATGGCCGGGACAACGCCAGCGATTTCGAGGGGGCCCGTGCAGGCGCATCACGTGGTTATAACATTCTCCGCTACGGGGCCAATCTGTCTTATGTTCTTGGCGCTGACTGGCAGGCGCGTATGCTGGTTAACGGGCAATATACCAATGATCGGCTGGTGCCGGGCGAACAGTATGGAATTGGCGGAGCGACCTCTGTCCGTGGTTTTGCGGAAAGAGCGTTCTCTAACGATCAGGGATATTCCGGTAGTGTCGAGGCCTACACTCCGGATCTGTGCAAGTTGTTCAATGTCAGTGCTTTTCAGTTCCGCCTGCTGGGGTTTTATGACCGAGGGTATGTATCCCGAAATAATGCTTTGCCGGGTGATACGGTCAGTACGCAAGTTGCCGGCATTGGCCCAGGCTTACGTATTACTGACGGCAAAAGATTCTCCCTCTCGGTTGATTGCGGCTTTGTGGTTGATCCCCCTGATGAAAGCACAACTCGCTGGAGCAGTGCCTGGCATTTGTCGGCAAGTTTATTGTTTTAGAATAGACTGAAGGAGTTTCGGCTGAAGGCTGAAAGATAATAATAGCGGCGGGGGGTATTTAGGCCGCCAATTTGTGATGAAGTAGTAATAATCCTCATATCGTCATACCGGCAAACACCGGTATCCAGGACAGCGAATATGAACTGGATTCCGGATCATAACCTGAAGGTCTCGCGAGTCCGGAATGACAAAACAGGGGTTCCCCGACTTTTTACGGTTTCATCAGGAGATTTAAATAGCAGCGGGGAACATACATTTATGAAGGAGCTTGATATGAAAACAAATCCGTGCAGAAAAAAGAAGCTTTTCCAGATAGCCGGTAAGCTTGTTTCTGTAATCACACTGTTTTTCTTCAGCGCAGGATATGTTTTTGCCCTCCCTGCCGGGCAGCAAATGGTGAACGGACAGGCAAGCTTTAATACTCAGGGCAACAACCTCACGATCACCAACAGCCCCAATGCGATCATCAACTGGCAGGGCTTTTCAATTAGCAACAATGAGGCTGTCCGCTTTATCCAGCAGTCCGGATCCAGCGCCGTCCTGAACCGAGTCATCGGCCAGGACCCCTCCCGGATTCTCGGCTTGTTGCAATCCAACGGCAGGGTTTTTCTTATTAACCCCAACGGCATCCTCTTCGGCCAGGGCGCCCGGATCGATGTGAACGGCCTTGTTGCCTCCACATTGAACATCAGCAATCAGGATTTTCTGGCGGGAAAATACAACTTCACAGCGGGAAGCTCAGCCGGAGCCATTGAGAACCAGGGCACCATCACGACACCCACGGGCGGGAAGGTATATCTCATCGCGCCGGATATTACGAACAGCGGAATTATCAATTCTCCGCAAGGCGATATAACCCTGGCGGCGGGCCATAGCGTGTACCTTGTCGATTCGCTTGATCCCGACATCTCCGTAGTCGTCAGCGCGCCGGCAGACAGGGCCGTGAACTTAGGTCAGATCGTCGCCCAGAGCGGCAAAGTGGGGATTTACGGCGGCCTGATCCAGCAAAAAGGTGTTATCAACGCGGATAGCGCCGTGGCGGAAGGCGGACGGATCTTCCTGAAGGCCACGAAGGCGATTGAACTGGCGGACAGCAGTGTTATCAGCGCCGACGGCATCAAGGGTGGGCAGATCGTCGCCATAACGGCTGAAGATGGCCAAATCAGCGGCACGCTCACCGGCAGGGGGCTGATTTCCGCTCAAGGTGATGGAACCAGCGGCAGCGGCGGATTTATCGAAACATCGGCGGCAAAGGTTGATCTTAACGGCATTCGTGTCCGGACAAATGGCGGCAACTGGCTGATTGATCCTCCGCTGACTGATTTTACAATTGCACCAACAGGCGGAGATATTACTGGAGCAGATGTCAGCAATGCCCTATCGAGCGGCAATATGACTTATCTTTCATCTGGTGGCGGCAGTGGCAGCAATGGCGACATTTTTGTCAACGACATCATAAACTGGAGTATCTACAAACTGACCCTCAACGCCCAGAACAATATCACCATCAATTCAGCACTCAACGGCACTGGTTCTGCCCAATTGGCGCTTTATTATGGCCAGAGTTCAGCCGGTGGAGGCACTGCAAAGTATTCAGTTAATGCCCCTGTCAACCTGCCCACAGGAGAGAACTTCTTCACTAAACTGGGTTCTGACAGCTCACTGAAAACCTACTACGTAATCAACAGCCTAGGGGCGGCAGGCGATGCGACTGGCGGCACCAACCAAACATTACAGGGCATTGCCCGCGCTGGCAACCTGTCCGGAAAATATGTACTGGGTTCAAACATTGACGCAAGCGCAACTTCAACCTGGAACTCCAATGGCTCCGGAGGTTATTACGGCTTCGAGCCTATAGCTACCTTCACCGGTATTTTCGACGGCCTCGGCCATACGATTACCGGCCTTTATATCAAAAGAACAAGTGGAAGCTACGTCGGCCTGTTTGGACAGACTGACAGTGCGGCGATCATTCGGAATGTCGGACTGGCAAATGTAAACATAACCGGCACACATAATACCGGCGGGCTGGTCGGGTTAAATTACGGAAGCATCACCAATTCCTATACCACCGGTTCGGTAACGGGAACCGAAGATAGCGGCGGACTGGTGGGTGACAATGATTCTTATGGCAGCATCACCAATTCCTACAGCACGGCCAAGGTAACGGGAACCGTTGATGTTGGCGGGCTGGTGGGAGAATATGGTGATACAAGCAACAACACGACAATTAGCAATTCCTACAGCACCGGTTATGTAACTGGAACCAATTATTTTGGCGGGCTGATAGGGAATAATGGCAACGACATCGCTACCATAACCGGCAGTTTCTGGGATAAATCGACAAGCGGGCAGTCCGCAGGCGTAGGTTCCGGAATTGCGACCGGTGTTACCGGAAAAACCACCGCCGAAATGATGACAACGGGAACGTTCACCGGCTGGGATTTTACGAGTACCTGGGGTATCGTGGAAGGCAAATCCTATCCCTACCTCAAATGGCAGTTCAGCAGCACACCGCAAATCATCTCCGGTATGGTCAATGTGACCGGAGCAGGAAAGACCATACAGACAGCAGTTAACGGGTCACTTTTGGCAACAACTTCCACGGGAGCAAACGGTTTTTATTATTTTGCCCTCCCGGGCGGTTCTGTTTCCAGCGGCAGCGCTCTTCTTGCCTATATTTCCGGAAATGCCGTGAAGGGCGCTGCGGCATATCTCTCCGGCGGAACACATATAACAAATCTCTCCCTTAATTCCGGCACCTTAATTGCCGGCGGCGGGACAATGTCCAACACCACATTCGGAGATGCAAAGGGAGTTCTTTCTTCCAGTGATATCCCGTACACTTTTTCCGGCAACAACATGACGCTGAGCAGCGGCTTCAATTTCCTGACTGCGGCGGGAGCGACCTTTGCCCTGAACGGCAACATAACAACGGCAAACGGATCACAAACTTACAACGGACCGGTAACGCTCGCGTCGAACGCTGTGCTGACAAACACCGGCACGGGCGGTAATATCAGCTTCAGTGGTGCGGTGACGGGAGCAACCCGCAACCTTACCCTGAACACCACAGGCACAGTCAGCCAGACAGCATCGATTACAGCAGCAGGCCTTGAATTACTGGGCACAGGCGCAACATATAATCTGACTGACACGGGTAATACAATAACAACATTGGCAGGAAATACGGGAACGGTTAATTTCAAAGACAGCACCGGACTTGCTATTGGAACGGTAAATACGGCAGGCCTTGCGACAACCGGCGATCTTACCCTGAACGCTACGGGTGATATAACTTTGAACGCGCTTATCAATGCCGGTACGGGCAATGTAACCCTCTCCTCCGGCGGCAAAATTATCAACGGCATGGGCAGCTCGCGAAGCATATCCGCGGGCTATCTTACCGCCGAAGCGGTAAGCGGTATCGGCAGCGGCGATCCGATTATGACCGGCGTAAGCAATCTCAATGCCATTAATACCACCTCAAACAATATCCAAATTGACAACACCGGCGTTCTCACCGTAAGCCGTCTCAGCAACGGCGGTTCAGGAAATGTCGATCTCAAGAATATCGGGGCAATCACTACCTCCGGTGTATCCTCTAATTTTCAATCAGGAGGCACTTTTTCCATAACCGCCCACAGCCCGCTGACGATCGGCTCCGGCGGCGTTTCCGCCTCCGGCAACATAGCTTTGGAAGCCGCGGTGAGCGGTGACCTTACGATCAACGGAAACATCACGTCATCAACCGGGAACATTACTTTGACGGCGGGTGGAAGCATTATCGGAGCAAGCGGCAAGTTGAGCGCCCCGTATGGCACGATAACGATGACCGACGGAAATTCGTCTTCTTCGGGCACAGGGTCTACAGGCAATTCGACGGCTACCAGCAATACATTAGTCGCACTTAAAACAACAGTGGAATCAAAAGACGATTCCGATAAAAAAGAGGATGAAGACAAGAAGAAGAAAAAGGAAGGTGGGGAACAAACAAGCGATGATAAGAAAAAAGAACCTAAAGCTAAAAATTACTGCAACTAGCTTAGTATTACTATCGCTATTGCTGATTTTTTGCCCGGCATCCTTTGCCGCCACAACAATAGGGAAAGTCACTCATTTGAGCGGACCAATGCTGGCAAAAAATGCCGACAACAAGACAAGGATATTGTCTATAGATTCTGGCGTTGAACAGGGAGACACACTGGTAACCGAAAAAAGGACCTATGCCCGGATCAAGTTTACGGATAATGGCGAAGTAACCCTGCGTCCGAACACGCAGTTCAAGGTGTCACAGTATGCTTTTGATCAAGCCAAACCAAAAGAAGACAGTGTTGTTTTCAATTTGGTCAAGGGAGGAATGCGCTCTGTCACCGGATTGATCGGCAAGCGGGGTGATCAGGATAGCTATAGATTGGCGACGGAGAACGCGATAGCAGGCGTCCGGGGTACCACCTACGAATGTAAAATTTGCGCGGGCAACTGCGGATCGCTCCCGAACGGATTGTATTTTTTTGTAGCGGCAGGCAGCATTATCGTCAGCAACAGCGGCGGCTCACAGACTTACAGCACCGGCCAGTATGCCTACGTGGCATCCCCGACATCAATACCGAAAATTTTACCGGGAAATCCGGGTATTGATTTCACCCTGCCCAAATCTGTCGGAGATTCACCCAAGGACAGCGGGGGACCAAAGGATAGTGGCTGTGTTGTACGCTAAATAAACACGGAAGTTAAAAACGTAAGGCAAGAAGGCGCGTTGAAAAACGCGCCTTCTCTAATTTGTCAATTTTACTCTTGTCAGGCTTGACACTTTTGCACCGGAGATTGCCAGTTCCATCGTCCTTCGATTGAATCATCTGTTTAATTACATCTCCTGCCAACTGCCAAGCCTTTCATTTTGCTTGCTAAATGCTGACTTTACCGGACAATATTTTTATTGACATTCACTGTAATTTGGCGCAATAAAAACTAATATTAATTAATTTTTTTATCGGTAATTTGTTGTTACTCTCACAATGGACGTATTTGTGACTATTTCCTTTCCCGGCGGAGGCTGCGATGAAAAAAGTGGTTTTAATAATTAGTATTTTTCTTTTATCGTTTATCTTGAATTCTGCAGCTTTTTGCCAAACCCAAAATACCCTCCTGGAAGATGGCATAAAACAATACCAGTCGGAAAATTATGAAGAAGCCATCGATATCCTGGAAAAGGTGAGAGAGCAGGAGCCCAAATCTTCACTGGCGGCTTTTTTTCTGGGTATGGCCTACAAACAAACGATGACTTACGACAAAGCTGCCACCAATCTGGAAGATGCTTTAAAGCTGAAGCCGGCCGTAAAAGAAGCCCTGGTGGAATGCGTCAATGTCCTTTTTCAATTAAACAAATTAGATGAAGCAAAAAAATGGATCAAAGTAGCGCAGGAGCAAAACATTGACCCCGCCAATATTGCTTTTTTAGAGGGAATGGTTCTCTCGCGTGAAAGGAAATATACGGAGGCTGTTGCATCCTTTGAAAAAGCTAAATCACTGGATCAGAGTTTAGCCCAAACGTCGGACTACCAAATTGGTTTGTGTTACATGAACAGCAGGAAATATAAATATGCCCAGGAACGTTTTAAGGCGACAGCGTCCTTTGATCCCAAATCCGATCTGGCCGCCTACGCCCGCCAGTATCTGGAAGCAGTGGAAAACACCATTTTTTACACCCGGCCGGTGCGTATTACTATTGGTCTTTCCGGTGCCTATGATGACAATCTGACCTCCAAGCCCCGCCTGCAAAGCTTAGCCGGTTCTACCGATAGTCCCGGCAGCAATGTTTTTTCGCCCTCTTTAAGAATTGAATATGCTCCTCTTTTTGACGGCCCCTGGCTGTTTAACGCCCAGTACGCGGCAATGGGTAGTTTCAACGAACGTTACGTTCACACCCGTGATTCCATTGTAAATACTTTTTCCGTCATCCCCGGCTATAATTTCGGGCGGTTTTCCATAAGCATGCTGGGCAGTTATACTAATTACTCCCTGCGGACGGATTCCGATGTTACGCCTGACGGCAACGCCGGCTATAAACATTATCAGGATTATTACACCTTCGGCCCGATTGTAAAAATAATGTTGACGGAAAAGCAGATTCTGGAAACATTTGTCGGCTATGATAAGAAAAATTATTACAATCAAGTAATTACATCTGCGGCACCATTCGCGGACAATCTGCGCGACGCCGAGGGATTCCGGGCTTACTTAAGCTGGGCCTGGTTTTTCCAGAACAACGGTTTTATTAATTTACGTTATGAGGTGGCCAAAGAAAGCACCAACGGAAGTTACTGGGACAACAGCTTAAATCGTCTATCCGCCAGCCTGGTTTTACCTGTTCTGCCTGATGATTGGTCTCAGAAAATTGGCCCCATGTACGTGCAGCTTGCGGGCAGTTTCACAGCGCAGGATTACACTTACCCGCAACCATATTCCGCCGCAGATGGATCGGCAAGATCGGACCGCAGAGAAGATCGGATTTATACCGCCTCTGCAGGCCTTAACTGGGATATATCGAAAAACTGGACTTGCCTGCTGCAGTATACCCGCACGCAATCGGACTGTAATATTCCCGTTTATGAAAACACCAAAAATCTTTACACAATGGGAGTGGAGTTTAAGTTTTAGATAATAGGGACGAAAATAAATTAAGATACATTTTTTCTGGGGAGAAAAAGTATGAAGAAGCAACCCTTGATAAAAGCAAAACATTGCATCGCAGCATTATTAGCCGTATTGCTGCTTATTCCCTGGGCGGCACTGGCTGCGCCGGTGGGTAAAATTACCAATCTTGCCGGCAATGTGGATATCACGATCAAGGGGAAAGCCGCCCGGAGCGCTAATATGGGTGATGATATTAATGTCGGCGACTTTATCCGCACCAAGAGCAAATCCAAAGTGGAAATTACTTTTAAGGAAGACAATATATTGCGGCTGGCCGAAAATAGCCGCGTGGGGATTACGGAATATATGTCCGGCGAAAAACAAAATTCCAGCATCTTCAATCTTTTTCGGGGAAAAATTCAAAACATAGTTAAATCTGTCGGTATTCCCGGCGGCCGCTATGAAGTGCACACGCCGACATCCGTCTGCGGCGTCCGTGGCACCCATTTCTTTAACTTTTATCTGGCCGGTGCGTCCGGATCAATATTCTCGGAAGGTTCCGGTTACGGTTACAGCAAGAATAACCCCGGTGATGTAAAAACAATAACCTCCGGTCAGGGCATGTTTGTGCCCAGTGCTACGTTAGGCGCGCAATTAAGAGCTGTTTCTAATAAACAACTCGATGAAATGAAAAACGCTACGGAAATATCGGGAGGCTCTGGTGGGTCCGGAGGGTCCGGTGGTGCCGGTGGTTCAGGTTCTTCAGGCGGTTCGGGCAGCTCGGGTGGTTCTGGTGGTTCTGGCTCTTCTGGCGGTACTGGTGATCTCGCTGGTGCGGGTGGTGATCCACCTCCACCTCCACCTCCGCCGCCACCTTCAAATCCGCCGGTGACGCCGCCGGTAATACCGCCGGTTGTTAATACTCCTTCTTTGAGTCTGGACATTACAGCAGCCAGCAATTTTACCCATAAAATTGATGAAGGTGGCACAATCACCGGGACAATCACCGGAACAACGTCTGATGGCAGCACAATATTTACCTTAACCGCTGCTGGAGGAATGACTGGCACTGCCGACAACCCCGGAGCAGGCTTAGTCAATGGCAATATTACAAACACTTCCGGTGTATCCGGTTACTTTATAGGTCTGCCCAATGAATCTCGTACCGGCGCCTCGGCGCTTCTCTACACAATTTACGTCAACAATGACGGTCAGGCGGGATTTCTTCTAGGTACAGCATACGCCACATTTTCAGCTGATGCATTTTCCGGCGCCGGAGTAGCTGTCAAATATCCGGCAATTGCCTCGACTTCCCTGACGCCTGCCACACTATCCCCGGGCATCCTGAACGGCAGCAAACCGGCGGTAATAGGTAACGTTACTTTATCTAATAATTCCGTATTCCTCGGTTGCGCCAGCCCCGCTGTTTGCGAAAGTGAGTCCAGATACATTAACGTCACCTTTCTCAATGGCCAAAGCGGGATAATCGGTGTTTGGGGTGGCTCCAGCACGGGTGGTTATTATGTCAACATCGACAGCATTACCAGTTTTAGCAATAGACGGGTAATAAGTTACAAATACGGCAATAACAGCAATGTCGCTCTTTACAGCGAAAACCTGTCCGGAGCTGTGTCAGGGCAGGACGTAAGTATCAGCGGCGATTTCCTGTACATGAGCACTCTTTACAAAGGCGCTACAACGATGAATCATTTCGGATGGTATTACAGCATGTATTATTATACATCCATCAGCAGCGGCACTTTCCAGTTTATACCGATGGCGTTTGCCAATATACTCGAATCCTCAATTGGCGTTTACGGCGTCATGGGATCAACAACCGGCCTCTGGACCGGCACCTCTATTCCGGTAACGATGATCGGCACAATTTTCGATCCCTCTGCTTATATGGCCATTTCCGCCCTCGGTGCTTATAACATTCTTTCCGGACCTTGGCAGAGCCAGAATTACCGCACCGGTTCAGGGTATTTAACCAATGATTCCGGAGGCGCTTACAAAGGATATCTCAATACCCTGCTTATGCTTGTCTCCCCCAATCTTATTGGTACGGATGCACAGGCTCTCTATGCGGACGCATCCGGCAATATCGGTTTTTTGCTGGGCAATATTCCCGGCACATTTTATTCAGCGGCAGGTGGTTTTAAAGCCGAAGGTAATTTAAAGCGGATTGAGATGGCAACAGGAACAGGCATAGCGGCCAGCACTTTTGTTGCGTCAGGAACTAACAGCGGCGCTTTTGAGTTAAACACCTCCGGAGGAACGTATGCTAATTTGCTCAGTGGTGGACCGACATTAGCAATCAAGAATCATGTAACGGGGTTGGATTCACAATGGCTCAGCTTTAAAGATTATGGTTCCGTTGGAGTAGGCAGAAACATTTTATCCGGCACTTACGCCGGGGACCCGCAAGGAAACGCTGTCTTTAGTTATTATCGCCAATTGGTAGGAGTCGGCACTCCCGTAGGAACGGAAAGCATCGTCTACACACAGAACGCTTCTGCCTATACTTCAGGTTCAGGCGGTTATTTCGTGGGCGGCATCACTGGAGCCTCTGCGGACTGGCAATCAGCAACAACCTTCGTTTTCGGCGGATCAGTCATGGGGACTTTCAGCCCGGCAGTTTCAAGTGCTGGCACATGGAATGCCTATGCCCTCAGTTCGGTAATCGAAACGGCCAAATTTATCGATATGGCATCTACAGACGCTGGCAGAACAAAACTGGCCGCTTTAAATATTCCGGCAGCGCAAGTGGGTTCGGTGGATTTGACCGGTACACGCTTCACACAGACAGGTGACTCCATGACCGTGAATATGGGGGTTAACTTCTATGCCTATTCCACCGGACAGACGCCTAAAATATTTGCGGGTAACGTATTGAATAGTAGCACCTATGATAGAATATGCCCCATTGGTGCTTTACCCGCAGCAGTAAACTTGACGGGCAGCAATGGAAACAATGTATCGTTTGGGACCAACTCTGTGACTTTCACGCCTAAGGTTTGGAATACAACCACCGGGAAATGGGCGGCTACGGTATCAGGCTCAGGGACACTATCTCCCTCAACCGGTATTCTTATCAATGGCGGCGCTGCGGGATTGCTTAATGGCGGCAGTGGAGGCTCTTCCGGTAATTTTAACGGTACTGCTTCCGGAACAGTACGTCCGGGAGCAATTTAGAACTTCTATCTAACACTCAATGCAAGAAGGCGCGTTACCAGACGCGCCTTCTTGCATTGAACTAATTTAAACAAACACCAAGAGATTCTTCGGCTGCCGCTTCAGAAGGACATATGTCTTCAGTCTTCAGTCTTCAGTCTTCAGTCTTCAGTCTTCAGTCTTCAGCCTATCTACCTTACCCCTACAAAAGGCGCTCCGCCCCTACCGTCTTCACTGTCGTCTTAATTACACCTGCCGGTTCGCGGGCAAAAACGATCATGAAAGGTATCATGGAGTTGGGCATGATCTTGTCGTTGGCATTGTTGCTACCTTCCGGACGGGCCAGTTTGGTGAGAATTGCCTCTTCCGGCAACGACGTTAATTCTTCATCGGTCAATACATTCCCGGCATAGGTTGCCCGTTCGCCCAGCACTACAGCATAGGCGTCAACAATTTCGCCTTTAATGGCTATCCGGGAGATGGGATAATCGGCTTGATTCACCGCCGTACCTTCAACAATGCGGATTGCTCCCAAAACATAGTTATTCACAATCCGCTGCCTTATATCCTGCAACTTGACTTGATTTACAACAATTTCGGGGCGGACAGGCTCTTTGATGCCAATATCGACATATTGATTGACAACTTTCAGCAAACGGTCCCCCATTTGCGGAAAAACGAAAATATAAATAATGGACGGAATGACAACAACTGCCGCAACGATCCAAGCGGCAATCGCCAGCACCCTCCAGAAACCTTTGCGGGAGGACTTGCCTGCATTCTCTTTATCATCTTCCACCGCTAGCTCGAAGGCCAGAGCACCTTCATCTTCCCTGTTTTCTTCAGCGAACTGTTTTTCTATCTCCGGCATTAATTCCCTGTCCGAGCCATTCTTCGCCTTCATGACATTATCCAGGAAAAGGGCCACATCTTCATCACCGCCGGAAACAGGCGATCCTGCCTTCATAGTTTCTTCCGCCGAGAATTGCTCCGGGCCCCGCCTGACAGTTTGCGGATTGTCCTGAAAGAAAACGTGCTGGCAATGGCTGCACCGCATCCAAACACCATCCCCTTCCATCAGATCATCATCAAAACGAAATTTAGTCCGGCATTGCCTGCATTGAATGATCATTCCTTTACCTCAACATCTTCCTGTTTGAGAATATAAACTTCCGGTAAAAAACGAGCCTGTTCATTAAAATCAAGTCCATAGCCAACCACAAACCCATCCTCTATGGTAAAACCGACATAATCGGCCTCAAAGGAAACTTTTCTTCTTTTGCGTTTATCTAAAAAAGCGCAGACGCGAAGCGAGTTAGGATTTCTTTCTTTCAACCAATTAACTAGATAGGTTAAAGTTAGACCCGTATCAACAATGTCTTCCACAAGCAGGATATCCCGGCCTTTAATTGATGTTTCGATGTCTTTGGTCAGGACTACCTTGCCGGAGCTTTCCGATCCTGCGCCATAACTGGCTATCCGGACAAAATCAACCTTACAGGGAATAGCGAGCGCCCGAATTAAATCAGCCATGAAAATGAAAGCACCCTTAAGAACACCAATAACTATCAATTCACGGCCCTGGTAATCATCGGAAATTTGACCGGCCATTTCCTGCACCCGCCGCCCGATTGCGTCCCGGGAAAAAAGAATTTCTTTGTCCATTTTGTCCATTAAAGCAATTCCCTTAGATTATTTAGGAACCTACATTAGACAAAATACTAGTTACCTGTCAACAGGAAATCAATAATACTTCCGATAGGTGGCGACAAATTTCCGCACATTGCCCATAATCAACTCTTCGGCCACTGCCATTTCCTGCGCATTGGCAAAAGTGGAAGAAAGGCTCATGAAGATTTTATCCAGAGGAGAAATCTCCCGGCCGAATTTCTCGTAGTCAATATAACTGATCATATACTGCGAGCCGTCAAAATAATACTTGCCCAACCGGTTGGTTTCTTCCGACCGGAAAGGCCAGTTTATTTTCCAGTCAAAATACTCCCGGGCAATATTTCTTAAAACTTCATTTTTAAAAACTTCCGGTTTAAGTTCTTCACCTATTCTATCGGCAATCATTCGAAAATAATCGACTACCAGATCAATATCCGTCAGACATAGACCGTAAAGATACCAGTCTTCAATTATTTTGAGCAAAATTTGCGCCTGATTGGCGGGAATATAATGATGGCTCGGGCAGAGATGACCGGCACATGTCTCCTGCCCGTAAAAAGAACCGGCGCGCAAATCCCAACCGGAATTCTGCATAGGGTGCAACAAACATCCGACTTTCTTTTCCCCCGCATCGAGAAAACCGAGATACTCGCAGCAGTAAATCACTTCGTATCTTTTCGTACAATCTTCACCCGCAAGTGTGGCTTCGGCATAGCATTTGATATCTTCCGGATTTTTCACCATATTGCGAAAACGCCTGGTGCGCGCACGAAGCCGCAGCGTAAGCGACTCGCGGGAGCTGTCCACATAATTGTAAAGGCCGCAACAGGCGCCGCATGATTTCTGTTCATCAGGCTGGCATAAAACCATTATATTTTCTGACATTATTAATTAATCACTCCAAATTACAATTTAAAGGCTTTGTAAAAAGTCTCAGAGGCAAGGCACGCGAGTTCAGAGAAGTGAGGCGTATTTTTGTATACGCCGCAACGCCGAAGGACGAAGCGTAACGCAGCATATGAGTTCGCGTGCCCTTTAGGGTATTTTACAGAGCCGTTATTCAAAAACAACTGTCTTCGCCCCATATACCAGTATTTTATTTTCCAGGTGCAGGCGCAAAGCGCGCGCGAGCACTATTCTTTCCAGATCTCTGCTTTTCGTCTGAATGTCGGCTATTGTATCGCGATGGCTGATTTTGATTACGTCCTGTGCAACAATCGGCCCTTCATCAAGATTTTCCGTCACATAATGACCGGTAGCCCCGATAATCTTCACGCCCCGGTCATAGGCCTGCTGATATGGATTACCCCCCGCAAAAGCCGGCAAAAAAGAATGATGAATATTGATGATCTTATGGGTATAACCCTTAAGAAATTTTCCGGTCAGGATTTGCATGTAACGCGCCAGCACAATCAGGTCTATCTTCATCTCCTGTAAGAGCTGAATCTCGAGCTTTTCCTGTCGGGTCTTGTTTTCCGCTGTAACAGGAAAGTGAAAAAAATTCAGGCCTAATTGTTCCACGGACTCACGGGCATCAAGATGATTGCTGATTATCAGTGGTATTTCCGCTCTAAATTCACCCAGCCGATGGCGCAAAATCAAATCATGGAGGCAATGGAGATGTTTGGATACGAAAACAGCCATCCGGGGCACATAATCGGTAAAGTGCAACTCCCATTTCATGGCAAACTGGGCGGCAAGCTCCGCAAATGCCACCGGAATTTCCTCACGGCCGAGCGAAAAACCTTGCAGTTCCCACTCAATCCGCATAAAAAATATTTTCCCTCTCTTGGAGGTGTGCTGGTCGGCATGAACAATATTGCCGTTATTCTGAAAGATGAAATTGGATAATCTGGCCACAAGACCCTTACGATCCGGACAGGACAAAAGCAAAATCGCATGAACGTCACTCATATGATGGCCTTATTTTCACTGGTTAATATCCTTTTCTTGATTTATAGAAGGATTAAGATTGCAGGTCAAGCTGAAAAATGCTAAGGGACGACGCCCTCGGGCGAACACGCATGGAGACTGGAAACAAATGAAATCAATTGAAGAAATAGTTCTTCCCAATGGTCTGAAGTTAAATATTTTCGATTTGTCGCGGGAGATTGCCGCCCCTACGGTTAAAGTCGAAATAGCTTTTAAAATCGACATCAGCTTAAAGGAATCATTTTTCCCCAATGAAGCCGATTATCAGCAGGTAAAAAACATCTTTGGCGAAAAGCTTACTTATGAACATACACTGGAAAGAGCTTATATTAAGAAAGAAAAAGGCGAGGAAATCCGCGAGGAATTAATTAATACCTTCAAAAATAATTCACTCCCTTACGTCGGGGTGAAAAATTTTGCCGAAAAGTTTGCTCTATCACTGCTCAAAGACATCAAAAATAATCCTTACAAGTATCAATGCAAAGCAGATAACTAAACATGAACAAATATAAATTTGACGAACTGTTACTTGCCGCCGACAAGCCCAGCCGCTACATCGGCGCCGAAGTAAATTCCGTTTATAAAGAGAATGCTGAAGTAAATTTTCTTCTTGCCTTTCCGGACACTTATGAAGTCGGCATGTCGCACCTGGGGATCAAGATTCTCTATGAAATATTAAACGCAATTCCCTATGTGGCAGCGCAAAGGTGTTTTGCTCCCTGGCCGGACAGAGAGAAACAACTGCGGCAAGGCAACCTGCCCTTAACATCGCTCGAAGCACAAATGCCTATTGCGGATTTTGATATTGTCGGATTCTCCCTCCAATATGAATTGTCTTACACTAATGTATTAAACATGCTGGAGTTGGGCGGTGTACCACTCCGACGCAGCGATCGCCTGGAGAGTGATCCCCTGATAATTGCCGGAGGGCCCTGTTGCTTTAATCCGGCACCATTGGCTGATTTTATTGACGCCTTTGTTATCGGTGAAGGCGAAGAAGTTGTCGCGGAAATTACCGCCCTCATCCGTACCGGCAAGCAAAATAAGGTCTCGCGTCAGGAATCGATTTTGCAGCTGGCGCATATTCCCGGCATTTATGTTCCCGCGGTGCATCATAACAACATCATTATAAAAAAACGAACGGGAATTGACCTCAATTCATGGCTCTATCCAGCTTCGCCGGTTGTCCCATTAATGCAAACCGTCCATGACCGCATTATCCTGGAAATTGCCCGCGGATGTACCCGCGGCTGCCGCTTTTGCCAGGCGGGAATGATCTGGCGGCCTTACCGGGAAAGAAACTCGTCTGCCCTCAAAGAAATGGCCGAAAAATTACTGGCCTCCACAGGTCACGATGAAATATCGCTTTTAGCCTTGAGCTCCGGTGATTACAGCTGCCTCGAACCATTATTAAAAGACTTGATGAACAAGTACTCCGCCCAGCGTGTAGCGCTGGCGCTGCCGTCTTTGCGGGTGGAATCACTGACGGGAACATTAATCGAGGAAATCAAACGCACCCGCAAAACCAGTTTTACACTGGCTCCCGAGGCCGGCACGGACAAAATGCGCATGGTCATTAATAAGGGAAATACCGCTGAAGACCTGCTCGCTACGGTGGACAAGGTTTTTGCCGCCGGCTGGAAATCAATCAAACTCTATTTCATGATCGGACTGCCGCAAGAATCACCGGAAGATCTGGAAGGAATTATCGAACTGGCCTATCAGGCGCTGCGGGCAGCGAAAAACCGCGGCATGGTAACAGTCAGCCTTTCCACATTTGTTCCCAAACCGCACACACCGTTCCAATGGCACCGCCAGATTTCACTTGCCGAAACATATGCCAAACAGGAACATATCCGCCAGCGCATCCATAACCGCAACCTCAGCGTGAAATGGCATGATGCCCGAATGAGTATGCTCGAAGGATTATTTTCCCGTGGCGACGAAAAAATCGGAGGGCTGTTAGAGAAGGCATTTCAGAAGGGGTGCCGTTTTGACGGCTGGACCGAACTGTTCAATTTTAACCTCTGGCAGGAAGCGCTGCAGGAAACGGGAATTAATCCCGAAGACTACACCCGCGAGAGGGATATCAACGAAATATTGCCCTGGGATAATATTGACTGCGGTGTATGCCGCGAATTTCTGCTGGCTGAATGGCAGAAGGCCGCCGATTGTTCCGCCACTGCCGATTGCCGCACATCCTCCTGCCAGCAATGCGGTGTTTGTGATTTTACCACGATAAAAAATGTTTTTTCCGCACCGGAAGACAAAACTGATCAGGCGGCAGTTGTATCTGCCCGCCCATTTTCTAATCTGACTGCTATTGAGAAACATTATCGTTTCACTTTTACCAAAGCCGGCCGGGCGCGCTTCCTTTCCCATCTGGAATTATCTTCTTCCTTAATTCGCGCCCTGCGCCGCAGCAGCCTGTCTTTATGCTACTCCGCAGGCTACCATCCTCATCCGAAAATATCGTTTGCGACGGCAACCTCTGTCGGCATGGAAAGCCTTCAGGAGTTCGCTGATGTAACCGCTCAAAAATATTCGGCTGATTTAGACTTCCTGAAACAGGAAATCAACAGTGCACTGCCCCATGGCGTTGAAGTTCTGGAAATTCGCGAACTGGATTTTGCCGAAAAAGATCTGGCCCAGGCACTGCGGGGATTTTCCTACGAGCTGCACCTTACTCACGATATCGAGTCTGCACAATTAGACGCATTAGATGATAATATTAAAAAATTCCTGGCTGCACCGGTATTTATAATTGAACGCAAATCGAAGGGGAAAAATATTTCAAAAGATATTCGTCCCTTTGTGGACAAAATGACACTTGATTTTATAGAAAAGAAAGTGTCAGTAATTATTCGGCATTCCCAGCAGGGAGCGGCAAGACCGCAAGATATTCTCGGGCATGTTCTGGGCTTTAACGATGAAGAAGTGAAACAAATTCGAGTTGTTAAAACAATGACCCTGCTTTAGCAACATTATCTCCGTTATTTCAGTAACTTGACAATTAGGCGGCGAATAATTAAAAAATTTTGACATAAAAGCTAAATCTTATTGACAAACAAGCACAAATTAACTATAAGCTTCGATCTTAATTACAATATAAGGATAAGCATATGTATGCAGTAATAAAAACAGGCGGAAAACAACACAAAGTAAGCGAAGGTGATGTTTTATCCATAGAAAAGCTGGTCGGTGAAAAGGGCGCGGAAGTCGTTTTTAACGAAGTCCTGATGGTTGCTGACGACAAAAACGTCAAAGTCGGCAAACCTTTTGTGGAAGGCGCCTCGGTGACCTGTGAAATCGTCACTCAGAAGAAGGGCCCGAAAATCCATGTTTACCACATGACGCGACGCAAGGGCTTTCACAAAAAAACCGGACATCGCCAAAAATTAACCAGCATGAAAATAAAAAAGATTACGATATAAGCGGAGGAAGTCATGGCACATAAAAAAGGCCAAGGGAGTTCTCGCAACGGTAGAGATAGTAATTCCCAGCGGCGTGGCGTTAAAGTATTCGGCGGTCAGAAGATTAATGCCGGATCAATCATAGTGAGGCAGGTAGGAACAAAAATTCATCCAGGCAACAATGTCGGATTAGGAAAAGATTTTACTCTTTTTTCGTTGATTAACGGAGTAGTAAAATTTGAAAGACTCGATAAGACCAGAAAAAAAGTGAGTGTTTACGCAGCTTAAAACTTCACAACAATATTACGATTACAAAAGGCGCTTAACAAAAGGCGCCTTTTTCATTTTGAGGTAAACTTGCTCTCCTTCGTATAACTTTGTTGGCAAAACCGGCGCAAGCCTGGATCGGCTCATTAAATGTATAAATTATGCACCTGCGGAAGTTCCCCGTTGCCGCCGGATTTTACTCTCAATACTAAATTGGCAAAAAATCCTAAATTTAAAAGATATCATTCCAGAAAAATGATATACATAGGAAATAATTATGAAATTCGTTGATGAAGCAAAAATTTTTATCAAGGCGGGACACGGCGGACCCGGTAGTGTAAGTTTCCGCAGAGAGAAATTTATTCCGCGCGGCGGTCCTGACGGCGGCGAAGGCGGCAAGGGCGGCGACGTATTGTTTCGCGCCGCAGAAAGCCATCGCACTTTATTAGACTTAAAATATCAGCAGCAATATCTGGCAAAAAACGGCAGCCATGGTTCGGGGAACAACCGCAGCGGTAAAAGTGCTGAAGACCTGGAAATTGTAGTGCCTGTGGGTACAATCGTTAAAGATTTTGAAACTCAGGAGATACTGGTCGATTTATCGGTGAACGGACAAACTTATATAATCGGCCATGGCGGCATCGGCGGCAAAGGCAATTCTCATTTTGCCTCATCCACTCACCAAACACCGCGTTTTGCCCAGGACGGTATGCCCGGTGATGAACGCTGGCTCAAGCTCGAGCTCAAACTGCTGGCCGATGTCGGCATTGTGGGCTTTCCTAATTCCGGAAAATCAACTTTCATCTCGCGCGTTTCCGCTGCTCGCCCCAAAATTGCCGATTATCCTTTTACTACGCTTACTCCCCATTTGGGTGTGGTTAAACATCGCGACAGTAATAGTTTCGTTATGGCTGATATTCCCGGACTGATCCCCGGTGCTCATGAAGGCCACGGCATGGGTATCCAGTTCTTAAAGCATGTGGAAAGAACATCGCTCCTGCTTCACATTATTGACATTTCGCTGGAACCGGACAACAATGCTCTGGCCAATTATAAAGCGATTAACAAAGAACTGGGGTTTTATAATCCCCAACTGCTGGAAAAACCGCAAATCGTCGCTATTAACAAGATTGACCTTCCCCATGTAAAAGATCAGATCAAAAAAGATGTTGCACGATTCAAGAAAAAAGGCATAATACTCCATCCTTTTTCTGCCGTAACCGGCGAAGGTGTAACGGAAATTTTAAATAAAATAATTGAGAGATTAAGCCAGGCTTAATGAACTCGCAAAATACCGGAAATTAGCAATCTTCGATGACCTTGTCGAACTTAGAAATGTTTACGCAATGAAAAACATCCGTCTGGAAACTCTGACCTACACAAAAAAAATCCTTATCAAAATCGGTTCAGCAGTTCTCACCGGCACGAACGGTCTTGATCTCAAGATTGTCGATGCTTTAGTCACTGAAATGTGCGAACTGGTGCGTCGGGGTTATTCGGTAGTACTGGTAACTTCCGGCGCGATTGCTTCGGGAAAACACCGCCTGAACATCACCGGCAAACTGAAAAGCATCCCGGAAAAGCAGGCTGCTGCCGCCGTCGGACAAGGCCGCCTGATGCGTGTTTATTCCAAGTCGTTTGAAAAAAACGGCCTTTACGTTGCCCAAATTTTATTGACTCTTTCCGATCTCACCGACCGGCAAAGGTTTTTAAATATCCGGAATACTCTTTCCACGCTGATGGAGTGGAAAGTGATACCTGTTATCAATGAAAATGACAGTGTTGCCGTTGATGAAATCAAATTCGGCGACAACGACAACCTCGCCGCCATGATTGCCAATATCGTGGAGGCCGATCTTTTTATTAACCTGACCAATATTGCAGGATTATACGACTGTAACCCTGCGGAATCCAAAAAAGCAAAGTTCATTCCTCTGGTATCTGAATTCACAGATGAAATCGAAGCCATTGCCACGGCAGAAACATCATCGGTCGGCACAGGCGGCATGAAAAGCAAAGTCCTGGCCGCTAAAAAAGTTACGGCTATCGGTATTCCCTGTATCATTGCTCCCGGTAAAAAGAAAAATGTCTTAACGGATATTCTTGCCGGAAAAGAAATCGGTACGCTTTTCCTGCCGATGGCCGACCGCTTAAACAGCAAGAAATACTGGATTGCTTTTACGCTGCGTTCCCAGGGCAAACTGGTTGTTGATGACGGCGCCCGTAAAGCACTGCTGGAAAAGGGTAAAAGTCTGCTTCCTTCCGGCATTACCGCTGTCGAAGGAGATTTCGCCGTAGGCGATCCGGTCAGTTGCGTGGATGGCAATGGAACGCCAATAGCCAAGGGCCTCGTCAATTTCAGTTCTGCTGAGATACGTAAAATAATGGGATTGAAAACAGCAAAGATTGAGCAGATCCTGGGTCACAAGGACTACGCGGAAGTCATCCACCGCGACAACCTGGCCATCACAAAGCAAAATACCCGACGCAAAATCTAAGCGCTTTTTTACCAGCCAAACATTTTTAGTATTGAACACAAACTAAAACCATTTTGCCGCAACTCTGTTTTTTTTATCGAGCATCACACCTTCTTTGTTGAGTAGCTCTTTCTTCATCAGAATTCCGCCGCCGAAACCGCCTAAGGAACCATCCGATCTCACAACTCGATGGCAGGGAATAGCTATGGGGAAAGGATTATTGGCCAGAACAGTTCCCACGGCACGTGCGGCTCCGGGAGAACCGATTTTCGCGGCCAGTCCTGAATATGTATCCACTTTACCTTGTGGTATCTTGCCCGTTTGCTTCAATACAAGTGCGGAAAATTTGGTGAGCTTTGCGAAATTCAAAAGAGAATGATCGAAGTTAATTTTCGATCCGGAATATAATTGCGCAATCTGCTGGGCAATATCGCCCGGTATTCGTCGTGCTTCTTTTTTGACTTCCGGAAAGTCTTTGATAATTTTATCTTTTAAGGGCTCAATCGGACAGGGCAAATAAATATATTCCACTTGCGGTCTGGCGCAAACAAATTGCCACACCAACCCGATTTCTTCTTTGTTCGCTTTGATAATTTGATAATACATGGCACACCCCTTTAAGACTTTTAGACTGAAGGCTGAAGACTAACGGTCTATTTGTTGGCCTACTTTTTATTTCTGTATTAATGACTTCTGATCATTGTAGAACACGGGTAAAAGGACAAAGGCGTATCTTCACCTTTAGCCTTCGGTCTTCAGCCATTAGCCTATATGTGCTCAATCAAAATCTTCACGCCGATAGCAATCAACACCAGCCCACCGAATATTTCTACTTTTTTGCCAAATAATTTCGCCAGCCCTTTACCGAAAACCATACCGACCGCTGTCATGCAAAAGCAGATCAAACCGATAATAACTGACGGAAATAAGATAGGGGTTTTTAAAAGAGAAAAACTAAAACCGACAGCCAGGGCGTCGATGCTTGTGGCTATGGAGAGCAGAAGCAGCGGCCAGCCTCGTGTCTGATCGGCCTTTTCCTCATTACTTTCCTTCGCGAATCCCTCCCAGATCATCTTGCTGCCGATAAAAGCCAGCAACACGAAGGCGATCCAGTGATCATAACCAGCGATCATTTTAACTACTGTCGAACCGGCCAGCCACCCTGCAAGCGGCATGGCAAACTGAAAAAGACCAAAAGCCAGGGAAAGACGCCAGACCGGTGCCCACAACCTCTTATGATTAGCCGCGCCGATGCCGATTGCCACGGAAAATGCATCTACACCTAACGCCACAGCCAGCAGAAAAATAGTTACCAGACTCATATCAGATAATCATACTCACTTTTCGTTTCTCCAATGAGAATAAATTTTTTCCGCCAGCTCCTTACCAATTCCCGGAACATTTTGCAAATCATCAAGAGATGCGTTTTGCACCTGCTGAGCCGAACCAAAATACTTAACCAGCATCCTTTGGCGCCGGTTGCCGATATCGGGAATGGCCTCCAGCACCGAACGCAGATCATTTTTCTGTTTAAGTTTATGATGGTAACTGACGGCAAAACGATGTGCTTCATCACGCAGGCGCTGCAAAAGCGCAAGTGCCTGCGGCCAGGATGAAAGGAAAATGGCGTCCTTGCGCCCCGGAACATAAACACGATCTTCAGACTTTGCCACTTTCCTCCTGATGATTCCTTTGCCGGAAATAAAAGTGCGCTCCTCTTTGGCCAGACCAATCACATCCATTTTAATCTTTAAATCTTTAAACACGGAAAGTGCAACATTGAGCTGACCCTTGCCGCCATCCACCACAACCAGATCCGGCATTGCGTCGGCACCGGTGAAACGCCTGGTGAGAACTTCGCGCATCATGCCGTAATCATCCGGTTCGTCCAGAGATTTAATGCGGAAACGCCTGTAGGACGATTTATCAGGCTCGCCATCCTGAAAAACCACCAGTGAGCCCACGGCGTTTTTGCCGCTGATGTTGGAAATATCGTAGCACTCCATTCTGCGTGGCAGATGGACAAGAGCCAGTTTTTCCTGAAGAAGGGAAAGCGCCACCGCTTTTTGTTCTTCTTTCTTCCTGGCGGAAGCAAGCAACTCGAACGCGTTGGTACAGGCCATATCGAGCAAGGCTTTTTTTGCACCACGCCGGGGGACGGTTATCAGTATCTTCTTTTCTTTTTTGTCGGAGAGCCATTCGGCAATGACATTTTCATCGGGAAGAGTACAGGGGAGGATAATCTCTTCCGGCAAATTGGAACCGGAGTAATATTGCTGCAAAGCTGATGACATAATTTCAGCAACGTCTGCTTTCGTTTTTACCGGTGCAAAGGATTTGCTGCCAATAAGCTTACCGCCGCGCACAAATAAAACACAGATCTGATAAGTATCACCATCGGCATAAACGCCCATGACATCCTGATCCTGATCGCCTTCCCAGTCCACATTTTGCTTCTCGAGCGCATGATTCAGCGCACCGACGCGGTCGCGCAAACGCGCCGCTTCCTCATAATTCAACTCCCCAGCCGCCTCTTCCATCTGCTTTTTCAAATCGGCAATTAACTCGCGGCGGCGCCCCTGAAGGAAAGACACGGCGCTGTCCGCCAGTTTTCTGTAGGCCTCTTCCTCAATCAAGCCCTTGCAGGGAGCAAGACAGCGTCCGATCTGAAATTCCAGGCAGGGCCTTGTGCGTAATTGAAAATCCCTGTTGCGGCAGGTACGCAAAGGAAATACCTGCAAAACAAACCGCAGCGTTTCTTTGGCTGCCAATCCCGATGGATATGGTCCGAAATAGAGAGCGGAGTTATTGAGTCTCTTGCGCACCAGTTGCAGGCGGGGGAATTTTTCCGTAGGATCAAGCGACAGATGATAATAGGTTTTATCGTCGCGGAAAATGACGTTGTAGCGAGGGCGATGCTTCTTGATGAGGTTGTTTTCCAGAATCAGCGCTTCTTTGGAAGTGGTAGTAGTAATGAACTCAATATCACTTACCCGCGCCATCAAAAAAGGCGCCATCGGCCGCGTATCCTTGCCAGTAAAATAAGAACTGATACGGCTTTTCAGATCATTGGCTTTGCCGATATAAATCACCTTCCCCTGTTCATCGTGCATAATATAAACACCGGAACTGCGCGGCGCGGAAGACATTTTTTCTTTTAAGGCCATATTTTCTGCCATAAAAATCAACTTATGTAAAAAAAGGATAATGCCCGCAGTATTTATCTTGGGCTGTGTTCATTAATTACTAAAATCTACGTAAAACCTTCATTCATCCGGCGTCGTACCACTCAGATGTTCTAACAATTGCCCACTAGTACGTCTGAGGCGCTGGCTCATCTGACGCGATATTCTCCAGAGCAGTGCAAAGGCCAGTGGGGCCTTTTCCTTGCCCAGCCGCATGAACTGCTCCAAGCTTATGAATAGAAATGTAACGTCGCTCACAGCCACGGCAGTAGCGGAACGGGGTTCGTCATCAATTAACGACATTTCGCCGAATGTCTGCCCTGCCCGGAGCCGCGCCAATACAGTTTCTTTCTGCTGAAAATCATACTTTACAATGTCGATTTCGCCGCTGATGATAATGCCAAGGCTATGCTCCCTCTGGCCTTCGTGAAAGAGTTCGGCGCCCTTGACCGCCCGGTAGGCCTTAAAGTATCCACTCAGATTGACTATCTGGTTCCAGGAAAAGTCCTTGGACCATTGGGTTTCTTCCAGCAATTCGGCAATGCGTCTTTCCGTCATGTCCAACCGTTTAAGTCCGGTCTGAGTGGTTGTGAACATTGTTCCTCCAGAGTGCTGCCATTACGGCTGGTTGATAGTTCCCTTCTTTACGGCAAAATTATATGAGGAATGGTCTTTGGTGTCAATGCGATAACTGGACCTACCCCATCTGCAGCAAAATACTATTGAGCTCTTTTATTTCATCGCGCAGGTTGGCGGCTTTTTCGAACTCGAGATTCTTGGCCGCCTGCTTCATTTCCGCTGTGAGATTTTTAATAAGCACCGGCAAATCTTCTTCATGAGCGGGAATGGCTCTGCCATGGGCATCCACCGGAATTGTAACGTAATCAGCCTCATAGATGGAGCCCAGTACATTGCTGATCGATTTTTTTATTGTTTCCGGTGTAATATTGTTATCTTCGTTAAACTTCGCCTGAATGATACGGCGACGCTTTGTTTCATCAAGACAGGCTTGAATTGATTTGGTGATTTTGTCCGCATACATGATAACCTTGCCACTGACGTTACGCGCGGCACGACCGCTCGTCTGAATCAGTGAACGCTCGGAGCGCAGGAATCCTTCTTTGTCGGCATCGAGTATCGCCACGAGCGATACTTCGGGGATGTCCAAACCTTCGCGTAAGAGATTGACGCCAACCAGCACATCGAACTCACCCAGACGCAAATCGCGGATAATGCTGACACGCTCGAGTGTGTGAATATCGGAATGCAGATAGCGTACACGGATCCCCAGACCGCTGTAATAGTCGGTTAAATTTTCCGCCATCCGCTTCGTGAGAGTGGTCACCAACACCCGTTCCTCTTTTTTAATCCGCTGCCGGATTTCTTCGAGTAAATCATCCACCTGATGCAAAGCTGGTTTGATCTCAATTACCGGGTCCATTAGTCCTGTCGGACGGATGATTTGTTCCACTCTTATACCTTGCGCTTTTTCCACTTCATAAACAGATGGTGTTGCCGAAATATAAATTCGCTGATTGGGCAGAGATTCGTATTCTTCAAAGCGCAGCGGACGGTTGTCCATAGCGGAAGGCAGGCGGAAGCCGTATTTTACCAGCGTTTCCTTGCGTGATCTGTCGCCACGAGACATACCTCCCAGTTGCGGCAGTGTGGCGTGACTCTCGTCGATAATAATCATGGCATCTTGCGGCAGATATTCTATCAGGGTCGGCGGCGGCTCGCCCGGCTTGCGGCCGGTCAGATGGCGGGAATAATTTTCAATACCCTGGCAGTAGCCCATCTCTTCCATCATCTCCAGATCAAAGTTGGTCCGCTGTTCCAGGCGTTGTACTTCCAGTAATTTATTCTGTTCCTTATATTCAGTCAGCGTCAGCGCCAGTTCCGCGCGGATATCGGCTGTCGCTCTCTTAAGATTATCGCGAGTGGTCACATAGTGACTGCCGGGATAAATGGCTGTTTTATTCACTGTTCCTATTTTCTTGCCGCGTAGCGGATCAATAAGCGTCATGGATTCGATGGTGTCGCCGAAGAATTCCACACGGAGCGCCCGTTCATCTTCATAAGGCGGAAATATTTCCACCACGTCGCCGCGCACGCGAAACGTGCCGCGGTGAAAATCAATATCGTTTCGTTCATACTGTATTTCCACCAGGCGCTTTAAAATCTCCTCGCGGGGGATATCCATACCCACTTCCAGTTGTACGATCATGCCCTGATAAGCCTCCGGTGAACCCAGGCCGTAAATACAGGAGACACTGGCGACAATAATGACGTCACGCCTCGTCAGCAAAGCGTGGGTAGCCGCATGGCGCAGCTTATCTATTTCTTCGTTAATTGCGGAATCCTTTTCAATAAAGGTATCGGTAGAGGGCAGATAAGCCTCCGGCTGGTAGTAATCATAATAGCTGACAAAGTATTCGACGGAGTTGTCGGGAAAGAGTCCTTTGAATTCTTCATACAGTTGCGCCGCCAGAGTTTTATTATGCGCAATAATCAGCGCCGGGCGTTGCGCCCGCTCAATGACATTGGCAATCGTAAACGTTTTCCCCGACCCGGTAACACCGAGAAGCACCTGATGTTCCTTCCCCTCGGAAAGACCACGCGACAATTCATCTATCGCCTGCGGTTGATCGCCTGCCGGCACAAAACCGGTTATCATTTTGAATTTTTCCATAATGCCTTAACTCTTTGTCTTTGCGAGCCGCCTCTCAGGCGGCGTGGCAATCTCACAACTCATCAATAATATGTCCCGAACTATATTTAACTTTACATACAACGTACAAGGAATTTTTGCCTTGATTATCGCTGAACCTGCGAGTCTATAGGCTTAAACTTAAGATAACCAATTGAAAGATAATAATGAAAAAATCAGCCGGAGTATAGCAATTGGTTAAATTGCGCGGTTAATCGTTGTATTTTCTATTTTCTAGTCTTTGGCCAATTGTGACTATGGATGCATATAATTGATCAAGATCATAATCTTCGCCGTGAAACTTGTATATATGGCCGTCGAGAGCTCGAAGGTAAGCTTTTTTCGGGAAACCTTTTGTGCCAGTCACCAAGTTCATGTCAAAAAAAGGATAGCCGTCATATTCAGAAATCCACCTATCAAGCCTTTCGTCAAAATGCTCCAAATGATTTCGGAGTTTTCGGAAAGGCTTTAAGTTTAACCCGGAGAGATCGACGTGTCCTGCCAACAATTGGTAACGCTCGCTGTCTTTTACTGGATCGAGTATCCTATCCACAATAGCCGTATGTGTTAGAAAGTGCTGTAAATGAATAAAGATATCAAAAACTAAATTTCCTTGTTTTTCTGATTTCAGGAATGCAGCCCAAGAGTATTTAGCAAACTCGACCTGGGTTTTGGCTTCCTGAATGTATACTTGCCATTTATCCATATAGTTTATCCATCGGTTAACAGTGTTTGTATGGATCGGGAACCACATCTCATCGATCCTATGAGTTGCGGGATAAGTTCAACTACCCTATGCCAATGCGTTAACTAATACTTTAATTTTATGGCGTTATCAACCTGTTTTCCTGTTTCTCAGTCTGTTACAGTGTCATTGCCCGGCACGCCTACATTGTTTATTACTTCTTCGTCTTTGCGAGCCGCCGCTCAGGCGGCGTGGCAATCTCAAAATCAATAGATTGCTTCGCTTTGCTCGCAACGACGATGTTGGCTAATAACCTCACCATTCGTTATCCAAATCATGCCAGCCGCTATTCATAGCTTCTATTAGCTGTATTTTCTTCTTTCGTGAACCGCCTTTGATTTGTTTCTCCCTGGCAATGGCGCTATTAACATCTTCACAAATCTCGTAGAACACCAATTTGTCCACATTATATTTCTTCGTAAAACCTTCCACTAATTTATTCTTATGCTCGTACACTCGTCGGACTAGATCATTGGTAACTCCCGTGTAAAGTACGGAATTAGTTTTATTTGTCATAATATAAACGTAAAATTGTCTATTCATCTGTCCATACCAATCCTAGATTGCTTCGTCGCCCTACGGGCTTCTCGCAATGACAAATTTGATTATGCAATTCATTTTCCGGGCTGCTCAAAAATGTTTAGATGCAAGGCGTGTGAGGATTTAGGAATGAGGCCTACTTTTAGCGTAGGCCGCAGTGACTAAACCGGAGCACAACGCCGCAGATAGGCGTTTTTCAGCAGCCCGACCATTAAAGGAAGAGGACCGGTTCCCGTAGTATCGCCTCTCTTGCTTTATACGCACACCCCGCCACCTCCGGATACGTATCTTTCAGAGCGGCAATTTGCCGCAAATTATCGGCTGTGCGCAGCACAAGTGTTGCCATATCGCCTTCGGCCATGCCGGTGGTTTTAATGATGCCCTCCCAGCTGCGCCCCTGCGCCCAGAAATACATGGCCGCACCAACAGCCGGATAGAGTTTCGCCGATGCAAATCCCGCCGCATTCAACCGATGTATCAGCGGCCGGACAATAATCAATACTTTCTTTAGCGCCGCCGAAAGCATCGGGGGCAGGTCTTTTACGGAAATATTAATTTCATTATCCCGATCATAAGCAAACATTGCCACGAGTGCGGCCAGAATTCTTTCATTATGGTCATCAAAGGCTTTACTGCGCAAACATTCGGCGATAAGCAGCGGATAATCCAGACGTAAGCGGGCCGCCCAGAAGCCATCGTCTGTAAGCCTGTTGTCTTCATTCACAAACCCTTCCTCCTTCAGGAAATCCAGATAGCGTTGGAAATCCGTCCAGAGCGTTCTTGCCGCTTTGTGGCCCGAAGAATGGTGGTGTTCATTTTGCTGATAAGCAGCCAGCGATCTTTCAAAGATTTGCCGGATATCGACCGGTGTCTGCGACATGAGCAAATTTAGAACCATGGAAAAATCATTTTTCAACCGGCTGAGAATATCTTCCGGCGCCTTGAATAATAATTTGCGAACATGAATAATATCCATGAATCTTCCGGGAATCGCCAGCATGAAGCCTATTTTATCCTGTCCGCGCCTTCCTGCCCGGCCCGTCATTTGCCGGAATTCAGTCGCCGACAGCGGCTGAAAATCATGACCGTTAAACAAATCCGAGTTAAAAAGTACAATGGTCCGTGCCGGAAAATTCACCCCGGCGGCAATTGTTGATGTGGCAAAGATAACCCGCAAATGCCCCCTGTTCATCATTTCTTCCACCAGTAATTTCCAGGCGGGCAACTGGCCGCCATGATGCGCGGCAATGCCGAATGACTGCAAAGCTTTTAATTGCCGGTGATTTTGCAAAGAAGGAAACCGCGTCAGTAATTCTTCTAATGAATCGTTAAATTCGGCACGGTAAGGCAAAGGAGAAAGAAACTCCTTTGCTGTCAAAGCCGCATCGCATTCGGCACGTGACTTCAGGAAAAATATCGCCGGCAGTAGGTTAAATCTTTCCAGAATGCGAATTATGCCGCCATATTCCAGCATACGCCTTTGGGCAAAATTCCTCACGGAATCTTTCTGCAAAAAATCAGCAACAGGTGCAGATAATTTTGCCCCTTCTAAAAAAGGCAAAAGCCTGCCGGAAGGATGCAGAAGAAGAGGATAAAGCGGCACCGGGCGTTTCTCTTCATTAATAACCACACACTGTTTTTTTCGAATTGTCGTCAGCCACCGGGCGATTTCTTCACCATTGCCGATGGTTGCCGACAGGAGCAGCAAATTAACGCGCACCGGCAAATAAGTCATAACTTCTTCCCAGACAACGCCCCGGTCCATGTCTCCCAGGAAATGGGCCTCATCGAGAATAACCAGATCGCAATTCAAGTCGTTCCCGTGATGCATGGCGTCGTAAAGCTGGTTGCGCAATATTTCCGTTGTGCCGACAATTATCGGCGCTTCCGTATTTTCCTTGGTATCACCGGTAATGATCCCCACGTTTCCAGCATCGAAATGAAGCCCAAACTCAATCCATTTAGAATTGGAAAGTGCCTTGAGCGGTGAGGCATACCAGGCCCGTCCGCCTTTTTTCAGCACTGATACTATAGCTTCCCGGGCGATCCAGGTTTTACCGGAACCAGTCGGGGCAATAACCAGGCAATCGGTTTTTTTTATCGCTTGCAGGGCGTCTTTTTGAAAATCATCAGGAACAAATGCGGCCGGATGAGGTTTGCCGATTTGCACGAATACACTTTTCAGCGCAGGATCGATTTCCGGCTTCATCGCCGGAGGGCAAGATTTTGGCCGGTGCTTTTTTACAGCAAAGTTCTTTTTGGACGGGAATGAATATTTTTCTTTTTTAATAATAATGCCTTTTTGTTGCTATTTTTTCTATTTTTATATTTATCATAAAGTCATTTAATGGTAAAGAACCGGCGGAAAAAATAGTCGGTTTCTGTACGGACATATAAATGCAAAAAAATAAAGAAATCTTCTGGGGTTGGTTCATCGTCACTGGCGCTTTTCTAGTGCTAGGCATAAACTACGGATCCCGTTACTGCTTTGGGATTTTTCTTAAACCCATGGCGGAGGAATTTGCCTGGTCTCGTTCGGTAATATCAATGGCTGCAACTATCAATATTATCCTTTATTCTGTCGGCGCTATTTTTGTCGGACGGATGCTGGATCGCATTGCGCCCCGTTGGATTATAACGGCAGGGGCCACCCTTGCCGCCTACGGTTATATCCTGACAGGTTTCGTCAGCACCCCGCTTGGTTTTTACATAACTTATGGTTTGATGGTGGGCATCGGAACAGCCGGTTTGGGCGTTGTCACTTGCAGTTCCTCCGTGGGTAAATGGTTTATTAGAAAAAGGGGATTGGCAATTGGCATAGCTTCAATGGGAATAAGCTTCGGAACCATTGCTTTGACTCCGTTGGCAGGTTACATAGTCAATTTCCTGAACTGGCGTATCGGACTTATAACTCTGGGTGCAATTACATTGCTGATAGGGCTGATTGTCGCTCAAACATTGATGCGAAAAACACACCCGGAAGCATACGGTCTGCTGCCCGATGGTGATAAAATCACCATGTCGAAGGAAATATCATTAGAACAAGCCGTTTATAAAGTACCTACTCTGACTATTTTTAAAGATTCTCGTTTCTGGACCCTTGCTGTCTGTCAGGGACTGGCTTTTATGGTTACGATGTCCGTTTTTGTTCACCAGGTTGCTTATGCTGAAGACAATGGAGTCTCTAAGGTCGCTGCAGCTTCATCTCTGGCGGCAATCAGCCTTACCGGATTTCTCGGTCAGTTCTTCTGGGGCTGGCTGACTGATCGCCTTGATGACCCAAAATACTCTTTTTGTTTGGGCGCAACATTTATGTTAACAGGAATGATATTGCTGATAAATGCGCACAGTGTCAACGCACTTTATGTCTATGCGCTCACTTACGGTTTTGGTTACGGTTCTCTGGCCCCGACCATACCGATTATAGCCGCCCATCGTTTTGGCAGACAAGTCCTCGGTTCAGTTTACGGGCTGTTGACATTTTTTATCGGCATAGGCGGCAGCATCGGTCCGATTCTCGGTGGATTTATTTACGATCATTTTGGTTCTTACCGGTATTTATGGTTGATTAATATTTTTGTGCTGGTTTTTATCACCATTGTAATTCTGACCCTGAAAAAGGGCAAACAATACGGTCCCCAATCAATACAATAAAAAAGCCTCCTGCTCAAGTGAACAGGAGGCTTTAACATTCTAGACCTTCAGCCTTCGGCCTTCAGTCTTTTTTACATTCCCATACCGGGGTATCCACCACCAGGAGGCATACCGGGCATTCCGCCGCCGGCACCCTTCTCTTCGGGCTTATCGGCAATCATGCACTGCGTGGTAAGCAACAGAGCCGCAACAGAGGCTGCATTCTGCAAGGCAAAGCGGGTAACCTTGGTGGGATCAATGACTCCGGCAGCAATCATATCTTCATACTGATCAGTACGGGCATTGAAACCAAAAGAACCCTTCTTCTCTTTTACTTTTTCGACAACGATAGTGCCCTCCTGACCGGCATTAGCAGCAATCATTTTGAGTGGCTCTTCAATTGCTTTCTTCACAATATTGACACCGATTTGTTCGTCACCTTCCAATGCAAGCTTCATCAAAGCAGACAGCGTACGCAGATAAGCAACACCGCCACCGGGAACGATGCCTTCTTCAACGGCAGCACGGGTAGCATGCAGAGCATCTTCCACACGGGCTTTCTTTTCTTTCATTTCGGTTTCCGTTGCAGCACCGACTTTGATTACCGCAACACCACCGACTAACTTAGCAAGACGTTCCTGCAATTTTTCACGATCATAATCGGAAGTGGTTTCATCGATCTGGGCACGAATTTGTTTGACACGGGCTTCAAGTTCAGCTCTCTTGCCTGCACCATCGATAAGAGTTGTATTATCTTTATCAATGGTAATCTTTTTGGCGCGTCCCAAATCTTCCATCTTTACGCTTTCCAGTTTATAGCCCATATCTTCGGAAATCATCTTGCCACCGGTGAGGATGGCGATGTCTTCGAGCATGGCCTTGCGGCGATCGCCGAAGCCCGGAGCCTTAACGGCAGCCACATGCAATGTGCCACGGATCTTATTGACAACCAGAGTTGCCAGCGCTTCGCCTTCGATGTCTTCAGCAATGATCAAGAGCGGGCGGTTCGTCTTGGCAACCTGTTCTAAAATCGGCAGCAGGTCTTTCATGCCGCTTATTTTCTTTTCGTAGATTAAAATCAAAGCGTCTTCTAAAGCAACAAGCATCTTGTCGGCATTAGTAACGAAGTAGGGAGAGAGGTAACCGCGATCAAACTGCATACCTTCGACTATTTCCAGTTCTGTTTCCAGGCCTTTGGCTTCTTCTACAGTAATAACGCCTTCTTTGCCGACTTTTCCCATAGCCTCTGCAATAATATTGCCTATTGTTTCATCGTTATTGGCGGAAATCGTGCCAACCTGGGCAATTTCTTTTTGATCTTTGGTGGGTTTGCTCATTTTGCTTAGTTCTTTGACAACAACTTCAACGGCTTTATCAATTCCTCTTTTAATATCCATAGGATTGCTGCCGGCAGCAACTGCTTTAACGCCTTCGCGATAAAGAGCCTGGGCCAGAATTGTTGCGGTGGTAGTTCCATCACCAGCCACATCACTGGTTTTGCTGGCAACTTCTTTCACCATCTGGGCGCCCATGTTTTCGAATTTATCTTCCAATTCAATTTCTTTGGCCACGGTTACACCATCTTTTGTTACTGTGGGCGAACCGTAACTTTTATCGATTATTACATTACGGCCTTTCGGGCCAAGAGTCACTTTCACTGCATCCGCCAGGGTGTTGACACCCTTCAGAATCGCTTTTCTGGCTTCTTCGTCATAAAGAAGTACTTTTGCTCCCATCGTATGTATTCCTCCTTCTTATATTCTTAATTGTCTTATTTTTCGATAACGCCTAAAATGTCGTCTTCTCTCATGATCAGATACTCTTGACCGTCAATCTTGACTTCGGTACCGCCGTATTTGCTGAAAAGAATTTTGTCGCCTTCTTTGACATCCATCTTGATCAACTTACCGTCGTCAGCTACTTTTCCCTTGCCGACAGCAATAATTTTGCCTTCGACTGGTTTCTCTTTGGCTGTATCCGGGATGATGATTCCCCCCTTGGTTTTCTGCTCTTCTTCCAAACGTTTTACAATGACTCTATCCTGTAAAGGTCTGATTTTCATGCGTTTTTCTCTCCTTTCCTCTTTTTTTGTAATTTATATAGTATAGCTGTGAAGCGGCGCTATATTATGCACTATTTTCGCCGTGTCAAGGTTTTTAGAAAAATTTTCTTGTTTTTTAAAGCGCTGATTTTTATTAGAAAATATTTTCCAGTAATTCTTTTAAAGAACCAATGGTGCAAATTTCTATTTTTGCTATTTTCGCCGACTTCGTTGCGCTCGTCCTGGGCACAAGACAGCGCTTAAAACCTAAACGGGCCGCCTCCTTGATGCGGACTTCCATTTGCGAAATGGCCCGCACTTCCCCGGTAAGTCCGACTTCACCCAAAACAACCGTGTGCGAATCAATCGGCCGGTCCAGAAAACTCGATGCCATAGCAGCAACAATGCCTAGATCAACTGCCGGTTCTTCCACCCTTATCCCCCCGGCAACATTAATAAAAATATCCGAGCCACTTAAATGCAGACCGCAGATCTTATCAAGCACAGCAACCAAAAGCGAAACCCGGTTATGATCGACACCAATTGCCGTACGCCTCGGCATACCCAGATTGGTGACACTGACTAAGGCCTGAATCTCCACTAGGATCGGCCGGGTACCTTCCAGACTGGGAACAACAACAGAGCCCGCAACGTTCTGCGGCCTTTCGGCCAGAAAAAATGCTGAGGGATTAGGCACTTCTTTCAGTCCTTTATCCTGCATTTCAAAGACGCCGATTTCATTGGCCGGACCAAAGCGGTTTTTCATGCTGCGGATAATCCGGTAAGCGTGGCCGGAATCACCCTCAAAATAAAGAACCGTATCGACCATATGCTCCAATACCTTGGGACCGGCAATGGAGCCATCTTTAGTCACATGACCAATAAGAAAAACGGGAATGCCATGTTTTTTGGAAAACAAAATCAATCTTGAGGACGCCTCACGCACCTGCCCGACACTGCCGGGCGCGGACATCAGGTCTGCCGAGTAAACCGTTTGAATGGAATCAATAACAACTATGGCGGGATCAACCGCTTTTATTTGCTCCAGAATCCTTTCTAGGGAAATCTCCACCAGCACCAGCAAATCCTTGGACGATGCGCCAATACGATTGCTGCGCAATTTAATCTGCTGTGCTGATTCTTCACCGGATACATAAAGAACCTTCAGCCCTTTTTCCGCCAGCCGATGCATCATCTGCAAAAGCAAAGTTGATTTGCCGATACCGGGCTCACCGCCGACCAGAATTGCCGATCCTCCGACAATACCTCCACCCAGAACCCTGTCTATTTCCGTAATACCCGTAACAATCCGTTCGCCTTCCTCAGCCGGAATATCTTCAATCGGCAAGGGCTTGCCATCAAACTTCATCTCGGAGCGGCTTGACGAATCGGACTCCACGACCAATTCTTCGGCAAAGCAATTCCAACCGTTGCATGAGGGGCACTTACCCAGCCATTTGGGCGACATGTAACCGCAATGCTGACAAAAGAAGCTTGTTTTGCTTTTTTTCAAAGTCCGTTTCTCCTTGACTTAGATGAATCACAAGAGCATATTTTTTACCGTAATGTCAATATGAATTGGGGGGAGAAAATCAAATGATAGTTAAAAAGTATTCCTCAAGACTAGCCATATTGCTGCTATCTTGTTTCTTTTTGGGCTGTTCCTTATCTAAAGATATCAAGTTAAGCAGCTATGCTCAAAAACAGCAGATACATGAAATAATTAATATGCTTCAACCAAGTATTGATGACGGCGATACGCTGTCTTCCTTCCAGCTTTATTTACTGGCCGCCTCTTACGTTGGAGTTCGTAACTACAGCAAAGCGCTCGCTACAACAGACTTACTACAAAAGCAGATTGATAAGGGCGGCAGAACCACTACAGGCGGCTCCGATCTCACCGTTTATCCGCAAATTCTTCGCGGCTCTATTTATCTGGACCAGGGGGAACCAAAGAAAGCCATTGAAGAAGGAGCCCTTGCTTATAAACTGTTGCATGAAGAGGGACGTGAGAGAAAAACCTTTTATACATCTCAACTGATTGACATTTACGATGTTCTGGGTGTTGCCTATGCTCTAGCCGGGAATAAGGCTGATGCTCAAAAAATAGCTAATTCATTGCAAAATATAAGCATCGCAGGCATGAACGTCATGAATGGACCACCAAAATACAGCGCTCTGGCGAGGATTTACATGGCATTGAAAGAATACGATCATGCTCTGGCCGCCATCAAAAATCCGAATGCAAAAGTAACAGGGTCAATTACAGCCTTCTACGATCAGACCTTCCAAGAGATACCCAACCTTTATATTTTGTCGAAAAGTCTTTACGAAACCGGACACATAAAAGAAGCCAAAGAAGGATATGCCCAGCTTCTAAGACACCCGCAGATTGAGCAAATCGGCGGCATTTATTGGATAGTGCTACTGGATCGGGCCAAAATTGCTTTGGCTGAAGGCCAGAAAAGCGCTGCCGAAGACATGCTCAAAAAAGCAATTGACGTCATTGAAAAGCAACGCTCTTCGATTAATTCCGAAGTGGGAAGGATCGGCTTTGTCGGAGATAAACAAACACCCTATGCCCAATTAGCGGCGCTGCTTTTAGCCGAAAGCCGCTACAAGGAAGCGTTTACCTATGTTGAACGCGCCAAAGCCCGTGCGCTGGTGGACTTGCTTGCTTCGCAAAAGGACATAAGTGTACGCGGTTCACAACCGGAGAAAATCAAAACAACACTGGCCGAGCTTAATCAGGCAGAAAGTAATTTAACCGTTGTAGCTCAGGCGGGAAATAAAGAGGAACAGGGAAAAACCCGTGCTGTCGTTCTGGCCCTGAAAAAAGATCTGCAAGAAAAAGCTCCCGAACTGGCTACCCTTGTTTCTGTGACCACACCGGTTACAGCAGAGATACAAAGCAAACTATCACCGGAAGAAACTCTTTTAGAATATTATTTTGCCGGTTCGGACTGGTATGTTTTTATTTTGACCAAGGATACAATTACAGCACAAAAACTCCATGTGGCAGATTTAATGGGCAATATAGATGGATTCCGCAAAACAATTACCACCCCCAATTCCACAGATTTAAGCCGGCAAACTCAGGAACTTTACCGGCAGCTCTTTTTACCGGCAGCTGCCGGAATTAAAACAAAGAAACTGATCATCGTTCCTCACGGCATTCTGCACTATCTGCCGTTTGCCGCACTTTCGAACGGCAAAGACTATCTGATTGACCGCTTTAGCATCAGAATGCTGCCTAGCGCCAGTGTGTTAAATTTCCTGCAGTCCCGGACAAACAAAGCTGATGCCGGTGCTTTAATTTTAGGCAATCCCCAATTAGATAACCCAAAATACGATCTGAAATTTGCGCAAGATGAGGCTTTAGCTATCGGGAAAATAATTCCCCGATCCACCGTGCTTTTGCGCGCTGAGGCAACAGAAACCAATCTAAAAAAATATGGCGGCACTTATCAGGTTATTCATCTGGCAGCTCACGGAATTTTTGATCTGGATAACCCTCTGAATTCGGCATTGCTGTTGGCTAAAGACAAAGATAATGACGGAATATTAAGAGCAGGCGACCTTTACAATCTATCCTTGAATGCCGACTTAGTCACTTTGAGCGCCTGCGAAACTGCTTTAGGAAAAGTGGCAACCGGCGATGATGTCGTCGGCTTTACGCGCGGCTTTCTTTATGCCGGGACCCGTTCGCTGATTTCCAGCTTATGGCAGGTTGATGATCAGGCGACCCGCGATTTAATGGTTAATTTATATACAAATCTTGCAACAATGAGTAAAGACGAAGCTCTGAGACAGGCACAGCTTAAAGTGAAAAAACAATATCCGCATCCTTATTACTGGGCGGCATTCCTGCTCACAGGCAGTGCTATTTAATATCCATTGGCTTGCAACGTCCGGTTTTTCTTGGCTTGGGAAAAGACTGAATTATTTTGCAAATGTATTGGACAATTGGAATAAAATTGTCTATTCCAAAGTCCGAAGCCTTTTGCTTTTCAGGCAATTTTATAAACATTTTCATTAAAGTGAGGTTACCATGTCAGAATTTAAAAACGTAACAGTAGTTAAAAAAGCAAATATTTACTTTGAAGGTAAAGTCACCAGCCGCACGGTCATTTTCCCGGATGGCTCCAAGAAGACGCTGGGCATAATGCTTCCCGGAAAATACGAATTTGGAACGGCCAGCAAGGAAATCATGGAGATACTTGCCGGTGATCTGGAGATATTGCTGCCCGAAGAAAAAGGATGGAAAACAATAAAAGCAGGAGATTCTTTTGAAGTCCCGGCTCAAGCCAAATTCAGCCTAAATGTAAAAAGCATTACGGATTATTGTTGCTCTTATATCAGCTAAACGGCACTTAATAAATATGCATTCCCGCATCTTAAGGCGGGAATGCTGTTCTGGTTTAAATTAAAGGTACCTGTTATAACCACCGGGAAATACATGGCGTAAACCATTCAAGCCATTGTTCGTTATTTAAACAGCTTCTGATACTCGCCATAACCTTCCTTTTCCAGGTCTTCTTTAGGAATAAATCGCAGGGCAGCTGAATTCATGCAATAGCGCAAGCCTGTCGGTGCCGGCCCATCGGGGAAAACATGACCAAGGTGAGAACCGGCATACCTGCTTTTCACCTCCAGGTCGTGAGGAGATTTCACCACATTACCTGGTTCAATGGGCTGTGTAAAGCTAGGCCATCCTGTCCCGGAATCGTATTTGTCTTTAGAACTGAAAAGCGGTTCACCCGAAACAATATCGACATAAATACCATCTCTATAGTTTTTATTATATTCGTTGGTGAAAGGAGCTTCAGTACCTTCGAGTTGAGTGACTTTGTGCTGTAATGGAGATAGTTTTTTCTGCAAAGTTGCATCGTCCGGCTTTTTAAAGTTCTGCCATTCACATGTATTGAACTTCTCGGCATTGTTCTTCGCCGTATTTTCGTTTTTCATATTTACCTCCTTTATTTCCTTTACGCTGCTTTTCTCCGGCTGCGCAACCATGCCGGAATTCTGGCAAGCCATAATCATAAATAAAATCATTACACTTACCTGTAATGTTTTCATAATTTCTCCTCTGATAAATTGAATATTCGATGATAATATAACGACGAAATATTGAAGCGCAAATTACATGGTTATACTGATTAGGAGAACAACGGCTTATGTCTAACAGATTTAATGACTTTGACTGGATTGGTCAGAATTGCGCAGGACTCGGGTTGCACCGGGCAATAACGTCTCTGGTAAAAGCGAGGACTTGGCAAATTCCAATAAACGCATTACATTTACAGCAGATATTTTTAAGAGTTCATTCTCCCGATTTTTATTTGAGTTTATCGAGAATATCACGGAATACTTCAATCGACTGAGCCCCGACGATTTTATATTTATTCTCGATGATGAATAGAGGCACGCCCGTCAGACCAATCAACTGCCCTTCTCTTCTGGCTTCATTTAAACGCGACTCATAACGACCTTCATTCACGGCACTTAGCGTCTCTTTTTCATCCAGACCGCTTTTTCCGGTAATGGCGGCAATGACATCCGGATGGCCGATGTCGAGTCCTTCCGTAAAATATGCATAAAAGATGTTCTCATGAAAAGAAGCATGCCGGCCCATATCACGGGCATATTCACTAGCCATCAGTGCTAATCGGGAATTTGAAAGGAGTGTATGGTTGCCGAAAGTTACCCCAACTTCTTTGCCGCGTAGGCGCAGCTGGTCATAAAAAGAAGTTAGGTCGTTACCTTTGAATCTCTCGGATAGCAACATTCCAACGGGTGGCGTTTCCGGATGAAGCTCGTAGCTCACCCACTGATCATCAATGGTGTATTCTCTCTTCAACTGATCGACAAGGCCCTTGCCGATATAACAGAAAGGTCAAATATAGTCGGAAAATATCTTGAAGTTAATCATCATTTTATTCCTCTAGCTTAAAGAATTTAACCATGCTCTTTCAAAACTTTACGGAAGAATACCTCCATCTTTGTAAACACTTTCAAGTCCAGTAAATGATCAACAAAGAACCTGAGTGAACATACTCCTGATTGCGGCCAGCTTCAAATGTTTTTTTATGGGAAAGACACAATAGTCCTCAGTGAAAATTATTCCTGCCTGGACAGGGAATTTACCTTATTTTCCGGTACTGAAGAGATCATATCTTTCCCGAATATCCAGAAATATATTGTCCCTATAAGTCCGCAAGCAAAGGCAGTAAAGAAGTTTACCTGCGGCGACATTTGCCAGAGAAGGGCTCCGCCGAAAGCGCCGATGGAGACAATGACATCCCGAAGCAAATAGTATAATCCAAACATCCCGGCCTTTTTGTCTTCCGGCGCCAGGTCCATAATCAACGCCTTGCGCGTCGGTTCGCCAAATTCCTTCAACCCGCGGATAACGAAGGCTATCACCATCATCCAGAAAGAGTGCGCAAAAAAGATGACCAGCGGGAAAAGAGTAAAGTTGAAAAAAGTAATCACTACGAAAGGTTTTTTCGTAGATCGATCGGCCATATAGGCCACCGGCAAATAAATCAATAAGGCTGTGGTCATTTCAATAGCGGTGAGAATTCCAAACTCCGCAGCAGTGATACCGTTATATTTCATGCACCAGACAACTACAAAAGCATAAGGAATCTGCTCGGCAAAGCGGATAAGAATATCGGAAACAAGTAAATTGCGCAGCGCTGGGCTCATAAACCGCCAGAGGCGCGAAGGACGCTTCTCCGCTTTTCCCCGCTCACTTTTATCATCCTCAAGCATAATTTGCTGCAGGAGAAGGGAAACGATGCCCAGAAGAAAAGCCCCAACGAAGGCAAGCCGCACACCTGATTTTTCTCCATAGATGCCGATTAATACTCCACCGATGATTGGCCCCAGAGCCATTGGCAGTCGCCGGACAAGCGAATGCAGCGAGACACCCATGGTGCGTTTATCCGGCGGCAGCACGCGGGCAACAAGGCTCATAGTTGCCGGAAGTGATATGGCCGACCAGGAAAGGAAAAATACTGCGCCGATAAGCACAGCCTGCCAGTAGGGAAAAACAATGACAATGGCGTAACCAAAAAGGGCAATTAAGTTAAAAACCAGCAGTGCTTTTTTGTAGCCCAGACGGTCGCTCAAATAGCCACCGGGGAAGGAATAGAGGGCGGAAAGAAGATTGGTCATACCGTTGAGCAGGCCGATCGTCAACGCGCCTCCACCCAGAGCAATAAGATAAATCGGCAAAAAACGCTCGGCCATTTTCTCTCCCAGGCCGACCAGAACGACCATGGCGAGCAAGGCCACCATACTTTTTCTCAGGCCGAAAAATTCAGAGATTTTTTCTCGTAAACGCATTTCACTACGCCTCTTTAAACTATACCGCTTCTAATGCCAATCCTCCATCGTGCATTATCTTTGTTGGCAAATGCCCCTTAAAACATCAACAGCGAAACGCCAATGATTCCCAGGATAAGCCAGATAGCATCTTTCTTCCAGCCAATCAGGTAACCTGTAGATACGGCAAAGATTGTCCATGTCTGCCAGCCGAGAAGAGAATGAATCCCAAATTGATAAACAACAGCGAGCAAAAGCCCGATAAAACCGGACAGAAATCCTTTGATGACCACCTTAACAATCTTCATGTTTTTGACTTTCGCGTGAACGCTGCCCAGAAGGATAATAGCTGCAAGCGAAGGTGTAAAAATGCCGATGGTGGCAACAAGCGCACCGAAAATGCCGTTCACTTTGAAGCCGATAAACGTGGCTGTGATAAACACCGGCCCCGGTGTGATCTGCCCCAGGGCAATGCCGTCACGAAAGGCCGTCAGATTCAACCAATGCATTCCATCGACGACGACTTGCTGAATCAGCGGGATAGCAGTAAAGCCACCGCCGAAGGCTAATGAGCCAATCTTCAGGAAGGTCGTATAAATGATCCATGTTCCGGAAATAAACAAAAAGATTGTAGCAAGAATTCCCACGAGTAGCAGAAGCGGCAGATAATTCTGCAACATCCCGGCTTTGGGGACGTCTATTTCTACTTTTAAATGCCCCGGCAATTTTTCCTGTTCAAATTCTCCACTGAAATAAAAGAACAAGACACCGCAGATCCCGGAAATCAAGATGATGAAAACAACATCCCAATGCAGAAAGGTAATGCCCAGAAAAGAAAGCGTAGCGATAGTAATGCCTTTGTAAGAATTACGATCAATTCGGGGGAAGACCGATTTACCCATAATCAACGTCGCATTAATTAATAAAGCAACAACCAGGGCACCCAGACCCATAAAAATCGAATGGACAAATTTTAAGTCCCCGTAAGTGAAATACGCCCAGGCGAGAGCGGTAATGGCAATCATGGCGGGAAATACAAATGAAAAAGGCGCGAGTATCCCGCCCCAGGGCTTGCGCAGTTTATGGCCGATATAACCCCAAAGAGTCACACCGATAGCGCCCGGCAGAATCTGCGAGAGACTCAAGGCATTCATGAACTCGTCCTCGCAGATCCACCCCTTTTCATGGACAATGACTTTCTTCATCAAGGCCAGTATCGCCGGACCACCATATCCGATGGTCCCGATGTATAAAGCAGTCTTCACAATTTCCAATAAGGTCGGTCGTTTCACTTTTTATAATTCCTTGGAGGTGGTAAAGCTGGCCTTTATTTAAAAGCAATAACCAGCCCGCAGTTCTTCGCTGTCATCGTTCTGTTTCTTGCCAAACTTTTGCTCTCTTATTATCCGGTCTGTACTGAAAAATATTTCTTTTTAAATTTCAAAGCCACATTAACCAGGATAATTAGCACCGGCACTTCAATTAGCGGTCCGATTACCGTGGCAAAAGCCTGGCCGGAACCTATGCCCCAGATGGCAATGGCTACTGCGATGGCCAGCTCGAAATCATTACTTCCAGCAGTGAAGGATACAGCACAGGTTTGAGCATAATTGCCTCCGATCTTTCTGACAACAAAAAAGGTCGCAAACCACATAAAAGCGAAATAAAGCGTCATCGGTATTCCCACGATCAACACATCAACCGGCGATTCAATTATCTTGTTGCCCTGGGTGGAAAACATTACCACAATGGTAAAAAGCAATGCTACAAGTGTCAAAGGAGAAAGCTTCGGCATAAAAACCTTATTAAACCAATCCTCGCCCTTCCAGTAAATAAGGGAGTAGCGGGTAATCAATCCCGCCAGAAACGGGATACCCAGATAGACAAAAACTGTTTTGGCCGACTCTGCCATGGATATGTTGATGTTGACGGTCTGAGCCAGACCTAGCCAGTTGAGCATCACAGTGATAAAGAAATATATATAGACGGCATAAAAGAGGACCTGCGTAATGGCATTGAAAGCCACAAGACCAACAGCAAATTCTCTGTCGCCGCCTGCAAGTTCATTCCACACGATAACCATGGCGATGCAACGAGCGAGACCAACCAGAATGACGCCGATCATATATTCCGGATAATTATGAAGGAAGATGATGGCAAGAACAAACATGACAATGGGGCCGATCACCCAGTTTTGTAAAAGAGAAATAAACAGAAGCTTTTTGTTCTTGAAAACCTTACCCATCTCCTCATACTTAACCCGTGCCAGAGGGGGGTACATCATCAGAATGAGACCGAGGGCAATAGGAATAGAGGTTGTACCGACTTGCAGACCGGTAATAAATTTGGCGGCCGTGGGAAGAAAATAGCCAAGGGCAATACCCACGCCAATGGCTATAAAAATCCAAAGAGTTAAAAAACGATCCAGAAACGACAACTTTTTCATAATCTGCTCAGACATAATTTCCTCCTCAATAAATTATCAATTCTGCTTTTAAAAAGTTAGTGAGTTTTTCTTTAATCTCATCGCGCACACGGCGGAATTCGCACAGACTCTCATTGTGTGTACCTGCGACTTTCGCCGGGTCGTCAAAACCGATATGCGTTTTCTTGGTACCGCCGATATACAGCGGACAGGTTTCATTGGCGTCGCCGCATAGCGTAATGACATAATCAAAACTCTGTCCATCGAATTTCGACAAATTTTTGGATTGATGTTTTGAAATATCAATGCCGATCTCTTGCATAACTTCAATGGATGTCGGGTTAACAAACGACTCTTGCGTACCTGCGGAAAATGCGTCTACTTGATCACTCCAATAATAATTGGCAATTCCTTCCGCCATCTGAGAGCGGCTGGAGTTATCAGTGCATAAAAATAAAACCCTTTTTTTCATCCGATTCTATCTACTTAAATAAAATTCATTGCAATTAAATAAACTCCCCCTAATATAACAAGAGCGCCGCAAATCTTTTTCAGAATATCCGCGCCTTTTGATTTTTCCGTCCAATGCAGATAGTGCTGCACAACTTCCGTAAAAGTACCGGCAAAAACAAGAACCGCGCAGTGCCCGATACCGTAAGCCAGAAGCAGGGAAAGTGCAAAAACAATTTGAGTAGATGCCATGTTGAAAACAACGCCCAACATAGTGGCCATGTAAGCAAAGGTGCAAGGCCCCAGAGCAATGCCGAATATCAGCCCTAGAACGAAAGCCGCCAGCAAACCTTTTCTTTTATAATCAGGATTCGCACCGCCTTCCATAAAAGGCAGAGACAGAACTCCGAGCAAATTGAGGCCCACAGCAAAGAACACTATCGCCACAAAGTAATTGCCATAGCCACCGATATCGCCGATCATTCTTCCCGCAAGTCCGGTAATGAGTCCGATGACGCCAATCGTAATCAGGATGCCTGATCCGAAAAGCAACGAAAGGATGAAGGCGCGTCCTGTGGTGATGTTTCCCTGACCGTCAATGAAACCGACAATCAGAGGGATACACGCGATATGACAAGGCGACAGAATAACCGAAAGCACCCCCCAGACAAACGCAGCCCCAATGGCAATTTCGGGCGATTGCGTGAGAGCCTGCGAAAGCCAGGTAAAAAGCTCAACGATCATTTACTTGACTCCTTGCATTTTGATGACCTTGACAACATCATCTTTAGGGAAAAAACCCTCATGACGAAAATATTCCTTGCCTTTTGGGTCCAGAAAGACCTGAGTGGGAATCATCCTGATATTGTATTTCTCGGCATCATCTCTCCCTTTGGGCGTCCAGACATCGTGAAAAACAACCTTGACCTGACCCTTATATTCTTCTTCCACCGCTTTCATGATCGGCTGCATGGCCTTGCAGGGAATGCACTTGGCAGCACCAATTTCTACAAAGGTAACTAATACATTATCAGATTTTGTCGCTGATTCATCAGTCTTTGCTTTTTTCGATTTACCGGAAGAGCTTTGCGCGACTGCATAGTGACAATCAACCGAAAGTGAAACAAAAGCAAAGGCAGTCAAAAGTGAAATAGTTACGATAAATAGTTTTGGACGCAATTCCATGTTTAAAAATCTCCTTAATACTGAAGCACAATGATTCCATTCTAAATTCTTGCTTATGAATTATGTCTCCTGAAATACACCTAGCATTTACCACCGCAGCCACAACCGCCGTTTATTCTTCCCTCTGGAACCGCTTTGGTACCATTGGTGCTCTTGATTTTTTCACACATCCGGGTAACTATTTCATCTGAAACAGGACTTTCTCCCTTAACGAGTCCGAACTCCGTCAAAACATAAGACGTCAGGGCAACTTCTATTCGCTCCAGCGTCTTTTTCGCGCAGGCTTTTTTGCATCCGTCAATAGTGATATTTTCATCAGCACCTTTTGCCGATTGGACATATCCGGACAATCCCGCGCCAACACCAGCCAGACATGTCATTTTAGCAAATCCCTCGGCGCGCAACTTTCGTGCTACTCTGTCGGCAATCTCGCCCACATCGGCCGCACCGGAGCATGCATAAATTAATTTCGCTTCAGTTCCACAACATTCAGCCATGATATCTCTCCTTTTTAGACATATTTTAATAGATTATATTAAACAGAAATCCCACAATCATAATGCCTGTGGCAACAACGCTGACAAAAATTATGATCAGGGGAAGTTTAATTACTTTCTTCAAGATGATCATTTCGGGAAGCGATAGCCCGATCACAGACATCATAAAAGCCAGCGCAGTTCCCAGCGAAGCGCCTTTTTCCAGGAGCGCCTGGAGAATCGGGATAATGCCCGCCGCATTGGAATACAGGGGTACACCGATCAGGACAGCCAGAGGCACCGACCACCACGCTTCTTTACCCATAATCGAGGCCATAAAGTTTTCCGGCACATAACCATGGACAGTGGCACCAACGGCAATGCCTGCTACAATATAAATCCAGACCTTGGAAACGATATCGACAACAGCCGTATGTCCCGCTTGGATTCTATCGTAAAAGGTGACTTTCACTTCTTCAATTTGAAAGTCACCGGCTTTTATTTCATAGACCCACGGCTCGACAAAACGCTCTACCTTCAATTTTCCGATAACCCAGCCCGAAATTATGGCAATAAGCAAACCAGTGGATGCATAGAGCAGAGCTGTTTTCCAACCGAAAAGGCCGAACAAGAGGACCAGCGCTACTTCATTAATCATCGGCGCGGCCACCAGAAAGGAGAATGTCACACCCAGCGGAATGCCGCTTTCCACAAAGCCGATAAAAAGAGGAATTGCGGAACAGGAACAAAACGGAGTTACAATTCCCAACAGGCTCGCCATTACATTACCGATAAAAAGAGGCTTTCCTTCCAGGGCTTTTCTGGTTTTTTCCGGAGAAAAATAAGAACGGATGATACCCACGACAAAAACAATCACGGTGAGCAATAGCAGCACTTTAGGGGTATCATAAAGGAAGAATCTTATCGACTCAGTCAGATGCGCGCCTTTATCTAATCGAAAAACATTATCCACTAAAAAATTAACGCCAGCTTCCAAAAATACATAGACGACAACGGCCAAGGGAATCAGAAAAAGGGGCCAATAGCTTTTAAGATTTGTTTTCTTGCTAGTCTCAATATTACAAAGCTCGGTCATGCTTATTTACCACCAAGCCATTTCATGATTTCATCTTTTGCCGGAATTTTGCCGGCAGCTTTGACTTCTCCGTCTATCACAAGCGCCGGTGTTGTCATCACCCCGTAGGTCATGATCTTTTTGATGTCGTCAACCTTGTTGACTTCAGCAATAACACCAGTTTCCTTGACTGTTGCCCGAACAAGCTCATCGAGTTTATGACATTTGGCACAACCCGTTCCTAATATTTCTATTTTCACGTTTAACCTCCTTTATTTTTTACAGCACTTTAAAATATGCGCATGTTCTTTGGCATTGGCCGATAATACATCTTCCACACAACCAATAAAATCCATAACGCACGGACAACGCAATGTATAGTAAATGGAATTTGCCCTTTTTTCGTCGGATACCAGACCCGCATTTTTCAGAACACTCAAGTGCTTGGATACTGTCGAGGCGTCCGCTCCGATCATTTCCGTGAGATCTCCGACACAGCGCTCCCCCTTATGGAGTTCTTCAATAATAAACAACCGGCTGGGATGCGCCATCGCCTTAATTACTTTTGCCCACGCTTCATGTTTTGTATTTATTCTGCTGGCCATTTTTTCCTTTCCTTTCTTAACCTATTTGGCTAAATAGCCAAATAGCCATGCGTTGTCAAGAAGATTTCACATCGTTAATCGCTGCTTGCAGGAGTCAATTGGCGAATTACCAACTTTCGTGTTTTTCCCAAAACCATAATTGACAATCAAATCCATTTGAGCTTGAGGTAGTGCATCAGTTCGATTTAACAGACCAAGTAATGATTTTATATATAAATATGGCTGGATGATATTTTTCTCATTCAACCATTATTTCATTGACGCGCAGTGCTCTTCCTTTTATACTCCCCCACCTCAGAAGCAATCTCTGACCAAACTATATAGAAAAGCCGGAAGGAAACAACAACCACGGGTATGAACCCTAAAGTAAGCTTTAAAAATAAATTTTGCAGAAAGCTGCCGGGTATCATACCCTACGCTGTGCGGGATTGTTCAACTTACCAATTCCGATACGCTACGCTTTCGGAATTGGAGTTTCACAAATGAAGTACACGAAGACACCTCTTAATCATGGTTATACCAATCACATTCTGACGATAGATTTGGGGAAAAGCGCTATTGCCATGCAGCCGCTCGATCCGCAGATTCGGGATTATTTCATCGGCGGCAGAGGTCTGGGGCTCTATCTGCTGCACCTGGGAATAACCTCAGCAACAACCGCTGACGCTCCGGAAAATCCACTGATTTTTGCACCGGGACCGCTCGGCGGCGTTCCGCAATTTCCGGGAACAAGCAAGTGCATGGCCATATCTTTATCTCCGCTCACTCATATTCCCGGTGTTTCCAATTTCGGCGGCCATTTCGGTGCTTACCTCAAATATGCCGGTTTCGACGCTCTGGAAATCTCCGGGATTGCCCAAAAGGATGTCATGATTGTCATCGACAGTTTCCGGGGCGAAATATCCATAATCGATGCTCCGGCAATTGATCAGGTATTTGATCTGGAGCAGGCAATTGTTGAGCAATTTGTGCAGTCAGGCCGCGAAAAGAAAGATATCGTCTTTTTAACAACCGGCGTGGGCGCGGCAAACACTACCTATGGCTGCATCAACAGTCATTATTTCGATGCGGTTAAGCCCGTGGATGGAACAAAAGGTCTTTTCCGGACAAAACAGGCCGGACGCACGGGCCTCGGCTCGGTTATGATGCATAAAAACATTCGGGCTGTAGTTGTCCTTGCGCAATATCCGCATGGCGATAATCCTTATGGGGCGGCAGATTGGAATAAAGTAAAGCAGGCCGGATTAAAACTCCACAAAATCGTCAAGGAGGTTGATCCGCAATCGCTTAGAATGTCGCGCAAAGGTTCGGCCGGACTGATCTCTTTCATGAATAAGGATGAATACCAATCACTGCCGGTAAAAAATTATCAGTTCGGTTCTGACCCGCAGGCGGGAAATATCTGTGGGAAATTTTATGAGGAGCATCTTTTCGACCACCGGGGCATGGATGGCTGCTTCCCCGGTTGCAATCTGCGCTGCACTAAAGGCGGCTGGGTAACATTGGCATCCGGCGAGCATAGTGGAAAAAAGGTATGGGTGGACGGCCCCGAGTATGAAACGGCCGCCGCTTTCGGCTCCAATCTCGGTGTTTGGCATCCAGAATTTATCATGGAAGCCAACTGGCATTGCGATAATTACGGCATTGATACTATCACTACAGCCGTAATCATGTCCTTCCTGATGGAATGCTACCAGAGAGGATATCTGCTAGCCGCAGATACTGACGGCTTTACGCTCACCTGGGGCGATGAAGAAGCCTCTCTGGCGTTTATCCATCAGATCGCCCGCAGAGAAACTGCTCTGGCCCAAATTGCCGGCAGGAGCATGGTCGAATTGATCACCTGGATCGCCGCTAAATACGTCGCCAGAACAGGTAAGCCTGATCCCCGGGGCGAGCTCGAACAGTTTGCCATGCAGACCAAGGGGCTGCCATTCTCTCTTTACCGGACGCACCGGTCTTTATCCATGCAGGCATCCTATGCGGCAGCCAGTGACATCGGGGCGCATCATGCCGCCGCCTGGCTGGTCAAGGTGGATCTGCTGGGCGCCTTTCCATCCTTTGAATCAAAGGCACAGGCATTAATCACCTATCCGCGCGTTCGTCTGGGCAATGACAATCTGGGACTTTGCAAGCTGCCCTGGGTGGATGTTTTCAATCCTGATTCCGGAAAACGCACGGATACGGATATATATATCAACCCCGCATCGCAGGAAATCTATGCTGATTTTTATAACGGTATGCTGGGCACCAATATGACTTGGGAAAAGATATTCGAGCAGACAGACCGGGATATCAATTTGCAGCGGGTAATGAATGTTTTGGCCTTTGGCGCCCAGACCGGCGAGCACGACTGGATTCCGGACAGGGCTATCGGCCCTACGGAAGATTCTCTTTACGATGCTGAAAAAGAATATAACGATGGGCAGCTAAGTAAGATTCTTAATAAACCTTTAGCCGATGTTACCGGAATGGAAACAGCCGGGAAACGGGAATTTCTGATGAAGCATCGCAAGGAAGAATTACGAAAATTAATTGCAGTGTATTACGCGCAGCGAGGCTGGACTGCCACAGGAATTCCGACTGTCGCCACTATCAAACAAATCGGATTGTGGAATTTTCTCAATGAGGAGACCAGAACAAAAATAGCTGCACTCAACGAACAATAACAGACATGAACCCCTGCTTATAGACTGTGTTGTAATAGCTAAAGATGCGTTTTCAAGACTCCCCTTTAATAATTTCTTTTTTTCTCTTGACAAATTCAATTATAGTTGTATAATACAACCATGATAGTACAGATAAATGAAAAAAGTAGCGAGCTGATGGAAATATTTATGGGTATGGCTCAGGTCACCCGCTGCTGCCGGCAGGATGTGGCCTTTTGTGAGGGCGTAACATTTCATCAGTTTATGATCCTCGATGCCGTAGCCAAACGCAAAGAGCTTAATATGGCTGATTTGCATACAATTCTCGCCGTGGAAAAGAGCACAACCACCCGCCTGGTTAATCCTTTAATTTCCAAAGGACTTTTAAGGCGCGATAAGGCCCTTCACGATTCGCGCGCGGCAACGCTTTTCCTGACCGAGGAGGGCAGAAAAATTCATCAAAATGTTTCCCTGTGTCTGGCCGGTTTTTTCCAGAAAATAAACCAGAATATCCCTAAAGAAAGAAGAGCAGATGTTTTGGAATCAATTACAATTTTCATTACAGCAATAAAAAATTCGGCGGCTGGCTATAGCTGCTGTGAATAGAAAGGATACAATAATGAATATAAAAGACGGTTGTTCCAGTTGCGGAAGTCAAATAATATTGCCGGTAATTCAGGAGGAAGCCAGTTGTTGTTCAACAGCAAAAGAAGCTCAAAACAATACGCCGAGACTGGATCAACCTTTTGTTACCGGATCGATTTCAACAACAGCAGGCCGGATACCGCAGGTCTCGGCCCAATTGCAGAGCCGTGATCATTGGGGAACGGTTAGAGCCCGCTTTGGCGTCGGACGAATGGATTATATGGTTGACCCCGGCCTCTATGCCCTCGGTAATCCGGATAACAATTCACCGGTTTTGGTTACAGCCAATTATAAAATGAGCTTCGATTACCTGCGCAGGGAACTCTCACACAGAAACGCCTGGATTTTAGTGCTGGATACAAAAGGCATCAATGTCTGGTGCGCCGCCGGCAAGGGTACATTTGGTACGGAAGAACTGATAAAAAGAATCGAATTCAGCAGCCTGAAAAACATTGTCAGTCACCGGAAATTAATCCTGCCGCAACTGGGAGCGCCGGGAGTAGCCGGCCATACCGTGAAAAAGATCTCGGAATTTAAAGTGTATTATGGCCCGGTCAGGGCGGAAGATTTGCCGGCCTATCTTGATTCCGGCTGGAAAACAACACCGGCAATGCGGATAATGACCTTCCCCTTAATAGACAGAGCAGTGCTGATTCCCATCGAACTTGTCGCTGCAGTAAAACCATTTTTGATTATTGCGCCTATTCTTTTTATTTTGAGCGGCATCGGCGGCCCGGCAGAATTCTGGACCAACACAATTAATTATGGCTTGTTTGCAGTTCTTGCGCTTTTAGCTGCAATCGTAAGTGGAGTGGTGCTACATCCGCTGCTGCTGCCAATTCTGCCCGGACGCGCATTTTCGACTAAAGGTTTTTCTATAGGCTTTGTTGTTGCTTTCATTCTTCTTTATCTGCGGGATGTCAATTTACAGATCTGGTCAGGAAGAATCGAGGCTCTGGCCTGGCTGCTGATAATTCCGGCTGTATCGGCTTTTCTGGCGATGAATTTTACCGGTGCCTCGACTTATACATCTTTGTCGGGAGTAAAGAAGGAAATGCGCTGGGCGCTGCCCGCACAGATTTCCGCGGGCCTTGGTGGTCTGGCAATCTGGATAACATCGCGATTAATTGCTTAGGGATTTCATAAGCTCTTTGTCATATAGACCGCAGGGAGATATCTTAAGATCCCTCACTGCGGTCGGGACATGGATTTATCACTTTGTTACGAAATGACAGTACATAACCGAATTGATGACGCTGTGCTTAGGAGGAATTTACAATGAGGAATTTAGTTTATTTGAAAGACGTGGTAACTTTACAGCTCAACGAAAACAAATGCACCGGCTGCGGGATGTGCCTGGACGTCTGTCCCCATGCAGTTTTCAAAATGAACAGCTCTCATGCCGTCATCAAGAATCGCGATGCCTGCATGGAATGCGGTGCATGCAGCCGTAATTGTCCCTTTGAAGCTATTTCCGTGGAGGCTAATGTCGGATGTGCGGCTGCTGTCCTCTACTCCATGCTGGGGCAGGAGGGTGGCGCTTGTTCCTGTTCCATCGAATCAGGCAACGAAGTGACAGTTGGGAAAGGCGGATGTTGCGGCTAAGCATCAGCCAACAGTCAAGGAGAATCTAAAATGCCGCTGGCTCTTAAACCTAAAGAAATAAAAACCGAATTTGATAACAACAAATCTGTGCTCATTATCGCCTGTGGCGTTTGCCCGAAGATGTGCCTGGCTGCGCAAAACATAAAACCATATTTTTCGCTATTGGGCAGCTCCAAAGAAAATGCTTTTAAAGAATATATGCAAGGGATACGCAATAAGCTTGCGCAAAATGGTATCGCCTCGGCAGTTTTCCAGGCGCCGATAGACACGCCCATGTGTTTGTGGCCGTTAAGAAACAGACAAAAAATAACAAAGCTTGCCAATAACCATGATGCCATTGCCGTTGTCGGCTGTGATTCGGCTTTGGCAACTGTTAAAAGCTCAGTGATATCAGCCGACAAAAATATTGTCCAGATGATGGACGTTATCGGAATTGCCAATTTTGTTTCGAGGATTAGTTTTCCGTTCAATATTTATCTGGAAGCAGCAACAGATAAAGAAATACCACTATAGAAGGATATGGGCATGGAATATTTTGTACTGGCGATTTTGTGGATCACCTTTTGTACGCTACACAGCGCGCTGATCAGCGTTACTTTTACCAACTATATAAAACAAAAAATCGGGGGTTCGTATCGGTTTTACCGATTGTTTTATAATATCTTCTCCATCATTACATTGATTCCTGTACTCCTCTATGCTGCATCAATAAGGCAGCAACCGTTTTTTGTCTGGGATGGTTATTTGTTACCCGTTAAATATATCCTTCTTTTTATCGGGATTCTATGTTTCGCTATGGGTTCAAGGCGCTACAACTTTGGTCAATTCTCAGGATTGGCACAGATCAAAGAAGGCACAAATCACAACCTGATCAACAAAACCGGCAAGTTATCTTCCCGCGGAATTCTCGGCGTTGTCCGGCATCCATTTTATGCGGGAATATTTCCGCTGATCTGGTCCAATGATCTTGATATTACTTCGCTCATCACAAATATAATCCTGAGCATCTATGTAATAATCGGCACGCTACTGGAGGAACACAAGCTGATCCTGGAATTTGGTGATGCTTACCGTCAATATCAGCAAAGCGTATCTATGCTTTTCCCCTTCCAATGGATTAAGAAAAAACTTGGTTTTATGCCCACCTGATTCTCAGGGGTTGATTTAGTGGTGGTTCTAATATTATTTGACGATTCGATATTTTCAGTGTACGGAAGCGACTAATGATCCGAAAAAATGGATGCCGTTTAGTTTACAGTTTCCGCTGTTTTTCGGAACAGATTTAAAAAACAACCCCATTGCAAGAGGAGAAAACTAATGAACGAATCTAAAATGACGGATATTAAAATAAATATCGATAACCTTTACAAGGAAGAGTCCTTCACGGACCTGACCTATGCCACGATCCGGCGTCTCACACCCGTCAAGATTGACGGCTCGACCGATGAGAGCAGGGAAGTAATTTTTACCGGAATAGCACAGCTCATGTCCCCCAATGGACCGATTCCTGTTCAGTGTCATATTGAAGGGGCAAAGAGTCTCAGCGAGGCAGCGGCCCAATTACCCGAAGCAATTGAAAAAACTGTTCAGGCAATGATTGCTGAAGCCAAAGAAATGCAACGTCAGGAATCATCCAAACTCATTGTTCCCGGCCGATAAGAAATACGGGTAGTGCCTATTTCAGAAATGGGCACTACCCTTTAAATCGGCATTAGTCCTGACTTAAATTTTACAAAATAAGTTCAAATGTCTGTTCCACTACTGGCTTGCCCCAATGAGAACCTTCCTGTTCTTCAACGATATCAAATCCTGCCTGCTCATATAAGTAGCGGGCAGCATCCAGGCCGGCAAAGGTTTTCAGATATACTTTTTTATAATTTCTCTTCCGGCAAAAACCAATAGTCTCACTCATTAGGCTTTTTCCTAATCCCCGGCCCTGATATTCCGGCGCAATTATGAGCCAGCGCAATCTGGCGCTTTGTGCAGGGGATTGATCTCCCACAATGGCAATCGACCCGACGACCTCATCATCAACAACAGTCCAGAAGCCATCCCGAACCGGATTAAAGGATTGCATGAATTGTGCTAATTCCACGGCTATCTTCGCTTCAAAATAAAGACCGAATCCCCAGTTCCGATGATAATAACTGGCATGTAGTTGGGTTACTCTACCGATGGCACCGGGCATGTATCCCGCAATAATTGTGCAAGCCATATACTTTCTCTAGAAGCGATTATTTCTTGACATTGCCATTTACGAGCGAATCATAATCAAAAGCATTTTGAATTTTTCCAGCGCTTTCAGGGCATGCGGCTTATTGGCCGGCATAATGATCATTTCGCCGTCCTTCAGAAAATGGGGCTTCCCGGAAATGTGTATTTCCACTTCTCCATCAACCACGTAAACGAGAGCATCAAAGGGAGCCGTATGTTCGCTCAAACCCTGTCCCTTGGCAAAGGCAAAAACGGTAACTGTTCCGGCATCCTTACTGGCAATCTCCCTGCTGACAATGGCATTGTCCTGATAGCTGACGGCATCGAGCAAATTAAATTTATCTGCCGGATTTATTTGGTCTTCCTTATGCTTTTTGGGGGATGTCATTTTTCGATCTCCTTCGCTCCAAGTTTATTTCTGTTTTAGCTTCTTGACCATGGCCATTATTGTGGACTGCATTGTGGCAATGAGTTTTTCTTCACCATTATCGCAGGCCATTACCTCACCCTGGCAAACAGTTAATGTCCGACCTGCTTTGATTACTTTTCCGATGGCAATGAACTTTTCTCCTTTTGCCGGCGATAGAAAATTTATCTTGAACTCCACGGCAAGCACGGCGGAGGTGGCCGGCATTAAAGTATATGCGGCATACCCGCAGGCATTATCTACAATGGCGGTTATGATTCCGGCATGAAGGTGTTTATTCTGTTGTGTCCAGGCAAGATCATAAGGAAGCTCAACGTGAACTTCCCCGGCGGCAATTTTGATCAGTTTGGCGTCCAGAGTCTTCATTAATTGCTGTTTGGCGAAACTTGATCGGACACGCCTGGCAAAATTGGGATCAGATGGATTAAAATCAGGCATAAATTTAACTCCCTCGGTAAAATGACTATTCCAGATTCGACTTTTTGCTGTCCAATTATAGGTAAAAACCCCTTATGTGTCAACGACAAACGGCGCCACATATCAACAAAATATTTTTTTATTACGCACATTTAGACTATATTAGGAGTCAAATCGATCAATCACCGGTATATCAGGCTTATATTTCTTGAGTATAATTATCATTGCTGGTATAAAAAGCGGCTTGTTTTTTCAAATTTCATTAAGGAAGTGTAAAATGCAAAACCCTAATTTTAGTTCAGGCCCTTGCAGTAAAAGACCAGGCTGGAACCTGGATGCCCTCAAAGACACACCGGTAGGCCGTTCGCACCGCTCCGCGCTGGGCAAAGAAAGAATAATTAAAGCAATTAATGACACAAAAAAAATCCTAAACATACCCGCCGATTATCTCGTTGGCATTATGCCCGCTTCTGATACCGGCGCTTTTGAAGCCGCCATGTGGAGCCTCTTAGGGCCCAAACCGGTTACAGTATTAGTATGGGAGAGTTTTTCCGACGGCTGGGCTACGGATATTACGAAACAACTCAAGCTCAACCCAAAAGTTTTAAAAGCCGATTATGGAAAACTGCCTGACCTGAAATTTGTTGACTGGACTAATGACGTCGTCTTTGTGGCCAACGGCACGACTAGCGGCGTAAAAGTTCCTGACTGGAATTGGATTCCCGACAATCGCGAAGGGTTATCTTTATGTGATGCCACCAGCGCTACTTTTGCGATGGAAATGGACTGGTCGAAGCTGGATGTAACTACCTTTTCCTGGCAAAAATGCTTAGGCGGTGAAGCCGCCCACGGAATGCTGGTATTGAGTCCCCGAGCGGTCGCCCGTCTGGAATCTTATGATCCACCCTGGCCGATGCCCAAAATTTTCCGCCTCAAGAAAAGCGGGAAAATTAACCGCGCTATCTTCGACGGCGATGTTATCAATACTGTTTCCATGGTTTGCGTGGAAGATTATCTGGACGCCTTAAAGTGGGCGGGAGAAATCGGGCTTTCCGGTCTGATAAAAAGAAGCATGGCTAATTTGCGCGCCGTCGAAGACTGGGTTGCCAAAACCGATTGGGTTGATTTTCTTGCTCATGATGCCCAAACCCGCTCGAACACTTCAGTTTGTTTGATAGTGACCAGCGCCAAAGTGGATAAGCTACCGAGCGAAGATAAAGGGAAATTTCTCAAAAGCATTGCCTCAGAATTAAGCAAGAAGAATATCGCCCACGACATCAATGCCTACAAGGATGCACCCGCGGGATACCGCTTCTGGTGCGGCCCGACCATTGAAGAAAACGATATTAAAACAGCGCTTACGGAACTGGAAAAGGTCTATAACGAAAAGATTAAGAATCTGTAATTAGGAGAATTGTTATGAAACGAGTTTTAGTCAGCGATTCTATGGCTGCAGAAGTCGTAGAAATACTGAACAACGCCCCGGGCATCAAGGTAGAGGTCAAAACGAACCTGAAACCGGAAGAATTAAAAGCTATTATCAAAGATTATGATGCTTTGATCGTCCGCTCATCAACAAAGGCAACTGCCGAGATAATTGAAGCGGCAACCAAACTTGCCGCTATCGGACGCGCCGGTGCCGGTGTCGACAATATCGACATCCCCGCTGCCAGTAAACGAGGTATCGTCGTCATGAATACCCCCGGCGGCAATACGGTGACAACCGCCGAACATGCCATAGCCATGATGCTTTCGCTGGCCCGGCGCATTCCGCAGGCCACTGCTTCCATGAAAGCCGGCAAGTGGGAAAAAAGCAAATTTATGGGCAACGAATACTGCAATAAAACATTGGGGATTATCGGGCTGGGACGCGTCGGCGCAATTGTCGCAGACCGCGCGCAGGGACTCAAAATGACGGTGATTGCCCATGACCCATTTATTTCCCCGGATGTGGCCGAGCAAATGGGGATCACTCTGCTACCACTCGATGAAATTTATGAGAAAGCTGATTTTATTACCGTACATTCACCACTTTCCAAGGAGACAAAGAATCTGCTTGATGCCCCGGCCTTTGCTAAAATGAAAAAAGGCGTCTTTCTTATTCACTGCGCCCGCGGCGGCATTGTCAATGAAAAAGCTCTGTACGACGCTCTTGTTTCCGGTAAGGTTGCCGGTGCAGCTATCGATGTTTTCGAAGAAGAACCGACAAAAAACATGGAATTGATTGCCCTCGATAATGTTATCTGCACCCCGCATTTGGGTGCCTCCACCGACGAAGCACAAACTAATGTGGCCATCGCTATTGCTCACCAGATTGCCGCGTATTTTGCTACCGGCGAAATTAAAGGCGCCGTTAACTTCCCCTCGGTCAGTGCAGAATTAATGACTGTACTCCGTCCCTATCTGGATCTGGGGGAAAAGCTCGGTACTTTCCAGTCGCAGCTGGTAACCGGCGCCATTCAGCAGATAAACATTGAATATAGCGGTGAAATTCTCAACCACAATGTCGCTCCGATAACTATTTCTTTGCTCAAAGGCATTTTAGAGCCGATTTTGCTGGAAACTGTCAATTATATTAATGCCCCGGTTATTGCCAAAGAAAGAGGCATTAAGGTTGTGGAATCCAAAAGCTCTGAGATGAAGGATTACACTAACATGATCACGCTGACGGTAAAAACATCTAAAGAGACAAGTATTACCGCCGGCGCCCTGTTCGGCAAACACGACCCGCGGATTGTCCGCATCAACGAATTTTCCGTGGAAATCGTTCCGGAAGGTCATATGCTGGCGGTATCCAATTATGATCAGCCGGGCGTTATCGGCAACTTGGGAACAACCCTCGGCAACAATAAAGTTAATATTGCCCGGTTGCACTTAAGCCGCGATCCGGAAGCGAAGCTGGCGCTGGTTATACTGAATACGGATTCGGCTGCCCCGGAAGATGTCCTTGATAAATTAAGGAAATTGCCACACGTAATTTCCGTTAAACCGATAAAAATGTAAGGATGATAATTATGCCGAATGTTGCAGTAGTAGGCACACAATGGGGCGATGAGGGCAAAGGAAAAATTGTTGACCTCTATACGGAAGGCGCCGACGTCATTGCCCGTTTCCAGGGTGGCAATAATGCGGGCCACACACTGGTAGTCAAAGGCCGCAAGACAGTTTTACATTTGATTCCGTCGGGGATTTTGCATGATAATAAAATCTGCATCATCGGCAACGGAGTTGTTGTTGACCCGGTTGTATTTATTCAGGAAATTGAAGAGTTGCAAAAAGGCGGCCTTTTCCCACCCAACACGAAACTGTACATCAGTGAGAAGGCACATTTGATAATGCCTTACCACAAGCTCCTGGACGTGGCACGCGAAGCAAGTAGCACCGGAAAGAAAATCGGCACTACGGGCAGAGGTATCGGGCCGGCATACGAAGATAAAGTTGCCCGCACCGGTATTCGCGTCTGTGACCTTTATGACGAAACCCGGCTGCTTGAAAAGTTAAGACGCAGCCTGACCGAAAAGAATTTTTTACTGACCGGTCTTTACTCCAGGACGCCCCTTACAGCAGACGAAATTGCGGCTGAATATCTGGATTATGCCCAAAAGATCAAACCGTATGTAGCGGACACCTCGATGATCATTGATAATGCAATGAAAAGTGGAAAGAAAATTCTTTTTGAGGGCGCCCAAGGTGCCCACCTTGACATTGACCATGGGACATATCCTTATGTTACTTCTTCCAATACTGTCGCCGGCAACGCTGCGTGCGGTTCGGGAATCGGCCCCAATGCCATCAATAATGTAGTTGGAATTTGCAAAGCTTATACGACAAGAGTCGGCGAAGGACCTTTTCCTACGGAATTAACTGACGAAATTGGCCAGCAGATACAGAGAGTCGGCCAGGAATTTGGCGCTACAACGGGCAGGCCGCGCCGCTGCGGCTGGCTGGACATGGTCCTGATACGGCAGGCTGTACGTACTTCCGGCATCACCGCTCTGGCCATTACCAAAATGGACGTCTTGACGGGCTTGGACATAATTAAAATCTGTGTCGGGTATAAATCTGATAGCGGAGAATTAACGCATGCCGTCCCCGCCAATATCGACCTGCTTACTCAATACCAACCGGTATATGAAGAATTAGCCGGCTGGAAGGAAGATATTCTCCAGGCACGCAACATTGCCGATCTTCCCGCTAATGCCCGTAAATATGTGCAGCGGCTGGAAGAATTATCCGGAGCACGCATAAATCTTGTGTCCGTGGGCCCGGGCCGCGAGGAAACAATTATCCTGCACGATCCTTTCCGGGATTAATTTTTATTTCAAAGTTACCGGCAAGAAAAGGCACCAGAACGAAGAGGGATTATGCGGAATGGATCATCAACATTTTGGCAAATCCGGCAAAAGTTAATCTGACAAATTTTTATTGGTTTCTTCTTGACACAGCAGAAACTAGCTGTTAAGGAGACACCTTCAAAAATAATCCCATCTGTGGGCTGTTAGCTCAGCGGTAGAGCAGCGGACTTTTAATCCGTTGGCCGGGGGTTCAAATCCCCCACGGCCCACCACGAATATCAAGGGTTTCCGGTACTTTACACCGGAAACCACCTTTTTCAAACTTCCTCAAATTTCCTCAAAATAGCTCCTTTTTACCGCCTCATGCGGTACAAATGCGGTACATTTATTTAGTAATCGGCTGCGCTTTTGCCAGCAAACCAGTTTTCACTTCACTTGATCGACTTGATCCAAAGAAGTACCCGACCACCATGCCGGCATCTGTCGAAAGTGACCCAAACAGAATATTGAGTAATGGGTTATTGAGATCAACTTCCGGGAAAACTGCGGCCATAATAATCAGGCCTATTATCGAACCGATAAAGCCGCCCATAATCACCCAGGCCAAAACGTAAAGGTTTAAATCAGACTTGCCGGTAGCTTTTTCGTGTTCTACTTGTCTTTGTCTTGCGCTTTGAACGTCTGCGAGTTGTGCCTGCAGTTCCTTAATATCCTGATCCCGTCGCGTTAATTGGAAGGCGTTTTCGGCGGCAATTATTTTCAATTTAGTTTCGGGGTCTGCTGTCTGTATGGCGGCAAGAACATCATCATGGGAAGCATTATCAGGCAAACCGAATTGTTTTGCCAAAGCCCCGATGGCTGCAACTGCTGCGGCGGCTGGTGCCCCTACTCCTGATGATACCAGTAAGGCAGCAATCCCGGGCGCATAAGTTCCGATGGCCCCTGCTATTTTCTGTAATGTGGTTTCCTCTGACATTTCATCCCCCCACTAACATTCCGTATATTGCTTCCGGGCGTTCCACTTTGCCGTCGTCGGTCCCGTCCGGATCTCCGTGTAACTGTATCCAATAATCAGATAACTTTGTTTTCGTCTTCCCGTCGGCGTATTTCAACTCGTTCGCGGCTCCCTGCCAATCCTTAATATTTATATTGTGACAGAAGGTAGGAAATTTGTGACTAATCTTGAACCGGCCCATGTTGAAGATAAGGTCGATAAGAGCCATCTGGCGGTTTTCGGTAAAAGAATCGAAGTCCGGAAATAGATCCTTGCAATCCTGTGTTGCTTCCTTGATGGATATTTCCAGAAGGGTATCGATCATTTCCTCGGTGATCTCGCCGTGCTCGTCCAGGTAGGCTTTAATCGGTGCCGGTAAGGGCCGATCTGTAAAGTTCCAGCCGACGCCGATGGTCCGCTTCGGAGGCGTCGCCGTGTCTTTGTAAGGTTTTCTCTTTCGGCCTTCATGGCTGGTGAGTAATTCTGTTATCGTCATGGTTCCCCCGCACAACTAAGTTTCATACCTGTTCGCGTTTCGTGGGCGCCTTCAAGATGGGACAGTCTGTTTTCATGGTTGGTAAGTTTTTTAAAGATTTCTGTCTGGTTGGCGTCGATGGTCCTTAATGTCCGGCAAATAAACCATGCAACGATGAAGAACAAACCTCCGATCAATGCTTGCATGAGGTCAACGTGCTCGAACCATGATGGCTCCGCCTTAAATACAGCGGCATAGGCGTAATCGATTAGACTAATCAGTGGTAAGCCGAAGATTATACCCACCATTACGATAAATACTCTGGTTGCTTTTTTCATGGCCAGTGCCTCCGCGTTTATTTTATTTGTAAAACTCCATTGTCACCGTGCATATTGCAGAGGCTATAATGCCAATGGTTGTGGCCGTGGCCGGGATCGCATATAATCGGTCTGTTAATATAAGGATACTTGCCGTTCCATCGGTTACATCTGCCGCAGGGATAACCGCAGCTCCACCAAAGTTTATCCAAAATGGGATAGTGCCGGTAAATCGGACGCTTCTCGCGCCGGCCGGGATAGTATGGACCTTTGCCGTAGTCGCCGCTAAAACCCTGGCATCCATATAAGCGGAAAAATTCAATCCATCTGCCAAAAACCCGTTACCATCTGATACCTGAGATAATCGATTCATGTTTTTTCTCCTTTGCTATTTAAAATGAAAAAGCCTAAATCACCGGGTATCCCCGACAACTTAGGCTTTCAGTCCCTTTTATGTGCGAAGGCTTAATAAGTACCTAAATCAGATTTAATACTACTGCCTGAGTCAACTATTTCAACAAAATATTTAAAAAGTTTTACAGTGAGCCGCTTACTGGGTAGTGTCCTAATTTGGGTTATTTGGTAAGTTTAAAAAATTCCTTAAAGGAGTAAAAACATGAATCGATTTTGCCTCTTGTGTTTTATTCTACTGTATATTGTTTTTTAAGGAATATTAATTTTGCAAAGGATTGGAAATGCTAACCCTGAATTATCCGAAAAAGGTAGTGACTCATTTTGAATTAATCACAACTTGGCAATTATGCTGTCTTTTAATATATTGGATACATGAGGCCGATCAAGCAAACCATTACCGAAAGATGCAAATAAGAGAGGGTTCGAGATCGTGCAGCTTTCGACCGAAGAACCGAAAGAAACAGAAAAAGCAGCAAACGCACGATGGAATAAAAAAGATATATAGAGCATACCATCAATATAAATCAATACAATATCTAGCGGTCAACTGTTTAATTACCACAATCTATAGAACACTTCCTTTTAATATTTAAATTCCCCCCCCCACAGGTTTATTAGCTTATTCGTTGCCCCATCAAACGTAATGCTTGACTTTGGTTGACACAATGTGATATAGCTATAACTCAGGAGGTGAAATATGAATAAGGCAAATATTCTGTCAATTATAGCCGATCTCAAAATAGAATTAAAACAAATTAATGAATCAAAACAGCAGATTGAAGATTCAATAAACTCACTGTATAAGCTGATAGGTAAAAAAGGACAGGTTAGTGACGGTATTACCCCTAAAGTGGCTAGTCCTAATCAGCAAAATACAAGAACCAATTATGGTGTGCAAACAGACAAGGGAGTGGACGCAATAGTACCTAGCTATAGAGTACGTGTCGTTCTTAATAACATGCGGGGACGATTTTTACGCTCAGAACTCTATAGAAATGCCGCTAACGATGGCCATGGGCCTATTGCACCAGGAACATTTGCTAATATATTTGCTAAGCTGATAAAAAGAAAAGGAATTTTTTGTGTGGAAGGCGAATATGGCCAGAGAAACGCTGTCTATTTAAAAGCGGATGAATATGAAAAGTCAAATACTGAGTCCCCTATCAATCTTACCGTGGCATTAAAGGAAGATGAAAAATAAAAGGAGGCAGTAGTTATGTCAGATACTATAAGGAAAAAAACTCCAATATTGACGGGGGCAATTGATTCACCATTTGAAAAAATAAAGCAACTTGATAATGAGGGTGCAGAATTTTGGTCGGCTAGAGATTTAGCTAATATACTTGATTATAAAGATTACAGGAATTTCTCCAATGTTGTTGATGCTGCAATTACTGCATGTTCAGAAGCAAGGGCAAGTGTTGATGACCATTTCGTTGAAGTCACCGAAATGGTCAATATTGGTTCAGGTGCAACTAGAAAGTTAACATCTATTTTGTTGTCCCGTTATGCCTGCTACCTTATAATTCAAAATGCTGACCCCTCAAAAGAAATTGTTGCCTTAGGTCAAACATATTTTGCAATACAAACTCGTAAGCAGGAAGTCGCGACGCTTGCACTGGAAGAAGAAAGACGCTTATTTCTAAGGGAAGAATTATGTGAACACAATAAGCAACTTGCTGGCGCAGCAAAAGAGGCGGGCGTAATAGAACCTATTGATTATGCTATTTTTCAGGATCATGGATATAAGGGTCTTTATGGAGGATTATCTAGCAAGGATATACATCGCTATAAAGGGCTTAAAAAAAGTCAAAAGATTCTTGATCACATGGGTTCTACCGAACTTGCTGCAAATTTATTCCGGGCGACACAAACTGAGGATAAATTAAAAAGACAAAAAATAAGGGATAAGTCGACTGCAAATCAAACACATTATGAAGTGGGGGCTAAGGTAAGAGAAACGATAAAGGAGATAGGCGGAACAATGCCAGAAAAGCTACCTACACATGATAGTATTAAGAAAATCGAAAGAAAGAAACAAAAACTGTTAGCACATGATGAAGATTCCGAAGAGTGATAATAAATCAGTGTTTTGCTATGAAATTCTCTAGAAAGGAGAGTAATTATGAGATCGCCAAAAATTAGAGCGCTACAGTGGGCGGGCGCTGTGACAGAAATGCAAAAATAAAAGGAAGTGGATTAACCTTGGCCGGTATCACTTCCTTTTATTCCCATACGTTGCTCTTAGTAGAGAGGATTATGTGCCCCCGTAACTCAATGGATGAGTATGTGCCCGCTAAGCGTTAGTACCCGGGTTCGACTCCCGGCTTGGGTGCCCCTCTATGTTTTTTATACTAACGGGTAGTGTGTCAGTTTGTCAAGTTATTTTCTAAAATGTAAAAATATTACTTGACATACTGATTTAACATTGAAGGAGATAAATAATTTATGAACAAATGCATATGGCCGCTCGGAAGCGGCCAAACTATTGAGTTTAACATTTACGATCCCAAAACAACCACATGGAACTCGTCCGCAGGGTTGTATATTTTCGCTTATTATAATGGCCAACATTGGCAAGCATTATACATTGGGCAAACAGACGATTTTAGCGTTCGTCTTCCGTCTCATGAGCGGCTTGACGAGGCTGTCCGATGTGGTGCAACCCATATTCATGCGGCGGTAGTTCCGCTGGCGGCCAACCGGGATACATTGGAAAAACGTTTGATCGCGCACATTCAACCATCGATGAATGATCAGTACAAAGGGATGCGATACAAACAGATGAGCGTTTAATCTTACGCATATTCTAAACCCTTTAACACGGAAGTAAGAAGTGGTGTACCTAACAAGTGCATCACTTCTTTTTTATATCACAATTTATGGTTGCATAATACAACTATACTCGACTAATACCAAGTGGTATTTTAGGAAATATTAAAAATACTTTGTTCAACTTGAACAATAATACTTAATATGCTTGAGCGGATCATGTATATTAGTCCTCAAGAATGAACTTGAGGTGATGAAGATGAACAAACTAAGCACAGAAAAAAGAACACAGACTCTAAGCTGTCTTGTAGAAGGTAATTCTCTTCGTCCCACAGCAATTTATTTCTTTTCCTTGATGATGAATATCTTTAGGAACGCCAAAATCAAGATGATGGTACCTAGGGCTTCAATTATTTCAAACATTTCACCCTCCCATCACTTCCCTGTATTTCAACAGCGCATCTTGCCTGTTCTCTGGCGGCATATTGCTTATCAAATGCATCTTTTGTCTCAGTAACGGAGCCAGTGTTTTCTTCTCGTCAGGCGTGGCGACCGAATAGACCCGCATTGCCTCCGGGAAAGATAACGACTGAAAGGCGTGAACCATGTATGGGATCCTCACCGCCTTCTGGATAGATATTACGTCGTTTCTTGATAACTTGCCAGCTTTAAAATATTCCTGGACATCGGTATTGGCCGTATTGTCATGGTTGCGTAACCGTGTTTCCAACTTTTGTTTTAATTGATTAGTATCAGCTTTTTCTTTTGTCATAGACCCTTTAGGCCGATCCTGCAAAATTTCAGACATAAGTTTCTGCGCCTTGGTTTTGGTAAATTCTGCCGTGGCCGGCATAATGCCGATCAGGGGCGATAACATACTGGCGGCACTGTCGCCTCTATCACTGGCCTTTTGTGCCCCGCGCATCCAGAAGGGGACAAATGCCTTTGCAGCATAAACCCCGGCCTGTGCGGTCTGTACCGCCGGGTTTGATTCCTTGTCTCTAATTTGGGTACCATAGTAATCTTTATTCTTTGCGATATCCGCCATTAAAGAAATCATCGGATGTGTTTTGTTAAGTAGCGTTGTGCCCGGTTTATTGATATAGGCATAAATATCCTTCGCATAGGTCGGGAGCATCATTCGTTCGGGATTCCCGTGTTCGTCTATTTTACCGGTCCGGAAGGCCAGCAGGTCTTTGCCGTCCTTCGGATCTTCTCCAGTTAGCAGTTTGGTCATCACGCCGTTAATCAAACCTGTTATCGTTAAGAGCGATATTGTGTAAGCCATTTTGTCGGTCATTACAGGTTTCTTGCCGTGCGCCATATCGCGGAAGACATTGGCGAAATCATTGACTCCGCCGCCGACTTCCACTATAGTTCCACCTGTCCACCCCGGAGCCCGGAGTAGTGCCTGAACTACATTTTTGGCGACGTTATTTGTGAACAATCGTTCATAAACAACCTGCCCAAGTCTGGAATCAACCCGGTTCCAAATATACTGCATTGCTGTCCGAGTATCTTCATGGGTCGCACCCGGATTCTGCTTATTCCACTCTGTTGCCAGTTCTGCAAAAACACCGAATTTCTGACGCGGGACAAGCCATTCAAGAATCGGTCGGGCCATTTGCTCAACGAGGGCAAAAGGACTCCGGGCGATCGCCGCCACTTTGCTGCCTTCTGACCAGTTCTTGATCATTTTATCTGTCGTAGTTGTCCTAAATCTGTTATCCATGTGCGCTCTGGCGCCGGCCATTTCCAGCCATTTAACAATCTGCGGTATTTCTTTACCGGATACAGACTCGCCCTGATATGCACGGATGAGTTTATCGCCCAGCATCGGGTTTTTGTAAACCTGTAACGGTGATTCAGCCATTAGTTTAACGGCATCTGCTACATCGCCTCTGGCCATCGCCTTTACGCCCAGGGCGAACTTAGATATGACGGCCTCCATCGAAGTAAAGCCAGCATGGAAGGCACTGCCTACGCCTAGCTGGAACTGATTTAAGGTATTTGCCGCATTCATATATCCGGCATAAGCAGACCCGACATATTTGTTTTCGTAGAGTGACCGGGAAAGGTAATTATTGATCACCTGGGCCACATCATCTTTGACGGCATATCTGAAGGTTTCCATTTCAGGCTTGCCCTGTAATTCATTTGAAAGGTTTGTCTGTTGGCCGGCGAGATTAACCTTTGCTCGTTTTGTGACGATCCCGTATGGTTCGGGAATAAGAGTATAGCCTGACGGGGCGGGTTCACTTGCCTTGATCAATACCGCCGTTTTGTCGGCTTCCATTTCCTGCATTACTCTATGGGTTGTCACATACTTCTGAACCTCGTGCATTTTGGCGAAAGCCATATCAAGAGGTGTTCCTTTTGGCTTCAAGCCTGCGGCAATACCTTCCTGAATATCATCATATACCTTGTTTTTAGTGAAGGCTTTTGACCCTTCCATGTTCTTCGCCCGGTCGTTGAAAAACCTCTCTGCCGCCCCTTCGTCTTCCCACATTCCGGGGAAGTAACCCTTACGATATCCCACGGCCCCAGGCGTTACGGATTCGGCGTCTTTATAAAGATCGTCAAACATTTTACTTACTGTGTCCGCTATTCCTTGCAACTCCGGCGTCTCTTGTCTTTTGCCGTTCTGTATCCGGGCGATGAAATCATACTGTTTTTCTTTGGGCATTTTATTGAAAGTGGCATCGGCCAAAACACCGGTAGATGTTTGCATCATGTCCAGGGCTTTAGCCGCGACGGAAGTTGATTCACTGTAATGTTTGGAAACTTCGTTCAGTTTCCCTTTTAGAAGTGCCTCTTGGTGGAAGTTCTTGCCCATTTGAGAAATGATTGTCTCGGCTGCCTTGTTTGCGTTTTCCGTCCGGGCGGCGGGATAAAAAGCACGTTTCAAACCGTCATAGGCCAATTCAAGCCCTTCCTTGGCGTTTTTAATCGTTGCTACTTTGTCAGTAGTCTTATCCAGTTTGTCTTTGTATTCGTCAATCGTTTTGCTAACGGAATAAAATGAAGTCCCTCTTTCCACAGGCATCATTCCCCGGTTTTCCATTGAACCACGGGAATCAATAATGTCTAAAAGATTAATTTCACCGCTCGTTGCGTTGATGAACATTTTTATATTATGCGCCTCGGAAGGTTCGATTTCCCTCGCAGGAGAATATACGATCATTCTCCGCGCATTGCGCTTTTCTAATTCTTGGAGCAACTCTTTTTGAGATTCACCCCTTATTTTACGATAATCTGAAAGATCGATCTTCCCCGCGATGGCATTATTCCCATCGAGAAGTAGGGTTCCGCCTCCGGGAATGTGCCTTTGTGCCGATTCCAATGCTTGATCTGGTCCACTTATCTTTTCGCCGTTGTGGATACTTTCAAATACCCGTCCAATAAGGGGGATTTTAATTTTTCCCTCACCAGTGCCGATGACCTTAGTGTTTTCTCCTTCTTCGTAAGATGAATATTTTGTTGCCGTGACAATAATAGAATCCTGTACGTCCAGCCCGGAGCCTTCCGCCATATTTTTTAAATCCCGGTAGAAAACATTGTCTTCGTCTGAAAATTTCGTATATTGTGATGGGTGATTATGCGCCACGATAATGGTAGTAGCACCGGGTGTGTTAAGCGCCTCGCCGATAATCGCAGAAGGAGACGCTTGCGATTGACCGCGAAGACCAACGGTATGCCGATAAATATGCATGAGTTTTCCGTTCTTTCCAAGAACGAGAGATAATAAATGTTCGTCTGGATATTTACTAAGGTATTGTGATGCTACTTCAGCGGCTTCTTGCGCCGAGGTGATTTTGCGGGTTGCCGCGCTGACGCTACCGACTTTTTCCCGGCCGACAACGGTTGGTTGGTACGGTATTCCGGCATTGGTTCCGGTATCAGTCCGTAAGGCTCCTCCCGTGGTATCTGATACTTGTGAGCCATAAACTGTTTCCCCCTTCATATTATTGTAAACACCCGTTCCCCGGTTGTCAACCTGATTGTTGATTTTTCCCGAAGATATATCCCTGGTTATTCCCTTTACCGTCCTGATCCCAAAGGCATTAACGATCTTGTCCACGAAGTCCTGTATCTTGGATGTGATTCTGCCCAGCAGTCCTTTCGGTTCCTTGGTCAGCGCATCGGCCAGGAAGTTCGCCCGATCTTCGGCGCCGCCGATGTCCTTCTCGTTCTTTGTTTCAAATTTACCATCATTAACAAGGTTTCGGATATGGCGCTGCAATAGGCCCACTTCGTTTTCGTTCAGGATGCCCATGTCTTCCATAAAGTGAACCGATTCATGGTGCAGAGTCCACTTATCCCCTACGCCTTTGACCAGTTCGATTGCCCCGTCCTGATACTTCCCGGCGATCATTTCACCGTCTTTCAAAAATTCCCTACCATGCCCGATTTGCAAGACGGCGTGATCCGGGTCTATCCGATCAACAGACTTGACGATTAGATCATACCCGCCCTGGGTTTTGATGGCAATACTGCCATCTTCTAATTGGGTGACTTCCTGCCCTTTGAAAACAGATTTGACGTCATCGAGAGTTGGCAGGGGATCGGATGTAGCCTTCTCTACAGAATAGAGCGCCGTTCCCTTGTCGGTTTCTTTGGTCTTAATTTCTTCGATCAGGTTCCCGAAAGCCTTGTCGATTGTTTCTCTTTCCGTTCCCTTGGGCACGGTTTCATCATTTCTTCCGTGGGAAAGATAAGTGTTTTTGGCCGCTTTTGCTTCCAGTGTGTCACTGACATACGCATCAAAAGCACGGGCAAACTTTTCCACGTTCGTGTTCCAATACGGTTTACCAGATTTATCCTTATCTAATTTCCCGGCTTCCTTTGCGTAATCGGTGGTTACTTCCCGCGATGTAGGAATATGCTTCTCCCCGTAATTTTCGGAATTAAGGTAGGCGTAATGGTCAACATTGGCCTGTAGGCCCTTGATGGAATCAAGCGGATAGATGCGCCCTTTAATTTTCTTGTAAAGATCGCGGATTTCAGCAACTACGGGCGAAAAAGAATGAACTGGCCCGGCGCTGATTTTGCCGTCTCCAAGGTCAAGGTTTTTGATACGGTCAGCAAGTTTATCAAATTCAGTTTCATGCCCGGTGAAATCTCTGCGGATATTTTTCAGCCAGCCGTCAATATTATTTTGGGCTTTCTGTTTGCGATCCGCTATCTCTTTTGCCACTTCCTCGGGTGATACATCAATAGTCTTTTTGTTCATCGACTTAACAATGGAATTGAACAGTGCCGTTATCTCCGGACGGATACCTTCCTCAAACGCTTTAACTTTTTGCCCGTTGCGTTTCGTGTATCCATCTTCACCAATGCCATGTCCAACGTGTTCCGTTAGATAGGGTTCGCCCCTACCTTCGAGCCCGGCCTGTCTCGCAAAGTAGTGATCTACTGCATGGCCGAACTCATGCGCCAAACTTCCCGCGCCGGATGTCCGTGTGAGATTTATCTCATTCACTCCGGGGACAAAGTGTGCGGCAAATTTACCCGTTCCCTGTGCTCCCACGGCAATGCCCAGCATCCCATTTAACGACATGGCTTCCGGTGTGACATTGAGGATTTCCGCTAGGTCCATAAAGGAATCATAGGCATGGTTCAAGTGTAATTGACGTTCTGCCTCATTGGTGTCGCCCTTCATCCAATTGCCAAAATTGACACCTTTAAATCCAAATGTTTCTCTTAATTTGTCGCTGGAAATATCTTCTCCCTCGAGTCGTCTTGCCGGTCCGGTTCTGTCTGCCGCTTCTACGGAAATGCCTTTTTCGTTAATAGTGGGTTTATTTTCTCTTTTGACTTTTTCCCTGGCTGCTTCTGCCGCTTCTTCCTTCGTATCGTATTGGCCGACGATTCTCTTATATTTATCCAGCAGTAATACCGGTTTCATCTTGTCAATAGTCTGTTGCGCTTCATCTTTAGTCAGGTACCCTTTGCCATGAGAACTGTAACTGTCTTTTATCCGGACAAAAAACAAATCCGTCTTGGTTCCGTCTTTCTCGTGCTGATATCCATTGGTAATTTCGGCGGCTTCTTTCCCATTTATAGAATATCCCTGCCGCTGCCAGGATTCTTGTTTTACCGGCCAACCCGCCTTGACTTCTGCCATCGCCTTTTTACCCTGTTGGTAACCGGGCTGTAACGCACTTAAAAGTTTATTTCCGCCCAGGAGCATAACCTCCGCTCTATAGTTTTTCCATCCTTCCGGGTAAACCATGTCCAGCAATGTTTTATTACTCTCTGCCATGTCCGTAATAGAAGTAGGACGCCCAAGGTTTGCGCCAGCGATTTTTGCTTGTTTCCCTGCCCATGCCGCAATAGCCTCTTTATTGTTTGTCCAAGATTTAACGCCGTCCATAACTCGATTTACGGCACTGATATAAAGTTTCATATCATCATCGGTAGCGGTGTTTCTCGTCATTGGTTTTACGGGGATGGAATCATAAACCTGTTTGGCAATGTGGGCGATCAACGGGTCCGTGCCGTCATCAATCATCTTCTGATAATCAGGTTTCGGATAGACGTTTTGCTTTGTCGCTTCTTTGATCTTTAACGCAGTATTCTTATCGGCAATGTCTTCCCATTTGATGCCGTTCTTAATGCGATTACGCTTGTTGTAGGTAAGTTCTTCGCCGGAATCTGCGGTAGTTGATGCCTTTTCTCCCGTATTGACAGATTCGTTTTCCAGTAACTCAGGATAATCTTTTAATGCTTCAGGCGGTACAGTTTTACCAGACTGTAACGCCATATTTACTTCTCGTTTATGCGTCTGTTTACGATGTTCTGTCCATTCGGGTCCGGTTGGTTTCCCCTCGTAAGTTTTTGACGAATATTCGTCCCGCGTCATTTCCCACGGTTCTTTTTTGGTTTCCGGTGCAGTCGGCCTCTCCTTAGTTGATTCAAGGTACTTGGCATAATTGTATTCGGTTTTGTTCATGTCGTAAAACGAACCATCTTCGGCAGTCATACGATAACTTATTTTCTTTGGTGGGTTAGCAATTATCTCCTCTAATTCTTTTAACCTTGCGGCCTTTATGTTCTGATTACCATTGTCAAATATCCGTGAGCGTTCCTGTTTCGCATCAGACACGGTTTTCTCGTCAATGGATTCTTTGACAACCGGGACCCGTCCTTCGGCGGACATCTTTTCAATCATTTCTCGGCTGGTAACTTTGCCATAATCAGCATGATTTCTTTTCGCAGATAATGCGCTAAGGACTTTGCCTTTTTGCAATGGATTTAGGTCGGCAATAAAACCCGTTACATGATTTGTCGAGTCTTTGGCTTCGGTGGTTTTATTAATTACATCGGCGTATGCCTTCCAATAAGATTTAACCTTGTCGGAAGATGAATTATCAATAAATTCTTTCTTTGATTTGTAATATTCAGTAGCCTTTTCAATGCCCTTGTCTGCAATTAATTCAGTCGCGCTTTTCGTTCCCATCCGGTATTGGTGTTTATCAAGAGTGGCGGGGGCTGCGGCCGCCGTTTCCGGCGGTCGTGTGACTGTTTCACCACCTGGGCGATCAGCTAAATTATTCTCAATCGGGTTCAATTTGTCGGCATCAATGGCGTATATCCCTTTGTCGTGTGATATGGCAGGTGCTTTTGTTGTAGATTCCCATTTTAGTCCCAGCTTTTTAGCCAATGCGGAGACAGCCTCGTTCGTAGTACCGGCTTTTTCCGGATCAATCCCACCAAACAATGAGCGGAATTCACTTGAAGGGCCGTTTTTCTTGGCGTCGGCTATGGCTTCTTTTACAACTGCCTCATTGTCTGGAGTAATTCGTTCTTTTACTTTTTCATAAGAACCTTTACCAAACATTTCATTGATAAATTGTTCGCCTGGACCCCAACTGTCTTTATTGATTTTGCTTAAATCATAATTTTCTAGCCATTTCTGTGCTTCTGCCCGTGTTTTGAATTTCTTTGATTCTTGCGCCCATCCCTTATGCCGAATCCCCGCTTCCCAATAAGGCCCAGGATTGGCCGATATTTCCGGTGCATTAAGTTCAAATTCTATTCGGAGTTCTTTGTTTTCCCACCTAGCACTTCCGCTTTGCCAAAGATCAATTTCTAATCCGTTTAAGTTCCCCTTCCATAATTTCGCCGCGTCAGACACGGGTTCTTTCTTCGCCGCAAACAGGTCTTCATTCTTCGGCGTGACCTGCTCGGAAAGTGGTTTGCTTATTTCTGTTTCGGGATTTATAAGACTAAAGGTATCGCGCTCAGACGCACCGGGAATGTCGGTTTGCTTTGCCTTTACTTCTTCTGGCGTCAGTTTTGTTTCGGCGGGTTTTGGTTCTGCCGTAGATGCTATTTCCTCAAAAAACTTATCTGCTTCATCGGATATGAAGTCTAGTTCGTCTTCTGTGATGTCCTTCTCTGTTGCAATTTCTTCAATAGCCGTTGTTTTAAGATCGTTTTCACTTTCTGAAATTGCTCCGGCGTCAATTCCCTCTTCTTCGAGGTTTCTGATTTGTTCTTCATACGCCATCCTTTCGAGTTCTGCGGCTGTCTGTCTGTAATCGCCGCTGGTTATTTCCCGGTCTGCTACACTTTTAATATGATCCCATATAACGGATTGCCGACGTGTCATCTGCTTGCCAGCCATCCCTTTATTAATTATGTACGCTATACCTTTGGCGGATATGCTTTCTTTTTGTCCGGTAGGCGAATTCTTACCACCAAACTGCTTCACCATATCAGAAAACCATCGGGGATAACCTGATTTCAGGTATATGTCTTCTCCCGTGGCTGAATCCGATCCTTTAAATCCTCCCGCTTCGCCGGTCATGAGGCGCGAGTGCATATCGCCCAGGGCATAGGTCTGAATGTCAGACAGTTTTGTTTCTTCTTCTGTCTCTGCCGCGTGGGCCGCTAACCTTGTGGCAAGATCCTGGCGCTCAAAAGGTGTGCCGCTAAACATATCCTTTGTACCGGTATTGTGCAAGGATAGACTTTTGCCTGTTTTATACTCAAATAATCTTCTGGCCTCTTTGTTCTGTGGATGGAGCAGGTCGTTATATTGCCCGGTATCAATCGCGTGGTTCACCCAGGCGGCTTGTCGCAGTGCTTCCTTTTGGGTATACTTGCCTTTATTATAAAGATACAACAACCGGGCGTCTTTCTTTAATCCCAGCCAGTTTCCTTCGGGGGCTGGTGCCGCGTTTACGGGCGGCACTGTAACTGTGTCAACACCTGGTTGAACAGCTGTGGTATTGTCCGCAATCCCTGTAACTGCCTGCGTTCCCGCTGCGGCTTGCGAGGATGGCGCAGGTTCAATGATCGGGGACGGGGTTGATACATTGGCCGTCTCAATCGGCAAGGTTGCATCGGTTTGCAGGTCCTCGGCCGGTTTTATGGGTTCGGTCGCCCCTGTCAACTCGGCCAACCGTGCCTTATCTTTTTCAAAGGCATCTTCCCAAGTTTTGTAAATATCAGTGCCTTTATAACCGGCATTCTTATCAAGGTAATGCGCCTGTTTTGCAATGCTGGTTTGCAGTTCACTAATTTCTTTATTGCCCGTTGTGTTTTCTGCCGCCCCCTTCCCTTCCGGTGCGTTCAAATCGTCTCCTGGCGCCTCAAATTCCGGCACATCCATTTCCATGTTTTTCGCCGGGATAATCTTTTTACCCGATGCCATATCTTTCTTTAATTCCGATTCTATATCGGAACGCGGTTGAATGACCTGATTGACTTTTGCTTTCATGTCTCCGGCAATGACTCCGTTCAGACCGTCCCTGAGCGCCGGGTATTTTTCCTTGAAACGGTCAATGTCGCCATCGTCGTAAATACCGTTATCTTTTAATGTCTTGATCATTTCCAGCGCGTTATAGTGTGTAAATGGTTTCTCGTTGACCTTACCCGTTCTTAACCCCTCGTCTATTGCGTCATTAGCAAAAGAACCGACCTGCATTTTCTTTATGAAATCTTCAACCTCGGGAGTTGATTTTGCCCCTTTAATCGCATTGAAGGCCGACGATATTCCATGTGCGCCGGCAAAGGTTCCCGCACCCGTAACGATATTCTGGATTCTTTGTTGCCAATCTTCGGCTGGTTCCGTGGCTCCGGCACCACCGCCAAGTGCCGCACTTGTGACATATCCTAATCGGGATTGTATCGTTTGTTCTGCCGGGGTAAGGGCCACTCTTTCCGCCACGGGCAGTTTTGCATTAGTATTGATCTTCTCCAGGACTTTGCCCACGGATTCCGGCATTAGCGCCCCTAATCCTTTTGATATTACCTTGCCACCCGCGCCGAAGGTCCCGAACATGAGTGCGTCTTTCCATGCGTTGCTCAACCTGTCTTCGCCTTCTTCGGGTTTGCGGATCGCTCCGTAAATGCCTCCAAGGACTCCACTCGTTGCGGCGGCACCTGCTACCGTTGCGCCCTCTGGCAACATAGCCGCTGCCGGTATTAATCCGACGCCCATTCCCGCAAGCCCTGCCGCACCTGTGGCTATTTTATGCACCATGCCGGCATCTTCGGGAGTCTTTGCGGCTGGGGCATACCCAAAGGTCGCCCCATGAACAAATGCAGTAGGAATGTCCTCAAAACCGGCTGGTGCAATATGAGCAACTGCATCGCGTAGTTTTTCGGTGAAGGGTCGTCTGTTTTGGGTGTCCTCCTGGACGACAGAATCAATGCCCTTTGCCTTCTTCCAAGTATCGTAATCAGGGTATTCTTTATCGTATCCGCCGCGAGTGAAAGCATCCTTTGCCACGGCTTCCAAGGGAACGTCGCCATATTGATCTTTATATTTTTGCTGGTATCCGAGAATATCAAAAGGCATTGTTTTTCCTCTCTTAAAAACCAAAAATGTTCGCTCTTTGTTTTTTTCGTACGCCGGGAAGCATCCCAAGATATTTATCTTCTTCTTCATCTTGTGTCATTGGCTGGGGACCGGATCGGAACTCCATACTCTGCCCACCAGTTAATGTTGATCGTGCTGCTGGCAGGACACCCGGGGTTGCGAGAGTTGCGGTTGGCCCTATGGGATCACCAGGTCCAGCCGGAGTTATTGCCGGACCCGGTTTATCAAACGACCTCACTGTTGCCCCACTGTTGCCCTGATTTTGGTCCATTAATTTTTGGCGCAAGTCGATAATCTGATCTGATGTCATTAAAGGATTACCTTTAATCGCCGCCGTAATGACTGCCTCATGGCTTCCTGCCTTCCCCGTTGTACCAGCATATAGTCGATCGGCTTTATACTTTTCTCCCTCAAGGGCACTGGCAGCGACGTCTCGATGCTGGTTTGCACCAATCTGAGCGACATTGGCAGCGCTGTCGTTTGCCAGGTTTTGTCTGGCCAGCAATCCGGTTTCGGTAAGGTTCTGTTTTACCAGGTCGTTATCATGGGCCCGAATGTCTTTAGCGGTGGCGAATTGGTTTGCTTGCTCCGTTGCCCTGTGTTGTTCGTAAAGCAGGTCTGATCTTCTTTTTTTCTCCTCTGCTTGCTGGAAAATATCGCCGCCTTTTACCTGTTCCATTATACTGTCAATCATAGCGTTCAAATCCATGGCCGTACTCCTTTAGTTTGTGCAGATGATTCCCGTTATTTTCTTGTAAAACGTCGCCGGGATGATTACATAGGTTGCCGGTTCTTTTAGTTTATCCGTATTCTTGAATGTCGGCTGATCCAGCCAGGCAAATGATTTCTTGGCCTTTTCTTTCTCATCCACCGTGACAGGTGTTGCCGTGCTGTCCAGTTTCAAGACAGCGACACGATCACCAAAGGCGTAAGAGAAGAAATCAGAGGAATCAATGATGACTTCGCACCCTTGAATCTTGACGTAATACTGATTGCCGATTCCGTCGTCGTTTCGATCTTCCTCCAGAATTACCTTGGTAACTACGCCGGAAGTAAGATTGCCTGTTTCCATCCAGTTACCGGCATAAAGAAACGGTGAGGATTCCTGGAACCACCAGACATGGGGAGGACAAGCAACCGGTCGGCAAAGTATCCCGATAAACTCTCCGGGGACCGGAAATGTACTATCTTTATGAATCCAGTACCGCATCCAGAATTTCGGTTTTACGTCTTCCCCGTAATCCTTTATTCCACTGGAAAACAATTCTACGTCCCGGCTGGCCGCGCACACCGTCTCGCCCGCCGGCGCATCTGTGTTTTGCCCGGCTACGGGAGTCTCGGGAACTAAATACCCGCGTTCGACAAGGTGCCGGCCATAACAATAATTCTCCCCGGCCAGCACATTGCCGTTCCCGTCTTTCATATCCGGGAAGATCCCCGGTTCACTTTGCAAGGAAGGTTTGTCCCTGTCCTGTAAAACAACCGCAGCCCTGGTGTAGTAATTAGGAAGCGCATCCACCGCTGTAAATTTATACCCGCTCAATTTTGTTTCCTGCATTAAAGAAATGACTTCCATTATTCCCAACTGTCCGATAGGGAAGGAAATATAGCCAACGTAATCATTGGGGTTAAAATCTTTCGGACCGTCCGAAGCGTATCTTGCCCCTATGCCTTTCGTCCATAATTCAAAGGCCAGTGTATTGATCCAGTAAATACCGTTGTTTTGGTATTGGGTTTTCACTTTCATGTCATAAACATCAAGGGCTGTGTCAATACTCAACTGCTTTGCCAAATCCCTCAAAACCTTTAATGGTTTCAAACCCGGAAGTTTTGTCAAGAAACTTAGGTTTTCCGCCATGTACGGCCTGTAATCGTAATGGTCAGCATCAGCATTGGAATATGAGCCGGAAGTCGACGGCGTAATCGGAGTCCCGGTTTTCGGGTCAAAATACCTCGCCATAAAATTAGCATGGGTAAACAGATACCAGAGATCAGTCGCAAGGGGGGCAGCCGATGCGGTGCCTGTATCACTGCGTACAAAGTCTCCCGGCTCCATCGTCGCCACAAGGCCGTCAATTTGATTCACAAGATAGGAAAGAACATTCCCGCTGCCGGCCAGACCTTTCATACTTGCTAAGATTCGGGATAATTGCTCTTTATCTGCCATTACACGTCCTTCTTAACGGTATGTTTTAAGGTTGTCACTATATCCGCGGCCGCCAATGTTTTCTGCACTTCTATCGCTGCCAGAATTTCCGTGTGCCTATCCGCCACCTTTGTATCCATTACGGATATATGTGCTGTATCAAGTGATGTTTGAAGGGTTTTAGCAGCATTGGCAAAGGTAACATCCAACCCGACCAGTTTTAGTCTATTGTCGAGTTCCAGGTCTTTTTCTTTCCGGCGCATGGTCAATGCATCTTCTCTCCCGGTCTGTTTAACGTCCATCATAACTACTTTACTGTTGTAACTATCCGTTGCCTGCTGTGTTAAGATGGTGCGGGTATAATCAATTTCCGCGTCCACTTCGCCCGTTTTCGCTGTGGCCAGTGTTACCCGTGAAGCGGCGACGCCCAGCTCGGCTTCGGCTTTCTGTGTTCTTGTCCGTTCAATGGTCAGTTCACTGTCCAGTAACCCTATTTTATTTATGGCCCGGTCAGTTTCCGCAATATCAATTTTCGTCCGGGCTGTTCTTAAATCAATATCCACAAGTTCCTGCGCCGCCTGTACCGTGTCGATCTGTATTTTCAAAACGGCATTGGCTGTGTCCAGTTTTTGAATATCAACTTTGGCCGACTGAATTGCCTTGTCCGCAATTTCGATATCAACTTCACTTAAATGAAGTGACTCCATCTCGATATAGGCTTGAACCTCCGTGATCCGGGCGGCGGTCTTCTCTGTTTCGCTGATGACTTTGGCGGCGAGGGTTTCCAGTGCAGCCCGGTCGGAAGCCAGCGCCGCTATTTTCGCATCCCATATATCGTCGTCAGCTTCTATTCCCGTCCTTTTCGTGACCATCTTTTCATCGTGGATGAGTTGGTCAATCCCTGACAGGTACCGTTTTGATACGATGTCGGCTACGGTCACCCTCTCCTGGGTGGTCAATGCTGCTATTTTGGAATTATAATCAGCCAGCAGGTTTGCCAGGTCCACGGATTCTATCTCTGTCAGGTACTTGTGCTGGTTTAAATATGAAGTGGAATACAGGCCATAGATAATTCCACGTTCTACCGTCTGTGCGTCGTCAAACGGGAATGAATGAACGAAAGGCGCCCATGTCATTGCTTCCCTCGCCATTGCTCTTGAATATGCTTCAGTGGACATATTTCACCTATTAACTAATTAAGTGGATTAACGATGCCGACAACTTTGCCGCTGCCTTTACTTTGGCCTCCTGTTGCATTCCATCAACCTGATAACCTGTAAGGCGGCTGTCCGCGTTCCTTTCCCCGGCCGTTAACGTGTTTGTGCTTGTCAACCTGGTCGCATTCCTTATGGTGTCGGCTGCGGTCCTGTCAGCGATACCGGTTGTCGCGGTTGCCCTTTCTTCTTCCAGGGTTTCAGCAAAGTCTTTCATAACGTCGTTTTGATAGGTCATGGTCAGGTCTTTTTCATGGCCGACGAGATTTTGTTCCAACCCGAATTGCGTTTCTTCCAGTGTTCTCCTGTCGCCCATCAACTCCAGATGTTTCGTTTCCGTCTTGATCTCTGCGGCGAGTTCGTCCAATTGATAACCGGATTTTGTTATGGCTGCTTCAGCCTGAGATATTTTTTCAGCGGCGATCTGTAATTCCGTTGGAATCTGCTTGTTCGTGATCAGCGTTGCGTATTCTTCGGACTCCGCGGCCAGGGCGTTTATGAAAGGCGTTAAGGTCTGCTTCTTTAACAGCAATTCATTTTCTGCTGCCATGAAGGCAGAGTATGCCGCCGCCTTGGATTGTTCAATGGCAAGAAGTTCCTGCTCTTTGGTCAGGATCACTTCGATAATGGGTAAAAGTTCCATTCTCTTTTGTGCGGTCAATAGTTTCCCGTTGGCCAGTTGGACCTCGTAGGGCGATACTTCCCCTTCCAGTTCGGCCAGGGTCTTTCTATGCGCCTCCATGGCCAGCTCGATTGTCGTTTTTGCTTCCATCAGGGTAATTACCCGTTTGGAAACTTCGATGGCCAGCAGGTCCAGGGTGGCCTCGTCAGTCGCTTCGCCCTTTTTGATCCCTTGCAATTCCGCATCCCAGGCAGTCATTAGGGCCTGCTTGTCGATCTCCCAGGTTATCAATGCTTCTTTATAAGACAGGTCGTAAGCAATGCCGGATTGTTTCAGCTCCCTATCAATCGTTTCGGTAAGGATCTTGTAATTGAGGTCGGACAATCCCATCTTCGCGGCAAGTTCAATTCTGTTTTCGGCGTCATAGGCGAAGCCGGGTATGGACAGAAAGCCGCGTCCGGCAATTGCCGCCATCAGTTTGTCGTGATCATCCTGATACTTGGAAATGATCGGCGTCTTTGCTTTCCGGTATTGTGCCTGTTCCCGTAATGTTTCAGTCATATCAAACCTACTTTGTCAGGACGATTGGTATTAACTTTATGGTATCAAGCGACTCATAATCCGCAACAGACAATTTCCATTTTTTCGCTTTTAATTCATGGGAGGCAACGACTTTGCCCCGGGTGTCAATATTGTAGACCTGTCTTGATCCGTCGTCGGTTTCAAAGACCATTACCGGGTTAGTTCCGGATATCCCCAAATAACCATGGCGGAATCTCTTTTGATTGGGTGCGCCGAAGTCTGTTTCGCTTAAAATCGCCCCAGTGTGTATTGGACTGCCGGCGTCGGTTGTCCCGGTGAGTTCGTAAATCCCCGTGTCATTGGCGCCGAAAGCTCTGTTCTCGAAAACGCAATAAGAGTTGAAATCAAATCCGGAATACATGGACGGCATGAACTTAGGAGTATTCAAAACGTAACATTCCCAAACTTCCCCGCTGAATTCTACCGTGACATCCATGGCCAGCGTGTCATAAACCGCTGAGTAAAGAGTACCGTGGCTGGTGAGCGTTTCCGTGAAAGTGATTGGGTCAGTAACCGTCAGGCCAATTCTGTTTATCAGGCTTGCCGCATCCGCCAAACCGATTGATTCCTGAACCGTGTCCATGAACAACGCCGCAATGCTGGCAACATCAACCGCGAATAGAATGTCGTTAATCAAAAGACTCAAAACATGAGCCGGAGAATCGGATAGCTCCACGGCGTCGTTTACAGATTCGCTTCCGGACCGGATCGCATTTACCAATTCCGTAAATCCAAGGTATTCGAGAACGGCGATGGTCAAGGCTCGGGTTACGATATCGGTGATCGTGATTGATTCTGTTATTGTGTCCGAAAAGCGTTTCCCCATCTGCAAAATATCGTAAAGATTAAGGGTGTCCGGTACAATCTCCCGGCCGTTCCAGTTGTTTGTCTGGCTGTCAATCAAGGTAAGCCAATCAGAAATAATCAGGCCCATGACCGTTGAAAGAGAATCGGTAAGCGTTAAAGCCTCTATTATTGACGTTGCCCAGGCCGGATTGAGTTCGTCGTAAAGCATGATTATTTCTTCCATGAGTAAGGTAAAATAGAAAGAGCTACCATCCACCATGCCCAGGCTCTCGGTAAGTGTGTCGTTATAATGAGTAGGCGAGGTGGCCTCGAATAGATCATTAACTGTGGCCTGTTCGTAGAGTTCATTTACCCTGTTGACACCAGTAAAATCCCAACCAGTATTGTAAAAACCGTCTTCATTCCCGGCGCTGGTTAATGCGTTAAACGTGGCCCCGCCTGATGCACCAGCTCTAATCAATTTGCACTTAGTTGCGGTAACGGTTCCGCTGGATTTTACTAAGTTAAATGTAGATGCGCTGCGTAAGATAAGACTATAATTATTAACACCTGTAAATGTCGCGGATGTACTTATCGTAGTAGTGGTTGCTCCGGAATATCCATCACCAAATAATATATCGCCATCTCCGGTTATCGATAATGTCTTTATTGTGGCCGTATCAAAACTATTTAAAGTAACAGTAACGCCGGAAACTGCGGAGATATTTATTGTTCCATATGTTCGGGTAGAATAGGTATTACAACCAAAATCCATGTAACAGTTATTTGATCCAACTGCATAAAAAGCGGTAAATGCGAATGTCGCATTCGCTGCATCCATTGCAGGACAATTCTGGGCATCTACAAGGGCTATGAATGTGCCCCATGTAGCATTGGTGCCATTGACCGTTATAGTCGATGTGCCCAAAGAGCATACGGTACAGGGATACCCTATAGAAAAACTCCGATTTACCGTTATGTTATAGTTATTCGTGGTTAAACTGCCGGAGCAATCAAATGAATATATATTAGTGAGAGCCGAGGATAATGATAAACTACCTGCGGATGTAACACTGTATACAACGGCTTTCGAGGCTGAATTATTGATGGCGCAGAGAACTGCCATGTTTATGGTGAGGGTTAAATTGTATCCATTGCCAGTAGGAAACGAAGAAGCGTCGAATACAGCCGTATCTCCTGTTGTAGGAACAGACGCACCGCCTGTCCCATTACTGGATGTTGACCAGTGGGCCGTATCAGAAAAATTACCGCTATTTCCTATCCAATATCGATTTGCCACTTTTCACCTCTACACATCTGCTAATGTTATTGTACACGTTACTAGAAGAACATCATTGGCCACGACTGATTTCGCAGCCGCAAATTGACTTGCCGCAAATAAAATCCCGCCGCCGGCCGTATTGCCCTTTGTTGTCGGAGCTGAACCGCCGCCGCATAAAAAAGCCCCGTAAATCGTCTTTGTGGCGTTCATCGTAAATGTCGACTTATTGGCAACATTGGTCGTAACCTTGTTGACTGCAGCAGCTTCATTATAGACCACTCTCGCAGATTCATTATAAGCCGTGCTTTCCGTAAATCCGGGTACGGCATAGGTATCAGTGACTAGCGGTGTATAATTATTTTCAAACAATCCCATGTACCAGGTGCCGATTGCCGTTGTTCCGTGAAAGGTAGCATCAAGCATGCTGTTTAATCCCTGCGTTGTGGTCACATTCTTTTGCGCCCACTGGTCAACCAGTTTGCCGTCCCGGTATTGTTCAAATTCCCACCATGATCCGATAGGGATAATGGCTTTCATGGACGGGCTGCTGATTAATTCAGCCGAAAACTTTGCATTTAGAGGAAGTATGGATTTCATTGTTATGCTCCTGTATTTAATCTATCTGTGTTCGGTATGTAGGCAAACCCCAATAGGTTTGCTTCTGTCGTGCCAACCGCGGAGGTAAGAGCGCTGACAAATGGTGAACCATCTTTATACATTTGCTTGGTCCGGGTATATGGCGACGCCATCAATACCCAATTAAATCCTTGTACTTTTACATCACCTATTTCGAGATCGTTCCAAAACTCTCCATAAACTGTATGCCCATCCACGGTTCCACCAAAAGGATTCGTCCATAAATAAGTTTCCGGAGGTTTCTGGGAAGCATCAAAACCTTCTTGATATGTAAGATTTTTACTTATAGAAGATGACATATAGAGTCCAGGGTGGTATGTAACCGCATTGTCCTGATTCCAACTTTGCGCAGCAACACCCTGGGAATAATTATTATATCCATCCGGAGACCAGTAATGGGTGGTTACAATGGAACCCACCTTCTTAACTGATGCAGGAATAGTGTTGGCGGACCAATTATTGATCCATGTTACAGTGTTTTCATAATCATAAGGTAAATTTGGACCGGGCCAGCTTCCGCCAACGAATGCGTAGTCGAGAGAAGATGTTACGAATATATCATTTACTTCATAATATCCTTTTTGGGATGTAACAGACCGGGTGTGTATATCACCATCGGCAGGATAGTTATAGGGCCACGGCGAAGCAAATGTTCCGTCGCGTCTGACCGGAGCGCCACCCGCTTGGCCGGGACCAGCAACGAGGGTCAGTTTGTTTTCTTCAAGACGGTATTTATATAGGTTTGGGTTTGTCCAATATATAAAGTTATTATCAGGTGAAAAATTAATCGAGAATCCGTACTGATCAAACATACCGTAACAATCAGCCATATCATTACCCGCGGAACCAACATAGTATAGGATATTCAGCAGGGGATCGAGAATATAGAGATAGAAATAATGGCCGGTCCCAGCATAGTTTGCCGAAGAAACCATCCAGCTAAATGGCGAAATCGCGGCCCAGTTAATGCCAATCTGCCTAAATCGTAAAATTAAATCTACCAGAGGGAACGTACCATGTTTAAGGTCCGCATTGGCAACAATGGAATTAGTAGAAATATCCAAGGCCCAATCGCCTGTGGTGGTTTGGACCACAAGCCATGCATGGCCAACCGGTGTGGCCTCATTAGTTACACCGCATTCGATATGCAATGCTGACGCATGGTACCCCAGGTCCAATAGCGCCTTTGCTTTTGTCAGGGCAAAGTCTTCGCAGTCACCCGTCTCGCCCGTTGCCATGATCCGCCAGACATCCTGGCCTGCGGGCTCTGCAACATATGTATGCGAACCGTTGACCGCTGCATTGACTGCCTGCATATCCGCCAATAGTTGAGTCGTCATGGGGAGCACATTATTGCTGTTATTGGTAACTAACGGGAACGTGGGATTAGCCGCCGCGAACGTGGCCCACCCCGGATACTGATTCTGGCTGATATACAGGGATGTGGAAATAAAATATAAATCCCTTTTAGTGCTATGAACCACACCATTCAAATCAGTACTAGGCACGTTATGGGAAAATCTTTTCACCCGAAATGTAAACAGATCAGTAGAATTAGTCGTAAAGACCTGGTCATATGTTTTTGTGTCAACAATGGTCCCCAAAGAATCTAATTTACAAGTAGCGATATTCAATCCGCTGTTTTGATAAAAAATATAGCAATCACCCATAATGACAGGGGCAGCGCTACATCGCCTTATTCCGTCCGTATGACCAATCACTTTATATTCCGCGACTGTGAAGAACTCCGAACTTTGCTTTTTCATCACAATGACTTCGTCTCCAACGTCAAACCCGTCTGCAGCTCCTTGAATCGCTCCGTTGTCACGCAACGGTGAATCAGGCAGTCAGTGATAAAAAAGAGGGGCAGTAACGGAGGAGCCGCCCACGGTTACAGTGCAGGTATCCGTAGCGGCATCCAGTGCCGTTATTGTTCCTCTGAGAAATTCCCAGTTTAGAACATCCCCGATATTTGTGAAGTCGTGAGTCGGCATATCGTCCCTAACTCGTGGTGCAAGAGATCACATAAGTAACTGCCAGTACGTCGGCATCGATAACTGCCCGGGCCGTCCCGAACTTCTTGGCTGCCATCAGATAGCCATCCGTGGCGGTCTTGGCCATGGATGTCGAAAGGAACGCACCGTAAACTGTAATGCTGGCGTTTACGGTAAAACTGGCTGCGCTGGCCGTATTGGTGCATGAGGCCGTTGCGGTAGAGGCAATCGTGTAACCCGGCTTGTTTGTTATCGGAGAATCATAATCGGCGTCCTGGCATTCACCATAAGAACCTGCGGCTCCGAGTTTTGCGGCTGCCGTGTCTCCTACTGCCGGAGTCACGTTGTTTTTGAAAATACCGACATAAAATATGGGAATGCCCACCTTTGATGTAGTCCCGAAAATGACATTCAGCAAATACGCCATGCCTTCCGTGGTGAAGGTGTTGCTGCCCTGATCGTTGTGGGCCAGTAGCAACCCGTTCCGGAAATGGTCCGTTAAAACGTGTCCGTGCATCTGCAAACCAGACTCGCCTATGTGTTTTGCCGCATACCTTAACTGTGCATCGTCCCGAAATTTGTTTAAATTCATCGTCTCATTCTCCTTTATGTTTAATGACAAATAAAAAAGCCTGTAACGATCAGAGGAAAATCCCCTGACAATTACAGGCTTTCAGTCCCTTCCTGCGAAGGCTTAATAAGTACCTGTGATTCTAATGACTAAATTTAGCTACAGCACTAAACTACCATTCCTCCCCGCGTGACTGTACATGTGGCGCTGTCCGCAAATCCTGCGCTACTTCCCATTAAATTTGCGCTCTTGTTATATAAATCTATTCGCCCATTTTTAAAAACATCATAAGTCTCGTCGTCCCTGAATCCGACACCGCTGCCTATGTTCCCCGCCCTGAAACTGGTTAGAAATTGGAACACTCCCTCAAGGTTGCGGTATAAAGAGGCCCCTCTTGACGGGAGACTCATCTTGATCTTGTTTTTTGTCAGGTTAAAAAGTTTCCCCGAAGAATTCCCGGCGACAATCCCCTCTGCGGTCAACCATACCGGCACATCGACAAATCCTTGTTCCGCCGATCCTGATGTGCTTCCAAGATCAGGAAGATTATTGCAATAGGCCAAGGTCCCCTTGATCGATCCGGACCCGGCCTCAGATTGCGCCATTTGCTCCGGTTCCGTACCTGCCAGAAATCGCGTCTTTTCATTCATCCCGATAAACAGTCCCGTGGATACTTTGGCAATCAGCGTGACCTTGCCTTCAAAAGAAAACTTGTTGGAAGTCTGATTAAATAAAGCGAACTTAAAGGGCTCGCTGTAATAGACCACATTCCCGGACGATCCCCAAATCCGGCCAAAGGCATAACATAGATTCTCCAAATTAGGCGGCGGGTTGCATGAAAATGACGGCAGGGGTTCTGCTGTGGGCAGGTCAACAACTTTGCCTGTGGCGCCAGCCAGATAGAAAATACCCTCATCCGTGTCGGTTATCCAAACCAAAGCGGAGGCGGGACGATTTAGAATCTGAATTCCGCCCTCGGCTGTGAGTTCGATACTCGTTGTCGGGCCATTCCCCGAGATTTCAGTTCCTGCAATATTGGTCATGCACACATGGTAAGTGCCGGCAGGGAGATTACCGTCTCCGGAAAGGAGCATTGGACCAGGAGGTTGTGGAATGCCCCAGGATGAAATGGAATTAGTCGAAATATCGAATACCCCCTGCCAGTAGGGGTTTGATATATAAACTTTATCTTCCGCCTCCACATAGGCAAACGGATATGACGGGCCGGATACGGCGCCAACAATTATCGCCTGCCCTTGATGAATACGATACATCGCCGTAGCGTCCGCACACAACATACATGAGGCACCTGCCCATAAACTGTGCGCCCCCGGAAGATTAACGAATGATGTCTTTCCTTTACGAGCGATTAAGTGCCCTGTTTGGTCAACGTCAGCATTCAATATGACGCGAGGCTCAACGATTCCGCCTTTGTAGTAGATACGCCTGACGTTGTTCGCCCCGGAAAATCCGTTTATATTAATTTCACCCATCGCAAGCCCCCCTGTCCTCAAAGCCACCAGATCCGTAGTATTGCGGCTCGCTATCAATCCCGATAAAGTCGATTAAATCGGCCATGGCTTCAAAAAACTTGCCAGTATGATACTTGGTCCCGATCCCGGAATTGTCCTGGCCATCTTCTATCGATTCCCCGAAGATCTCTTTGCAAACATAATGTTTGATTAATTTCTTTTGCAAATGCTCCGGAAGACAATCTGGTTCGTCAGTTCCCAACGTCAACGGCGTCGGTTTCCGGTAATAATGAATCCCAATGTTTGCGGGTGCGGCCGGAATCCCCTGATAATAAAGTTTCCGCCCTTTTACGCAAACGCGATAAACAGAACCGGTTTCGGCAAGGGACATATTGCTGCTTTGTTTAAGGAACAGATTGAATGAATAATACCCGCCGCCCCTCGGCGGGTTGATCTTGTTCCAGGCGCCGTCAAAAACATTAAACACATTTCTCTGATAATCTGCCGGCAAAGAAGCATAAGCCAGAGTCGTTGTGATCACTGTGTCTGATTTGTAAAGGTCGGGCAACGGAGGCGATACTTCGCTGTCCGGCATCCGGATCCCGCCGGCAATAGCCGAAATGGCGTCATTTATCCGGTCAGTTAATACAACGTCGTTATAGACCGGATCTTGTATTACTCCCTGAATAGCGGCAAGCAAATCCGACAAGCATGGCCCCGTTCCCGCTTCGCCTGTATCTATAGGTGTTTCCTCTACCGGCAATATGCCTTCCAGTTCATAAAGTGACCCAAGACTTCCCACGATCCGGCAATTGATCAGGTAATTATGCCCGCCGGTACCGGCACGAGTGTATCCATAAACAAGCGCTCCGGTAATAGTTTGTTTCGTGACGTCCAGAATGGTTGCGGATACATCCTCCAGGGTAGAAGTGTCCACGGCGGAAATTACTGCGGACGTTATTGTTTCCGCTCCCAGGCGAGCCGTAAAATCAAAACTGACAGCAAACGCCTCAGAAGGTTGTTTGGTAGAAAATGAATTTGCCATTATGATACCCTCGTTATCTTTGGTTCGGCTGTGATGCGAGTAATTTTCTCTGTATCTGTGATGCGAGTAATTTTGGGGGTTGAGTATATTGTTTCCACAAAGAAGGCTCGGCCCAATGAGAATGAAATATCCGCACTTCTCAAATTAAAAACCCCATTTTCAATCTGTAATTTAGCAGGCGAATAAATTCGTATATCTTTACCTGTAAACACAAAAGATCCAGGATCAGCAAACAAACTCAAGAATCTTTTTAGATTTATATCTGATCCGGTTAAATGATTGTTTCCAGAAAGAATCTTAATTACGTATGTTCTGAACCAATCAATAGATTGCCCTTCACTGACCATTAACCCGGCATCAACAAATATCCTCTTAGCCGTTTTGAGGTTTACAACAATCCCGGTCTCCGTAAAATTCCCAGATCCGATATCTAATTTTCGAGCAGTTTTTAACCAGACAGGTTGGCCTGTATCGATCAATGCTCCACTGTTTACTGCGATTCTGGAACATTTTTTTAATGATACGAATGAACCTGTTTCGGTCAACGCCCCTGGTACTAAAGATAATTTTCTCGCATTCCTCAAAGATATGGGAGTCCCGGTTTCAGTTATTGATCCTGAAGCTACAGGTAATTTTCGCGTGGCCTTTAACGAGGTAGAAGTACCTGTTTCAGTAATAGTCCCAAATGCTACAGGAATACGCCTACCAACCTTTAACGCTACAGAAGTTCCGCTCAGTGCAAATGATCCGCATGCAGCAGGAAGAGGCACTTTGCCCCGTACCAGTGTGACAGATGTCCCTGTAGCTGCGAATGCCCCGGACCCAATCGATATGGAATAATTATTAAACGCAGTGCTATTTAAGACCACTAATGCGGATAATGACACTTAGCAACTCCATATCTCGAATAAAAACGCACCAAAAGCATCGTTAGCGGTCGTATTATTCGGTCCACCATACTTAATGCCGGTTGATGTAACTGCAACCTGAACAGCATAAGCCGCATCCCAAGTATAATTATTACCAGGGGTCAAACCGGTCACCACAAACTGGCTTTCTCTGGTTAATTGAGCCGTAGCAAGGGCGGTATTCTTTAATCCACCAATTGGGTTAGTCCTGCCTATGACAGTAGAACTCTGCAATACTCCAAATATCACCTGAGGAAACGTAGTAGCTCCATGGATGGTGCCCATCATTCTGACTAATACCCGGCCTGAGAGAGGAGCTGTAAAGGTTATTCGGAGATTAGTCGTATCCATCGCAGTCATTGCAAGTAATGAAGCACAAGATTCTGTTGCAGCCGTGGATGGATCGTATAATTTACTTCCAAGTAATGCTGTAGCCTCCCAAATTTCAAACTGGAACCCTCCCCAAACACTGGCCGAAGCTGTATTAGGCCCCCCATATCTGATATATGTAGATGATAATATTGTCTCTACGCCGTAAGCTGCGTCCCAGGTATAACTATTACCTGCTGTCAAACCGGATATTGTAAATAATGCTTCGTGTACGACTGTTGTTGTCGAAATAGCGGTGCCGGCGATTACTCCCATAGGAGACTGCCTGGCTATTACGGTCGATCCGGATAATATACCCAATAAGATACTCGGCCAAGTGGTCGCGCCATCTATTGGGCATCGAAGCCTCACCATTACGCATCCGTTAGCGGGTGCGGTAAATGTCAATCTCAAATTAGTCGTATCTATTGCCGTCATGGCAAGTAAGGTGCCACAAGAGGCTGTTGCGGCCGTGGATGGATCGTATAATTTACCAGCAAGTAAAGCCATTAGCCACTCCTATGTAATCGTCAGTAATGAATTCGTTACGTCGATAGTGAATGTCTCACCCACTGCCAGGGTAATACTGGAACCGTAATCCCAATAGCCGATTAAAGCGTCTGCCACCGGAGTTGTCGCCGTGTCATCGTACAGAAGGACATATCTGAATGGCCCTATGCCACCGGCCGTTGCCGTAATGACGATATCCGTTGTCGTAGCCAGAGTCACCGTGCCGGCAACATCAACGCAAGATGTAATTGTTTCAACATATCCGCCCGAAGTATAGCCATTTGCTGCTGCGGGAGGCGGGTGCAATGATCCGGGAAGAAACCCTGTGTCTGTCGCAGCAGTTGGAGCCGTGTTTGTCAGGGCGAATTTGAGGGCGTCTGAGCCCAGGTCATAATTTTTCTTGCAAAGCTGTTCCAAGAATTTATTGAATTTTACGAAAGCCGCCATGATGTACCTCCTGAAAGTTTGCTGGGAGCGTCCCCTCTCCACCCGGAGGCAGAGAGGGGCTTGTTTTATTGAATGGTTATGCTTCTAGCGGTGTCTGTTTGACGTAAGCAAATTCGTCGAAATCGATCATGACGACCTTTGCTCCGGGCGCACCCGTATCAGTGATAACCATCACCTGCTCGGTCGCCGTGGCACTATTGGGGTCGAAAACCAATCCCTTATTGGTCGCGTCCGGCACACCTGTTTCCACAACAAGGCCGGCGGTATTTGCGGCAGTTACCGTATTAACTGCCGTGGAATTACGAGCGACAACAACAGTGTCATTCGGTTCAACGACATTGGTCTGAAAAACTACTTTAACTCCTGCTACACAGCCCCGGCAGGGCGCCGGAACATAAAGGGTTGCGCCATCGGCGTGTGCTACTGTTATTCTCTGCATGGTCATTTCTCCTTTTATTGGTTAATTAAATGCTTGCCGGTAAAATAAATGCGGCAATCGAAAGTCCGCCGGTACCCGTCAATGTCGCGGCGGTAACGGTGGCAATAAGATTCGTCGAGGCGGTAAGGTTGCCAACTAAAACGAATACCTTGTTTAATGTTGCGCCCGTGAATACCGATGTTGCTGCCAGCGACGCATCCGATCCCACTTCTCCGATCTTAACGGTTGGCTGCGCACCGGTCCCATTGGCAAATACCTCCGTCACCGTGCAGATCAGCAGAACTTTTTTGGCTCCTGCGGTACCCGTGGCGAGTGTTTTCACGCCGGCATCTGTTTTGATGTAAGCGCCGCCGCCGCCTAATCCCGCTGCAAGCAAGGCCGTAACCGCGGCTGGTGACCCATCAATAGTTTTTAAAAATTGTGCTATCGGTCGGGACGCCCTGTTCCCACCTACTGTCAATATTCGTTCAGCCATGATATTTCTCCTTAATGACGGGCCTCAAACAACGCCCATCCAGTTAGTTAGGGGGATGGTTGCCCATCCCCTGTTTTGGTTAAACCGGTTCGGTCAGGTTCGTGTGAAGGACCTGCATTTTCCGGTTGGAGCAATACAAATTGCCTCTCCAACGGGTATCCGCCGTAATTACGTCCGGCTGTCCCAGGACTTCCTTGGAGACCCACTTCGGGGCCGTGAAGTTGTAATCCTTGTGACTGCGCAGAGACAGGAAGTTGGTGTTCAGCGCATACAGATTGCCTGCAGTGAGCCCGGCGTCGGCTACAATCGGGGCACCTTTGTGGGTGATATTGTCCCAGCCGGCTTCCACCGCTTTGGTGTCCGTGTAACGCTGTTGGGGATGAAGCGATCTTTCGTAACCGTCCTTTAATGTTGGCGTGGTGACGATGAAATCAGGCAGCATATCCTTGAAATCGCCCATGTTCGGCGCCCTGAAAATCTTCTGCAGGATGTCGAAGCCGATTGCTTCCGAGTCTGTGATAACATTGGCCTTCCAATTGGGCATTGCGGCTTCGGTGATGGCACCGTAAGCAACGGCGGTATTGGTGTTGAACAAATCGCCCAGGCCGTTAATATTATCTGCGGTTGCCGCGGCGGCAATGATATCTGTCGCCATTTTGATACGCGCCGCCTTGATGATGCTCTGCATGTATTTCTTGGTTAAATCGATGATCGCTTCGGCGCCCGCATTCTGCGTCATGTCGTCCAGATTCAGGGTATTGGAACCGTAAATACCGGCCCAGCCGAACCGTGCTGCATCGATGATGTCCACTTTGGACTGATTGATAACGGTAGTGGCACCGTAAGATCCGGAGTTAGAGTTCTGGTATTCCAACGGAACCTTTACCATTAAGCCGCCGTCAACGGTTTCGTGGGGCTTTACTTCCCAATTGTCTTTGATGAGGGCGTTGCCCATCAACTTCCAGAGCAATGCGGAAGCTCTGTTTAAAATGTCCACCGGCTCGATATTGAGCCAGTAATAGTCTGTCGTTGCGTTTAACTGATTGATTAATCCCATGATCGTTTCTCCTATTCGTTAAGAGGCAATATTCAGGCGCTCCCCGCTTTTAAGGCGGCTAACATTCCCGCGTCTAAATCCTTGCCGGTTGCTTTTGGTTGTCGGGTAATTTGTCCGGGGCTTTGTCCCTTGACAATCACCTTCCCTGTTTCTTCCTTGCCCTTTGCAAGCTCAATGACCTTCTTCATTTCCGCGTTTTCTGTGGCGAGAGCGTCCGCCTTGGCGGAAACGTCGTCCCTTTGAATCTGGAAGTACGCCGACATTGGGTCGTGCATCCCGGTCTTGTCGTTGGCGATATACTCTTTGATTCGCGCCTGCATTTCCGGTGTGCTAAACGTAGGGTTGGCATCATAAAATGTTTTGGCCTGAGCTTTTTGGTCACGGTCGGAAAGTTCTTTTTTCATCATTTCCCCGGCGGCATTCAGTGTTTTCTCGTGCTGAGAAATTGCAGTGAGCTGATTGGTTTTAGCCACTAAATTGGCAAGGTTTTGCTGGTATCCCTCTGCCATGGGGTCTAGTTCCAAGAGCTGCTTCTGAACCGCGCCGATTTCCGCATCGTAATCCGGGCCTTTAGGTGCTGCGGGTTGCCTTTCTGCATTCAAACCCCTTAATGTCTCCGCCAATGTTGCCGCCTGGCCTAATAGGGTGTCCTTTTCCTTCCGGGTATTGCCCAGCTCGTTTCCCTGTGCGTCGAATCTACCCTTCAACTCCGCGTGACCTTTGATCAGGTCGGGAACTGATTTATAACTGGTACCTGGTATGAACCCGTTTTCGTCCAAAGCGACATCCCCTGCGCCTGCGTTTGCGTCTGTTGCTGCTTCCGTCATAATCTCTCTCCATTCCTCGGCCAGTTTGTGATTTCAGGTTGTCCGGTGTCCCGGCCTGATGAAGCTGGTTGTCCGATCTGGTAAAAAACAATAAAAAAAGCCCGGAACCTGTGGCGCATTGCTGCGTTTTTCCACAAATTCCGGGCTGAATGATCCCTAATTAATTTAGGTCGTTAGTCCCCGTTAAATTTTCACTTCATTGAAATTGATGTTCTCCCTTGTAACTGGTTTCGTGTGTAAAAATGCAGAGCCGATGAAACCCTGTGACATATTGACTTCCACCGTTAATTCCACTTTCCCGCTTTTGTTAGCAAGAATCAAACTATTTATTTTATCTCCGAACGCGGCCAGGAGAGCATCTACTTTTTTTTGATTATCGGCCATTATCCCCTACACACCAGATTGTTGTCTTTCAGGTATCTCTTGTACTCGCCCCGTGACTGCAATGGTGCCTCGCCGTGCCTTTGTAATGTCTTGCAGGCTGACGGCAGCCATTTCACATCATTGACGCTATCAGCCTGAATACCGCCCGTGCTGAGTATTTTCTTGGCTATCCAGCCGCACACGCACCGGGCTTTATTGGGGACCCTGCTGACCTTGTGAAACTTCTCTGTCACTTTCCCGCATCTGCACCTATATTCATATATCGGCATATTATTGCCCCATCCCCGTTCCCAGATCCGCTGGGTTGGGCTGAGGTGACTGAGCCTGCTGGTCAGAGTTGCTGGGCATAATTGCCTGCATCATGTCCATTGTTTTCATCATGCTCATGGGGTCGATGTGCCCGGTTTGTAACATCTTGGCGGTTTTGATCATCATGTCGGCGGTCTTCATCAATGCATCCTGATTCCTGCTGTGGTCCAAAGCCTGCTGCATCCCTGAATTCATGTCCTGATTAGTTTGCATAATAATTCTCCTTTTATATGGTTTGAGTTCCTTTATTTACATTGTCGGCGCATTCGCCTGCTGCGGCGCTGCTTTCCGTTTTTCGTTCTCCTGCGTCTGCGTAGATGACGCCATCAATGCCTGTTTTAACTGGATGGCTGCTTCTTCCGGCATACCTGCATCGATAAGGATTTGCAGCGCCTGGTCAAGCTGGCTCTCAGCGGTACGTTCCAGTTCTTCTTTCCAACCGGGCCACTTCAGAGTTTCCAGTAATCCTCTTTGACCGATGGCATGGACTTCATAAAGCCATTTGGCCATATCTTGTAATTGTAAAGTCGTCCGTGGTGTTGTGCTTCCCGCTTCCACCATGTAATTGAATTTCCTGCCGGCGTAATCCGTCCCTCTGAATTCGACAGTGTCCCCTTCCACCTTGGTCGTATCTGTTGTCGTCCCGAAGTTCTGCCATAAACCAATCGCCCACTTTGCCCTTTGCTCGGCAATATTATCAATGGCCGCTGTCTTGGTCTGCATGAGGACTTGATTGCGTTCCTGGAGTGCTACGATAGCGGAGGCGGCGATGACTCCCGACGGGGCAACGCCTCTATCAGCGTCTTCGATCTGGTAAACCCTGTCGAAAAACCGGACGATCAGATCCAGAACTTGAAAAAAGGTTTGTGGAAGATTCGGTATCTGCATGAACTCAATCCGGGCATTCGGAGTGGTCGGCATTAAGATCAATCTCCCGGCCTTTTGAATTGAGCTCTCAATCATTTCCCTGGTTATGCCGCAATGCTGCTGCACTATAAGAGGCGGCGCCATGACATTGATCACATAGGCAATCAGTTTAGTGATTATCTGATTAATCTTACTGAGCAAATCCCCAACCTGTTCGGCTGCGGCAAAGCCCCATATCGACACACCATCCTTATAGGAATTGGCATAATAAACGGGCAGTCTGCCCCACGGATAGGTATTCCGGGCCTGATCAACCGGTAATTTCGCGTTGATATTGGGATTGGCGCTGTCATCCAGTACGATGAAACCGCTTTTGATTTTCGTGTCGTTGCTTTTGGTTACGGTTATTTTCCTGATTCCGTCCGGGTAAACAGACTCGTCGGCGCTGGCTTCGATGATTAATGCTTCCCCCGTCTCATTGAGAACAGGGTTCCCGGCATCATCTAGCAATGGTTTTGATAGTGTCCGGGTTACCTTCCGGGTGTCCCTTAACCAAACCTCGATAACCAGGCAGCGCTCCATGGCCTTGTTGCTATTGTCCTGTCCGGGCGTCATGACGGTCATGGCGTCTGCGTAATTTCCTATGCTCTGCTGGATGCCGTAACCCTGTGGTTTATAGTCCTCCCGTTCCGCGCCCATGAGTTCGTAGGCTTCATCCGGGGCGATGTCCTTAACTCCAAAAGTGGCTTCCATGTTGGATATAAAATCAACATAGGCAAACCCGACATAGGGCGCTTCTTCCGAAATATCTTCCCAATTTCCGGGACACGGGAAAAACGAAAAAGGGTCGGTAACCATAATGTCCGGCCGGTCTTTGCCTTTATCAAAATATGGTTTTTCCGTTGTAATCCCGTAAAGCTCCATCATTCTGGCCGATGCTCTGGTTTTTGTCTGCTGGTCTGTTTCCTTCCACCACTTCTTTAATTCTTGGCTCAGGATGTTTTCAGTCCCATCGTCTAATCCGTCCAGGTCCACGACTTCTCCGGTCGGGTTCCGGGCGGTTATATTGGAGACGGTTCGCTCGATATTGGCAAAGTAAAGATTAACAATGGTGTTTTGCTTATATTCCGTTGAATATCCCTTGCGCCCGGAGCGCTGTTTATTCTGCCGGCCGCGATAGAGGGCATAATTGGCAAGGAATCCGGCGTTTTTCCCGAGTCTTTCCTTTTCTAACCGGGCTATATCGAACAGCATATAGGCAAATTCGGCAACGTCGGTGTGGCCTTTCGGCGGTATGTTCTGTAAGTTCCATTGAGCGTCCATTTTTATTCTCCTGCGATCAGGGCAATAAAAAAAGCACGGACGAAGTGAAGTAGTGGCTCCACTAAGCCGTGCTTTGATTATTCTTTTACGTTCCCTTTGACCTGGCCGGGCCTCAGAGAAAACCCTGATTGTTAATTACTTTTTTTAACTAATTTCCTTCCGCTAATATAAGTTTCGGGCCTTCTGCCGTCTTATCTTCCGGACGCAATGACATAAGCTCACCACAAATCTCACACTTAAATCCGACTTGTACCATCATTGTTTCAATCTTACCGGATGGACTATACAAAGCTGGGATTTCCTTTAATATCATTGCTTGGAGGAAAACCTTGCCTCCGCACTTGCATAGCCGATCTCTTAGATACTCAATCGGTACATTGATGTTCATTTGCTCTGCCATTATTTTGCCCCCTTCTCATGCTTTTTCATGTGACCGTTCAGCGCAATCGCACTCTTGAATTCCCTGCCGTCATTGCAGACAGGACAGGTATGTTTTTTTATCTCCACATCGGGCACCGGATCAGCGTTTTTGTTTTCATTTAGCTCTGCAAGCATCTCTTTGGACATTAGTTGCACCGTCATCCTGCCCGATGGCGCTAACTGTGCCAGACATTCCGGACAGGTCATTTCTGATACGCCCGTGGTCGATGAACATAGCCAATCGATATGATACGGCAGCAGGCATTTGACCATTGATCCGTTTGGCGTAACATCCGGGATATATTTCTCGGTCGTCTCAAAATCTAATCGCCTACAGTTTGGGCATTGTATTTTTAAACCCTTCATTGCATCTTACCTCCCAGCATTTCCAAAAACTTCTCTGTGCGTTTCATGACATTTTGTTCCTCTTTGCCCGGTCCGCTAGGAAATTCGGGGCCGTCAGTATCTGGAATGGAAAACACTTCGCCTTTCGGTGTGCGGAGAAATCCCTCGCCCTGCGCTGCTTTACCCTTGAACATCAGCCAGCCGCCTACCAGAACGCCCAACAAAACCAATAATGCGCCTGCACCGAGTAATAAAAATACTTCACCGTTAATCATCCTTCCCCCTCCTCCACGTTAAATGCGTTCTCCCTTGCCTGGTCCATCCACATAGTTCTCGATAATAGTGAATGAACCAATCCCCCGGCAGCAAATACAGCCGGATCATCGCGCCGGAACTCCCGTAATCTGTTCTTTAATATCTCGTTGCCTCCAAAGTATAGACGTACTCGATTTTCTACGATCACTGACCGCAATGAGCGGACGTAATGATCAAAACTCTTAGGCGAATAAAAATCATCGGGGGGAGTGACCAGGATAGCCGACCTTTCACCGCCTTGTTCAATCAGCTTTTCATTCAGCAGCGACAGGGTTGTGATAAACCGCTCCGGGTCGCCCCACCATGACCTCAGTAAATCGGGATGAAGGCCGAAGCCGTATAGCGCCCTCAATTCCAGACACTTATCTAACAGCGACGGTATGTCTTTGTTTTCCGCTTCGGCCAGGAGTTGAAACACTGCCTCTTGTGGTTTCTTTTGCCCTTTGACTGTTCCAATTATTGCGACATATCCGGGCTGGCCTTCGTCGCCGTCTTTCACTTCCGACGGCCAGCCGATACAGGCGTACAGATCATAATATTGCTGGCCTGTTTCCGTATTCTCATAATGAAACGGGCGCTCCTTCAGTGGTTGGCCGGTAATGTTGGCCTGATCCTGCCTGGCCCGTAATAGTTCCCATGCGTATTCATGAGTGACTTTCTTGATTTTAGGAGGCATCAGGAAAATCCTCAAACCGGCAATCATCGAAAAGATTATTGGCCTTAATGAATCCAGATAGTGAATAGCGGATAGCGTCGATACAATGATTGTGCTTATCAACAATGATGGGCAGGATATCATTGGTCAGGCGGTCGGTTTTATAGCTGTAAAGCCTGAATTCCTCGGCGGTGCGCTTGCAACGTCCATGAATGTAGATTTTACGGAAGCCCTTTAAAACGGCAATACCGTCCTCAACACTGCCGGGCCATTTTGGAGCACTGGAAATATTAAAACCTTTGCGCCGAACGTGACTGATCGTTTCCGGTCGTGAATTGTCTGCAGGTATGGGCCAATCCCTTGCCCCCGGAACCGTATCGAATAGTTCCGGCAGATCATCCAGCTCAATGCCGACTCCGTACGCCTCCTGGTCAACGTAGAGACAATCCCCTAATATAAAACATCGGACTAATACCGTTGGATCTTGCGAAAAGCCCCAATCCGCGCCGTAGTATAATCGCGTTCCCGTCGCCGGCTCGTCGAAATCGCTTACCTCAAAACGATTGCGGAAGATAACTGCATCACTCATTACGCGGCACTGACCGCCCCAAACATGTTCATAGGCTTCCGGGTCCACTTCCAACATGTAACGCCGTTCAGCTTCCAGCGTGGCCGGAAAATATGGGTTATCTTCATAACCGACTTTTATAACCATAGAATTGGGAGGCGGATGAATAATAAATCTTTGATAGGTCGGATCTGTTTCATCTTCCGGATTAAATGATATCCAAATCTCTGAACATTCTTTACGGATAGTAGGGATTAATATTTCCCAGGATGAATTACTGATCGATTGAGCTTCCTCCACCCAACAAATATCAATGCCCTCGGTTGATTTTATCTCTTGTATTGACCTTCTGAGCCCTTTAAAAAGAAATTGAGCACCAATGGATGAAGTAATGTTTGCCTTGGTAACGTCGAAATAGTCTGATAATCCTAATGAAACTATTTTATCGGAGATTAACCGATGGACAGAATCGCTTATAGAGCTTTGAAATTCACGGGTACATAGAATCCTAAGTGGATCTCTGGCCGCTCGTTTGACTAATTTCTCAGCGATTGTATGAGACTTGGCACCACCGCGGCCGCCATACAATACTTTATATCGTGCCGCTTGGTCTAATGCGAAAAACTTTGGAGGCGTCAAATCTTTTGAAGTTGACAAGATATGATACTTGCGCTGCATTTTTTGTAATGCCGCTGGGCTCGCTATAGATGAGAGTGCCCCGAATATCTGATCAGAATTCATGCTTGCGCGGGTTAGCTGCATTAATCTACCTTTATAGCCAATAGCTTCGTCCTTACCTCGTCAGCGATTTCCTTAGGTAATGCTCCCAGGATTACTTCAATAGCCTTTTCATCCAGGCCTACCTCATGCTTTTCCCGGAACATCCCCAACTCTTTACCCATGTTGATTAATGCTGTAATTTTATCGTGCAGTTCAAATTCAAACGTGCTTTCCAAAATAGTATCTTCGGAAGGTTTGTCTTTGGTCCCCTGGCTGGCTTTAATAACTCGCTTCTCTTTAACTTTTTTAATTGCTCGGCTGGCGCCCAATACAAGATCATCAATACCGATGGCTTGGACACATCCGGTAGAATCGATAGTGATATAATCCTTCATGTCGGAGTAACCAATTAATGCCAGCTCTCTGAGGATTTTTTCTTTAGATGTGAAAACTTTATTTTCGAGTTTCCGTTCTTCCTGGGCAATAGCTTCCTGAACCTTGACATTTCTTAGCAATCTACTGCCTTGGCATTCCGCTGATTTCGGGGAGAACTTAGCGGCTATTGCTGATTGAGTAGCATTATATGTTTTTAAATAATGCTGTATAAATATTCGTTTGCGCGTTTCTGCTGACTTATTACCCAACTTCTTTTTAGCCGGCATGACATTCCCCTTGCTTACTGCGTGGTGCCCTGAATACTGTCCGGGGTTCTGATCCGTGACCGTCTGAATAATCATTCGCGGCTACCGGCTCACAATTATGGCAAAACTTGCGCTGATCGCAGTTATGCCCAATGTGCTTTTTGCGGCACCGTGGACAGATACAATTAACCTTTGCGGAATTTCTGCGAGTCATAGTTCCCCTTATATTGGGGAATACTGTAGCATGGGATTATTACGACAAAACGTAACACGCTCTGAAATGAGCATAACTGGTAGGCAAATGATACATAACTAACACTATAAAGTGCTTGACATAGTTTTATATGTCATAGAATGAAGTCTTCTTGACATCAGGTGTAAAGATTGTATGTATAATGTAGATACGGGTTATTCTTGATAGCTAGAGGTTGAACGGGAGAGTGATGCAATGGAAAACAAAGAACTGCTGGAAATTATCAAAAAATTACTGAAGACAAATGCTGATCTGGACTTTCTGTTGGAATTGCCGGAATGTGATCTAAAAACCTTGGTGGGCTGCATAAGGGAGCGGTTTGATCAACTGGGAAATAATCACTGAAAATTATATTGATGAGGAAAAGACATGAATAAATCGGAAGTAATTCTGCAACTAGCCGAAAAATACAATCTAGCCGAGCATAAAGCGACACAAATAGTAAATCTTGTCTTTGACGGTTTTACAAATGAACTTAAAAATGGCGGCAGGATTGAAATTCGGGGATTTGGAAGTTTCAGTATCCGGGAATACAGAGCTTATAATGGCAGAAACCCCAAAACAGGAAAGACTGTGGCGGTGAAACCGAAGAAATTACCGTTTTTTAAGGTGGGTGTTGAATTAAAAAAGAGGGTTGATGGGAAATAAAACAGTCTCGGGCATAGCGCTGGACAAGCTTCCTGTACTCGATAGGCTAGGAATGTTTCATGACATAGTAGATTTAGAACGCAAATGGTGATAGAAGAAGCCAATAGGCTCTAACGGTCCGCGCGGCTGACCTGCCAAGGTGCTCATCGCATACAAACACCTTGCCGACGTCGACCACAATGGTGGTGGCTCGTAAGAAGCCATTATCAAGTTTGCATCCGAAGTCGTTTACATATCCTAAGTTGAGGAAAGGCCTTTACCTTGCAGCGTTCTCTTGCGGATATCTATCTTGCTTATCGTCATGCAAAGGGAGCCTTATATTTTGAGCACCGTGGCATCGGACTTTTGGATTTGGCGTATTATGAGTCTGATCTTGATAGCAACCTCCGCAAACTGCAGGCACGCCTAGCTGAGAATGGGGGGTGGTTCACCGGCCTCCAGCTGGGTGAGCTCTGGGTCGCCCCAAAGCGGCTCCGCTGCGCACCCAGGTCAAATGGAGAAATTGTTCGTATCGGTGGAAGAAGCGCCGCGAAGGGTTTCGATACTCTCGACGTGCAGCTCCGCCTCACCCCCACGATCGAGTTCGCAATCGTTGAGGTGCTGTACCTTTGGCAATTCGGACCAGCACTGGAAAGCGTCTTGTCGCCAAGCGTTGTGGGATATCGCCTCGATTCTCGAAACGGGGAATTGTTAAAGTCACGTCGCTGGCTCTTCGAATACTGGCCAAAACGCTACCAAGAGTTTCGCACCGCACCTATCGAGGCAGCGATCGGAGCCCTACAGCATCATAAAGAGCCAGTCGAGATTCTCAGCGCAGACCTCGCAAGCTTCTACGACACGATTGACGCTAGCTTCCTCGTGGAAGACGAGTTCGTGGCTGATTGCCTTCAAGCGAGCGGGGCTCTGGATACTGTTGCCTTTCTAACAGCAACCCAATCCCTTCTCGAATCTCATCGCCAGTATCGAATTCAAGCAGAGCGCCGCACAGGCTTAGAATGGTCAATAGGGATACCTATTGGTGCGTTGACAAGTCGAGTTGTTGCAAACTTGGCTCTTGCCAGCCTTGACCGCGTCGTAGAAAATTTGAAAGATACCATATGCTATCGACGTTATGTAGATGACATCGTTGTCGTATATTTTACGGCAGCAGATGCGTCAGACGCGCTAACAGACTCAATTACTGCTGTGCTGCCTGTAGTCGACTCCACGAATGAACCCATTGCCTTAGACGTGCGTGCACTGAGACGACCGAGGTGCCAGTTCAAGATCCAGAGCGAGAAAGTACAGGTTCACCGTGTGACTGGCGTGCAAGGTACAAGCTTTCTCCAGTCGATCAGAGATGATTTTTGTCAGCTTGTGAGCGAGCGCAGGGCATTTCTCGATACCTCTCTGTTTCTGGAGGAAAAAGCCCTGCAATTAGTGAGTGCTTGCAAGGTCGACGGCTCACCGCTAAGGGTTCTGAGGGACGCTGACCGGTTACATCTCAAACACTTTGCCCTGTCAACGACACTTGCGTCACTCGAACGTGCTTCTAGTCTTCTCGATCCCGACGCCGCGATTGCAATTGCACAGCAAACACAGGATCATATTGGCCGCGTGCTTGATGGTGAGGAGGACTGGGTTGAGAATCTCGACCTGACATTTCGGTTGCTGCGACTTTCACTTGCTACTCAGGACTGGAAGTCTTTCGACCAACTGAATACGCGAATGGATCAAACTTGGGGCTCTATTGAGGCCCTGCAGAAGACAGTAACCACTCTTAGCCACTCTGGTCGTCCAATAGATAGTAACCGTGCGTGGATTTCGCTTCGAAACTATTTACACGAAAAGCGGGTTGAGGCAATCATATCCTCATTACCTCTCACCGACCTAAAAAGAAGAGCGCAGGGCCTCAATACTGGTATTCTAGTCCGGACTAGCCGTCTCGGGACTTTAGCATTATTTCGGCGGGCTCTCCTCCTCGCCGCATCTGACCTCCGAGCTCTTGACAGGGAAGATGACAAGATCGGAGAAAATCCATTTGATAGCGTCGATCACAACTGGCTAAAACTGCCGCTGGTCGACGACCCTGATCTCTGCAGCCGGTTTGATACAATCGAATCGTTCGTCACGGAGTGCTCACAGCTTGGTGACAAGCCTTGGGCGATCGCTCCCGCGCGCCTTTTCCTGTGCACCAGGCCACCATCCTACTTCGACATTGCTCGGCGTCTCCTGTACCACGTAGAAAAGAATGGTTTCGCCTTAGATGGGTTCGAGAAGCTCCTTCGAGTCGTCAACGCAGTGAGAGGCACCCAGTACCGGGACCCGCTTGGCAAGGTTATTGACGATGTAACCGTGAGATTTCCTTATAATGAGAAGATTACTGATCTGCCATCTGATCCTCGCCTCATTATTGGCAATTTGGTCGTTCCGGAAAAACCATACTGGGATGGAGCCGCAACTAGAGTTGAAGGCTCAGAGAATGGACGGCCAGTATTGGACTGGCCTCGGTTGCGCGGTCTTGCAACGGTGGTCACTAAAGCCACAAGAATTGCCAAAGCCCCAGCAGGTGGAAGAGCCAGGCCATCCTTACTGGTTTTGCCCGAACTATCGGTACCCCGACCCTGGTTTCGGACCCTTGCGAACCATATCGTCCGGTTTGGTGGAATCGGACTTGTTGTTGGACTCGAGTACCGGCACCACACCACCAGACCTCTTGTTTACAATCAAGTTTTTGCCGTCATCCCCGGCCCATTCTTCTCTGTAGTAACTTGGCCATGGACGAAACGTCTTCCTTCCAGGGAAGAAGCGAACGCGCTTCTCAAAAGCACCCCCCCGCTACGCTTTCCGACTCCACCGACTCCACTTCATCCACGCGTAGTGGTGCATTCCACGTACGGCAAATTCTCAGTTCTTATCTGCAGCGAACTCCTCGAAGCTAGGCGTGTGGCTGACCTACTGGGGCGTGTGGAGCTTGTGCTCTCACCATCCTGGAATAAGGATACTTTTTCGTATGACCATCTCATCCAGTCCGTGGGTCTTCAGCTACACTGCATTGTGGGCATTGCGAACAACGGACAATATTCAGACTGCAGAGTCTGGGCACCAAAAGAAGAGCGCTACCAGCGCGACATGTGCCGCCTCATTGAGCGCGGCACAAATGATGTTGTAAGCGTCGAGCTTCCCCTCGCTGAACTACGAAGGATTCATCTCGGCAGGTCACAGAATGGTGATGAAAAGTGGCGACCGCTTCCGCCTGACTGGCCCTCCTAAGGCCTAGCGCTGCCCAACCAGATGTAAAACCGATATCTGAGCAGTTACGCGTCACTTGATTTAAAATCATAATTCTCAATAGTTCATTGAGTACCCTATCCTTGACTCGTAGGTGTACTCGTCGTTTCCGCTGATTCAGCGATTTTGAAATATCTGTGATCGGAATTTTTATTTGTTGCTTCCTTGTTATCAAGCATCTAATGATTTTGATAGGCATCCATCCTTACAAGTGATAATCATCAGTAAATGCGAGAAGAAAGTCTTTGTTTATAGTAGATATTCTATCTTAATAGTGATACTAAAAAAACATTGTAAAATGTAATCCACATAAAAGTTTCTAAACATTTAAACCTGCGTAATGTTATTATGAGATGATGATTGACAAAAAAGTCTTGGAATAAATTATTTTCTATCTTCAATTGATGCTTAATCGGAGAAATACAGTATGTCATCTGATCTAACCTTTCTTACGAATGAGTCCGGGAAAAGTCTAAAAGAACGTTTTTCTGACATCCTCAAGACTGACGCGCGTTTTTTTGACTGTCTGGTCGGCTACTTTTTCATCAGTGGTTTTTACAAGCTCTACCCGGCGCTGGAGAACGTCGAGAAGGTTCGCATTCTTGTCGGCCTGCACACAGATCGCCCGGCGTATGAGCTTCTGCAAAAAGCGGGAGAGCAGGGCGAGTTGCCGTTGCAGTCCCATGCGACGGTCATCGAGAAAATTCCAGACAATGTGCTCAAGGAATTTGAGAATTCCGACGACAGCGAAGTGATCGAAACGGGTGTCCACAAATTTGTTGAGTGGGTTCGTTCCGGCAAGCTGGAGATCAAAGCCTACCCCGGAGAAAAACTTCATGCCAAGGTCTATATCATGACCTTCAACGAGGGGTTTATGGACAAAGGCCGGGTAATCACAGGTTCAAGCAACCTTACCCAATCTGGCCTGCAGGACAACCTCGAGTTCAACGTCGAGTTGAAAAGCCGTGCTGATTATGATTTTGCCATCGCCAAGTTCAAAGAACTTTGGGCTGTGGCCGTTGATGTCTCCCAGCCTTATGAAGACACCATCGTCAACCGGTCGCCCTTCGCTCATTTTACACCTTATGAACTTTACCTGAAATTCCTGTACGAATATTTCCGGGGCGAGCTAAACCGTCCGGATCAACTTGAAGACATCTACGTTCCCGATGGGTTCAAAAGATTGAAGTATCAAGAGGAGGCCGTTCTGAGCGCACGCAAAGTTCTCCAGGAATACGGTGGGCTGTTTTTATCCGATGTTGTCGGCCTCGGCAAAACCTACATGGCAGCATTGCTTGCCCAGCAACTGGATGGCCGGTCGCTGGTGATCGCACCGCCTAACTTGCTGGATAAGAACAATCGCGGATCGTGGCCTAACGTTTTCGGGGATTTCCGTGTGCCGCATACCGATTTTGAATCCAGCGGGAAATTGGAAGATCTCTTGGCACGTGACTTATCCAAGTATTCCAATGTTTTCATCGACGAATCCCATCGCTTTCGCACAGAGACGAATCAGACTTATGAGATGCTAGCGCAGATCTGTCGCGGCAAACGGGTGATCCTGGTCTCGGCAACGCCGCTGAATAATACCCCACGGGACATTCTCAGCCAAGTCAAACTTTTTCAGAACGGAAAGAACAGCACCATTCCCAACGTCCGTAACCTTGAAGCCTTCTTCACCCGAATTGAGAAACGTCTTAATGGTCTTGACAGACAGACCGAACGGGAACAATATTTTGCGACCGTCCAGGCCAATGCGAAGGAGACGCGAGAGCAAATCCTCAAATATTTGATGATTCGGAGAACACGAAAAGAAATCATGAAATACTACGGGGAAGACCTGACACTACAAGGTCTTAAATTTCCCGATGTCACAGACCCCCAGCCCCTATACTATAAGTTCAACAAGACGGAAAACGACATCTTTATTGAAACAGTCCGCCTGATAACAAAAGATTTCACATACGCCCGGTACAAGCCTTTGGCCTATTACGAGGGTAAACGCGAGAATCGCGAGGTGCAGAGTCAGCAAAACCTTGCGAAGTTTATGAAGATACTTCTTATCAAACGCCTGGAGAGTAGCTTCCACGCATTCCGCCTAAGCCTTGAACGCTTTATCATATCCTATGATCGCTTCATTAAAGAATTTGATAATGGTAACGTTTACATCAGCAAAAAGCACATCAATAAAATCTTTGAACTGCTGGAAACTGACAACCAGGAAGCCATTGATCGTCTGCTCGATACGGACAGGGCCGAACGGCTGAACGCGAAAGAATTTAATGCAGATTTTCTCCGTGACCTCGAAGCTGATCGCGTGATCCTGAAAAATATTGAAACCCTTTGGAAGCAGATCAAACGCGATCCCAAGTGGGAGGCATTTTCAGAGGTTCTCCGAAAAGACAGCATTCTCAAGAAGGGCAAAGTAATTATATTCACCGAATCCAAAGAGACAGCGGAATATCTCCATCAACGGATCACCGATGATATTGATCGGAAGGTATTGCTTTTCACCGGCAGCTCCACTGATGCTGAACGCAAGGAGGTCATTGCCAATTTCGATGCCCGCGCCTTTCAACCTCAGGACAAATACCGGATACTGGTCACCACGGAAGTGCTTTCTGAAGGCGTCAACCTGCACCGCTCCAATATCGTGGTCAATTACGATATCCCATGGAATCCGACCCGCCTCATTCAGCGCGTTGGTCGTGTCAACCGGGTGGATACCGCATTCGACACCATTCACACCTACAACTTTTTCCCGACAGAAGAGAGCAACGATCTGATCAAGCTCAAGGAAGCAGCCGAGGCCAAGATACACGCCTTCATCGAGATGCTCGGTGCCGATGCACGTCTGCTGACGGAAGGCGAAGAAATAAAATCACATGACCTCTTTGCTAAATTGATTTCAAAGAAAACGATCACGGGCGAAGAGGAAGACGAAGAAAGCGAACTGGAATATCTCACCGAAATCCGGGAAGTACGCGACAAGGAACCCGATCTATTCACTCGCATCAAACGTCTGCCCAAGAAAGCACGTTCGACCAGAATTATTACAGCCGATAACGGTGTAGGCGTAAAAGAGTTTCCCGCGCTAGTCACTTATTTCCGGCAGGGGTGGCTGGATAAGTTTTTTCTTGCCACTCCAGGCGAAGCTGAATCTCTTGAACTTGACTTTTTCACCACGGCGAAAACCCTCAAGCCGTCTGATCCAGCAGAAAAGCGAGAAGACATTCCACCGGACTTCTACACGCTGTTGGAAAAGAATAAGCACGCTATTGAAGAGGCAACCAGCCCGGAACTAGACGATGCCATTCCCAAGCAAAAAGGCACAGCAAATGACGCCTATATACTGAAGCGTCTGAAGGCGAAAGAGATTCGCAGCTATCAGGGCTTTACCGAAGATGACGAGATTTACATTCAAAATGTCATCCAACTGCTGATCGATGGGGCGCTCCCGAAGCCGACGACGAAAAAGGTAGCCGAAGCGATGAAGAAGGAGATCCAGCCCCTGAAGGTGCTGGGGATTCTGCGGCGCGACATTTCCCAGCTGTTTTTTCAAACCACAAGAGCGCAAATGACGGCGCATGTTCTCAGCCCACGCGAGGTAATTCTATCATCCTATTTATTGGAGGCCAAATGAACCGCGACCAATCTTATATCCTCATTCAGCAGACCTTCACCCAAGGCTTCGAAAAGACCAGATTCCGCAACTTCGCCGTCAATCTGCTGAACCGGATTGATGAATCAAAGGCCCAGGCGTGGAACAGCACCTATGTCAAAGATGCCTTCAAAAACCATGTCGCCCGTTACGAGAGACTCGGCACCTACACGTCACCCGACAAAGAAAAGCTCGATGTGCTGGTGGTGCATCTAACGCAAGACTCCAAACTAGAACGAGCCCGCACGGTGATTCGCAACTTTGTGGCCGATCATCTCAAGAATCGTGATGAAAAAGACGCGGCGCTGGTCGCCTTTGTCTCACCATCCGAAACGTCCTGGCGCTTTTCTTACATCAAGATGGAATATGCCACTGTGGAAAAAGACTCCGGCAAAGTGGATACGGTTACGCGCCTTACCTCGGCGCGGCGTTTTTCCTACATTGTCGGCGCAGGCGAAAGCTGCCATACGGCGCAGACCCGCTTCCTTAATCTGCTACAAGACATCACGACCGATCCGACGCTGGCCGCACTCGAAGAAGCCTTCAGCGTTGAAGCAGTCACTAAGGAATTCTTCAAGCGCTACGTGGGACTTTTCGAGAACATTCACGAGGCGCTGGAAAAAATCACCAAGAGGAACAAGGATATTCGCGACGAATTCCAGTCAAAAAACGTCAACACGGTGGACTTTGCTAAGAAACTAATGGGCCAGATCGTCTTTCTCTATTTCCTACAGAAGAAGGGCTGGCTCGGTGTGGCGAAAGGAAAGGGATGGGGAACAGGTCCGCATAATTTTTTACGTCGTCTGGCCGAGGGCAAATATGGTGCGTCCGACAATTATTTCAACAATATCCTCGAACCACTTTTTTATGATACCCTCGCCACCGACCGGGGCCATGAAGCATGGTGCAAACATTTCAACTGCCGCATTCCTTTCCTGAACGGCGGTCTGTTCGAGGCGCTTGGTGGCTACGACTGGCAAAAGAATGACATTCTTTTGCCCAACCGGTTATTTTACAACAACGACTCTGTCGAAGAGGGTATCACCGGCACGGGTGTGCTGGATGTTTTTGACCGTTACAACTTCACCGTCAACGAGGCTGAGCCGCTGGAAAAAGAAGTAGCCATCGATCCAGAGATGCTGGGTAAAGTCTTTGAGAATCTGATCGAGGACAACCGCCGCAAAGGTTTAGGCGCGTTCTACACACCGCGTGAGGGCGTCCATTACATGTGTCAGCAAAGCCTGATCAATTATCTGGACACTGCTCTTAACGCCGATAAACAACGGGTTCCTCGCACCGACTTGGAAACCTTCATCTACCTCGGCGAGCAAATCTCGCACTATGAGTCTGTGGACACAAAGTACCGTGGTCGCGAGATGCCAAACAGCATCAAAAAGTACGCCCAACAAATTGATGCTGCGTTAGCTGACATCGCTGTCTGCGATCCCGCCGTGGGTTCAGGCGCTTTCCCTGTGGGCATGATGACAGAGATTGTCCGCGCCCGTTTGGCCTTGAATCATTACATTGAGGACACGACCGAGCGCATACCCTATCACTTCAAACGCCACGCCATTCAGCACTGCTTATATGGAGTAGATATTGACGCGGGAGCAGTGGAGATAGCCAAGTTGCGGCTGTGGCTTTCGCTAGTTGTTGATGAGGAGGACGTGGAGCATATCAACCCACTGCCTAATTTGGATTACAAAATTGTGACAGGAAACTCACTGCTTGGTGTGGAAAAAAACCTTTTCAATAACGAACTTTTCATACAACTTGAAAAATTGAAGCCGCAATACTTCGATGAAACCGACGCAAAAAAGAAGGCGGCACTCAAGGCCAAGATTGATGATCTGATTCATCATCTGACCACAGGAAAAGAGATATTTGATTTCGAGATATACTTTTCCGAAGTGTTTCACAAGAAGGGGGGGTTTGATGTGGTGGTTGCGAATCCTCCTTACATCAGTTACGGCCTACGAGGCGGCCAGAAGATGTCCAAAGAAGACAAAGCATATCTAAAGAAAAAGTTTGCGGATTCTGCCGAATACAAAATCAGCATGTATTCTATATTCATGGAGATTGGCATAAGATTATCCAGTGCCAACGGTGGTGTTTCATGCTTCATCGTACCGGACAGCTTCGTGCTCGGTATGTATTTTTCAAAAATTCGATCGTTTATTCTACGTCAGTGTGACATCAAGCAGATTGTAATGCTACCATTCAGTGTTTTCAAAGCTGCCGTCGGCTTTTCTGTCGTGTATCTTTTTGAGAAAAACAATCATAATCACGGTAAAAACACAGTTCGATCAATAACGGCAAATTCCTGCGATGGTCTTGAAAGGGGGCGTACAAAAGAATTCAGTTACCAACAGGAATATTTTCACAGCCAACGCCGCTTTAAGTTCCGGCTGTTCTTTGAGAAACAGACATTCGATATAATCGAGAAGTGCCGCGCTGGGGCAACTCCACTCGAAAAAATTGTCGGATTTTCGAGCGGATTAATTGGTCTCGATGGACAAGAATCCATTACGTCAGATTCAAAACGAGGATCTAAGTGGCTTCCGGGGATCTTGTCGGGTGGGGACATCCACAAATACATTATCTTAGCGCCCAGATCATACATCCTTTTTGACAAGACGCACATTAAGAGCGGTTATGACTGTGTTGATTACTCAGTACCAAAGCTCTTAATGCGCCAAACTGGGGACAGCTTAATATGTGCATACGATACAACTGGTATTCTTTGCTTGAATAACGTTCACGTTGGTAATAGCAAGCGTGCCAACACAAATCTTAAGTTTGTGTGCGGATTGCTCAATTCCAAACTGATGAATTTTTTCTATCAGGCTATTTCTCTTGAAGTCGGTAGAGTGATGCCTCAAACGGACATAGAAACTTTGGATGACCTGCCAATTAAAATAACTCACGAGATCGAAGGAAAGATTGCCCAGCTTACCGACGCAGTTATAGTGAATCTCGAAAAAGGGCAGACCGAAAAAGCGCAAATATTCGCAGATAGAATCGACTTGCTGGTATATGAACTCTACTGCCTAACGGAAGACGAAATCGCCATTGTGGAGGGCAAATCCTCTTAATAAAAAGTGTAATGTGGAGACATAGGTATTAGAAGATTGTCGGGCACTTCAAGAGATGCATTCCAAAAGGCAAGAGATTCTGCATTGCTTGCTGACGGCATGGGTTTTTCTTCAATCACATTTTTTTATTTGGTGTAGTGTGGTTAAGCTAAGCGACTTATATATCCGTAGCATCGGGGTATCTTTGAAGATTTGAAATGGCAATCATCATTTCAATTCCAAATCGAAAACTCTTGACAAGATGGTTGTCAAGACAAGACTTAAGTGGACGTTGTCTGTCAATTCAAAATAGGTCAAGATATTTTACGTTTACTTATTCAGCCACTCTTGTATCCTGTTTTCTGTAATCCAATATTCGCGTCCAACTGCTTTAGCTGGTAGGGCGTCGTCCTTCCGGGTAATTAGCTGTCTAACAAAACCTCTACCCTTACCCAGCCGCTTTGCTATCTCTGCCAATCCCCGGTATTCAATCTTTATTTCAATATCCGCCATTTAATCCCCTTTCAAAAATTATATATTACTAAATTGTCAATGATATTTTTCTGTGATATTTTTCTTGACAGATTTACAAAATGTACATACAATACCACCATGAAATTTGAATGGGACGACGAAAAGCGACTCGACAATGTGGCCAAACACGGTATTGATTTTATCGACGCCGCACGCCTTTTTGAAGGCCCGTTTATAACTATGCGAGACAACCGCCGTGATTACGGAGAAACGAGAAGCATTGCCTTTGGGCGTGTCGAAGGCCGTTTGATGGCAGTGGCGTTTACTAAGAGACAAGATATTATTCGCATCATCTCTGCGAGAAAGGCAAATGACCGTGAACAAAAGAGGTTTAAAGACAAAATCGCTGACAAATTGGAAAAAGATTGACGCCATGAGGGATGAAGACATCGACATGTCGGACATCCCTGAGTTGGATGACAGTTTTTTCAAAAATGCTGAATTGGTTCTTCCGAAACGGAAGGTAGCTGTGACATTGCGTGTAGATGCCGACGTGGTGGAGTGGTTCAGAACCAAAGGCAAGGGATACCAGACCATCATGAACGCTGTGCTCAAGGGCTGGGTTAACCAACATAGAACATAAGAAACAGTCCGGGTTATTGGAGAAAGGGGAAGAAGGCTAGTCGTCAAAATGGCACATCCCCGTCCGGTCCCTGGCCGTCGCCCATAGTTTCCGGAGCTGCTTCTTTGCCTTTAGAATCGAGCATCTTCATATCGTTGGCAACAATCTCCGTGGTGAACCGCTTAACTCCGTCCTTGTCTTCCCAGCTGCGGGTTTGTATCCGGCCTTCTACAAAAACCAGCTTACCCTTGACCAAATAGTTTCCGCAGATCTCCGCCAGCTTTCCAAATACGACAATCCGGTGCCATTCTGTTTTTTGCTGCTTATCGCCGTTTTTGTCTTTCCATGATTCGTCTGTGGCTATACTAAAATTCGTTACCATTGAACCGTCCGTTGTGTAGCGGATCTCCGGATCTTTGCCCAACCTGCCGATTAAAACTGCCTTATTAATCATTACATCCCCCTTTTCTTCCTATAATCCGGCATAGATATTTTGATATTTTCCATTCCCGATAGGCGCGACGCGATCCGCGCCCCGAAGGTCGTTTCTATTTCTGATTGTGTTAAATTCGTCGTAATGATCGTCTGCCTGCATTCCCTGATGCGCCGGTCCAGAATTACATAAAGCGTCGTTATGGAATATTCAGAAGTCTTTTCAGCGCCCAAGTCGTCAATGATCAGCGTTTTTATTTCTGAAAAGTGCTTTATTATTTCTTCCTCTGACTCCATGCCGCCATTGAAAGATGATCTTATTTTTAGAAGAAGATCAGGAGCGGTCACAAATATTGAATTGTCGCCTTGTTGTTCTTTGATAATTGAAATAGCCAGGTGAGTTTTGCCGCAGCCAGTGGACCCACGCAAGACAAGGCTTTGATCTTTTGTGATTTCCTTTAAGCCCGAAACTAATTTATCATTCCCGATATATGAATCAAAACCACAATTTTTATACAACCTGGACACGCCGCTATTTTTACCAAACCACGTTTCTTCCGGGACATTTTCGCTAAAAGTTTTTTCCTCATATTCCGGCATAACGTAAATTCTTCCCGACTCTCTTGCTTTTTCTATGCACCGTTCCGCGATGTTTTTAAAATCAGAATTCCCGATCTGCCGGGTATGGTTGCCCGTCTGATTGAGCGCCGTCCGTTTTGTTAAAAGTTTTTCCTGCGCTGCCTGTAGTGATTGATCCATTTCCATTACTCCCCATTTTCAAATACAACTGATCGAACTTTTCTCTTAATTTGCCCGCGCTTAAAATATTGTTTTGCCAAAAAGAATCATTTTGACACCAGGTAATGACTTTTTTAATATCATCAGGGGCCCTTGCATCTCGGGTAAGCATTAGGGACATGTCTTTTGCCCATGTTTGTATATTTGGCTTTTTAAATTTTGGATTGCGTGAATAGATTTTTTGAAAAAGTAACTCTGCAAGTCCGACTTCTTTAGAATCGGACGAAGAGAGGGATTCAGGATTCAGTAATAGGGATTCAGGATTCAGCTGGGCGACTTCCATACCAGCATCAGTTTCGCACGGTGCTGGTATGGTGCTAGCCGCTTCTTTAATATGGCAGTTCTGGTGTTTCCCGAAATTTAATATTTCTATATATTTCTCATTACTTACGGTATATATATTGATAAACTTTTTATCATAAAGTTGATTAAGTAATTTTTCAATATTGCAGTTGTCATAAGGAAGGACCTCAATCTTAATTCTCTTCGGTCTATACTCCATACGTCCTTCACGGTCTGCCATGCACCAAAGACCGACGAAAAGAAGTCTTGCTTGAAGATCACAGTCCGCCAAAGCTTCGTTTTTAAAGAATCCTGGTTTAATGTTTCTTGCTCTCACGTTTCCCTTAATCCTCCCCCTCAGAATCCCCTTAAAATTAAAGCGGCAGACAGGTAGGGTTCCTGTTTTTCGGTTATAAGCCTAGCCGCTGTTTTCAAAATAACATCCTTTTCTGTAGTCCAAGTTTTTCGATTACATCGTCCATTGACCGGGCACAAAATCCGATCCCGCCGGCGTCGTTAATATTTTGTAAAAATCTCTCTTGATGAGGACTTAAAATACCTTTGGCCGTTTTTACTTCGATACAGATGATCCTTCCGGTCTTTGGTTCTATGGCGATAATATCGCTTACGCCAGGCGTGCTGCCCAATGATTGAAAAACTTTCCAGTGCATAATGCCGAATTGTTTTAAAAGTGACCGGATGCTGTGGGTAATTTCTGTCTCGGAAATGTGTTGTTTCACTTTTTCACCTTCTTAAACGCTTCCCTCTCCGCGACCAGTATCAATCCCCGGTCTTTGGGCGCCGCTTTGTGCAATACTTCCAATTCCGCCGAATAATCCACTCCAAAAGGGTCTTTATTAAGACGATCAATTATTTCCGCGATTATTTTGATGTATGCCTCTGTTTTCTTTTGCGCCAATTCATGCGCCGCTGCTCGTTTACTCATTTCCCATCCATCCATTCCATACAATGTCCTACAATGTATCTTTTGACTTAGTAGATGTGTATTTGTTATAATCAATGCAACTCATGTGGATATGCTCAACCATGAGTTTTATGATTTCGTAGTTTAGTTTTACTTTCTGTTCACGCGATAACTCAGATAGGAAGTTTTTTGTTATGGTCGGTAAACGGACTTCAATTTTTGCATCTAATTTATCCATTTCGATAGTATCGTTATCCATATTAGCCTCTAAAAAACTTATTGATATTAAAAACAAATACGCTTATAAAAAGGGCGGAACGCAGAACCTTGTGGAGGTGTTTTTCAGTCTTGTGGACTATCTGCACCCCGGTACTTGTCGTTTGGAAACAGTAATTCCCGTGTTACTGGAATATGTCCGGCCTAATAAGTCTGGCTGGGATACCCCATATTTTTTGAATTTCACGGGCAAGCTGCGGCGATCCCTTACGATATCCACATGTAATTTGTGATATATACTCGGGGCCGCAAGATAGCCTTTTAGCAAACTGCCCTACTTTAATATTTTTTGTTTTACAAAATTCTTTTATGGGGTGCATGGCGTAATATTAGCGCATAGCTAAATTTATGTCAACAGGAAATTATCTAATGGCTAACTTAACAACAAAAGAGTTGCTTCAAAGGGAATTAGACAAACGTGGTATTTCACAAAGGGAAATGGCTTCGATTCTTGGAGTTTCAGAACCTTATGTTCACGAAATTCTGCATGATAAAAAGCAGGCAAAAACTAAAATATTTGATTTTGCGGAAAAATTAGGCGTAAATCTTTTTGATAAAATAGAAGTTCCCACCCGCCACGACAAACCAATCCCCGTTATCTCCTGGATAAGCGCCGGTCACTTTACAGAATGCGCCGATCACTGGCCGGCTGGTATATCCGGCGAGGGCGATCCAGTTTTTTCAATTAAGAAAGTTGGTGTCAATTCCTTTGGCCTGCGGATTGTTGGTGACAGTATGGAGCCGCGATATATGGCCGGAGACGTTATTGTCGTTGATCCTGGTATCCACTGTGATAATAATTGCCCCTGCGTCATTAAATTAAACAACGAAGTTACTTTCAAAATATTTTACGAAAACGATACCGAAATAAAATTAGTTTCCATGAATGAAAAATATCCCGATATAATAATCCGCAAAGACTCAAAGGTTGAATTCAAGGTAATTGGTAAAATTGTTGATATGATACCAAAATTATAAATATCTAAAATGGAAAACATAATTACTTCCTCATATGATGATTAATAAACTTTTCCCCCGGATCGCCGATAAGCTGGAAAGGGCGGAATAAAGTTTTTCCTGGGATAGACGATAAAGATTTTGGATTAGAGGAAACCTTTTAAATGGCTGAAGATCCGAGACAACAACAACATTTTGGAAAACAAAAGAAATATCACACACAGATAAAGCACGGTATATTAGAAAAAACTCTTGAAGCTTCTCTATCGATTGCAAACTGGCTATGTAAAAATAACGATAGCTACATTTATATGGACTTATATGCTGGGATGGGTATCTTTGGAGATGGGGATACTGGTTCACCTCTAATTGCATTAAATCTTGTAAATAAATTTCTTCAGAACAACAATGTAAAATTCAAAAACATAAATTTCATATTTATTGATAAAGATCATAAGAATATTAAATCATTAGAACATCAAGTCGCTATCTTTAAATCAAAGAACAATCACCCCAAAATTAATATTGAAACAAAAGCGGGGGAATGGGAAAGTTTTCATGATCATATCCAAAACAATATATCCCGGGACAAATGGGGTTTTATATTTGTTGATCCATTCTCTACAGAACTGAAGATTCAAAAACTCCAAAAGCTTAAGATAGGTCTAAAAGATATAATTGTGTTTATAAATTATTCTACGCTTGCACGTCAAGATGGTAGAAAATATGAAACTGATGTTAGTAGAATTTGTGCTTTTCTTAATATATCTCCCGAACAATATAAAAATTTTGATAATGATAAATTTATAGAATTATTTAAGAATTCTATAATAAAGAATTATTCTTTTTTCAATAAAGATTTCTCAACATTTGCAGCCATACCAGTAGCTGTTGATGGGAAATTACAATCTGGCGATTATTTTTTCCTTGCACTTTTAACCAGCAGTTTAGGTGTCGCAGATGCCTTTCTTACCGAATATGCTAAAATTAGGTCGGTTTCCTACCCGCAGACTTCTCTTCTTGCTGATCTTTCACTTGAAGGGCATATTCTCCAGGTAATATCCGAGCATGAAACAATCAGCATATATAGCTTGATTTCTTCTTTATATTTCAATTTTATTTCATGGAAACAAACAGAAGAGAAGGAACTACCGATCAAAAACAACATTAAGAACTGCCTCGATACCTTGTCTATGCTTGGTAAAATAAAAATGTCAGGGCCAAGAGATTATTTTTTAAAAAAAGAAAATCGCAAATTACTTTCAACAACCTTTAGTAATAATCAATCAATGCGTGATGTAGTCATTAATAAGATTTAGGCATAAACACCTTGAGGCATTTCATTCCAGATTCTGCCTTCGAGCACTTTCCCTGCCGCTTTTTTATTTACGCCTCCCCATTGTTTAAAAAAGAAAGGTATCTCCTTGCATTCACATTGATTCTTTATATCAGAAACCCATTCCTTTGACATGGGACGTGCTCCTGTCCCGCTCTCACCTCCAACAATGACCCAATTTATTCCATTTAGTTTTATGTTTGGTAATTCGCTTAACAATGGTTCAAGGGATAAAAATTTTATTTTCGCCGGAAGTGTTTTCAAGTCATCAATCCGTTGTTTGTATTTCGATGATTCGACAGTCACGCCAGCCCAAATATTATCGGTCCACCTTAAGGATTTTGCGATTTTTGAGAGGCGCGATGATCTTTTAGTTAAAACTTGGAAGGTGTGTTGCTTCGCGCGATTCATAACATGAAAAACCCGTGCAATGTAATCATCTGGAACATCTTCATGAAACAAATCACCCATTGAACAAACAAAAATCATATTCGGTCTTGCCCATTTTAGCGGTTCATTTAGCACGCCAGGATGTAGAGTCAATTCAAATCCGTTTTCATATTTCTTCTGGCCCATTCCGCGAAGCCTTAGCGCCATTTTTTCCGCATAACAATGCTTGCATCCGTCGCTTATTTTGGTACAACCGGTCACTGGATTCCAGCTACTATCTGTCCAATCTATTGATGATTTTTGCGCCACAAGCATCCCCTTTTTCTAATTGTTGCTTAGTATAGCATACATTACCAAGCCTTTTCACTAATTGAATTCTCACAAAATAATTTCTTTAATTCAAACCACCCTCAATCCCCCCCATTATACCCCTTCCCCGGATTTCTGCAAGAAAAAATTAGCTATTAGCTAAAATATTCCTTGACAAATAATTAGCTGTTTGCTAATCTACTCCCGCGACAAAGCAGTTCTGTTTAACAAGGCCCGGAACCTACCGCCTTTGGGAAAGGGTCCACTTTGAAAATTAGAACCCTCTGCCACGGTCACACGGCTTGGACGCTCAGGGAGCATAACCGTCAAACCGACTATCCTTTAAGCCCCGACCATAACGGCACTGCCGCCCAAGCGGGCGCAGACTTAGGGCAGGCCCCGGCGAGGCACAGCAACCTTATGTTCTTTTCAGCGAGAGATAGCAAGCGGTAGCAGAATACAGAGAGGCATTAAACGTGCTGCGCGATGTGGTTGTCCCTGCCTCGCAGCGTTACTTGCGAACTTTTAACCATCAGGCCGTTTCCGGCTATCGGATAAAGCCGGACTAAATCTATGATTAGATTTTTGAAGGAAGTTTTCAAGCCAATTCAGGAGGGCGACGACATCAGCACCCATTTTCTAATGGGAATTACGTTCGTGGCCGTAATCGTTGCGATCGTCACCATAACCGCCATCATGTACGCTGGCTTCTCAAGCACCACCCAGATCAATCAGGAACGCAGAACAGCGATGGCAAAACTATATTCGGAGAGGGGGAATTAATGCAGGAAATAACACAGACATTTTTACAGGTAGTAGCGGCGGACATCGAAAAACTGCTGCTGGAAGATCAAGAAAATATCGCTTTTGCTTATAGGAAAATACCGGACGGAATCAAATTGTCAATCGGCATTAATCTTGATCCATCGAGTCAAGGGATTGTTGTCAACTATGATTTTGGCTTTGACCTAGAACCGAAACCCGAACCGATTGAAAAGCACAAGGTCAAGATGAAACACACCATAAACGAAGATCAGACAACCATCATGGATGCTCTCGGCGGAATTGACAATATAACCATTTCCAGCGGCAAACACAGCACAACACTGGAGGTGAGATAAATGGCAAAACTCTTAAATAAACTCGCACCAACAACATCGGCAAAGTTAGCGATCATCAACTGGTTGCTGGCCTCGATGCCGGACAGCACGAAACGACTCGTGATAGGCCGGGTACTGGCAAAGCATACGCCTACTCTGCATTTACACCTTAATCCAAAGCGCAAATAAAAAAAGGGAGGAGTTATGGAAAACGCAGTTGAATGTTTACAGGATAGGAAAATAATCGTGTCTGCAGAACAAAAGGGGCTTGTTAAAAGTATTGTGTTCCCTGGGTGTACGGACGGAGAATTAGCTCTTTATCTATTTGAATGTGAACGTCGTGGTGTTCATCCTCTGGACCGGCTGATATTCCCGGTATCGAGAAACGATAAGGATTCAGGAGGCAAGAAAATCACATTCCAATGCTCCATCGATTATTTCCGGGCCGAGGCTTCCGACACAGGAGAGTATGACGGGCAAGATGAACCTATCTACGGCCCCGCAAACAGCGACGGATATCCTGAATACGCCACGGTTTTGGTTTATAAAAAAGGAATTGAGAGGCCGATCACAGGGACAGCGCGATGGTCTGAGTTCTACCCCGGAGATAAGATGGGGTTCATGTGGAAAAAGATGCCCTATCATATGCTGGCTAAATGCGCCGAAGTATTAGCGCTGCGAAAAGCATTTCCGAAACGCTTGTCTGGTTTGTATATCCCGGAAGAAATGCAATCCCCGGAAACCGGAAAACCGCCGGTCCAACCTCCGCAGAAAAAAGCCGCAGCAGCCCCGGCCGGATCTCAAACAATCACCGCGGCGATCAAAGATGTCACCGGCAAAGAAGGCCAGAAGGCCGACGGCCAGAAGTTTACGAAATACACTATCACAGATGATAAGGGCGTTGCCTATGGAACCTTTGACGCGCAGATCGCGGACATTGCCAACACGGCCAAAGAGAAGGCTATGCCGGTAAACATTTCTTTCGTCGTCGGGAAGTTTGGAAACGACATTAAATCCTTTGAACTTATCGGGGCGGCATAATGGGACAGATTATTGATATTAAAAGTGGCAAGGCCCCTTGGTGGGCTGGATACCAACTTGCCGGCCAATCTTTGTTAAATGACTTCAATGTAATATTTGAGCCGGACGGACATACTTACACTTACAATGGCCAGAAATTGCCGTCGATCACCGAGATATTAAGAGACGAGGGTTTTATTGATACAACCTTTTATGATGAATGGTCGAGAGACAAGGGATCTCATGTTCACATGGCCTGTCATTATGATGTTACGAATGAGCTGGACGAAGAAAACCTTGATGATGAAATACGGCCCTACCTGGCGGCCTTCCGCAAATTCATGGCCGATACTGGTTTTAAGGTCGAACGCTCCGAAGTTCCCGGAGTCAATACTACATATCTTTACGCTGGTACTCCGGATCTTGTGGGTTGTTTCCCGCAGCCTACGGCGACCCGGCGCTTTGTCCTAGAGTTAAATAACGAAGCCAAATATAAGTTGATCCCCTACACCGATCCGAAAGACGCTGGTATCTTTTTATCAGCAGTAACAGTTCACCAGATCAAGAAAATACACATGAAAGGATAATACCATGACAGCAGAAGCCGCATTGCGATTAATTGAGACAGAAGAAGTGGAAACCAAATCTTTAACGATCATAGACCAGGCCAAGGCCGTAGCAGTAAGAGACGCAGACACATACACCGCCGCGGGATTTCTCTGGAAGCAGATCGGGGAAATGATCAAGGAAGTAAAAGGCACTTTCGATCCAATATGTGACGCCGCAAACAAGGCCCATAAGGCCGCCACGGAGAAAAGGGCGCAGTACCTTGATCCACTTACTGCCGCACAAAAATCAGTCAAGGCTCTTATGTCCGCATACGATGCCGAGCAAGAGAAGATCCGGAAAGCAGAAGAAGAACGCCTTGCCACGATCGCCCGAGCCGAAGAAGAAGACCGGCGTCAGAAAGAACAAGCTCTACTCGAAGCCGAAGGGAAGGCTGAAGCAGACCGCCTTTTAGAAGAAGCCGAAGCTGCCGAAAAACGCGGAGACAATGACGCCGCGGAATCCCTGACCGAAGCAGCTATTCAGACAACGGACCAAACCAACCAGATCATTGCCTCTATCGCTGCGGCCCCTGTTTATGTTCCTCCGGTGGTCGTACCCAAATCAACACCGAAAATGGCCGGCGGACCGGTATATCAAGAACGCTGGTATGCAGAAGTAACAGACATTAAAGCATTGTGCCGCGCCGTGGCCGACGGGAAAGCAAGTCCCGAATACGTCATGGCTAATATGCCCCAATTAAACAGAATGGCCATTTCAACGCGGGGCGTTCCGGCGATCCCTGGCGTGAAAGTATATAGCAAGAGGGTTTAATGAATCAAGTTTCGTATAAATATGTTTCGGAATTGCTGCGTAATGTAACTGACGCCCGGGCTGGTGGAGTTTAACAAAATGCAATTAGTAAGAGCAGACATAGAGGCATTGGCCGGCATGGTCGCTAAAGAACTGGCCCCGCTACTTCAAAAAAAACGCTGGTTATCTTTGCGTGAAGCTGCTGCAGAATACCATATTGGAGAACACCGTCTAATTGCAGCCGCGAAAATAGGAAAAATAAAAGGATTCCAGGATAAAGATACCAAGCGTAAAGATTGGATATTTGACCGGGAATCATTGGAAGATTACCGCAATTCACAAGTCCCTGTCATTATTACCCACCGTCAGAAAGCCCTTGCAATTTTATCCGGAGAGCGTATATGACCTTCAACATGAGACTTTTCCGAAAAAGAGGCTGGTATCATGTAGAGGTAGAACGCAATCGTTCTCTGGCTCTTCGCACTAAAGACGAGGAAGAGGCTAATAACCTTTTTCTGGAAATGGAAAAAGAGCATCTCCGGGGCCGCCTGTTCAAGCTCGATGAAGTAAAAAGAGTTACCCTGTCTGATTTTAAAAAGAAATATGTTGAATACAGAGAAAACCTTTCCGACCTATCAATAGAAACAATCAAAAAAGATAAACTTTCGCTGAAACTTCTGGCCGATATAATCGGTAGTTCAACGCTTATCAGGATAATCAAACTCGATGAATTTAAAAACAAGTGTCTCAGTCGTGGGGCAAAGAAATTAACCATCAATGGTTATTTAAGACACCTCAAAACAGCCTTTAAATGGGGAGTCAAAGAAGGATACCTGGAAAAGATGCCGGAAATCATCATGTATAAAAGGCTCAAAAAACAGGAATCAGAATTACTTGACCGAATACTCGAACCGGACGAAATAAAGAACCTGGAAGCAAAGGCCTATGAGCGCAGTGCTATCTTTGGAATATATTGCCACGTTGTTTTGTGGACAGGTGGAAGAAGGCGTGAAGGGCTCAACCTTGAATGGCAGAAGATTGATTTTAAAAATAACCGCCTTACGCTCCGGGGTAAGACAGGATCGCGGACAATACCTATACTTGCCCAGGTAAAGAAGGTTTTAAAACCAATTAAAAAAGATATTGGCCGGGTGTTTCCTGATTGGCACCCCGACACCGTGTCACATTGGTTCCAGACAGCAGCAACGGATGCAGGAATAGAAGGACACCGGTTACATGATCTTCGCCACACCTGCGCCACATACCTATTGAAAAACAATGTTCCTCTTAATATTGTCCAGCAGATCATGGGCCACGCCAACATTTCCACTACTCAGATTTATGCAAAAGTTCTTCAAGATGTAATGCAATTTGAGATGAAAAAACTGAAGTTTAAATAGACCGGCTGCGAGACAAATGCGGTACACACAACATAAGTCCATGTTATTATTAAATCAAACAAAGTTCTTTTAATCCGTTGGCCGGGGGTTCAAATCCCCCACGGCCCACCACTAGTACCAATGGTTTGCCAGTGTTATTCATTTGCCGCCTTTTCATTTTTGTGAAGTAATTGTGAAGTTCGTGAATTGGTCAAGGTGTCGTTTAAGATATCAACTGCCTTGACTTTATGTGATGGTGCAAGGTGGGCATATCTGAGGGTCATCGTTAAAGTCTTATGGCCTAACAATTCTTTGATAGTCGTTATATCTATCCCTGCCATGATAAGTTGACTAGCGAATGTATGCCGAAGATCATGAAATCGGAAGTCTCGAATCTTTGCTTTCTTGCAAGCTGTCACAAAAGAATGGTGAACATTTAGATAAGGTTTTTTAGTTGTATAGTCGTAAAAAACAAATGGGACATCAATTCGCCGGGGTCGTTTTGCTGTCCCTTTAAATAATTCTTCAAGAGTAGCCTTTAATGTTGCATTGATCGGAATCTCGCGCCGTTCTCCGTTTTTTGTATGATCCAACAAAATAAACCCATGCGTCCTATCAACGTTATCCCATTTCAGATTTAATATTTCGCTTTTTCTCATCCCCGTATTTAAAGCCATAACCACTATCGGCTTGAGGTGTATCAATTGTTTGTCACATACAGCAATCAAAGTCTGACATTCTTCCTTTGAAAGAAACCGCAACCGCCGGTTGTTTTCTTCAAGCATCTTAGCCCTTCTGATCCTCTTCAGTGTGTCTTCCTCTACCATGTCCCATTCAACGGCTTTCGTAAACATATGCTTGATAGTGGCAATATGGCGGTTAATGGTTGCCGGTTTATTTCCTGTCTGCAATCTTTCGGATTGATAAGTTTCAAGAAGACGACTGTCAAACCGTCTTAATTGTAATTGACCATATTTATCTTTTAACTGATTTATAACTAGCTCTTTCTGCTTAAATGCCCGTTGCCGTTCAGCCCATTTCAGGTAATCAGTAACAAGATCATCAAAAGTATGGTTTTCAATTCTTTTGATTTCTGGCATCTTTCCTTCTCTGATTCCTTGCCGCCTTTTAATGAGAAGAGTTTCCGCATCCCTGAATTTTGTTGACTTTGATGTTTCACGGATCACATTCCCATCAAGTCCAGCATAGACAATCCAAAAGACATTTCCACGCTTATAGATTCCTTTTGCCATAATTAATGCTCCTTTCCTTTCTCGTTGCCGTGTTCTTCTAATATTGTTAATAAAATCTTTAACGTCTTGCTTGGTTGCCTCACCCCCTTTTCAAGATAAATAACATATCTCTCTGTGACCCCTATCATCTGAGCAAAGTCTTTCTGGTAAAGGGTTAAACGATTTCTGAATTCCTTTATTTCTTCTGGTGTCCAATTCTTCATGGCTTCAATATATACATGAACAATGTTCATGTCAAGGGGTTTTTATTTACTTCACAATTTAATTCACAATGCTTTATAAGTAATTGATATTTAATGCTGATTGTCGCTATATAACGGATAAGCAATCCGTTTGCTTGGTTTCAATTAGTCGCAATGTAACCAGTCTTTTGAATATTCTTATCAATGTCCCGTTGTCTGAATTTATAATACTTGCCGGTCTTGAAACATGGAATTTGACCATTCCTTGCTTTATCTCGAACCCACTCTTCATTGACATTTAAATAAGCAGCAAGTCCCTTAACATCAAAGATTGTATCTTTCTCATATTTGGGTGCTGATAATAACGGCTTCAATTTCTCAAAAACCTTATCGGCAATACGGTCAATCAGTTCATCGGAAATATCGGTTTGAATGTTCATGCTGATTCCTTGATGGTTCATCGTTCATCCTTTATTCAAGAACATCCTCGACTGGTTCGATAAATGGTTAGGTTGTTATTTACCCGTCCTGCCTCGCCACGTTGCCCCGTGTTCAACAAATGCCCAAAGGGTGGGGTAGAGGTCGACGGCATCGGATTCAATGTATAACATGCTCGCTTCTTTACGAATCACCATTCTGGGCTTAATCCCCGCTGACATCAATTACATCTTCTTTCTTTTCCTGTTGTGGTGTCGTAATGGTTGCAATCAGCATTCTTATCTCATGGTCAGATATAACTTCGATTCTCTCTGGGGAGTAATCACCGGCCAGCTTGAAACTCATGTCCAGACCCTTGCCGACAACAGACAGATCAGGGCATTCAATCATATCTCTGAGCCTCTCTATTCTTCGCCTTCTTGGAATTCCTGATTGTGCCATTAAATCTTGGATAGCAACGGCAACGTCCGGGTCTTTCATCAAAACTGTTGCCATGCTCTTTGCTGACTCGTTTGTGGTTACTTCATAGGCTGACTTAACTGCATCCTGATTTGTTCTGCCTTCCAGTTTGGCAAGAACGAATTTCTGTTCTTTGCCTGTCAGTTTCTTAAAACTCTCCGGGGCTGCATACGCTTCCAGTTTTTTTATTCTCTGATTTATTGCCGATGGACTAACGCCATAAAATTGTGCTGCCTCTTTTTGTGATTTACCGACTTTGATCATTTCTTGTAGTTCTGTATCATTAATCTTACGCATAGATTGTTTACCTCCTATTGCTTAATTTTCTTAATCTGCTTAATTGTGTTTTCAGTTATGGAAAATGCTTCCCATTGACCAACTGCATTTTTAAACTCATCCAATGTGCTTTCGCCGCCTAAAACCTTTTTATAAATTACCGTCACATTACCTTCTGCCTGTATGATTTTATCGCTTGATCTGAATTGCTTGCCATTGCAGGCCGTGACGATCTCATCTAACGCTTGAGCAATGACAGATTCCAAGATTGCCTCTAAACTTTCTTGCCTCCCTTTTGTAATGGGGGTTGCTTTTTTCTCGACAAGCCGAATATTCGCCGGTCTGTTTATTTTGTTTTGACTTTCAACTTTCAATGCTGCTTGTAGGTAACTCATTTCTGTCTCCTTTGCGAAATAAGCGTAATTAGCGAAATAACTATTCCAACTCTGTTGACCTTTTTTCGCATAATTCGCTTTTTACGCATCCCATGTAATGCGTTCAACGGGTCTGCCGCCTGTGTTTTCTTCCCGGACAATATTGACGCGCTTGCATTTTTTTAGCAGTTCAAGTGCTTCGGCAATACGTTCTTTGCTCTGGTGCCGGTCGAATAGATTGTTGATGTCAGTCCGTGTTAGTCCGTTTTCTGATTCCTGCAAGGTCTCGTAAATCTTATCTGCAACATCATCGCCGGTCTTGCCCTTGAAGATGTGCCTGACCGAAGCTTCCGCGTAATCCCATAAGGCTAGCGCTGCATATAGGTGATCTTTGCGAATGACCCGTGAACAATCCATTAAGGCGTAAATGCAGGCAAGGCGCATGACTTGGGCTTCTGCTCTGGATAGGACCGCGCCGATCAAACCGGGTTGCCCTTCAGATAATTCATGGTAAATGCTTATCCAGGTTTCCCTTGCTGCTGCATCGCGTTTGATTTCATCAACTGACTTTGCAAATTCAACGGCATTCCTGATTTTATCTGTCAGAGTAGTCAAATCTATTTCGTAAATTCGTCCACCTTCCGGTAATATCTTTGACCGCCTAACGCACATCCAAAGGAAACGATTTGCAAGGCCGTTGAAAACTTCTGTTTGCGAAAGGTATCGTTTCAACTCATCTTGGGTGATATGTCCTATTATGCTGACGTGTGCGCCGGTTGCCTTCACGGGGTTGTTCTTGGTTAGCGTTGCTAAATTACCGTTATCCCATGCCTGCCTGATTGTAGCTGATAGAATATTTCCATCACGACTTGCGGCCTTTAAGACTGACGCAAATTCGCTTTCTATAACGAGCAATCTTTTATCTAAGATTCCGGGGTCATCTTGCCCCCTGCCGCCGATAGTGGGGTTGCGGACATGATATACAACGCCCTCACCGGAAGACAGGCCGCTTTTGATCCGATCACTTGACCATTCATCGTCAATATTTTCAAAAAGCCGGGTGACAATGCCGCCGCTAGTTCCCTTACGCGCCTTTGATGTCGCGCCGACAATCACGCTAAATAAACGTAACGCATGTTTATCACCTTCCACTTTCCAATGTGGGGCATCGCCTATGACGTTTCCGAAAACTGTCATGGTTTGAATCAGTATTGCAACGGGGTCGCTTTCTGTATGTGGCTCAATAGTTCTTACTATTTCTCCCGGCAAACCCTGATAGGCAAGGGCATTGATGGGGGCAGGCCACGAAGTCGAATCGCCGTTGATGGTGATTGTTTCATCCGTTACCTTTGTGTCTTCATATAGTTTTTCTGATAGATTAAACTTTTCCATTCTCATTTACTCCTTGATAAAGTTTGTATTTTTCTTCGTCGGTTCCATTGAATAAGATTTCCATGTGATATTCGACTATGGGCATAAGGTGGAAGTCTTCGGCAAATTCTTCAATCTCATCCATAGTCTTGCAATCTTTTAAAATGTCCTTTTTTAAAATGTTGTGGAAATCACGATAATAGTCTGTAAGCTCTTGCAAATATTCATGTTCCCATGATCTGAAGGCTTGCAACAAATCGCGTTTGGTTCTTGCCTTTGGATTAATCTTAACAGGGTGATTACCTTCCAGATTCAGATACTTAAGTGCGTCTTTAAATGACAATCCATGCAGCTTCTCAATAAAGGTAATTGAATCGCCGCCACTATTGCAGCTAAAGCAATAGAAGGTTTGCTTGTCGGGATTAATCTTGAATGATGGGGTCTTGTCTGCGTGAAATGGGCAGCTTAGCCACACAGCGCGGCCTTTCCGTTTTGCCGTAAATCCTTCGCGTTCTATGGTTGCGATAATATCGGGCTTGTTTTCCATTGTCATTTCCTTTCTTACCGGTGATTATCTCGCTGCCAGCATCATTGACCGGGTCTTGCGTAAGTGATGGACATAATCAAGAATCCTGACAGAAGGATTTTCATTGTATGCCCTTGTCAGTTTTGTTACTTCCGGGATTGAGGGAAACTCGAAAACTATACGTGTGCCTTGTTTGGTAAGTTCGGGGGTTATGTTGTTGAGTGAAAGAAATGACGCTAGGTGAATGTCCAAGGTGGGAACTTTAACGTTTTTCATTTTCATACCTCGTTTGCATTGGAGTAGAGATAATTAATCTCTCTATAGTTATAGTTGGAGTTGTTTGGACATGTTTGGACATGTAGTTGGAGATGTTTGGAGTTTAGTAAGATATACTACTGAATTTATTAAATAATATTTATTAGATATTTTTTGCAAATATCCAATTTGGAGGTTGCTAGAAAGAAAGATTATTCTTCGATAGTTCCATTGATGTAATCTTTCACCCTTCGTTCACCTAGCCATCCCTTTTCTTGTGCAATGCCTGTGGCGGATTTCAATGCGGCAAGGTCAGAACGACTTGTCGATAACTCTTGAATTATCTTTATAAGCTCTGGTTGAGAACATTGGTTATATTCAACAATCTGTGTTTTTAAAGTGCTGTTGATAATTTGAAATTTAAATTTATAGATTCCGTGCCGTTCATTTACTGGGTGTTCATATATCTTAAATCCTTTCGGCAATTGTTTCCCATAAGATTTGTTTAAGAACAAAACGACTTTATCATTAATACGGCTAAGCCTTTTTTGGTCTGCGTCATACGTTGAATGACGCTGTCTATCTGCACCATGAGCCTTGCCTGTATAATATGAGTGATGATTTGATTTTATAATCTTTAAAAAGTCCCGCCATAAGTCTGGTGCCTTTTTAAATCCCAATTCCTCACGTGTATATGTTTTCGGGTTGCCCCCGGTGCTTATTTTAATTTCTGAATCGGTTAAATAGTAAACCCTTATAGACCTTACGAAAGTTTCAGCATCATCTTGTTGAATAGGTTGCTGCGTTGGAAATGTTTGTTGTGTATCAGTCTTTTTTACAGATTTTTCATAATCGCTTATATCTTCTGCTTTGAAAACTAGCTTGCATAAGAATTCCTGTAATTCAGAGCCATCGTTAAATGCACCTTCATCAAAATGCTCTCCTTGAAAGTCTTGTGAAATTCGCGCATTAATTGTGTCTGGAATATTTATATCTCTATTGCATATGCTATCGATCAAGAGGCGGATTTCATTATCCGTAAAGGCTTGCTTTATTTTCTTTTCTTTTTCCGCATTTCTTGCGTATGGGTGTAGTGATTCATTCCTGATTAATGCGATTATTTCAAATGGCTGCATATCCCATTTTGTAAGCAGTTCATCCGTTGTATACCATCGTTTCATTGCCATCCCTCACAATCATCCCGTAGTTAATGAGGCCAAGGCCGGTGGGAATTACCGGCTTTTCGGGAGCTACCCTATGGCCTCAATGTTTGTTACAATAAAATATTATCATTTCTTTTCGGCTAGTCTTCGTTTTAAAATGTCGGCCATATTTGAAGTGAAATTTCTCCGGGATGACATATTGTTGCTCCACATAGATATAAGCACTTCCCCCGTTACAGTATCGACAAACCTTATACTTGCTGAGCTATAACCAGCCGTTGCATAATTATAACGATCCGCAGTTCCCATTACTATCATATCGATGTCCAGCAATTTTCCAACCTTATTAAGATCGTCTTTGCTCAACATACCAGACATAGAAAGTTGAAGTTCATTAAAAATTCGCTGTATCTGTGTCCGCTCGACTACGGTGTATCCCATTTCCATTAATTTTGCTGCAAACACATCGCTTGCTTGTGACGCAAGAACAACACCTCTTCGATCAGCATATGGGTCGTCCTTATGGTCGGCAACAATCGGCATTACTGCCACTTTTCGATGTTTTTTCGTGTCAAAGTTAGGGCTAATGACAACAGATACATTGGTTTCGTCCAATGGAATGCTTCTTGCGATAGGCCCACATCCAGTCAATGAAGTGAAAAGGAATATAACTAAAGATGATAGTGTCAAAATCCATACATATCGGTTTTTCATAATTCCTCCATTATTTTTTACCTTTCAGAGAATCTTCAGTCGCTGGTGTCCCCTGTTAGTAGAATCTAATCAACGGCAATATCCCTTGCCTTTAACAAATTCTAACATTTTGCAATTTCCTAGTTCACAAGCTTTTTGAACATCATGGCATCCAAGATTGTAGTTGCCCTGCAATAAATAAGCACCCCCCCTGTTATTCCAGGCGCCGTCATTTTTCGGGTTTAAACGTATGGCCTCATTAAAGTCTTCAATGGCACGCTGATTCTGGCCAAGTTTAAGGTAAGTTGTTCCCCTGTGTTCGTAGTAATTGTCACTATCAGGCCGGCGGCGGATGGCCTCGTCGAAATCCTTAATGGCGCTCTGAAACTGATCAAGGTTAGCGTAAGCAATCCCCCGGTTGTTGTATGCCATGGAAAGATTCTTGTTGTGGGGAGCCAGTCGCATAAGCTCACTATAATCATCTATTGCCCGCTGGTGCTGGTTGAGTTCAAAGTATGCTTGCCCCCGGCCGAAGTATGCCAAGGAATTATTAGGATTGAGACGGATGGACTCGTTCAGGTACTCAATAGCCTTTATAGGGTCTGTGAATTTGTCGTTCTGCAAGAGTGCCAGAGCTTTATTAAACCAATCTATGGCTTTAAGCCCTTGAGAGACATCCTGAAACTGTTTTTTCAGTCCCCCTGTGCTTTGCTTTTTCGCCATCAGGCGCTGGTTTGCTGCGCCCAGTCTGGCAACTTCATCCAGCAATTCCTTTTCCTTGTTTCTGGCCTGATTGAGTTGATCCAAGTGGGTTCTATCTTGTAGTAGCTTTTTGACGCTGCTTTCCAAGACGGAAGTATCAACAATAATCTTTGCGACTACTTCAATCCCGAAGGCTTCCCCGGTAATGTAGTTCTTCTGTGATACAATCTCAGATTTCAAGACACCCGCTGATATGGCCAATATTTCATCCTTGTCCACTTTTGCATCTTTCACAATAGTCAGGGCTTCCACATAAACCCCGGCCATTTCCAATGCCTCCCGCTTAGCCTTTGCTACAGCTGAAATCAGGGCGTCATCGGCGGATTGACTACCTCCGAAAGCTTGCTTGACGGTATGGGTGATGGTCTGTATTTCACAGAATGAAGGTGTTGGGAAAAGGGAAATGATGAGGACTGATATAAAGGCAATGACTATTTTCGCTTCTTTCGCATTATTCGCAGGGTATAGTTCCATTTGCATTCTCCTTTCCGCTATTTATGGCGTAACTATAAAATTAAATCCAGTGCTTTGTTTTGTTCATCTACTGAAGCACAATCAGCAATAAAAAAGCCGGAACCAGCGTGATTAAACGCTAATCCCGGCTCAAGTGTTTTGATACCGTGTCAAATTAAGTCTTTTCTTGACAGCTATAACATCTACTTATCAAGTATTTTTGGTTCGGCTATAGCGCGACGATTACCACTTCTAATCTTCAAAGATGACCAATATCTAAGATATACGGCATTCATTAGAATTACAGTTTATTAATAATATCTTTTTGGTCGGGAACCTGATCATCCAAAATAGGTGCTTCGAGCAGATGAATCGGTAGAAAGAATTTGTTCGCAATGAGCGTCGGTATCACAGCACTGGCAATTACAGCTCCGACAATGTAAGAATACTGTGCCTGCGTAATGATATTATTAGTCAAGCCATATAATGCGGAGATGGTTCCGAATGTCAAGCCGGTGGACATCAGCAGAGTGTAATACCATTTCTCATTTTTATCCTCCCGAAAACGATGAATGGCCGGATACAGCCCGAATATCTTAGTAATAACTTTACCGCCAAAAAGCACAAGAAATATAACGGGAGCAGCGGCAAGCGCCGGTATTGAAACAAGAGCTCCAGCCCTCAAGAAATATAACGGTGTTAAAAAGCCAACAGTCAAAGTTCTTAATCTTCGAACAAAATGACCGTCCTTTTCCATGGTTTTTGCCAAAACCATTCCCAGCACATAGGCAGGCAACACCGGTTCGCTGCCTGACCATAAAGCAAGCACGCCCATAGCAAGCAGGACGAAAAGTACCCATTTCGCGCGGATTGCGGCGGTCTTATAGGCGAAACGACGAATGATGAAATCCGTCAAAGGGGCTAAAGTAAAAATCAAAAGAATCGTTGCCGCAATGAATATCAATGTTTTATAAGTGAAAGGGGCAAATATTAAACCCAATGCGATAACGGTTCCCAGGTCATTGATGAAACAGGCGCCTAAAACACCCTTGCCGAATTCTGTTTTATTAAATCCATATTCCAGCATTACCGCATAGACGACGGCCATGGAGGTCGTGGAAAGCGCGATTCCGCACAAAAGACTGGCCTGCATATTCCATCCGATAAGATAATAGGCAATCAAAGAGCAGCCAATAAAGGGCGCGGAAAATCCGATCAATCCTATTACGGAGACTTCCGTGATCTTGGATTTCATGGCATCGGGATTTAGCTCCGCTCCCGCAAGAAACGTCAACAAGATAGCGCCTACGCCGGTTAAAAATTTGAGCCAGTCGGCATGGAGCGACAGCCTGTCAAAGTAACCGAGTTGGAAAGCGGCAAATCCGATAATCGTGCCAACGATAATCTCCACGAGGGCGATCGATATTTTCAGGCGATTGGCAAGAATGGTTGATAAAACAGCGGCGAAGAACCAAAAAGCAGCAAGCAAATAAATACTATCCATAAAATAACTCCTATAAAAAAATAATAGGAGTCATTAGCAATGTTTGCGATTAAAGGTGAACCCCATCACCCGCGCGGGAAAGCGATAAGTCTTTACGGCATGAGGCAATTAACAAAACGGCATATGATTGTCAACAAAATATTTGGCGGCGTTTTTTAAATTAGAACTTATTTTTGATCATTTCAACCATACCCAAAGGATAGCCACCGGTAAAGGAAGCCATGCTGTGAATATGAGCATCCTGCCAGTTTAAATGATATTTATCAGAGTGTGACCGAATAAAAGAAATAACATCTTCGTGTTTCAAATAATGCAGAGAAATTGTGTACACCGGAATAAGCTGTGCTTTCAATAGCATTAAATCATTTGCTGGCAGAAAGTTTTCCGCAATGGCGATAAACTGAAAATGTTCTTCCTCAATGAGATACCTTAGAAAAATAATTTTCTGTGGGGTTAATTTCGCGACATTGTCAAAAACGATGACGCGTTTGTTTATGGTTGACGAGCCAATCGTAGCGATGCGATAGCGCATGGACTTATAACCCATTTTTTTGCCGGTTTTTTTGAGTCGTGAAAAGATATGGAGTTCTTTCACAAGTATTTTACTCATTTTGCCGGGCGTTTGACCAAAATCTACAAAAACAAATAGTCGCTTGTCGCCTATCTTTTTTGCTATTTCCTTTACAAGCGCGGTGCGTCCGATGCCGAATTTTCCACTAAGAACGATATTCTTCCCCTGTTGCAACTCTTTTATGATTTTCTTTTTTTCATTTTCCCGGCCTACAAAAATCATATAAATACCTCTCTCTTATTTTTCGACAGTAAGGATAGACGGTATTTTGATCATGTGTGTGCCACACTGTCCGTAAAATAAGGCAGTGTGGCACTCGATAGATAATGGTTATTTCATTGCCTGTTCCACAGCAACAGCAACAGCAACCGATGCGCCCACCATTGGATTATTTCCCATTCCAATTAATCCCATCATTTCCACATGGGCGGGAACGGATGATGAACCTGCAAACTGTGCGTCGGAATGCATTCGTCCCATCGTGTCGGTCATACCATAGGATGCCGGTCCTGCAGCCATGTTGTCGGGATGAAGTGTTCTTCCTGTGCCACCGCCGGAGGCTACGGAGAAAAACTTTTTTCCCGCTAGCAGTCGTTCTTTTTTGTAAACACCCATAACCGGATGTTGGAAACGTGTCGGATTTGTGGAATTCCCCGTTATGGCAACATCAACGCCTTCCAGATGCATGATGGCCACGCCCTCACGCACATCATCTGCTCCAAAACATCTGACCGCCGCGCGATCACCAGTGGAATAAGCTTTTTCCTTCGCCACGGAGACCTTCCCTGTTTTATAGTCGAAAGCTGTTGCGACGTGGGTGAATCCGTTTATACGGGCTATAATGTAAGCGGCGTCTTTGCCTAATCCATTAAGAATTACCCGCAGAGGAGCTTTTCTTGCCTTGTTTGCGGATTTGGCAAGGCCGATGGCACCTTCTGCCGCTGCGAATGATTCGTGTCCAGCGCAGAAAGCGAAACAGGTGGTTTCTTCACGCAGAAGCATGGAAGCAAGATTTCCGTGACCGATGCCCACTTGACGGTCATCGGCGACTGATCCGGGAATGCAGAACGACTGAAGTCCTTCGCCTAGCGTTTTGGCAACATCAGCGGCATTTTTTTGCCCCTTCTTTATCGCGGCGGCGGCGCCTACAAGATAGGCCCATCCGGCGTTATCAAATGAAATCGGCTGAATATCCTTTACAATTTTTCGAACATCAATGCTTTTCCCGATGCATACTTTTTCGGCTTCCTCTAAGGAGGAAATTCCATATTTGGCGAGAAAAGGAGTGATTTGTTGAATTCTTCTTTCGTATCCTTCAAATATAGCCATTTTTAAACTCCTTATCCTTTACGTGGGTTAATTGTTTTTACAGCCTCAGCAAAACGGCCGTAAGTTCCCGTAGCTTTGGTAAGCGCACTCGCTGCATCAGTACCCTTGGCAATATTATCCATCATGACGCCAAGCTGAACGAATTTGTAGCCGATTATTTCGTTGTCACTGTCGAGTCCGATTTCAGTAACATAGCCTTCAGCCATTTCCAGATAGCGGGGGCCTTTTTCCCGAGTGCCGTACATGGTGGCAATAACACTGCGCAGTCCCTTGCCCAGATCTTCCAGACCCGCGCCAATAGGCAGTCCGCCTTCGGAAAACGCGGTTTGCGTGCGGCCATAAACAATCTGGAGAAAGATTTCCCTCATGGCGACATTGATCGCATCACAGACGAGATCGGAATTAAGTGCTTCCAGAATGGTTTTGTTCGGCAGAATTTCGGCGGCCATTGCAGCGGAATGGGTCATTCCGGTACATCCGATGGTTTCCACCAGCGCTTCTTCGATGATACCGTTTTTAACATTCAGGGTAAGTTTGCATGCGCCCTGCTGAGGCGCGCACCAACCGACGCCATGGGTAAGGCCGCTGATATCTTTAATTTCCTTCACCTGTGTCCACTTGCCCTCTTGAGGAATGGGGGCGGGACCGTTTTTAGCGCCCTTGGCGACTACGCACATTTGTTCAATTTCATGAGTGTGTTCCATAAAAAATAAATCTCCTTCCAGTCATATTCTTTCCTTTCTTTAAAAAAAGTTGGTTTTATTCTGATAAATTTTCAGATATTTTTTTTATTTGCATGATCAATTGTTTAATGTCATCCGTCTGGCCTTGTGTCCGGGAAAGCAGTGCTTCGATGGTCGCGAGTTCTTCCTGAATGTAAATAATTGCTTGGATGCGCATTGCCTCAATAGCATTATTTACATTCTTTTCCCACTGGTAAGCCAGCCTCGACAAGTTGATCTCCACTTCTTTCGGAATTCCTTGAAGAAAATGCCGCTCAAAGAGCCGCCGGAACAAGAACATGGGAATGAGAAACCATAGTAGATCCAGATGAATATCAAAAGATTTTGTGAAGGCAATGTCAGGGTGATCGGGTTCGGCAACGTCTATTTTCCAATTGATCCCAACCAGCTTTACACCCAGCACATTTTCAATATTGTCGTCAAGGAATTTGCGGAAAGCTCCCAGAGATCTCGAAAAGCTCGCATGTGCTTTTTTCAGTGTTCCCAGAAAATGAACATGCTCGGTTTTGGAAAGGTGGTGCATTTCCTCGGAGAGAGTTTCTGATACCCATGCTTCATAACGCCGGGAGAGTCTCCAGAGATTGCCCTGCCATAAGGGCATATCTTTTTCCAGCTTTCCTTTTACTTTTCTGATCAGTGGCACCAAAAATTGTTCCAAATAGGTTTCAATAATGGGGCGGGTTTGCCGCTGATGCTCACGCGAAATAATACCCAGTTCTTCGCGCATCATGGTTTCATTGACTTTCTCATTGAGAATTTGCTCACTCAGGTTCTCACGATTCAAATCAGCCTGCAAAGATGAATGCAGCGCGATACTGAGATAACTCAGGCAGCTCTGTGACAATGAGTTGGTTTTATGCTTTAGAATTCTTAAAAATTCAGAATCACGGTTTGCACAAATCGTCTGAAAAATGCTTTGTTCAATGAGGTGTTTATATTCATCAGTCTTACTTTTTGTAGAATATAGATATACAGGTAGCGTCCGGTGAAGTTCCCGCTGGAGTGTCTGCTGAAAGAACGTGATAACTTCCTGTTGCTGATCAGGTGTAAGAAGATCGGCCTTAGTCAGTAAAATAATAATATTCGGTGTATGATTGGTCAGTTCTCGAATCAAATCCAGATCATTCTCCGACAGAGGCCGGTCGGAGCTTACGGCCAGAATGGCTGTTCCAACTGCTGGAAGCCAGCTTTCGGATGTGGACTGGTGATATTTGTAGACACTGCCGAGGCCGGGTGTATCCACTAATCGCAAGCCGGAATATTTTTGCAAAATGGGCAATTCAATATCCACAATCGCGACGTTTTTATCATTGCCGGGATTTTTAGACTCCGACGTAAACTCAACAATATCGGACATCGGCGCTTCCGTTGTTCGTCCATTGAAATGGCGCACCAATGCGCGTTCCTTCGCTCCATATTGTAGGCGCGTAACTGCGGTGGTAACCGGAATAGCGCCAACAGGCAAAACACTCTGACCAAGCAGGCTATTAAGAAAAGAACTTTTCCCGGCCTTGAACTGTCCTAAAACAGCCACATCGATGGGTGGATTTTCCAAAAGTAAATTCTGAGCGGCAGACAGTTGTCGCTTTAGTGTAACCATTTGGAAGCGATTGCAGGCTTCAGAAATTATTTCTAATAGGTTACGGATATCGGATAGGGGTATTTGGCTTGAAAGATTATCCATATATAACACCTACAGGTCGAATTAACTGTAGGAGTTATCAGCCACATGGGCGGTTAATAAGGTGAACTCCATCACCTATAATTAAAACGACATAAAATTGTGGCACTAAATGTATTTAAAAAGGTATATTTAGTCAACATGATTATTTCTAGAGTACCTTTGTGGCTATTTAAGATATTTGTCGTTTATTTCCGATTCTAATCATTCATTTTTGTTGAGGTTGACGTTTTGTGTAGTACAGGAAGCACTCTCTGATGCAAGTACTCATCACGCCCCGAAAATCCAAAGGTTATTGGTCAACACATTGCAAAGCTTAACCTGTAGAAATGTGAAGTTACTGTGTAGTACGTAAGAAAATATATGGAAGTTTAAGCCGGTAAACAACATTAGTTAAGATTTAAGATTTACTGTTTAAAAACACACAAAAAGGCACACCACCTAAGGTGGCCTAATCATTGGTGAAATAACTTTTAATCCGTTGGCCGGGGGTTCAAATCCCCCACGGCCCACCAGTTTTTCTTCTCCACAAGATATTTTCCGGTCTATGTGCCCAGACGGGCACTGTTGGCGCGATCCAGTTGAAGTTGTTGACCGGAGAGACCAGACTAAAGCAGACAAAATCCTTAAAATTCGTTATTTTCTCTGTTCGGTATTTTGCCGGTCAACACATTTGTATTTGGTGAAACAAACACTTACAACAAAAGTCTTACTGCATTATCTCTTTCACCAACTAAATGAAATTATGACGATTGAATTTTGTGGCATAATGCCTAATTCCTATAGTCCACAATTGTACGCAACCTCTTCGTTTTACAATAACATTGACATGTAAGTCCTTTCTTTCTATATATTCTTATATAAAAGTAGAATCTGATTAAGAGAGAGCAATCATTCCACATAATGAGAGGTCTTATGAAAAGTTCGTTCTCTCCTTACTACCGCTGGTGCATATTCGCACTTTGTGCCATCATGTATATCATCTCCCAGTTTTGGCGGGTATCTAATGCAGTCATCGCCGGAGACCTGATCCATGATTTGAATCTTTCCTCGGAAAATCTCGGACTGCTGGGTGGCGCCTTTTTCTATAGCTTCGGTTTGGCCCAACTACCTATGGGACCATTGCTCGACCGCATCGGACCGCGTGTTGTCATCAGCTTGCTGGCCTGCATTGGAGCGGCAAGTGCAATTGTCTTTGCCCTCTCCAACAATGTTGCCATGGCGGTACTGGCACGTGCAGGAATCGGCATTGGCATGGCTGCAATGCTTATGGGGTCCTATAAAATATTTACCACATGGTTTTTACCCCATGAGTTTGCCACTCTCTCCGGCATGTTGGTTTCAATTGGTTATCTGGGGGCCATTGGCGCCACTACCCCACTGGTCTGGCTGAGTGATACATTTGGTTGGCGCGGCGCCTTCATTTGCATGGCAGCGATCACTCTGTTAATGGCTGCCACAATTTATCTGGTAGTCCGAGATCACCCGCCGCAAAAGGCTGGAACTTTACCGCATACCTCAACACCTACAACCGATATTTTCTCCGGACTGCGCACCGTTTTCAGTAGCGGCCCTTTCTGGAGACTGGTGCCCCTGGCATTCGCCTCCTATGGAGCGCTGATAAGCGTTCAGGGCTTATGGGGCGGTCCTTACCTTATGCACACCTACGGCCTCAATAAAGCGGCTGCCAGCACTATCTTGCTGGCGATTCCCATCGGGGTCATTTGCGGCTCACCTTTGTGGGGGCACTGGTCCGACAAATTGGTACGACGTAAATTGCCAATTCTGCTGGGGCAAGGGGCCATGCTGCTGGTCTTTTCCAGCCTGGCCATGGATATGCAGTTACCTCACTGGGGACTTTTGCTGCAATTCTGGTTATTGGGCTTGACTGGCGCCAGCAGTTTTGTTTTGTATGCACAAGTAAAAGAGACCTTTCCCTTATTCATCGTCGGAACCGCTCTTACTGCCCTGAATTTTTTTGTCGTCATGGGGGCGGCCATGTTCCAGCACATGATGGGGATTATTATAGCTAACTGGCAGCCATCCGTAACGGGTACCTTGCCCTTTGCAGCCTACCAGTGGGGTTTCGGTGTCTCTGCCGCCCTGCTGGCCATGGCCTTAACAATATATATCGGCAGTCGTGACACCGGACCGGAATTAACTCCATCATGATTGCTGTGCAAGGAGAAAAACACTCTTTTGCCGTAGGGAATTAGTATCCCCCACGTCCCATTATAAAAAGAGCGTCCGATAATGGACGTCCTTTTCACTGTCTTTCCCGTGAAAACGGGAATCTCTCTGAGATTGTTTCTATAAATTCAATGGTCTCACAATCGTCAACATTTCACTTCAGCAGCGATCTTTTGGGTAGCAGGTGTATATACTTAATCTCGGCCTTGGTCTCTTCATATTGGAAGCCCAGTATATCCCGCATGGAAATAATGCCCACCACCATTTTATCCTCAACTATCGGAAGATGTCTAATCATCTTCTTCTTCATTGTGTTGATGGCGTAATCCAAATCGTCATCCATAGTAGCTACGGCCACCTGTTGGGTCATGATATCCATGATCTTTTTATTTGTGAAAGTACCACCGTTCACGAAGCACTTTCTCACTATGTCCCTTTCAGTAATAATTCCAATCAACTCGTTCTTGTCATTACAGACTGGAAGTGCGCCCTTGTTGTGATAAGCCAGCTTCTGAATCGCTGCTGAAACAAATTCATCGGGCCCGACAGTGATTAAAGATTGACTTTTGAATCCCGTGACCTTCAACATATCCCGTATATTCATGTGTCGCCTCCTTTATCCAATGAAAAATGATACCTGTTTTGCTACAGGTTAAGATTTGTTTTCTTCTTAAACAATATTTGATAAATCCAGTATGCTCATTTGATAATCTGTAACAAAACAACTAACGCTTTGTTGGGAAATCATAACGATATTTCCGATCTCCAGAAAAGCAGGAAATAGTTTCCGAAGCATCACACGCGCAGGAAGCTAGGAAGAATGATCGCTATCATTTCTCACTTTATTTAATAATTCTTCTATTCTCCATAGTCGTTCCTGGAACGTGGCAATACCGAGAGCCGACTCTCTCGGGTGCAACTCTTCGATCTCTGCAATTCGGGAACGCAATTGCAGCACCATTTCTTCAGTCAAAACCATTAACAATGATCGTTCAAACTTATTCATCCCTATCCCGCCGTGTCATTCTTTACGATGCCATTTTCCTTTGTTTGTCCCGAATCAATTTCCATTCCAGATAAGCCTTTTTAATCGAATCGGCTGCGGACTCGACGCTTAAATGCTTCATGTTGATCAGCATATCGTAATGTTCCGGTTTGTTAATATCTTCATTAAAGTATTTCCGGATGAACGCAATCTGATTAGTGTCATAGTCCATGACATACTTTCTTGCATCCTCAGGCGGGACCCTGCTGTCACGGACAACATTCTCAACCCGCAACTCCAGCGGCGCGATGATCCTAACCCGGAAGGCCTCATCACCGAGAATAAAGTTGGCTCCACGGCCAATTAAAATTATATTACCATGTATTGCCAATGTATGGATGACCATAGACAGATGCCGCATATATTCATTGGGCCAGATATGCCGCGATTCAAAAAACGAACTGATCATGCTGTCCATAAAGGAAATACTTTTTTCATCCAATGATTTGATTACCTTGTCGCTTATATGGGCGCTTTCAGCAACCTGATGGATCAATTCACTGCCGTACATGTTGATGTTAAGATCAGTCGCCAGAATCCGGCCGATCCAGCCACCGCCTGCGCCGGCTTCACTCGAAAGCGTAATGACATGACCGGGCTGTCCTTTTTTCTCCTTTTTCCAGCGCCCAATCTCATCATCTACCAATTTATTAAGATCCTTGTCGCGCAGTTTGATGTCCCTTGTATAGTCCGCACAGTTGACATCAAACAAGGCATTCGATTTGACCCGGTAACGCTTCGTGCAGTTCTCGCGCCAGGCACAAATAACACATATTCTTTTGTCCGATCCCGTAGTCATAATCAACCTCCCTTTCTTTTAAAAAAACAACTACCCTGTCTGCTCCTGCAAAGCCTCAAAACCGGCTACAATATCAAGCAACTCCTCCGTTATCGTCATCTGACGCGTGCGGTGAAACTGAACATGAAGATCAACCAGTTGCTCTTCAATATTCTTTTCCGCGTTCTGCATGGAGGCCAGGCGGCTCGCATTTTCACTGGCCAGGGATTCGGCAAACGCTCTGTATAGAGAAACAAAAAGATATTCCCGAATCAGTGAAGAAAAGATCTGGTCGCCATCCATCCGGAAAATAGGTAATGACTTGGAATCCCATTTTTTTTTGGCAATTTCCGTGAGCCAGTCTATGTTGACGGGCAATAGCTGAAGCATGTGGGGATGATAAGTCGCTCCGGTCACATATTCATTATAAAACAACAGAAAATGATCAATGTTGTTGCGAAAATGCCACTCGTCAATGACCATGATAATTTCCTGCACCAGCGACGTGATGCCCGCCGTGGAACTAGGCGTACTCATCAACTCGTCTACGGGCTGCCCGGAGTCTTCTACATAGTCCGACACGCGCGCACCAACGGACAGCACTTTGCGGTTTTCTTTTTTAACACCGCTGTTTTTAACATAGTCCAGCATAAATACTGATATCTGTTCATTGAGTTGTCCGCACAGCCCCTGATCAGACCCGAAAACAATGACCCCCAGGCGTTTTATCTTCGTATTTTTCCGGCGCATTGTCGCACCCATACGTTCTTTGAGCACAATCTGCAAGCCCATTTCGACCGTCCGGTTGTAATCGCGCAGTGAATCCACCGCCCGCTGATATTGACGAATGCTCACAGCCGCAAGTGCTTTCATCGTCTTGACGACTGATAAAAGGTCACCCGCGCTTTTCATTCTTCTTTTCAGGGACTCAGTTGTTTGCATTTGCTTCCTCAATCTCTTCAAACGGTTGAATGGTAGGTTTGATTTTATTCATAATGCTGTCGCGATCCTCTATATTCATTTTCTTGCCCTCTTCAATCCGCGAACACAACTCCGGCAGTTGCTCATTGACTGTTTCCAGAAGGCGATTCTCAACCTCACGAATTTTCTCTATCGGAACAAGATCGAGAGCTCCTCCAGTTACTGAAAGCAGAGAGGCGATCTGTTCAGAGGCACGTAAAGGCCTGTATTGTCCCTGTTTCAGAATTTCACGAACCCGCCAACCTCTCTCCAGCGTCCGGCGGGTAGATTCATCAAGCCTTGTGCCGAAACGGGAGAAGGATTCCAACTCCTCAAATTGCGAATATGACAGACGCAGATCACCGGCCACCGAACGGTAGGCCGGCAACTGTGTTTTGCCGCCCACGCGGGAAACCGATTTGCCGACATCGACGGCCGGCAGGATGCCCTTGCTAAAAAGCACCGGAGAGAGATAAATCTGCCCGTCCGTAATGGAAATCAGATTGGTCGGAATGTAAGATGACATGTCCTGAGCTTCCGTTTCGGTAATCGGCAATGACGTCAACGATCCGCCGCCCAATTCCGGCTTCATATGCGTGGAGCGCTCCAGCAAACGGGAGTGGATATAAAAAATATCACCGGGGAAAGCTTCTCTTCCGGGAGGTCGTCGCAAAAGCAGTGATACTTCACGATAGGCCCGTGCGTGTGATGTCAGATCATCATAGATAATCAAAACGTCCCTGCCCTGCTCAACGAAATACTCTCCCATGCTCGTTGCCGCATAAGGCGCGATAAACTGCAGGCCCGGAGTGTCTTCTCCGGTAGCCACCACTACAATGCATGATCCCATAACCCCGTGATCCCGCAAATCGGCAATCACCTTGGCTACATCCGCACTTTTCTTGCCAACGGCGCAGTAGATAGAAATGATACCTGTTTCCTTCTGATTGATAATCGTATCCACGGCAATAGCTGTTTTGCCGGTCATTCTGTCGCCCAAAATCAATTCACGCTGGCCGCGCCCCACAGGAATGAGCGCGTCAATCACTTTGATGCCCGTCTGCAACGGTACAGTAACCGGCGCACGGTCCATAACCGCCGGCGCTGGTCTTTCCACAGGCAGACGCATGACGGTATTGACTTCACCCAGACCGTCCAGCGGGCGTCCGAGGGGATCGACCACCCTTCCCAAAAGTCCTTCTCCTACTGGCACATCGAGCACGCGCTTGGTGCGCTGCACTTCCGAACCCACCTGCAGGTACTCACTGGGATCCAGAAGAATAACGCCGATCTCCTTCGGATCGATATTAAAAACCAGCCCCATATAATTTCCTGCAAAGCGAACCAGTTCCTCCGCGCGGATATTCGGCAGGCCGCTTACCCGGGCAATATCACGACCGACAAATTCCACCTGTCCTACTTCATATTGCCGAAGTTCCGGATTCTGCTCATCCAGGACTTTTTCCATGGTGTCAAATGTATCGTCCAGGAAGGTTTTTAATTCCCGATTTTCCACCTTACTAACCTCTGCATTCATTCTACGCCTCCTGACATTATTCCTGCCATGCTTTTCGACAATCTCTCCTTCAGCCGATAGTCTTTCATGCCGCATGAGCCTCTTTCTGGAGGGTTTCAGTCAAACTTTCCACCAGGAGCTCCAGGTATTCATTAAGACTCCAGGCGATTTTATGACCGTTCACCCTCAATTCAATGCCCGACACAATATCCGGCTCAAGCAGGTAACGGATCGTAAAACCGTCGGTGATCTGTTTTTTCAATACTTCCTCAATCTTAACCTGTCTCGGAACGGGTATGTCGAAAGCGCTCTGGATGGTCACACGATTGCCACCTCCGCTGATTGCTTTGCGGATGGAGACGCTTTTTTCCTCATCAAGTTCCTGAACACGCCGTAGAAATTCGTCAACAATCCGTTCCTCCAGATCGACATCCGCCAAATCGCTCAAGGCCTTGCGCGCCGTGGCATACAATTGTTTAGCCGCCCGCTGGCGCAGATCATAGAAAAAGGCATCCTGCTCGCGAATCAGCATATCCTGCCAGCGTGTTTTTACCTGATCTACTTCCGCGCGTACTTTTTCCATCAGTTCCTTGCGCTTGGCATCGGCAGCCATCGTTGCCTCGTTGAGCATCTGTTCCTTCTTCTCATTGAGCAACTGGTTGCGCTTTTCATAATGTTCAGCTGCCTCACCGGCCTTGGCTTTCAACTCTTCGGCTTCGGCAAAACGCGCGGCTATTTTTGCTTCCCGGTCATCCATGGCCTTGATAATCCGCCCATATAGAAAGCGTTTCAGCAAGTACATGAGCAGGAGGAAATTAAAGATTTGCGCTAAAAAAACAAACCAGTCGATATGCATGGATCATCCCCCTCACTTTATAATGAAACTCCAGAAAGGATTGGCGAAAATCAGAATCATGGCAATAACGAAGCAATAGATGGCGATGGATTCAATCATGGCCAACCCGACAAACAATGTTCTGGTTAGAGAATTCCTCTCATCCGGCTGCTGGGCAATCGCTGCCAGTGCCTGAGCGATTGCCTGTCCCATACCCAGCCCGGGGCCAATTGAACCGATCCCCATTACCAAACCTGCACCGATAATCGAGGCCATCGCGACGAGACTTACTTTGTCCATAAAAACTCCTCCTTTAATTTCATTTTATCAGGCTGTAGAGCCTTCTTTCTTTACTTCTTCATGCACTTCATCCTCAGCGGAAAGCGCGGAGGCTATATAGACCATGGAAAGGATTGAGAAGATATAAGCCTGAATCACACCGATCAGAAGCCCCAGTATCTGCATGACAACCGGGAATAGAAAGGGTGTAACCGCCAGCAATATTCCGATTACTTTTTCATGACTCATAATATTACCAAAAAGTCGAACGGTCAGGGCCAGCGTCCGCGACAATTCACCCATCACATGGAAAGGGAAAAAAATAAACGTCGGTTGAAAATATTCCTTTACATAATGAAAAATGCCGTTGCGTGATATTCCGTAGTATGGCACGGCAATAAATACACAGGTAGCCAGTGCTGCTGTAGTCGTTATGGATGACGTCGGCGCAACAAATCCCGGCACAATTACCAGCACATTGGAGACACAGATAAATAGAAAGAGCGTACCGACCAGAGGGACATAATGATCCGCGCCCTTTTTCGTCATCTCACTGATTTCACCGCGAATGATGGAAATAATCACTTCCAGAAGATGCTGCCACCGCGACACATTCATCTCCGAAGACAGGTTGCGTGTAATCAGCCAGGAGCCGACAACCAGAATGGCCATCACCAGCCATGTATACAGAATCGTCACATTAAGCGTGATAAACATCCAACTCCAGATAATCACCTGATCCGGGCTGATTTGATTGAGAGATACAACTTCCATAGAAACTCCTTTAACAGTTGATCAACACCTGCCATCTTTCAACGAATGGCCTCCGCCGTCTTTTGCGGCCCGAAATGATGCGTCAGGATTTTGCGCATCGCCACAAATCCGATCATGGCTACGGCCAGCCTTTCCCAATGCCCATCCGCAAGCAGAAAGTAAAATGCCGTTAAAACAACCGCCAGACGTAATACATAACTAATCATGAGCAGTCGTAAACGGCTTTCCGTCTGCGCCAATCGGCTCACGGTCTGCCACAGGCTCATAAAATAAAAAGCCCCCAGAACCAGTCCCACGGCCAACATAAGAATTAGGATAACCATCGTATTCATATTTATTTCATTCCTCTTCAATAATCCTGCTGCGTATCTTTCTCACCCAGTAGGCGGCATTGATGCATCCGACAATAACGCCCAGAACCAGAAACATCAGAGCCCAGGAATACTGGCTGGGCCAGGTACGGTCTATCCAAAGCCCGAGGGCAACTCCAATCAGCGAGGGAATGGCCACCGCCCATCCGATGATACCGAACATGCCCAGGCCAAACCAGACCGTCTCATTTTTATGTTTGAGGCCTTTGATTCGCAGAGCCTCCCTCTGGGCGACCTTTTCGGTGAAATGATCCGCTGCCTTCCGGCGCCGTGAATCGGATGTCCGTCTTATTTCAACCATGCTTTTATGCTCCCTAATATTTACGCAATCACAGCTGGGCGTTTTAGCGCACAGCTACTTTAGTTCTACAAAACGTCTGATCAGACTCGCCTCCAGTTTCGCGGCGGCGGACCGAACCATTTTTTCCCGCTCATCCAGAATGTCATATTGTTGCACAACCACCTGTTTGAGTTTTCCCAGATCCGGCGCTTTCACGGCGTTGCGCGTGGAAACCAGCACATTTGATCCTTTTTTCACCAACGTACCAACATCCATCGCCAATAATTCCTGACCACCGGCAACCAGTTCATAAGTAAAAATACCCGGCGCCAGAGTAGCGACAAAATCAATGTGGTTTGGCATCAGACAGAAGGAGCCGTTTTCCGCTTCCGCGACTATCTTCTTGACTTCCTGCTCCATCATAACTTCCGCCGGCAATAAAATTTTAAGCAACATTTTCAATCTTCGCCTCATCAATTGAGCCAATCATATAAAGTGCGCGCTCCGGATGCTCGGCAAATTCGTCGTTGAGTATCCTTTCGCAGCCATTGAGCGTATCTTCCCGGGAAACCATCTTCCCCGCCGTGCCGGTAAACTGCTCTGTAACGAAAAAAGGCTGCGTAAAAAACCGCTCCAGCCGGCGTGCCCTGTGGACCGTCCGCTGATCCTCACGGGAGAGTTCCGAAATACCGAGCATGGCTATAATGTCTTTCAGGTCTTCATAAACCGCCAGCGTCTTGCGAATCTCCTGGGCAATCTTATAATGACGCTCGCCTGCAATATTGGGCATCAACATTTTCGAGGTGGACTGGAGAAGATCGATAGCCGGATAAAGCCCTTCACTCGCCCTTTTGCGCGAAAGAGCGATTGTCGCTGAAAGATGGCCGAAAGTATGAACAGCCGAAGGATCGGTAAAATCATCAGCCGGCACATAGACAGCCTGAATGGATGTAATAGCACCGGTCTTGGTATTACAGATGCGTTCTTCAAGCTCGGCCAGTTCGGTGGCCAGAGTCGGCTGGTACCCGAGACGCGACGGAAGTTGACCCAGAAGGCCCGACACTTCCATCCCAGCCTGAATGAAACGGAAAATGTTATCAATCATGAGAAGAACATCCTGTTTGGCATCATCCCGGAAATACTCGGCCATGGTCAAAGCGGCGTGTCCAACACGAAACCTAGCTCCGGGAGGTTCGTTCATCTGACCGAAAACCATGACCGTATTGCCCAGAACCCCGCTTTCCTCCATTTCCCGGTAGAGTTCTTCACCTTCCCGACAGCGCTCACCAATACCGCAGAAGATACTCATCCCCTCATGGCCACTTACAGTATTGTGGATCATTTCCGTGATGAGAACCGTTTTGCCAACGCCTGCTCCACCAAACAATCCGGCTTTGCCACCACGCTCCAACGGCGCCAGAACATCAATGGCCTTAATGCCTGTTTCAAATATTTCGGAGACTGTCGATTGATCGCGAAGGGGAATCGGTTTGCGATGAATGGATCGTAATTCGCAACCTTCAACATCGCCTTTCTTGTCGATAGTGTTTCCAAAAACGTTAAACACTCTTCCCAAAAGCTGGCCACCAACAGGCACTTCAAAAGGTTTGCCCGTATCGGTCACAATTGCGCCGCGGGCCAGACCCTGCGTAGGCGTCAGAGCGACACCCCGAATGGTGTTGTTGTCCAGTTGGGTAAATACCTCTATGACGAATTCACCCTTTTCTCCAGCTCTGAGCACATTGCGGATCGAAGGCGCCACAGGAAAGTGGACATCAACAACACTACTGCGAACGGATAAAACTTTTCCCTGATTGATTTGCTCGGCCACTGTTCAATCACCTCGTCTTTTTTTTCTTGGAACTATCCTTCATTAGCGTTACGTATTTCTCCGTCAAGGCATAGGAAATATAGTCAAACATAAGAATTGTGCGCGTCAGAGAATCCATTGCCTGCATTTGCTCAACTACCGTGATAAATAAGGCTTGAAATTCCGCATAAAGCCAAATGTGGCGCCGCATAAGAACAATTGCGTAAAGAGCTTCATGGAGGGGAATGCCGGCATTAAATAGCGATTCGGCAAATTTACCCATAAAATTGCTGATGGCTGTAAAGGGATCCTTGGCGGTATATACGCGGCTTAACTGCTGATAAAATTCTACCGCCTGAGGAATGATCTTATCTTCATCCAAGTTGTGATAATAAGGAGTTTTGGGATTGCGGGCAACATCCTTAACCCATTGCCGGGCAATCGACTCCGCATTATTTGCCATCAGATCTAGCAACTTCAATGATGCCAGCATGCACGTCTCCTTTCCCCAGAAAAAGATTTGCAACCGTTATCGCTTTCTCTTCATCAGAGCAACAGGCGTGCCACCGGGCAGAAAAATATTGAAAGGAGTCTTTTGAATGAATCACATTTTGTTTAGGGGGACGGCATTCCTCCGACGGTAATTCCCGCAAGGAGAACAATCTCCAGATGGTGCTTTGCAGGGTGTGCCCTGGTTAGAAGCGCAGTGAAAAGTCCAACGATCTGCCGATGAAAGGCATGATTCCTCATCACTTCGTTAGCAAAATGCTATAAATATGATCTATAAAGGATGGAATGTTTTACTGAAATATTGAAGATATTGGCTTGTGAAAAAATATGCTCTGGTGAACTTCAAGTCATCCCCAATATTTGTTTTCTATCCAGCAATTACAAAATATTGAGGAAATACGGAGCAATGAAACCGGCGACTCTTTGGTCACCAGCTGCGACCTAAACGTCATCCTGATTCCTGTTTACGCTCGGCCAGTTTCCTTTGCAGCTGCCTGACTGTAATTCCCAGAATCCGTGCAGCCTCGCGGCGATCTCCTTTAGTGGAATTCAGGACAAAGGACAAATGGCGATCATAATTTTCTTTCAGTGTGCAAAGCCTGCGGCTGGATAATGAAGATGAAGAGACCGCGGAGGTCATCTCACCGCCCAGATGAACGGGCTCAATTGTGGAACCATCAGCCATAATAACTGCGTTCTCTACTATCTGGGACATTTCCCTGATGTTACCCGGATAATCTTTATTGATTAAAATATCCATGGCCTCCGGACTGAAGTTCTGGATTTTTTTCCCGTGCCGCTCACAGGACTTTTGCAGGAAATATAAGGCCAGTTCAGGAATATCATCTTTCTTTTCCCGTAGCGGCGGGAGACAAATACAGGCCGATTTCAGCCGGTAGAGCAGATCTATACGAAATTTTCCTTCCTGACAGGCACGATCAACATTCGCATTTGTGGCCGAGATAAGCCGGATATCAACCAAGATGGGCTTTATCCCTCCCAGCGGGGTAAAAGTCTTGTCTTCCAGAACACGCAAGAGTTTCGATTGCAACCCAATAGGCAACTCGCCGATTTCATCGAGGAACAGAGTCCCTCCGTCGGCCTGTTCAAAGAAACCCTGATGAGAGTTGTCGGCTCCGGTAAACGCTCCTCTGGCATGACCAAAGAACTGACTTTCAAACATCGTTGCCGGGATCGCCGAAACATTAACCGCCACAAATGGACCATCGGGAGCAGGACCTGCAAGATGGATTCCGCGGGCCATTAATTCCTTGCCTGTTCCTGATTCTCCGGTAATCATTATCGGGTTGCCGCTACGAGCCATTACCTGCGCATAGGAAATGAGGGCTTTCATCCGCGGATTCCGAGTAACGATTGCGGAAAATGCCTCAGGAACATTGTTTGCGCCATAGCTTGCAGTTGCGGAAAGTCCGGCGAGAAGTCCTTTTCGTTCATACGCCCTGTTAATGGACAGGAAAAGCAGTTCATTGTCCACAGGTTTGACGAGGTAATCATAAGCTCCCTGGCGAATAGCTTTGACTGTAGTCGGGATATCGTCAACCGCCGTCAGGATGATAAATTCCGTCCGGGAACGGAATGATTTAGTGGATTCCAAGACCTGCATTCCATCAATATCGGGCATTAACAGGTCCAGCAGGACAATATCGAAATCCTCTTCTTTGATCCTTTTGATTGCATCTTTGCCGTTGTCACAGACTTCGACATCCCGGATGCCACGCCACTTCAAAATTCTCTGTACCGACGTGAGGGAAATAGTTTCATCATCGACAATCAAAATCCTCATAGCCTTTGTCTCCCCAGATCATGGATAATCTTTTGCAACTTATCAATGTTGAATGGTTTCTGAAGCATCAAATCGGGAACAGCAGTAATTTCCGCTGACGGTTTAAGCGCTTTTTTATCACTGGCATACAGCACTACCGCCAACAAAGGGAAACGGCTCCGGATGCGCTCGAGAAGATCCCAGGCTTCAAATCCTTTTAACCTTATTTCAGAAACTATTATATCCACTTCCGGATGCTCCTCTAAAAAGCTGATGATATCTTCAACCTTGTCCCCCGACTCCGAACGCCAGATTACAGCATCGACAAAATTTGCTTTCATCTGTTTGAGGTATTTTACGTTATGATCAATACAGAGAATCGCCGGATACAGAATGATATTCGTTTCTCCATCCACGGGCAGAAAAATAGAGAAGCGGCTGCCAATCCTCGGACGTGAAAGGACGCCGATAATTCCATGATGTTCCTTGATTAAACCATAAGATATGGAAAGCCCCAGGCCGGTACCATCTCTGTCGCGTCGCGTGGTAAAGAAGGGATTGAATATATGATCAATGATCTCTTTCCCCATACCTTTGCCGTTGTCTTCAATTTCTACAATAACTGCTTTCAAACGCTCACTATAACGCGCCCGAATAATAATATGACCCTTTTGACCGGTTGGAATAGCCTGATGGGCATTAATCATAAGATTAGCGATCACCTGTTCGATCTTCTGAAAATTTCCGTTGATCGGTGGAATATCTTCAGCAATCTCCTGGTCGATCCGAGATACGGTCATTCTCACCTGAGCTCCAACAATAATGAGGGCGCCCGAAATAACATCGGCAATAGCCACAGGTTTTTTATGGGCAGTTTCATCGGACCGCGAAAACTCCTTTAAACTGGTGATGACCCGATTGATCCGGTTTCCGCCAATCTTAAAGGCTTGAATAATTTCCCGCATGTGCTGAAAAACATCCTGCTGATTAAGACCCTTCTTCGTCCAGTCCGGATGGCTTAATCCGCTGCCGGCGAGAATCTCCTCTACCGTATTCCATATCTCTTCGAGAACAGGCACATTATAAGCGATAAAACTAATGGGATTATTGATTTCATGGGCAACACCGGCTACAACTTCGCCTAACGCGGTTAGTTTGTGTGTCTGCATCATCTGCTGGAGACGCAGTTCCCCTTCCTGCCGGATTCTTTTATCTTCGGTCACATCCTGCCAGGCACCGACAATATAAGTTGACGAACCTACGGGCAATTGGATGATTCGCCAGTAATCGGAAAACCAGCGGTATGAATCATCCATTACCAGGAACCGGTAACCGACACGATGAGTGCCTTTCGGCCGGTCAGCCTGAAGTTCTGCAATAACCCTCTGGCAATCATCAGGATGAATGTGATCCTTCCAGAAATCTTTTTCTTCCAGAAAGCAGTTGGACGGATAACCGGTAATCTCCTCAATTGTACTGCTGACAAAAGTGATGCCGAAATCGCCGCCGGCTTTCCTGGTGTAAGAGACAATTGGCAGTGATTCCAGAATCAGGGACAGATGATCGGTTGTCTCCTTCAACGCCTGCTGAGTCCGGTGGCGCTCCATAAGTTCCGCCAGCAGTGCATCGTTGGCCTTGGCCAGTTCCATGGTTCTGGCTTGAACTCTATGCTCCAGATCTTCATGAAGCTGTAACAAGGCCGCTTCGGCCTTTTTTCGTGCGGTAATATCTTCGAGCGTTTCAATGGCGCCAACCAGTTGCCCCGCCACATCACGAATAATGGCCGCAGTAAAACGGAGCCATTTCCCTCTTTCACCCAGTTCAGGGAAATAATCCGTTGCTTCATAAGCTTCATCAAGGAGACTGGATTTGACATATTTCCCCTTGTACCATTTGGAAACATCCTCAATCTGATGATCCACCAGAAGATCAGCCATGCAGGGACGTTTCTTTTTGTAAAAAGCCCGCCACTGCTGATTGGTTCCAATAACCTCCTTTGCCTTGATTCTGCTTAATTTCTCCAGAGCTTTGTTCCAATATATAATCCGGTGATCTTTCCCGATCATGAAGGCAGGGATTGGCGATCCGCCAATGATACTGTGGAGGCGTTGCTCGCTTTCTTTGAGGGCTTTTTCTATTCGGTTTTTCTTAGTTTCTGATTGCCGGAGTTCTTTGAGGCGCTGACGTAAAACTTGAATCTCGTGAGCCACATGTTCATCACTATTTTGCCTGTCCGTCATGATTCCGTCCTTCAGTTTATGTTGAGAAACGACATGAATCTGTTTTACGAATCCGGCCCGGTGGTAACGATGAATGCATTGCCAAAATATTTATTGAGAATAATTATCGCATCATAACAGCAGAAGTCAAATAAATCTTTTAAAGATGCCAGATTGGGTGCTTTCAGTGGCGGGGCAATGAGGAGAAGGCGCGGCAGACTTATAACCTGAGAACCTGATGGTCACGCGAATTCACGCTTTAAATATGTGTTGAAGAAGCCGACAACCCCAGACTACACCGACGCAGTCTTTGCCAATGAAGGTAGCGCATGAATTGGAACAAGAGCAGACTAAACGGCTAAACAAAGTATTGTTTCCGCGGAATTTGCCTAAAGACAATCATATTAATCGCTCTAGGCCTTAATTTCACTACAAGTCAACACTCTGCCGCGTGAACTGAAGTCGATGATTACCATTTGTAAGGCCGCAGATTACCGCATGAGTTCATCCCGGATGGCCACGCCGATCCTTTCCATTATATAGGGCTTTTTGACATAGGCACCGGCTCCCAGTTGCTGAGCTTTCTTGACTCGATCGGTTTCCGAAAAACCGCTGACCAGAATAGCCTTCTGCTGCGGGTTGATTTTGAGAACTCTTTGGTAGGTTTCCAGACCATCGATGCCCGGAGACATGATCATGTCCAAAACAAGAATATCGGCCTTGTTTTCCCGGAGGTATTCTACCGCCGCCTCACCACTGGATACGGCCTGAACCTCATAACCCAGCTTTTTAAGCAATCCGGAGGCGACTTCGCGCTGCTCGGCAATATCATCAATCACCAGGACTGATTCACCAGTGCCCAGGTATCTTTCAATAGGAACTTTCTGCTGAGGCATAACCAGTTCCTCCCGTGTTACCGGAAAGTAAAGTGTAAAAGTGGTTCCCTCTCCGACTTCAGTTTGCACATCAATATATCCATTGTGATCTTTTACTGTTCCCCAGACAATAGCCAATCCCAATCCGGTCCCGCTACGGCCCATGGTCTTCTTCGTATAAAACGGTTCAAATATCTTCTCTCTGTGCTCAACGGGAATACCCATGCCTGTATCGGATACGGTCAGAATGGTGTAATCACCTTCCTTAATCTCGTCATAGCCTCTGATGGGTTTGTCCAGATAGCGGTTCTGAGTCCGGATTGTCACTTCTCCCACTCCGGAAATAGATTCCGCTGCATTGGACACCAGGTTCATCAACGTCTTTTCCAGATGCATCGGAGAGCCTTTAATGTTCAACAGCTCCTCCTGGCACTCCGTCCGGAATGTCACGCGGGGATGAAAGTCCTTCATCTTCTCAAAAACCGGAGTTGTAAGA
>CAIVQG010000058.1 GCA_903907985.1 uncultured delta proteobacterium
CCACCGGTCTGGACAGCCTTGAATTTCTTGCCACCGGGAATCCCGCCGCCGATATCATAAATAATGTCTTTCAAGGGAATCCCCATCGGCACTTCGACCAGACCGATATTATTTATTTTGCCAACCAGGGAAAAGACCTTTGTACCCGTGCTGTGAGGAACACCGATCTCGGAAAACCATTTGCCGCTGCGGGCAATTATCACCGGCACATTGGCCCATGTTTCCACGTTATTTAAATTTGTCGGGCGATCCCAAAGACCATGTTCTACAGTATGAACATATTTGGCCCGAGGCTCACCGGCTTTTCCTTCCAGAGATGCCATCAAAGCAGTGGATTCCCCGCAAACAAACGCTCCTGCTCCCTTACCGATTTTAAGGTCAAAATTTAAGTTTGTTCCGAAAACATTTTTCCCTAAAAGGCCGCAGTTGCGGGCATCGTTAATAGCCTTGGTCAAATTGGCTACAGCTAGCGGATATTCGTTGCGCACATAAATGTAACCTTCCTGTGCACCGATGGCATAAGCACCAATAATCATTCCTTCAATAACGCTGTGGGGATCACCTTCCATAACACTACGATCCATATAGGCACCGGGATCACCTTCATCACCGTTACAAATTACGTACTTGATATCTCCTTTGGCGGCGACACAGCTCTGCCATTTTACGCCTGTAAGAAATCCACCGCCGCCGCGTCCCCGCAGGCCGGATTTAATCATATCTTCCACAATTGCCGCAGGTGACAGGGAGGTCAGGGCTTTTTGCAATGCCAGATAACCTCCACGGGCAATATATTCTTCAATATTTTCCGGATCAATGATTCCGCAATTTCTCGTCGCAATCTTGATCTGTTTTTTATAAAAAGGAATGTCGTACATCGCGGGTATCTCCCGGAGATACTCCGGCAATGCCCCTTTCAGGTATTGCTTCCTCTCTCTTTTGGCGATGATGTCTTCTTCATCAACCCGGTAAATAGGCTTAATTTTATCAATTGTGCCTTTTACAATCTGACCAATAAGCTGCGATACCTTATCTACCGTCATTTTCCCGTAGGAAAGACGCGGCTTGTCTTTTTCGATCACGTCAACCAGCGGTTCAATAAAATCCATCCCCATCGAACCGGTCTTGGTTAAAATATATGGTAGTTTCCTCTTCTTAATTTCGGCACTCAGTGCTTCATAAACATCACCGGCGCCGGAAGCAATTCCGCTGGTCGCCATACCAACAGATATTTTTACGGTGCTGGGAAAAAGAGATTTTATTCCTTTATCCCCGGTTTTTTTTAAATCATCAAGCGTGCTGATTTTCTTCACTTTCTCACCCCTGTTTTCTATAATTTCTCAATATCCCGGGAATTTCGTTCTGTGTGAGATATGGGTGGATATTGCCGCCAATCCGCACAACCGGCGCCAGAGAACAGCAGCCAAGACACCTTACCTCTTCCAGGGTAAATACATTGTCCTTTGTCGTCTGGCCGCATTCAATTTCCAAATCTCTCTTCAACCTATCCTTTAAGTTGAAAGCGCCCTGCACGTGGCAGGCAGTTCCGGCGCAAACCTCAACGAGATAACGACCGCGGGGATTCAAACTGAAAGTATTGTAAAAAGTCGCTACTTCGTAAATGCGGCTCGCGGGAACTTCTAGTTCGTCACCTACAACGGACAGCGCTTCTTTCGGCAGAAAATTATATTCTTCTTGAATATCCTGCAATATAGCGATCAAGCCGCTCTTGTCCCGGCCGTGTTTTTTTACTATCTCTTTTGTTTTTGCCTCTGTTGTCGTGGCTTTTTTCATGCTCAAATCACCTCAGAATTCTTCAGAGTTGTCCGTCAATATCAGTCCCATGCCGCAAGGCATTGAACTTTGTTTAATAACTTCCTGTATTCTCTATCTACTCCGCCTTGAATCATGTTGATTTCATCTTCACCCAGATGGCGGTAACGCCCCTGTGATTTGAAATAATTTTTTATCGGTGTCAGTTTTTTCGGCATTTCCGAGGAAAGCTTATATTTGCCGTTTTCCACTTCAAAAAGCGGGAAAATTCCGGTTTCGACGGCGAGACGCCCCAGGGAAACCGCCTGATCGGAAGGACAGCGCCAACCAGTTGGACAAACAGAAAAGCAATGAATATAAGAAGGCCCTTTTACTTTTTTGGCCTTTTCCACCTTGCGGATAAAATCCAACGGATAACTGGGACAGGCCGTGGCCACATAAGGAACATTATGTGCAACCATAATTTCAGCCATATTTTTTTTCCAGGTTTTTTGACCCATGCTTACTTTACCGGCTGGAGCTGTTGTTGTGGATGCACCCATCGGGGTGCCGCTGGATCGCTGAATACCGGTATTCATATAGGCTTCATTATCGAAACAGACAAAAAGCATATTATGGCCGCGTTCCATTGCCCCCGAAAGAGCCTGCATGCCGATGTCCATTGTTCCGCCGTCTCCGGCCATGCCGACTACTTTAATATCGCGATCGGCAATTTTGCCTTTTCTGCGCAGCGCCTTGAGGCCTGCTTCCACTCCGGATGCCACGGCTGCCGCATTTTCAAAAGCTACGTGAATCCAGGGCAGTTCCCAGGCGGTCGTCGGATACATGCTGGAAATGATTTCCATACAGCCTGTAGCGGAAGCAATAACCGTATTTTCTCCCAGAGCTTTACACATCAGACGAACAGCCAATACTTCACCGCAACCCTGACAGGCACGATGACCGGAGGATAACAATTCTTTTTTATTAATCAGCCGCGGGGCAAATAAATCAAAATTCTCTACTATATTCATTATTCCCTCACCCCCCAAAATTCATAGGTGTCTGCATTCTTGTTGGCCTCTTCCTCGGCAACTTTCTTGATCATGGAAGCAAAATCGGCAACAGTCACATCCCTGCCACCCAGACCGATAATGCAATTGTATATTGTCGGCCTGTCTTTCTCATTATAAAGGGCGGCTTTTATCTCCGAACAAACCGGGCCACCGGGGCCACCGAAAGAAACTGCGCGATCGGTCACCAGCACTTTTTTCGCACTCAAAAGCACTTCTTTTATTTCGGCAAACGGGAACGGGCGCCACAATCTCAGCTTAACCAAGCCGACAGCCAGACCTTTTGCCCGTAATTCGTCAATGGCCAGTTCTGCTGTTTCACTCATGGAACCCATAGTCAGCAAAAGAATTTCCGCGCCTTCAGCTTTATAGGTTTCTACCGGCTTGTAAGTGCGGCCGAACATTTTAGCCCACTCCGCCCAGACGGCAAGAATTGTTTTCTTCGAATTTTTCAGAGCTTCATCTTTCGCCTTCATAATTTCCGTAAAATAATCGGCCATGGAAAAAGCGCCCATCGTTACCGGCTTGCTGGGATGAAGCGTGGCAAAAGGAACTCTCGCCGGAAGAAACTTGTCAACCAATTCCTGATCAGGAAATTCCACCGGCTCCACCATGTGGGTAAGTTGGAAACCATCAATATTCACGCAGACCGGCAAATTAACTTCCTTATGTTCGGCTATTTTGAAAGCCTGAATGGATAAATCAATTGCTTCCTGGCCGTTTTCGACAAACAGCGAAATCCAGCCGCAATCACGCTGCGGCATTATGTCGGAATGATCATTTAATATATTTAAGGGACCGGAAACGGCACGGTTGGCAATTCCCATGACCAGCGGCAGACGCATCGCCGAGGCAATTGGTAATATTTCATGCATCAACATAAGGCCCTGTGAACTTGTCGCCGTATAGACACGAGCTCCGGTTCCGGACGCGCCGATAATAGCGCTGATCGCCGAATGCTCCGATTCCACAGTAACAAATTCCGCATCGATTTTGCCGTCAGCTACCAGATCAGAGAGGTGTTCTCCGATGTGCGACTGCGGAGTAATAGGGTAAACGGCCGCCATATCAATATTGCACTGTCCGACTGCTTCGGCCACGGCAAGTGCTACTTCCATTCCAACACGTTTTGCCATGCTATCCCTCCTCCACCATTGCTATAGCCCGCGACCAGCACTCGTGAGCACAAATACCGCACCCTTTGCAGTAATCCAGGTTTGCCTTGAAATAACCATCTTCCGATTGCGCCACACATCCTTCCGGACAAAATACATAGCAGATGCCGCATTTGATGCATTTCTGATTGTTCCAGACGGGTCTCTGCGCCCTCCAACTTCCCGTATGATATTCACTGGCGCTGCCCGGGCGTAAAACAACACAACCTGTTGTTATTTCCTGCCAGCCAGCCGGCCCGCTTTTCTTCGTCATGATCTTACCACCTCAATTTTAATTGCTGCTTTTAATTTCTTCGTAGGCCCTTTTCATAGCCGTTAAATTCTTCTGGGCAATCCGGCCGAATCTATGTTCTACGGACTCCTTCAAGTCATCCAGTCCCATAAAACCGGTCATCTTGATCAAAGCGCCGATCATCGTCGTATTGGCAATGGGCACGCCCATTTCCTTGCGGGCAATACCGGTACCATCAACCGTCGCCACGATTCCGCTAAAATTAAGTTCTTTTTTAACATCCTTGGGGCTCTTGGTTGTATTGACAATCAATATACCATCAGGCTTAAGACCTTCTGTTACATTAACCAAACCGATTAAGCTGGAATCCAGCACTATGACCACATCCGGTTGATAAATCCCCGAACGGACTTTTATCTTTTTATCATCAATGCGGCTGAAAGCAGCAACCGGCGCACCGCGTCTTTCCGGACCAAAACTGGGGAAGCCCTGAGCATACTTTCCCACACCAATGGCAGCTTGAGCAAGCAGCTCCACGGATGTTACTGCTCCCTGGCCGCCCCTGCCATGCCATCTAACTTCTATCATGGATTATAATCTCCCCTAATGGATTAGTGATTACAGAATAATAAATTGTGGCGAATTCCTATTATATTTGGTTTTTTCTGTCAATATTTATTCGCTAGGCCTAAAAATACTCAAAGGAGTTAATGTTTTACACACCATCTTTCCCGGGCAATTGCGTACAAATCATTCCCCCGGGCATCATTGACAACAACTAAAGGCATGTTTTCCAAAGTGATTTTCCGGATTGCTTCCGGGCCAAGATCTTCATAGGCAATAAGCTCAACTTTATTAATACATTGCGCGGTCAGGGCAGCAATGCCGCCAATGGCACCAAAATAAACAGCACCGTATTTATTGATCGCGGCCAAAACTTCCGCGGAGCGGTTGCCCTTGCCGATCATCCCCCGGAGGCCGTTTTCGATTAACTTCGGAGTGTAATAATCCATCCGGTAACTTGTTGTGGGGCCAATGGAACCGATAACCTTCCCGGGCGGAGTCGGTGACGGGGCGGCATAAAAGATAATCGCCTTTGTCAAATCAATAGGTAATTTTTCTCCTTTTTCTAAAGCATCATAAAGACGGCGATGGGCCACATCCCGGGCCGTATAAACCTCACCGCTTAACAGAATCATATCTCCGGCCTGCAGAGAAGCAGTTACTTCACTTGTTAATGGTGTTTGGATGCGTTGATGTGTTTTTTCCGCGCTCATAATAACATTCCTTAATACGTCAAACTAATTGGACGGCTTTGTCAAATACCCTGAAGGGCACGCGAGCTCCAGAGGCAAGGCACGCGAGCCCTGAGAAGTGAGGCGTATTTTTTACATACGCCGCAACGCCGAAGGCTGAAGCGCAACGCAGCATATGGGGCTTTTCACAAAACCGTCTCTTTGTGCCTCGCTACATGGCACTGTATATTTACCGCCACCGGCAGCGACGCAATATGACAGGGCATCATTTCGATATTTACCGCCAGCGCGGTAACACGGCCGCCAAGACCAGCCGGGCCGATACCGAGCTCATTGATACTCTCGTATAATTCTTTTTCCATTTGTACCAGACGTTCGTCTGTTTTATTTCCCTTGCCTACCGGCCGCAAGAGAGCAAGCTTGGCCAGGATGCAGGCCTGTTCCAACGTGCCTCCAATACCGACTCCGACAATCACCGGCGGACAGGGATTGGCACCGGCCTGCCCAACTTTCTCAATAACAAATTTCTTGATACCTTCGACGCCTGTTGACGGTGTCAGCATTTGAACGGCACTCATGTTCTCGCTGCCACCTCCTTTAGGCAGGGCAATAATTTTCAACCGGTTGCCGGCAACAACATCGAAATGAATCACTGCCGGGGTATTATCCTGCGTGTTTTTTCGCGATATAGGATCACAGACAGATTTGCGCAAATATCCATCAGCGTAGGCCTGCCTTACTCCTTCTTCAATTGCCAAACGTAAATCTCCACCGACAATATGGATGTCCTGCCCTAATTCCACAAAAACTACTGCCAAACCGGTATCCTGACAAATCGGCATTTTATTGAGGCAGGCGATATCTGCATTTTCAATTATCTTTTCAATTACTTGTCTGCCTATTGCCGATTCTTCCTTATTCAGAGAATCCTTCAGCGCAGCAACAACATCAGCACCCAAATCCGTATTGGCTTCGATGAAAAGCTTCTTCACAGCGACGGTAATGCGCTGGCAGTTAATCCGCCTCAATCGTTTTTTTTCTTGTTTGTTTATATCCATAATTACAGTCCATTGCCGTCACCCGTGGACACGTGACTGGCACAAAAGCCATTTGAATATTCCTGAAATACACACAACATTGTTTAGTTGTGTTTCAACCGTTCTTTCGATTTTCTTTTATCCATCAGTGGTAAGAGGCAGCGGAGGGCCTCATTTACCGAATTGGAATCGGGGAAATATTCTTTCAATTTCGGCTCCAGATAAACGGGGATGTTCAATTGAATGTCCGGTTTATAAAACTTACCTCGAACGCCTTTAGAGAAGTCATATTCTTTTTTCATAGTGATTCACCTTCATATTGCTTCGTTTCATTCTTTGTTGCCTTACGCGCAGAAATGATGCGAATAAGACAGAGGTTCTTTTGCTGTTCTAAAAACGTATGAATAACCAGTAAAACTTTACCTGCGCGGTCTTTGCCCATGGTAATCCACCGATCCTCCTGCAGGCTCTGGGTATTGTCATATATGGAAACGGCCAGCGGATCGAGAAAAATTTCAGCAGCACGTTCGAAGCTGATCTTGTGCTTAATCAGATTCATCCTGCCCTTAGCAGGATCCCATTCAAAATTGAATTGCATTCCATAATCCTTTGTCTTTTATCTTATCCCGAATTTCGTCCAATGTCATCTTTTATCCTGCCTGTCCCGCTTTGGGCTTCTTGTCTTTCCGAGCTATATAAAAAAATATATTTGGGGGATGAAGAAAATGCCAATAATTGGTGTTGTGTCCCCCGAATTATCCAGGTGTTATGTCCCCCGAATTTCGCCGAATTCCCCAAATAACCTATTTGGCGGAACGCACCGGGAGGGCCCGGCTGCTACCGCCGCTGGACTGGGGATACCAGCCCCGACCGCCAGTGCCGAAACTGAAGAGGGCAGCCGCGGAACCGCGTGTCTCCGATGCCCAGGGGCACGTACAAGTTAGCCTAATCAATTTAGTCAAATGGAGATAAAAGCCACAGTCAGACGTAAAATTTTAGTCGTATCATACAACCCCGCCAGCCCATTCTGCATCGGCATTCGCCAGTCTGAATAACCGCCGCCACGGTAATTCTCGCAATAGGATTTGGCACCTTGCCAGCTAATATCACTTCCATTGTCCTTTGCGGCCCACATCAGGTTAGTCCGCGTATCCAGAACCGTCCCATCATCATAAGCGGTAAATCGGCCATCCTTTCCGATTTCCTTCACGGTGAGCATTTTTTCAGCCGTTTTACGCGATGCCTTCGCCGTAGCCTCATCTCGCTGGAGTTTCTCGAACTGATCGATTTCACTGAATGCTCCTGGCGTCTCCAGAACGAATTCCCGCGCTTCCTTCGTCCCTGGATGTGTGACCCGCGCCACCGTTAGTTTAGGACGGAGTTGCGCTATTTCTTCGATCTGAAAGAGACCCTCAGCCTTCAGGTATGTACTCGTCCGATAGAAGCCCTTAGCGACATTCCGATCTGTATAAGTCCACCATTTTGACCAGGATTTTTCTTTGTATTGCAGGTTAAGGGGGAACCGGTTATTATCCGCATCCGGCGCGCTCAATTCAACCGTCATGGCACCGCCCTCGGGGATGGTGAATTTGCGCGCCCGCAATTCTTGGAGGCGCTTGATAAACGGCGTCAGGACCCGGATCTGCTGCCCCAAATAATCCACCTTCGCCTCGGCGAGCTTCAGCGTCTCCTCCTTTTTGAGCATTTCCACTGCCTCACCGGTATCACTCTTCGCCGCTCGCACCTGCCGCTCGTACGACTCGATGCGGGCATTATACTCTGCCGTGGTCTCGAAGGCGTCCTTCGGGGCCGGCGAAGGCGGCAGTTTTGCTGTCGTTAAATTGCGCTGCTGGGCATAGGCGGCTTGCAGGTTTTTCGTATTCACACTATACTGGTAATCGAGTCGTGTCTTCAAGTTGGCGATTTCCCGTTTCAAGTCTTTTACTTCCGTCAAGGCTTGCTTGAGAGAAAGGCTGTCATCGATAATGCCCCATTGATCCTGCGCGAGTTTTGCTTTCCGAGACAGGTCATTCCAGCGTTGTTCATTTTCCAACTGGACGCGTTTGATGCGGTCTTGTTCCGCCGCCAGTGCCGCTACTTCTTCCCTTTTAGTTTTCTCCTGCTCGACCAAGGTTTTGCTAATCCGTTCCTGCATCTCCCGTTCTTTCGCGAAGCGGTCTGCTTCGGCACGGCTTAATTCGCCTTTCGCCTTCAAGGCCTGCTCCTCCCGAAAAAGACGCTGGCGGTCTCGCTCCCGTTCCAGTGCGAGAGCTTGAGTGTTGAGTTCTTCCAGGCGTTTAACCTCGGAGCTTTTGAGGTTCGCCAATTTGTTTTCCAGTTCCCGGACATTCTTCTGGGCATCCTCCAGTTTTTTCAGAGTGCCTTTTTCTTTCATGATTTCCTTGATCTGCTGATCCAGAACGGCAGTGTCCACATCGATCCGGGCCTTAACCCGGACGTGGACAACACCCTTTTCCACCCGGACAGCGGGAACACCGATGATCTTGGCCTGTACAACACCGGAGGCCAGCGCGGTCACTTCGTCTGACTGGAGCTGATAATTCCGGACTACTGTGAGGGAGGAGATATATGTCCCCGCTTCCTCCACGGCTAGACGCTTGGCCTTTTGCAGAGCGAAGGCCTCTACCTGGTCCTGACTTTGCCCCCGGCTGACAGACTCCTCTACTTCTTTTTCAAATACCTTAACCTCGGCAAAGGCGGGATACGTGAAAATAAATGCGATTAAAATGAATACGAACAGTGACAACCGGAGATTGTTCTTTTGAACCATAGCAGTTTGACCATCCTTCAATATTAAGCTGGAAAATCTATTTTAATTGGGATTGTTCAATATCATAATTATTCAGAAAATAATATCAATGATTACAGGTTCATGTCTTGAATATTTGCCGAGGCTAACAATTTGCGGTAATATCTTAAAATTCAACAGCCCTTTGGCTCGTTATTCCATGCAAGCAAAGCGCGACGAAGAGCCTACCATACACTTGATAAGGGGGGGGGGAAATTTAGAAAATTAAAGCTGTTTAATCCAATTGATGACGCCGCAAAAAGATCCAGAGGCAAGGCGCGCAAATCCTGAGAAGTGAGGCGTATTTTTGTATACGCCGCAACGCCGAAGGATGAAGCGCAACGCAGCATATGGACTTTTTCCGGTGTCATCACATGCCCCGCCGGAATTCCAGCGATTTAGATATCGTCATCTTATCAATATATTTTAAATCACCGCCCATGGGCACGCCTGTGGCAATACGGGTTATCTTGATGGTTTTTTCTTTGAGCATGCCGGTAATCAACAAAGCGGTTGCCTCGCCGTGGACATTGGGATTGGTGGCAAGAATTATTTCGGTAATGTTACCGTTCGCGATCCGCAGCAGAAGTTCACCCAGACGTAAATGCTCTGGACCGATACCATCGAGCGGTGCTAAGGCTCCATGCAGAACATGATAAGTTCCGCGGAAAACTCCGCTTTCTTCAATTGCGGCCAGAGCGTCCGGCTCTTCCACAACGCAAATTACGTTCTGATCGCGGTTTTCATCATGACAAATGTAACAGACTTCATCTTCCGTCGGATTCAAACAAATCCGGCACAGTTTTATCTTGCGCTTCACTTCGACAATGCTTTCGGCAAGCTTGCGCACATCATCTTCGGTGGCCCGCAAAATATAATTGGCTAATCGCGCGCCTGTTTTTTCGCCGATGCCGGGAAGCTTTGCCAGTTCCGAGATCAGGCGCTTAATTGGTTGGGCATATGCTTTCATAAAAACCTTTATTACATGCCGGGGATATTCAATCCGCCGGTAATTTTTGCCATCTCCGTAGATGCCATTTCCTGTGCCTTGCGTATTCCTTCGTTGACTGCGGCAACAATCAGGTCTTGCAGCATTTCAATATCTTCGGGATTGACTACATCCTTTTCAATTTTCAAAGAGACGATTTCAAACTTGCCATTGACCACAACCTTTACCATCCCGCCGCCAGCCTGCGCTTCAATTGTGCGCAGCTCCAGTTCCTGCTGCATTTGGCCTATCCGTTCCTGCATCTTTTTTGCCTGTTTCATGATATTGCCAAAATTATTCACGTTAATCCATACCTCCTGTTATTGTTTTAATCTCTACTATCTCAGCACCCTCAAATTCATCCAGAACTTTCTGTAAAAGAGGGCTATTCATTGCTTCACGCTTAATATCATTAACATTGTTGGTTCCACTACGCCCATTGCCGTTATTAATATTGACTTTATCAACTTCAATTGTTGCTATTTTTATCGTAACATCTTTTTTGAAGAATTTTTTCGCAATCTGTTCGATCTTTTCCTTTTGTAATTTTTCGCTGATATTTTCCAGAAAAATATAACCCTTAGGAAAAGTCAAGGTTAGAAGACCTTCGGCAAAATTGATTGTTTCCGCCGCAACGATTTTCGCCCCTAAAAGCGGATTTTCTCTCTTGATAAATTTTTTAAAATTCTCACCAAGTTCAGCAAGGTTTATTGCCCGCTGATCCTCGATAAGCAGATTATCGGACCCGGCAACAGGCGCCGGAATAGAATTTTCTAAAATTGGTTTCGTTGAAGCAGGCGGCATTTTCGTCAATGATTGCTCCGTTGATTCCTGCCGGGGAATATTCTCCGGGACAACAAATCCGGGCTGAAGTTTTTGCTCCAAGGCTTCGATGGCCGATACGATTTCATCGATGGGAATTATCGGTTCGAGGTAGGCCATCCGAACAAGAATTGTCTCCAGTTTTAAACGGGTTTCCTGACTGCGGCGAAAGCTATCCTCTTCGGCGATGAGCATTTCTACATACCGCTGCAATGTTTCCCGTGTCGTGTTCTTCACCTGACTTTTCAGTGCTTCGATTTGCTCCGGAGCAATATCAAAAGAAGAACTGCCATCCGCAGCGATCTTGACTAAAAGCATGTTACGAAAATGCTTGAGCATCATCTGGTAAAATTGCTTCATGTCCAGTCCGGCCAGATAGGCCTCTTCCAGAATAAGCAGACAGGCGCCGGCATTTCTTTGCCCAATGGCTTCCGAAAGGCGGAAAAGATATTTGCGGTCAACAAGGCCCAGGATGTCTTCCACATCGGCATCATTAATATTTATTCCGGCGTAGGATATCACCTGATCAAAAATGCTCTGGGCGTCGCGCATGCTGCCGTCGCCGGCTTCAGCAATCCAGGAAAGCCCCACTTCGCTGATTTTGATATTTTCGGACTTTGCCACTTTTCCTAAATTATCCACAATCTCTCTGAGCGAAATCCGGCGGAAATCGTAGCACTGGCACCGGGAAATAATTGTCGCCGGAACTTTATGGTTTTCTGTTGTGGCGAAAATAAATTTAACATGGGCCGGAGGCTCTTCGAGTGTTTTCAATAGCGCATTAAAGGCTTCTCGTGTAAGCATGTGGACTTCATCAATGATGTAAATTTTATAGCGCGCCGCCGCGGGAGCAAATTTAACATTTTCCCGCAGTTCCCGAATTTCATCAATCCCGCGATTAGAAGCGCCGTCGATCTCGCGCACATCCAGCGAAGAACCATCGGTAATTTCCTGGCAGTTCGAGCATTCATTACAGGGAATTGGTGTCGGACCCTTTTCACAATTAAGAGATTTGGCCAGAATTCTGGCGATGGTTGTCTTGCCCACACCGCGAGGCCCGCTGAAAAGAAAAGCATGGGCGACATGCCCCTGACTGATGGCATTGCGCAGGGTCTTGACAACATGCTCCTGACCGGCAACATCTTCAAAGGATTGGGGACGGAATTTACGGGCTAGGACAAGATATTCCAACTGAACTCCTAAAGTTATAACTGGTGGCCAGGTTTACCGCAACACACGATGGACATTGCTGCCGCTGCTTCCTTCCGGACCTGACGGGGTTCACAAGCCTCCGTTGCGCGGGACCCGGCCACACTATTTTAGATAAGCCGTTTATTCAACATAAACTGATACATTGTAATATCATAACCGGCATAAGGGGCCGTAACGAAATTGTCTTGCCACCCTTTAGCGGTGGTTATTTTGTAACGGCCCCTAAGCTTCAACGTGGCTTTTAATTGATAAATGAACAGGAATCAACTCAAATTTTTGCCGGAGCCGGACAAAGCTAAATTATATTGTTATTACCGGAGATTACGTTTTTATTGCCCGCCGCCTTCCAAGCTTTTGCCTAATGCTTCACTAATTTTTTGCGACATATCAGCAATCCGGAAGGGCTTTTGAATAAATGATACAAAACCTTTTTTCATAATATCCCCGGCTTGACCTTCGACACTATAGCCGCTGGAAAGAATGACTTTCACCTTGGGGTCAATAGCCTTGAGAGCATCGAAAGTTTCACTGCCGCTGAGTCCCGGCATGATCATATCCAGAATGACTACATCAATTGCCTTGTTTTGAGACCGGAAAATATCAATAGCAGCAGCACCGCTCCCCACACTGATAACGCTATAGCCTAATGCTTCCAGAAGTTCCTGCGTGACTTCTCGAATTGAAGCTTCATCATCAATTAACAAAACCATTTCATTTCCTCTTTGCAGGACAGCAGAAGGTCCGGGCTCTGCTATTGTTCTTTTATCTGTTGCCGGCAGATAGATATTAAAAGCAGTACCCATTCCTTTTTGGGAATAAACGTCAACTATACCATTATGTCCTTTAATGATTCCATAGACAGTAGCCAGGCCCAAACCGGTGCCCCGACCCATCTCTTTTGTCGTGAAAAAAGGCTCAAAAATTCTCTCCAGAGTGGCCTCATCCATCCCGATACCGGTATCAGCAATAGATATCTTCACATATTTACCTGGAGCTAAGGAGTATTGCTTGAAATCATCTTCGGTTAAATAGACATTTTTTGTTTCCAGATGCAAATCGCCGCCACTGGGCATCGCCTGCCAGGCATTAACATATAAGTTCATGAATACCTGTTCCATCTGGCCTTGATCAATTTCAGTAATCCAAATATCTTTTGCCAAATGCTGGTGGATAAAAATTTCTTTTTTGGTCCGCCCGAACAGTGCTGCCGTTTTAACAATTATATCATTGAGATTGCTGGGCTTAACTTCATAACGGCCCCGACTGGCAAAACCCAGTAATTGCTTGGTTAAATTTGCTCCACTGAAAACAAGCTCTTCGATGCTCTTGAGCTTCCGGTAATGTGGATGGGCAGAAGTAGTATCCATCTGCATTAGCGAAGTATAGCCTTGAATACCCGACAACAAATTATTGAAATCATGCGCTATGCCCCCGGCCAGGGTGCCGATAGCTTCCATTTTTTGTGCCTGCTGCAGACGGACTTCTAAATTTTGCTTTTCTTCTTCCGCCTGCCATCTTTCCGTCATATCCAGGATCAGGCAGTCAAAAGCAGTATCGCCGTTATCCTGCCTGCGCGGCTGAGCTATAAAACGAAGCCAGCGCATGCTGCCGCTGATATTGACTTCACCTTCCCATGTCCACGGGCTCAAAGACTTCATGGACTCAAGGGCGCTCGGCCAGATATTTTTTTTATCAGCCTTCGTCAGAAAAAAATAAGGATCATTAGAAAAGTCAGCAACAAATTTATCGGTATTTACGCCCAGCTGGTTAACGCCTTTGCTGATCCAAATAACGGAGGCAGAACCATCTTTATGGATTACAATCTCATAGATAATTCCCGGGACATTGGCCACCATGTTTTTGAATTTTTCGCGGCTTTCTCTTAACTCCTCCTCCATTTTCTTGCGTTCGGTAATGTCGCGCAGGATACCGCGGAAACCGGACGGGTTGCCCTGAGAATCACGGATCAACGATATGGAAATCTCGCCAATTCTTCTCATGCCGGCTTTGTTTGTGACTGAAGCTTCTATTTCATGAACAGGCATTCCTGTTTTGAAAACATTGTTAAATGCTTGAAAAGCTATGCCAGTATTTTCAGTATCGAACATAACCCGGTAATTTTTTCCCAGCAACTCTTCTCGAGATCTGTCCAGCATATGCAAAGCGGCCTCGTTTAAAATCAAGAGGGTTCCCCTTAAATCAACTTCGTAATAGCCGTCTTCTATGGTTTCTATAATGGAACGGTATCTCGCCTCGCTCTGGCGCAGTGCAGCTTCCTTTTCCTTATACTCAGTAATATCTACCGCCAGTCCTCTGACTCCTACCGGCTTCCCATCTGCCATAATGGGAGCAGCGAACAGATTAATGGGAAAACGGGAACCGTCCTTTCGCACGGCTGTTAATTCCACCGGATGCTTTAAGGTTCCCGCCATCAGATCGGCAATATACCTCAACAGACTATCCATTTCCTCCGGCGCAACAGTTTTTAATACATCAATCCCCGTCGTAAAATCTTCCTTGGCATAACCGTAAGTCTGCAAAGCTTTCTTATTGATAAATGTGGCCTGGAAATTCAAATCGCATTCAAAAGCGCTGCCGGGCAAAAGCTCGGCAAACTGGCGGAACTTTTTTTCGCTGGCATGCAGGGATTCTAATATTTGTTTACTTTCGGTAATATCCCGGGCAAAAATTACCACTCCCGTGGGTTTATTATCATCGGTAATGAGTACCGTACTGATTTCAAATAACAATCTTTCGCCATTGCGATTTATCAAGGCGAATTCCTGCAGGGGAAGGATCTTTTCACCGGCCCGGCGGCGAGCCATTCTTTCCACCATTACCGGCAGGTATTCCTCCGGCAGGACATCGGCCACATTCATTTCAAGGGCCTTTTCTCTACTGTAACCGCTGAGTTGACAGGCATAATCATTAATGTAGATAACATTACCATCCATATCGACGGCTAATATGTATTCCCGGATATTGTCCACCAGTTCCCACCAGCGTGCTTGGCTCCTAATTAATATATTTTCAGCTTCTTTTTGCGGGGTAATGTCTCTGATCATACCCTGAATTGCCGTGCCGGATTTATAAGGCAGATAAGTTACGGAAGCCGCAACTTGAATTTGGCCGCCATCTTTTTTCAGGGCGGCAAATTCGCATGGGGCACATAAAGATTCAACAGGCGATATTTTTTTCAGTGTATTTTCCGTAAAAGGATGATTCCCCGACGGGAAAAGTTTCAGCAAATCAAAATCGGACCGGCAAACTTCTTCTTTGGGGTAGCCAAATATTTTTTCAAAACTGCGATTTACATATTCAAATTTGTTTGAATAGAACAGATATATGGCATCGCCGCTCTGCTCGACCAGCAGGGCATAAAAGTCTTCACTTTCCTTCTGCGTTTGCTTTTCATCATTCATGAAAATACTCTCTATAAAAAAAACCAACTAACTTATTCAATTTTTGCCGTTACGGATTTATGAACTGATTATTATTCCTTGAACCTTTGAATAAATTCAAGGCGAAAAGACGGGCAATTTGTAACACAAGGCACAATACATAACAATAAAATATCTCCAAAACAGCTGCAATATTTTACCAGTTGCCGAATTTTTCACGGTAATTTGCGTTGAAGAAGGCGGGAACTCCCCCGGAGTCCTGTCCGCAAAGAAGAAATGCGTAGGCGACAAATTGTCCATCATGGCTTAAACTGATGTCGAAGGGAGCCTTTTTATTTTTATAATACAGATATGGCGGTTGAAGCTCACCGCCTTTTTCCGTTCTCCTGATTGCCATTTCCCGGAAATTTAATTGATAAATATCGGACAGCCTCCGCGACAGACAATCGCGCGCAAATAACGAAGGATCAATATTTTCCCCGGATAAAACTTCCGGCAAGGACTCAACCCCCCAGATTATTTTATCCAGATCAGGCAAATTATCTGCGCCGATACAATGCACATAACTTTCCGGGCAAGAGAGTTGGACAAAAACACTGTTTCCCTCCGGCAGAGTAACTTCGCCTTTTGCCCACCTGCTGTCCGGCTGATTTAACTGCACTGACCAGCATCTAGGCAGGAAGGACGCTCTTGCCGATGATTTGCTGATTACCTTGTAGGCTGTTTCTTTACAGGCCCAGAGAGCCCAGAGCGCTCTATCCGGATTTTCCGCATCCCGCACAAATTCTATTTCAACAGGAGCGAGGATTTTCTTCAGATATCGGGAATCCCTGCTTTTCTGCGCATTCACCGGATGTTGTAAGTCCACAACATCGTTGCCGATGCAAGACAAAATACTTTTCCTCCATTTGCACTAAGCGTTCGATGATCTGTGTTGCATATTCCCGCTGAGCGCGCAACCCGCTGGCAGCAGCACGCTCCGGTGTAAACACTTCCACCGTAGCTGAGAATTTCTCTCCCCAGGCCGGTATAAAGCTGTAATTTTCCTGTTCATCGCCCCGCACGTACATACACATGACCTTGCACTCTTCCACATCCTGGATAAAACGTCCGACTCCGTACGAGAATCCTTCCTTGTCCACCCGTCCGTTGCGGGAACGCCCGCCTTCCGGAAAGATCATGATATTCTGAGAGTCCCGCAGCAGATAAATACATTTATCCAGCGTTTTCTTTGTTTTTTCCCGGGGTCCGCCCCGGTTGATCGGAATGCATTTGGACAGATAACATAATACGGTCAGAACAATATTGCTTTGAAAATTGGTTCTTTCCGGCAAATTCCACGGTAGCTTGGGATAATCTTTTATGTGCCGGCCTAAGCTGAAAAGCGTATAAGTCAAAATAAAAGAATCAATCATCGTCAGATGATTGGCACAAATAATCCAGGGGCCTTTGTGCCGGGAAAATTCTTCGGCACATTGACGGCGAATTTCTTTTAAATTACGCACCCGGTAAAACAAAACCCGGGCACCAAAAAAATATAACGGTGCAATAAAAATAATGGTAATACGCCCGATAAAATTTTGCACGGCAAGAAACAATTTGGATTTTCTATCCATATTTTTTTACCCGAGTTTTTGTTTAATTACCCTTACGGCATCGCCAATTGTCCGAATCTTATCGGCCTCATCATCATCGATGCTGATCCCATAAACATCTTCACACTTAATAATAACGTCAACCAGGCGGGCGGAATTGACCTTTAAATCACTTAGGATATGCGTCTCCAGCGTCGCTTTTTCCAGAAGCGTCACGTCCTTAGTATAGGCTTTTAAAATATTAACCATTTCTTCAAATATTTTTTTCTCTTCCATAATACTGCTCTCCTTTTAATATAATTATTTTTCTTCCCATTTTTTAAATATAAGACAACTGTTGACATCACCAAAACCAAAACCGGCCTTGGCAATAATTCGCAGTTGCGGATAATTCATACATTTTTGCGGAATTTTGTCAGCGTATTGGACAATATCAGGATGAACATCCGCACTGTTGATGGACGGATGTAAAAATCCTTTATGAATTTGCAGTATCGTGGCCACACATTCTATTGCCCCGGCCGCACCCAGACAATGTCCAATCAACGATTTTGTGGAATTAATGAAGGGGAAATTCTCCGGAGAACGACCCAGCGCCGCCGCCCAGTTTTTGATTTCATAAGGATCGGCATATGTTGCGGTCAAATGGCCGTTAATGGCGTCTATCTCGGCAGGATCGATCCCGGCATCGGCAATCGCCGCCAGGATACATCTTTTCACACCTTCCGGATTAGGAGCGGTCATAGAACCACCCATCCGCTGTCCGCCGCTATTCACATGGCCACCGAGAACTTCCGCATAAATCCTGGCACCCCGCAACTGCGCCGTTTCCAAATCCTCCAAAACCAGCATTGCTCCACCCGAACCCGGAACAAAACCGCAGGCGGAAGCACTCATCGGCCGGGAGCCGGCAGCAGGATCGTCATTATACTTACGGCAGATTACCCGCATGGCATCAAACCCACCCCAGATATACGGAGAAGCACCTTCCGAACCACCGGCCACCATGCGGCGGGCTAACCCGAGCCTTATTCGTCCTACAGCTTCAATGATTGCTTCGTTACCGGTACTGCACGCCGAGGAATTAGAGGTAACCTGATTGCCGGCAGCAATTAAACCACCGATCCGGCCACTGGTTCCGCTGTTCATTACCTGTTCGACAATCCGGCTGCCCATACGCCGTACTTTGCCTTCATTAATCATCGGCACAACCGTATGGGCAATCGTGTCCATTCCCCCGATTCCTGATCCGGCAATGACACCGGTATCCCAGTCCACAGTATCGTCGTCACTATCCGGTATTTTAAAACCGGCATCTATCCAGGCATCGACCGCCGAAACTGAAGCGTAGCCGATATTATCATTAATGGACAATAGCTTCTCGTGATCAAAATACTCATTACGAATCTCATCGAAATTTTCCGGCACTCCGGCAATCTGACAGGAAAAATTCAGCTCTCGCAAAAGAGGAATAAAGCGAATGCCCGAACGTCCCTCCCGCAGAGCCTGCTCAAAGTTAATCAAACCATGGGCATTAGGGGCAGCCACACCCATTCCTGTTACCACTACTCTTTTTTTCATTTACCTACTCCCATTCCGGCTAATTTCCCCAGACAGACGACTTCACTATTTTCTCTCTCCATAGTTAAATCGACTTTTATAGCCCCTTTACGAAAATAAATTTTTTTACCTTTTACAATCACCCGTTCCCCGGGCGTCACAATCCCCTTGAACTCCACATTATCGGCTAAAGAAAACAAGCTCAGGGGACCTTGCATCTGGCTGGGTCTTATATTTTTTTGACAGGCCAGAAGATACATCCCGAAAGCAACCACACCTATTTGCGCCATCGTTTCAATCAGAATCACCCCCGGTGTAATCGGCCTGCCGGGAAAGTGTCCGCGATAAAAAAATGCATCAGCACGAAAGCGGTAAGCACCGATGATTTCCTCTTCATTCAGACTGATAATCTCATCGATAAAGCGAAAAGGCTCCTGCTGCGGCACAAGCGCTAAAACCTCCCGGACTATGCCGTCATCAGCCACCATAAAGCCCCCCGTTAACATGAATTACGCTACCCGTTATATAGCTTCCTTTAGTCGCCAGAAAGGCGACAACTTCTGCAATCTCTTCCGGCTTACCGCTGCGGTTTAACGTAATTCCCGCCAGAATTTTGCTCTTTAACTCTTCCGGCAATTCCCTGGTCATCTCTGTCTCCACAAAACCCGGGGCAACCGAATTTACCAGAATGTTGCGTCCACGAAGTTCCTGCGCCAGAGATTTGGTAAACGCATCCAGCGCCGCTTTTTCCATCGTGTACGGAATTTGGCCCGCATTACCCGTATGACCGACAACACTGGATATATTGATAATGCGGCCTGATGAACTACGCAGCATAAATTGCCGCAGGATTCTTTTGGTCAGATACCAGATACCCCGGGTCAGCGCGCGCTGCTCATCAAATTGCTCTATCTTCATGGAAAGAATATCAGCGTTTATCGATTGTCCGGCATTGTTAACCAGAACATCGATACGGCCGACATCTGCTTTCAGCATGGCAACCATTGCTTCCACATCGTCGATATTGGCCAGATCTGCTTTGACCAAAAAACCGTCTTTAATTTCGGATTGAATTTTTTGCGCCTGCTCAGCGCTCTTGCGGTAATGAATGCCGACATGAAAACCTTCAACCGACAACGCGCGGCAACAGGCCGCACCAATTCCTGTGGCCCCTCCTGTAACAAGAGCAACTGGTTTATCCATCATTTTCCACCTCCTACCTGTAACATCATGTATGCCCAGCTAAGCCCGGCCCCCACCATAACCATCGCAATATTGTCGCCCGGTTTTATATTATCCCACTGCATGCTTAATACCGAGGGAGACCCGCAGCAGGCCGTGTTACCGAATTGTTCGACATTATGCCAATGATTCTCCGGTGCTATTCCTCCGCGTTCACAGACATTTTTCAGCATCATCAAATTAGCCTGATGCCCGATAAAAATAAACCGCGAGGCCTCGGCAGTATGGGAATCCTGCAGCAGTTTGAGACAGTCTGTTGTTGTACGAATGGCAAAACCCTGGACGGCATTACCATCCTGATGAAATTTCCAGTCCCAATCAATGCCGACTTTTGTCCAACCGGAAGGCCGGGAATCAAAACCGCCGCTGACGAATACGGCACGCGCGGGAATCTTGGTCGAGACGACTGCGGCAATAGCTCCATCACCAAAAAGTACCGCGTTGCTACGCTCGGCGTAATTGAGTGATTTGGTCATGCTTTCCGCGTTAACTACCAAAACATATGGTGGCAGGGTTTCCGGTTGCATCCGCAATAGAAAATTTATATTCATTCCGAAAGTTGCACAGGCGGCATTCAAATCAAAGCAGGGCACTTCCATGCCCAATTCCGCCGCCATCGCTGCCGCTTCCGCCGGGGTAACATTATCCGGCGAGGACGTACCGGCAATCAGCAGGCCAATATCTTCTGCCTTTATTCCGGCACGCTGCATGGCCTTACGGGCAGCAGCCGCCCCCATTTGCGCATTCCTGTAAAGACGGACGGCAAAAGCATCCCGTGGATTAACATTCTTCGTTTGCTTAATATAATCCAATGGCAGAATTGTCCGGCGATTCTGAATGCCTACTCTTTCCAGAATCCATTCATTAGTAGTCCCGATATCCAGGTCTTCTAAAAATTTATTGGAAATAATATTCTCGGGATGAAAATGCCCCATCGAATGCAGATAAAGCACGCTAAACAATCTCCCGGCCGATAATCATGTTCTGCACTTCCCGGACACCCTCATAAATATCGACAATATGGGCATCGCGGGCGAGCTTGGAAATTTCATACTCTGTCGTAAAACCGTAACCCCCGTGCAAATGCAGACCTTCTGTGGAACAGAAAATTGCCGCTTCCGCTGCCGTATTTTTCGCCAGCGATGCATAAAGGCCGGCATCCTCCGCCTTTTCCTGAATTTTGCAGGCGGCCTTGAAAAGAGCCAGTTCGGCCAGCTCCACTCTTTTCCACATAGCCGTAATAGTTTCCCGGGCCACGGGAAGATCACAAATCCGCGAGCCAAATTGTTTGCGCTCCCGGGTGTAATCGAGTGTAACCGCCAGCGCCCTTTTTGCTAATCCTACACCGATGGCCGCCACCATCGGGCGGGCATAATCGAGAACATCAACTATATACTTGAACCCGAACCTGCGGTCTCCGATAATTTGATCAGGCGCAATAACAACATCTTCAAAGGTTACACTGGCCGTATTGGAAAGACGCTGCCCCAGTTTATCTTCCGGTTTGCCGATAATAATTTTCCCGCCGGTGGGCAGCTCTATATGCCTTGTGTCGTTGCCGATATCCGGAATTTCTGCCGCCGTTACCTTATCTACCGGAATAACAACACAAGCCATGAAGTTACTGGTTGGTTTGCCAACTTTACAAAGAACAGTATATTGTGAAGCATAGGAAGCATTGGTAATGAAACATTTGGAGCCATTCAAAATATAGGAACCATCATCCCTCTTACCGATAAAGGAGGTCATCATGGAATTATCCGAACCAGCAGCAGGCTCCGTCAAACAAAAAGAAGCCAGAATCGGCCGCTCGGTAAAAGGCCGCAGAAATCTTTCCTTCTGTTCCTGAGTCCCATGCTGGGCAATAACTATATTGGCTAAATCGTTACACATGGCCGAAGTGGAAATTCCCGTATCCCCATAGGAGATCTCTTCAATAATCATCGCTGAAGAGATAACATCGACTTCAAAACCTTTAATAGATTCCGGAATGCACAAATTGATAATACCCATTTCCCAGGCTTTGCCAATTACCGACCAGGGAAACTTGTGGGATTTTTCCATCTCCAGAATATGAGGCGTAATCTCATTCTTCACCAGCTTCCGCACCGTATCCACATACATTAACTGATTGTCACTCAAGCTAAAATCCATTTTAGAAAACCTCTCCTGTTATCTTTAATTCCAAATTCCGAGATACACTATACGAGGATACCCTCGCTTAACAACCACTCTTTTCACCGCCTTCTCATGCCGCAACTTTTTTCTGCGGTGTGCGTTCACTTCCCGAACCGGCAGAGGGATTGGTTCCATACTTTTTCTGCAAATACTCCTTCATTGTTGCCGGGTATAAAATATAAGCGAGTAGATCTTCGTCTGTGCGCGCTAAGTTCCCCATGTCCCTTTTTGCTGTGGCAATTTCCGGCGGGAGAGAGTCAGCCGGCCTTCCGGTAACCGGCTCCTGGCCGCGTTTGCAGTTTTTCAAAATAATTTTGGCCAGTTCTGATTTAATGGGAAGCGGAGTTTTTCCGTACAACCCCAGAACCAGATCCTTGAGCTGATTGGTGACTTTTGTATAGCGTCCGAAAAGAACGTTTAATACGGCCTGCGCACCGACTATCTGGGAAACAGGCGTGACCAGAGGAGGACAACCCATGTCATTGCGTGTCAGCTCCACCTCTTCGTAAATTTCCTCCAACCGGTCCAGGGCTTTCATTTCCTTGAGTTGGCCGATCAAATTGGAAATCATGCCTCCGGGAATTTGATGAGCCAGAACACCGCTATCTATAATGGAGAGTTTATGGTTCGCCAAATGATGGTTATACTTGGGAGCAATGTTTTCCAGATGTTCCCCTAAGACCAGCAGTTTACGTAAATCCATTCCGGTGGCGCGCTTGGTTCCCCTCAGAGCGGCCACAAGCGGTTCAATTGCCGGCATGGAAGTTCTCAGGGCAAAGGGTGCTAGGCAGGTATCGACAATGTCAACACCGGCTTCGATTGCTTTCAAATATGTCATACTGGCCATTCCGCTGGTATAGTGGGTATGCAGATGCAGCGGCACTTTAATTTCTTTTTTCAAGGCAGCAAATAAATCATAGGCATCGTAAGGAGAAAGCATCCCCGCCATATCTTTAATACAGACGGTATCTGCCCCCATCTGCTCGAGTTCCCGAGCTTTACTTACATAATAATTCAAATTATATACATTACCGCCCAAACCGCCCTCAGTCAGCGAATAGCAAACAGCTCCCTGAAAATGGCGGCCGTTAGCTTTTATCCTTTCCACACAGGTGGTGATATTGCGGAAATCATTTAAGGCATCAAAGCAGCGGAAAACATCAATACCGATTTCGCAGGCCTTATCGACAAAAGCGCGAACTACGTCATCGGCATAATGACGGTAACCGACCAAATTCTGTCCGCGCAGCAGCATCGAAAAAGGAGTTTTCGTAATATATTTCTTTAATATTTTGGGTCTCATCCAGGGATCTTCCCCCAGAAAGCGGTGCATTGTATCAAAGGTTGCCCCGCCCCATACCTCGATTGCCCAAAAGCCGCAGTCGTCCATTTGTTCAGCAATGGGAATCATATCTTCCGTTTTCATGCGGGTGGCGTAGATTGATTGATGTCCGTCACGGAAAGTATTATCCTGAATCCTCAGTGGATTAGTTGTAATCTTATTTAAATTTTCCAAAGCCACTCCTTTATTTCCGGGAAATTATTGTGCGCCTTTAATTTAAAAACGAGTTAATATTAATTCGCACCGGCAAAGACTTTTTGAGCTGCCGCCAGACCGGTAATCGACTGGCAGACGATATTAATTGTCTTGAAAAATTCGCGCAGGGGGCGCCCGGGCCCGATTTCGTAAATGTTCGCGGACTGGGCGGCCAAACCTTGCATATTTTCCTGCCAGTTAACTGTATTACTGAGCTGACTGACTAGATTTTTAATTATTTCGGGCACTGAATCCGAATGAAAGGCACCGGTAAAATTTGATGTCACTTGCGGAGCATGCTCCGGGACTATTCCTCGGCCGACTTCTTTTAATGTCCAGGAAAAAGATTCTTCGATTGTCTTCATAAAACGGCTATGGAAGGGAGCGCTGACATTCAAGGGAACAAACCGAAACGGCTTTTCCCCTCCCAGAGCCTGTGACAATCTCTTTTCGGCTTGTGGCATGGCCGCGGCCTCGCCGCTGATGACAACCTGATTGGACGAATTGATATTAGCGACGTCGATGGGTAAGCCGCTCAATATTTCACTCAGCCTTGGGGCATCAAGACCTTCGGAGATTACCGCCGCCATACCCCCGACTCCCACAGGGACTGCCTCCTGCATCAATTTACCGCGCGCTTGCACGATCGTCAGCAATTGGGCAAAGGGCATAACGCGGGCGGCCACAAGCGCTGTAAACTCACCTAAAGAATGGCCGCCGAAATACTGCGGTGCGAAATTATAACGTTCCACCAAACCGCGATACATTGCTGTTTCCGTAGCTAAAATGCAGGGCTGGGTATATTCGGTAAGGTTGATCCTTTCATCTTCACCAAAACACATAGCCGCAACATCCCAGCCTAATGTATCGGAAGCTTCCTGGTAAGTTTCACGGCATGCGGGAATTTGTTCATAAAATTCTTTTCCCATCCCCGGCCGCTGTGACCCCTGTCCCGGAAAAACAACCGCTATACATTTATTTGCAGCCATTGCCAAACCTCTCTGATGTAACGATTAAGCCAGTCAATAATGATTTATATTTAATGCAACTGCCTCAGGAACAGCAGTATCTATGCCAAAAGGTTATTTCCGCCGACAAAGAGATAACATATTGAAGTCATTAAATTAGATTGAAACAGATATTAAGAGGGACCTTCCGAAAAATACATATTTTGCGTAATTAAATTTACAGGTGCGTAGAGTACTTCGCACCTGGCAAAGAGATTGCTCTCCCCGCAAAGCACTACATCTTAGCAACATTAGCCTTCGCCGATGAGTACACTGCCGCGATAATGCATTTCATCCAATATTTTTTTTCGTTGGCTTTTTTAGCTTCTGCAAGTTATTAAGAACAAATGGACACATTTACGCTGATCGCAACAAGTTTTATTATTTCTATTTCTTTAATTATTACCGGCAGGAAAGATAAATTGCAGTCGTCTTTTGTCGGTCTTTGTCTTGCCATTTTTGTTTTCCAGGTCGGCGTTTTTTTCCGGGATATTTTTATGTCCCCTTTCTGGAGAAATATTGAATATATGGGTGTCCTGGCAATTGCTCCTTGTGCTTTCTGGTTTTTCCGCCAGCTTACTCAGAACAAGTCCATTGTTACGCGAGGGTTTATTGTCTTTGCTGTTTTACTGAGTTCACTTAGCGCTCTTTCCCTTTTTACCCCGCTTTCCCGGTGGCCCCGCTTCCATCCGGTAGTAATGTCCTATGTTTTTGCCACGCTGGGATTATGTTACATCGCCTTTGTCCGCTATGTAAATAAATTATCTCCCAGTGTGGAAAAAAAGCGTCTTGGTTACTTACTTTTCGCCTGCCCGATTGCGTTTTTTACCTGCAGCATTGATTTGCTAAATTATTTCAGTTTCAATTTTCCGCCGATATCCGGCATTGTTGTATCAGCGCTGCTTTACCTCATTTTGCTGATTGTCGCCTACCCCCAACTCCACGAACTGCACGACTTCTTTGCCCGCGCGCTGGTTATTTTTGTCAGCACCATCTGTGGCATGATTATTTTCTATTTTGCCGCGGGATTCTTCAGCAACAGTCAATTACCATCTTTTACCAGCATTCTCATGGCATCATTTTTAATTGCCATTTCCCTTTCCCCGGTCCGAATAATTTTGAAAAAAATCTTCAGCTTCCTTTATCCGGAAAGTAAAAACGTCTTTACGTCACTCTATGAATTTGATGAAAAGCTGGAGCGGGAAAAGTCTATGCTGCTGGCGGAAATGGCGCCGGTCTTTGCCCACGAAATCCGCAATCCCCTTGGTTCGATCAAGGGCGCCGCCCAGTATCTGAAAACAGAAGCTGTCACGGAAGAACAGCATAAGCTCTTTGATGTCATCATCGAGGAAACGAACAGACTCAATGCCGTCGTCAGTCAATTTCTTGATTATGCCCGCCCTTATACCCTCAAACTCAAATCGTTAAACGTCAATGCGCTTATTTCCAAGGCTATCTCCATCATTGCTGCCAACGAACTGGCCGGGAAAATATCTCTTGTCCAGGAATTATACAATGAGTTGCCCGATGTGGAAGTGGATGAACAGCAATTGCTGCAGGTAATTTTAAATATCGCTCTCAATGCCATAGAATCAATGCCCCAGGGGGGTACTCTGACTTTCCGCACATCCAAAATTGAAACGAGCGCCGGTAGTGTTGTCGGAATAACAATCCGCGACACCGGCCAGGGGATGAACAAAGAATCTCTAAAAAATATTTTTAAGCCTTTTCACACAACAAAAGAAAGAGGTGCTGGTTTGGGCCTGGCTATTTGCCAGAAAATAATCAAAGAACATGGAGGCCTGATCAGGGTAAAATCACTTCCCGGACAGGGAAGCGTGTTTTTCATCCGGCTTAATGCCGCAAGCTGAATTTTTACATTATCCAGCTTGATTTAATATTCAACCCATAATAGTTATAGCATATGAATAAAGTTCTAATAGTTGACGATGAATTAAATATGCGGCTTGTTCTGGCTGCTATGCTCAAAAAAGAAGGATATTCCATAACATCGGCAGCCGACGGCCGGGAAGCCCTGCAGATTTTACAATCCACCAAGATGGACGTTGTCGTTACCGATTTAAAAATGCCCAACCTTGACGGAATGGGATTGCTTCATTGCATCACCGAACAATACCCGGAAGTACCGGTAATTATGATTACGGCGCATGGCACTGTCGCCACCGCCGTCGAAGCTCTCAAAAAAGGCGCACTGGACTATATCACCAAACCTTTTGAACTCGATGATCTGAAGAACATTATTTCTAAAGCGATCAGAACCCGTACTTTAAATGAAAACGAATTGTTCTTACCGCCGGAAGAAATAGAGAGAACCGGAATTATCGGCACAAGCGAACGCTCACTGGAGATTTTTGACTCCATCAAGAGAGTAGCGCCGACTACAACCACCATACTCATTACCGGAGAAACCGGCACCGGCAAAGAGCTGGTGGCCGATGCAATCCATTACAACTCGCCCCGCAAAAATAATCCGCTCATCAAAATCAATTGCGCGGCTATCGCCGAGACACTGATGGAAAGCGAACTCTTCGGCCATGAAAAAGGTGCTTTCACCGGAGCAACCATCACCAAACCGGGTAAAATTGAGCTTGCCCACAAGGGAACTCTATTTCTGGACGAGGTCGGGGAAATTCCGCGGGACATGCAGGTTAAGCTTCTTCGCATGATCCAGGAGCAGGAATTTGAACGCGTCGGCGGCCTGAGGACAATCAAAGTTGATGTACGCATCATCGCCGCCACCAACAGAAATTTGCTGCAGGACGTTCAGTCCGGGAATTTCCGTGAAGATTTGTATTACCGGCTCAATGTTTTTCCTATTGTTGTACCGCCATTGCGCGACAGGAAAGATGACATTTTACCACTGGTTGATTATTTCACCGATAAATTTAATAAAAAGCTGGAACTTTCTGTAGCTATTGATGGTGAAGTTAAAGAAATGCTTTTACGCCACGCTTGGCCGGGCAACATCCGTGAGCTGGAAAATCTAATGGAAAGAATGATGCTGCTGGCAAAAAACAATCTGGTTACTGGCAATGAGTTGCCCTCGGAATTGAAAGCCACCCTCGAAAACTCTCTTGCTGCGCAGCCGGCTGATGATAAAAAGCCCTTTAAAGATTTCATGCGGGACCACGTGGAAAATGTGGAGAAGCAAATGATTATCAATTGCCTGGAAGAATCCGGCGGAAATGTCACCAAAGCTGCCAAGCAGATGGGACTCAGCCGCAAGGGTTTGCAACTCAAGATGATTAAGTACAATCTGCGTAAGTGACAGCCTCGTAAATAGTTAATATGCTGCGTTGCGGCGTATGGGAAAGATACGCCTCACTTCTCAGAACTCGCGCGCCTTGCCTCTGAAGCTTTTTACAAGGTTGTTAATTAAAGCAAGTCCTATCTTGATTACTGCTTTCATCTACAAATCAATGGTTTTCGATTTGAAATTGGCGTGAGGATTGCCGTTTGAACTCTAGCACCTGACAGTTTCAGTAGCAATTCCACAACACCATATACCTGAACCATTAGCGATGTGAGAGCACATGGAATCTCGATACAATCACGGCATTATAAATTACTGTTTGTTTCAAGCTAAAAGAAGTTTTTTTATTTGCCACTTTGATAAATTGACTCTAAAAGCCCATAAAATTCTAGTGACTCTTCTTTATCATCAAAACGTACTCGACAGTTTTCGTTACCTACAGAATAAGAAGGATTCGTTACCCCCCTTGTCGCGCGATATATTGGTGGGGTATCAAATCTAAACCGTCCTAAAAGCATAAGCTTTCTGGTGTTCTTGTCTATGGAACTGGGATCTATGTAATCGAATCCATTATTGGTAATATTCTTTACCATATGCATACAGCTTCCAATAACCGTTGCCGTGCATTTACCTTCAAAACGTTGCTTCATTGTATTAATTAATTGATCTCGACTCTGCCCAGTTGTGTCCACGTATTTAGTCATTTCATGAGAGGCTGGTGGATTTGCTGCAGCACATCCAAATAACAAAGCTACGATAAACATTACATACATTCGAGATAAACTCATATTTTCACTCCTATGCTAACAAATTATTTCAATATAATAAGCATATTAGTCCTTTGCAAGATATATAGATTCCCAAAGACCATACACTTTTAAAGCCAAAGTTTCCGCACCTACATCAAATCTAATGCCGTTTATATAACATTCATATCCATCATATGACATAGTTGGTCGACTGTCAAAGCTATAATATTTACCTTGAACAAAGAAACCAGAAGAATTTACATTACGTATCTGACTAATGCAATTATAAGATGGACGCGATATGTTTGTGCACGCACCGTCAAAACCTTTGAAGCGATCAACTAACTCACTTCTACTTTTTCCAGTTACAACGTATTTGTTCATGTATTCTGGATTTGGTGGTGCAGATGCGCAACATAAAAAAAACAAAGATGATAATATTAAAAAAATTATCTTTATTGATATATTCATATTTCATCCTCTAAAAAAATATATATACAACCTCTGCTTTTTTAGACGTCATTGCTGTTTATCTGGAACCATTCTCGTTTCATATTCAGGAGGTATCCAAGTTTTTACTTCAGTGCCAATGGCGCTTGTTGTGTTTTCCCAATGCCCTGGTGTCTTAATTACTTTTATTTTCTTCATTTTTGTTGGTGCAGAATCTTCATTATTTGCAACTTGATTTGCTGGAGATAAATTCCCTTTTGCCGGCGTAAAGTAAAAATCGCCATTCAGGTTTGTATATTCAGCTGGTACTTGTTTTCCACCTGTCAACATGGCAAGTGAATTACGTACTTTTTTAAAAACCTGTTCTATGGACAGTCCGGGTTCCTGAATATGTTTTAACAATGCCGTGGTATAAGGGCTATTCCGGCCCTCACCATCACTAGCTGTCTGTCCTGCAGCAGTTGCATAGGAAATGATTGTTCCGGTGGGTGTTGTCGGAATGATAGCAAGTCCTCTACTCATGGACCGCGATATACTTGGGAACGGATTGTCGCGGCATGCGTCAAGAATGACAATGTTCATGTTGTTTTTTGCTATGTTTATTTTTTTTAGGATTCTATTTAAATCTACAGCTTCATGCTCTATATCATCTTTATCGCTCACATTGGCATTGATTGGGATTAGATAATTATTACCATCCACTTGAACCGCATGCCCGGCATAAAAAAACAATCCAACCCCACCATCCTTCAATGTATCCCCGAAATGATTGATGGCCTCAATCATTTCTCTTCTTCCGGCGTTTTTCTTCATCGTAACACGGAAGCCCAGCTTTTTCAGAGCCTCTCTAATATCATTTGCATCATTGACGGAGTTTTTTAGACGTCCGAAGTTATAATCACCGTTTCCGATTACCAGTGCGGTGCGACGCTCGGTGTCAGCATATAGCAGGCTGGGTGCGATTAGTAAAAGTAAGAAGAAAAAGAAGGGAATTCTTATTAGAGAGAGTTGCATCTATAAAAGACTCCTTTGAACCTTTCTTTGATAAAACCTTCCTTATTTGCGGGGGGAAGTATAGGAAACGCGGCCTTGTATGTCAAGGAAATCTTGGCCAGTGTCAGATGCTGCTTATCACTTCAAATCAGCAACTATTTAGGACCCGGCCATGTTGTGTAGTTCAGGAAGCTATACATCATAGTCTCTTTAAAATTGAACACAAAGGAAGCTCCGTTTTATTATAATTTACTTCCTGCCGGTGTTCGAATTTTGTGTTGCAGAACCATCTACATTTCTCACATTGTACATCTCCCGGAAGCGTTCATTCGGCTGCAATCCTTCTCCATCCTGGGAGAGCGCAGGCAAGATCCGTTTCACGAAATACATGTCCACTGCCCCTTTATTTTTTGCCATGACCTGTCCGCGATGTTCCATTTCAAAGAAATCTTTAATACGTTGATAGGTGGATTCGGAAACATTCACCTGCCCCCTTTCACCGGACGATTCCATCCGGCTGGCCAGATTAACCGCATCACCCCAGACATCATAGACAAACTTCTTTTCGCCGACTACTCCGGCCATAAGCGGCCCGGTATTGAGCCCGATGCGAATTTCAAAGATTGGTCTATCCGCACACTTCTTCTCTGCGTTAATCTTCCCGATTAATGATTGGATTTCCAGCGCACCCAGCACCGCGTCAATTTCATGGGTGTTGTTGACAACCGGCACTCCTCCCGCATACATATAAGCATCGCCAATAGTCTTGAGTTTTTCCAGACCGTACTTATCCATTATGCGGTCAAACCGGGAAAATGCCTCGTCCAATTCCTTCACCAGTTGATCAGGCGTGAGTGTTTCCGCAATTTTAGTAAACCCTATAAAATCGGTAAATACAATGGTCACGGAATTATACAGCACAGGCTTGACATATCCCTGATCTTTTAACTCCCGGGCAACGGGTTCGGGTAAAATATTCAGCAGAAGCTTATCGATTTTCTCTTTATCTGATTTTAATTCTTCCCGCTGTTTTTCGATTTGCTTCGATTTCGCCCAGCTCATGTACCGGGTATGATCAAGAAGATAAATAAATAAAACCGCTACAAATGTAGTCGTTAACAAATCATTGAGACTATAGCGGGCGCTCGCAGTACTAAACGACACCCCCTTGAGGAAACCCACGCCGAAAAACACCGCCACCGACAACATTAAGATGAGCAGAGCCGAGCGCCGGTGGACGGGAACCACAGCAATAATGGTCAGCACAAATAAATAACCGCCAATGTAAACAGGGTCTGCTTTGGTAAGCGCGGTGATGAGTCCACAGGAAATCGCCAAGTAGGCGCCGATGATATTCAGGAACAGTAGATTACAATCGGGAAATCGTCGGGACATATACAGGATAAACATCATTAAGCTTACAAGGGAAAGGCCAATGCGGAGTAACGGTAGCATAGGCTCCTCGGGATGGAGCTGGCTATCGAGATAAATATAAGGAAGCCAGGCAACGGTTGTAGTGAGAGAAGCAAAGAAGAGAATACGGCCGCACTGGTAATTTAATTCTCTGGAAAATGTTGGAGGGTATTCTGCTCGCTCGTTGGCAAAAGGTATTGGTAAACGTAATCGCGCAAGCAAGATTCGTATGCCGGTCATGCAACCTCCCTGTCAAATCTGATTCTTTAATAACTAAATGTATCAATAATCAAACCAGTGAGTAATATGCCTTTCCTTTCACCATTTCTCTTGTGAGTTTGTTTTCCATTAGCAGATATTGAAGATGGGAAAGGGCTTCGCCGGATGCAAACCACTTCTGCGGAGCAGGAAAATCATCCCATTTCTTGCAATCGATATCCCATGTCATTTGAGAGGCCACCTGATAAGCATTCCGGCGGTCTCTTTTTAAAATAGCAAGGACTTCTTCCGCCCTGATCTGATGATGCTTTTTCAGTTCGGCAATTCGCTTGCGGTGACCGGCAAATATGCGGCGGTGACCGGGGAAGACAAGACTGATTTCCATAAGGTTAATTTTGTCCAGGCTGTCAAGATATTCCTGAAGCGGATTACCGCTATCCGCCCACATGGAAATATTAGGTGTAATATCTTCCAGAATATGATCTCCGGAAAAGAGAATCTTCTCTTCGGCTTCATAGAGGCAAAGGTGGCCCGGGGTATGTCCGGGAGTTTCAATACACTGGAAAATATAACGGCCAATTGAGACCTGATCTCCTTCTCTTAGAGGAGCATAATTCAATGGACTTGGCTTAAAATATTTCCGCCCGGGATGTTTTTGCAGGGCTGATTCCACTTCTTCGGTGGAAAACCCATTATTCAGTGCTGTTGCCTTTACATCATCCCATTGATGGAGATTTCTCAGAATCTCCGCATCCGGATAATTAAAGTAAATTTTTACCGCAGGCCGAGCCAATTCGGAGACCAGACCCAAATGGTCGGCATGAAGATGGGTAATAAAAAAATCGGTTTTATTTAAATCGACAGCCAGCTCCGAAAGACCTGCGGCCATTGCTTCACGGCAGGCGGACATGTTCATGCCCGTGTCGATAATTAAAAAACGATGATCTCCCTTGATGACGTAGGAATTAACTGCCTTTAAGGGGTTACCAGGAAGAGGGATCTCCATCCGGAAAATATCGGGAAATATTTGTTCAATCATCTGGTTCCTAATCTTAAACTGAATTAATCAGCGCTTGACCCCGCATTGAGCAGATATTAAAGCCGCTGCGATAAATTTACTGAAAAGCGGATGAGGATTTGTCGGCTGGGATTTGAATTCCGGATGAAACTGGCAGCCTAAAAACCAGGGATGGTCTTTTATTTCCACAATTTCGGCCAGACGGCCGTCCGGTGATACGCCGGTTATCTGCAATCCTTTGTCCGTCAATGCCTGCTTGTAGTCATTATTAAATTCGTAGCGATGACGATGCCGCTCGGCAATCTCCCTTTGTCCGTAAGCTGCGAAGGCTAAAGAATCCTCTGTGACTAAACATGGCCACGCGCCCAACCGCATCGAAGCACCCTTATCCAGGACATTACGCTGTTCGGGAAGCAGATCGATTACCGGATGAGGAGTCTGAAAATCAAATTCGGAACTATTGGCCCCGGCGAGCCCGCAGATATTGCGGGCATACTCCACCACTGCCATCTGCATCCCCAGACAAATTCCGAAATAAGGAATCTTCTTTTCCCGCGCGTATTGCGCTGCGCTTATCATCCCCTCGATGCCGCGAATACCGAAACCTCCCGGCACCAGAACTCCGTCCACATCATCGAGCTGGTTACCCAGTCCCTCGCTTTCCACTTTTTCCGAATCAATAAACTTTAACTTTACCCGGCAATCATTGGCGATACCACCATGCACGAGAGCTTCATTGAGACTTTTGTAGGAATCAGCCAGATTCACGTATTTGCCGACAATTCCTATGCATACTGAATGCGGAGGATTATTAAATTTATTAACCACATCTTCCCAGGCATCAAGTTTGGGTTGACCTGTCCAGATATTGAGCAGATCGACAATTTTGCCATCCAGACCTTCACGATGAAAACATAGCGGAACATCATAAATACAACTGACATCTTTGGCTGTAAACACAGCGGCCACTTCCACATTGCAAAAAAGAGCGATCTTGGATTTGATATCGTCGGAAAGAATATTTTCCGTCCGGCACAGAAGAATGTCCGGCTGAATACCAATTTCGCGCAGCGCTTTGACGCTGTGCTGCGTGGGCTTGGTTTTAACCTCACCGGCAGTTTTGATGAAAGGTACCCAGGTTAAATGAATAAAGATGGCATTTTCTCTTCCCGCTTCATTGCGGAATTGACGAATAGCTTCCAGAAAAGGCAGGCTTTCAATATCACCGACCGTACCGCCGATTTCCACAATGGCCACATCAAAACCTGCGGCTGTATTCCGAATGTAATCTTTAATCTCATTGGTTATGTGGGGAATAACCTGAACAGTCTTCCCTAAATAATCACCACGCCTCTCCTTAGTAATAACCGAAAAATAAACCTGTCCGGTAGTCAGGTTGTTGCCTTTTCCCATACGGGTTGATGTAAATCTTTCATAATGCCCCAGATCGAGATCCGTCTCCGCGCCATCATCGGTAACAAAAACTTCACCATGCTGAAAGGGGCTCATTGTGCCGGGATCAACATTGATGTACGGATCAAGTTTTTGATTGGTAACTTTCAGTCCCCGGCATTCCAGGAGCGCCGAAATTGATGCTGCCGCTAAACCTTTACCCAAGGAGGAGAGAACCCCTCCGGTAACAAAGATAAATTTTGTTTTCATAATTACTCCCTCACTTCAACAGCGCACTGTTTAATCCTGCGGGCGATTTCTTCCACAGATTCGCTCAACAAATCACTGATCCGAATTTTTTCCAGATAATGATCATTCCAGATGACATTATATTCGTTAATCAGGTTACGGATATCATTGTAACGATATCCCAGAACTTCTTTCTTTTCCTGCACTGACAGCAATTGATTGTAATCAACATGGATCAAAAGCAGGCTCTCGACAAAATTATTTTCTCCCAGCAAAGGCAATACTGCAATAGAAGCTCCATCCGATTTTCCCCGGCCGATATAAACGTGGCCGGTACTGACTATGGTCCTTTTTGTACCCATAAGCGGCGACAAAGTTTCCGTGCGCGATGCCATCTGGATAGCCACCCCGCCTTTTTTCTTTACTGCTACAGTCGTCTTTTCATCCGGATTACCTTCGGCATCAAGATTATCAATCCTGTAAATGGTATATCCACGCACCACGGCAATGGCCGGCTGCATCCTGCGAATCATCAAGATATTTTTATAAGTTAAATCGCTAGCCGAATATTGAAGTTCTTCCAGAAGATCGAACACAATTCCTCGGGGTATTTTTTCTTTGCGGCTTGTTCCCACGGTAACTGTTTTCGCCTGATGACGAATAGCATCAATCGGCCGGGTGAGTTCATCAATGGCACGCCCCAGTGTTATATCCAGAATGTCCAGCGGGGAGTCCAATCCTTCATCACCCTTAAACTCATTGCGGAAATCTTCCAGTGGCAATTTACCTGCCGCGTATTTCAGCAAAAGGACCAGATCGGAGATTGTTTTAACACTGAGCAGATTGAAAGCGCCGTTGTTACACAGCTTATTAAAAAATGAATAAAAATTATTAAGCAGTCGACGGAAGTGAACGTCCGCAATCTTATCGTAAAGCGAATAATTCATTTTAATCTGTTCAGCCATGGCGAGATTCAAGCTGTGCCGAAATTTTCTAAAAACAAGAGCTTCATCGTTAATAGCGCAGGCGGCATAATATCCCCACAAATGCCCGGCCATTGTATTGAGAATAACCGGCAGTGGCATTGGTGAAGACGGGAGAGAAATTACAGCATCGGCAACTTTGTCGAAACGTTCATCGCCTTCCTCGGCAAAAACAACAACGGCTCCCTTATGCGCTTTAAATATCGCTACATCTTTGGCAATATCTTCCAGAACAGCTTCGGGATTACCGGCGGCACAAACTAAAATCAGCGGTTCGGCCGAGAGATCAATATGTTTTTTATTCTCCACAATATCGGAAGAAATAGTTTTATAGCAAAGTTCGGAAAGTTTGATCCGAATTTCATCAGCCGCTGCCTTATTCGGCCCGCTTCCCACTATGGCCCAGAATTTCCTATCAAAGGTTTTCTCCACCGACGCCGCAATTATTTCCCTACCGGCAAATACTTTTGCCATCAATTGCGGTGCTGTTTCCAGATTATGCAACTGAGCAGCGATATAATCGTCGGTCCTGGCACCGGAAAGCTGAGCAAAAAACAGGGCCAGAATCTGGCCGGCAATAATCTGCGAATAAAAAGCTTTCGTGGAAGCCACCGACATTTCAATATCGCGTCCGTCGCTGGTATAAAAGACACCATGGGATTTAGCGGTAATATCCGATTGCCTTCTGTTTACTATCGAAACAATAAAGGCGCCGCGCTCTTTCGCCATGGCTACAGCACGATTTGTATCCGTCGTTGTTCCCGATTGAGTAATGGGAATTACCAGTGTATCGGCAAGATCATCTTTCAATAAAAAACCGCTTAATTCCGAAGCTACCTTGGATATTACACTTATGTCTCTGCCTTTTAAATAATGTTCAAAAGCATCGGCAATGGCTATTCCTGCAACTGCCGCCGTTCCGTGACCGATAATCATTATTTTTTTGATTGCTCCTTCACGGAAGCATTTACGGACAACCGCGGGAACAATATCATCTCCCAAATTGAAAATTACTTCCGGTGCCGAATTATTAATGGCTGCAATGCGGTATTTACCGCGCAATGTTCTCTTTACCGAAAGGGCGGCTTCCGAAATTTCTTTGAGGAAATAATGAGGATAATCTCCCCTGTCAATATCCCGCGTTGTAATTTGCGCTGCCTGCACATCGCCGGAAGTAAGCTTCAGTTCCTTGCCATTATAAGAACACGCCTTAATCCCGGCCAATCCGCCCCGGGAATTTTGATCCAAAATGAAAATCTGGCCTGTCCGAGCGTTCTTAGTTGTTGACTCCGCCTCACCGTTCATTTTAATGAAATCAGGCATCACTTCTATCAGACCATAAAGTTCCGAAGATAACATGTATTGATCTCGACTTATTCCCACATAAATACACTGGCCGCTGCCTTTGAGAGCCAAAAATATTTTACCAGGCTCCAGATCACAAGTCATTACAATGGCATGTGAACCTTCAAAATCGTTTACGGCCAATCGGAAAGAGTCCGCGAGATTATTTCCGGCGTTTAAATATTTCTCAATTTGCAGGGGAATAATTTTGGCGTCCGTTGTGACTTCCGGTGCAATCAATTCGTTTTTTGTCTCTATTTCGCTGCGCAATGCCGGATAATTGTCGATATCTCCATTCAGCACAATATTAATAACGGCTGTGGATGCCGAAATGTCCGACAGCCGTTTATAGTTGTTTATCGGATGACAATTTTCTTCCGTTATGGAACCGACGGAAGCCCAGCGTGTGTGAGATATCGCTGTTTCACAAACAACATTACATTGTGCAAAAAAATGGAGTATCCGGTCATTCCTGATTATATGGCGCAATTCCTGTACATTGCGCCCCAATTCACCGACAATGGAAAAAGTTTTGTAGACAAAGGATAGATTTATTCTTCTTTTACCGTCAACTAAAACTCCGAGAGCAATCCCAATAGAGCCATTTAACGTATCTCCCGCTTGTATCCGCTGAAAATAAGCTTCGAACAGGCCATTCTCTTTAAGATCAGACAAAACGGTTTCGATTATCTCTTCATTTTCCAAAGCAAAGGATATCTGCAATCCGGCGGAATCTCTACCGCGCACTTCCAACCGATCCATTGCATTAAGCAATAAATTAATTTTTCGGTATTTTTTAAAAGCGGCCGGATTAATATCTGCCTTTTTCTTCGCACCGGACAGATCAAGAATTTTGCCGAAGTTCATTAAAATATCTTTTTCCAGAATCCATTGAATGTCTTTGAGGAGAACAATCCTGCTACTGATAATTTCTAGTTCCCGAGACTTAAATTTAGCGGCGCTATCTTCGAATATTTTTTCTTCATCATTTAAAAAATCTCTAATTTCTTCATTGAGACTGATAAGCTTTTTGGCGGCCGACTGTTGAAAAAAGAAATATTCCTGCGCATCTTCCTGCTTCAATTCCTGAACGGATTTTTCCAGGACATTTAAGCTTTCCAGACCATTCAAATAATTTACCGCATCCAGTTTGCCGGTCAATACCTTCTTTAAATTGGAATCCTGAATTTTTTCAAACACCCCGGCAAAAGATGGATCATAAGTGGGCGCAGAAATTTTAACAGGGGAAACAATAGTCATTAAGCCGGCAAAGCCACAATTGAACCGGCATAACGTCAGGGGGAAAAAGATAATCGCCGGAGCGGAAATCTCCCGCGGATGCCTGCCCACAAAAATTCTACTCTCTCTAAAAAAACGCCCTGCCTTTTTCAGTATATTGATCATTATAAAGATATCCTGGTTCGCATTCTATTGCCGAGCGTTAGTTTTGGGTAAGCAATGTCCGGCAATGCCGGCAACAATCTGTTTGAGCCAGGCGGAACCGATCATAGCCTGATCTGGTGTAAGTGATTTTATTGCTTCCAGATAAGAATGTTTGGAGTCTGATTTTTTTTGAATTATTTTTATAAAAGCTTCCTTCTTTTTTAAACCCAGCCCTTCTTCAACTGCTGAGATCAGATGCTCTTCTATTTGCGGCCACGCCAGCAGAAGTTCTCTTCTGGTTCGATCAAAATCATCCGGCAAACTCTTTTTCTTTCTCTGGGCTACCGCGGGAAGTGAAGTTTGCATTGTGGAGACAAATAATCTCATCTGTTTGAGCCTTTCGGCAAAAGCGTCGGCAAGAACAAGATTCGCTCCCTCATAAAGGCCCCGACCAAATTTTTGTTTACTAAAAAAATCCTGACGAACATGGAGATACCATTGCTTTAACGCCAGCAGATTGGCCATGTAAAGAACATTCAAATAGAATTTTCGCGGAAGATCGCCATAAACGCCGGTCGAAAAAGAATCGGCAGAAGACCGGGGAAGGCCTTGTGGTAACATATCTTTACGACAAATTATTCCGGCGGGAATTACAGTCCCGTAATCTATTTGCCTGGGGCCCACCATCCCGCCCTGACCGCCTAAAAATATAGGGTTTTCTTTTAACATAACACCGCGCGGCACTTCTCCAATGAGAGAAGCGGTAGCTTTATCCTGCCCCGGAGTGTAATTAAAATGAATGTAAGAACTGCCCACTTCGCTGTGATTTTTCCGGCTGGTCCCCCCCGCCATCAGACAATCGCAAAAATTAATCAGGCTGCCCAGGGTAACATAGGGAAAGAGAATCGTTTGCTTCAGACCGACCGTATGATTCCCCCCTGCTTCCTCTTCCAGAAGGCATCCACTGCGAACTTGCGCGTTACTTCCCAGCGCAGCTTTCTCCAAGAAAACAGAATCGGCAAAATATCCGCCTTTTAATTCCACTGCGTTCCCCAGCTGACAATTAATCATGGTAACAGGTGCTTCATAGCCCAGCTTAACATCTTCGGCTATTAATGTATTTTCGCCCCAAATTCTCGCCGCACCATAAATTATTAAAGAACCGGCTATGTTTTCCAGGTTTACTTCATCACTAATTTCCACAGAAAAAGGGTTCGTCATCCGAACCCCTTTCTTCAAGAGACTAGTTATGTTTTGCGGCAAAGTTACAGCTTTTTTAACAGCTCTGGCCATATTTTTTCCCGATTGTTTCTATTTTACTTTTTCACCATTAATACCCAATTTGGCCATCTTATCCGTAAATGTATTGCGGTTGATGCCGAGAAAAGTTGCGGCAGTACTTTTCACATTATTGGAACGGCGCAACGCAATCTTAAACAGACCTTTTTCCACCATGGTCGTTACTTCTTCATAAAGGGTGCTTTTGCGGCCACCTGTAGCTGATAAAACGGTAGCAATATCTTCCAGTTTCTTTTCTAATATTTCTTCGACAGCCAGACAAAGAGTTTCTTTCACCTCTAGAGCCTGGTTATTTTGCTTCTTTGACCGCATTTTTAAAATTCCTCTCTTACCGAATTCCCATGACCGAACAAATTGATCTTTTGATTTTAAATCTTAATTGTATACACTCGTAAAAATATCGTCGCGATAATAATCACCACAGCAACCCAGCTCATCACAATCAGCGCAAGCCTTTCCAGGGGATGATCCAGATATTTTTTAACTTCCTCTTCCACTTTTTCTTCACCCAACCTGTCCACAAGGGAGCGTACAAGTAAGGAATGATTCTCAATAAGATTGGAAAAAATATAAAAACCTTTAGTTGTCGTTAAGAGGAAATAAACCTTCTTCTTTAAAACTACAACACCCAGATGAGTAATTTCCAGCCAGCTGAATTCTTTGCTGCGGAAAATCCTGTTAATTTTCAACCCTTGATCATTAACAACTATCTCTTTCTTTGCCATATCCAAACCCGCAAAAAGAGAAGCAAAAAAAAGAATTGCCAGAACTATAATCTCCCAGCTCTGGCAATTAAAAAGACTGATCAAAAAAAGTAAAGACAAAAGTACCACAATGGCAATCAAAGGTATCAGAAATGCTCTTCTGGTTTTGTAAACAGCTTCGCTCATTATTAATTGATATCCTAAAATGCTTTATTTCAACGGGAGAATTTCAGCACTTTTCTCCTCCCTCCATTTAAAGCACGTTTCCTCAGCTGATCATTTCTTTATCGGCGATTTTGTTTATCGTAAATATTCAGTTCAATGATGCAGACGGCCATGTTTGCTTTATTTCCTCATACGTTTTAATAAATAATTCGCAATGCCGATTCTGTTAAAAAAATTTGCGAATTCTGGAGGAAACTTCGTAAATTTATTTTTTATTTATAATACTTTGAGGAAGCCATCGTCATTACAGTAAAAGCCCCACAATGAAGGCGGCTCGTTATAAACCTTGGATTATTGTTTTGCCGGACTCTAGCATAGGCCAGATTGCGAGTCAAGAAAGTCAGACAAATTTATATAAATTTTATTTCTTGATATAAATAGCATGATTAGTTAATGTTTTCTCATAAAATATCCGGCGGAGTGTTAAAGAGTGTTCGTTAAAGTTTTGGGCATGAGCATTATTGGAATGGAATCTTACCCCGTTTCCGTAGAAGTTGATATATCTGCCGGATTACCTCAATTTTCCACAGTCGGTCTTCCCGATGCTTCTGTTAAAGAAAGCAGGGACAGGATTAAAGCCGCAATAAAAAACTCCGGTTACCGATTTCCCCGCAGCCATGTGACAGTTAATCTGGCTCCGGCTGATATTAAGAAGGAAGGTACCGGTTTTGATCTGCCCATTGCCGTGGGAATTCTTGCAGCAGAGGAATTGATTAAAGAAGACTCTTTGCCAGAATGTTTTTTTATCGGGGAACTTTCTCTTGATGGCAGCATTAAAAGCGTCAGGGGTGTACTGCCGGCGGCCCTGAAAGCAAAAGAGCTGGGCATCAAAAGAGTTTTTGTTCCGAAAGAAAATGCCGCCGAAGCGGCAATGGTGGAAGGAATTGATGTCTTTGGCTTAAATACCCTCCCGGATGTAGTCGACTTTTTGGGTAACCGGAAAATCATTGAACCGCTTGCTCTGGATATCAGCAGAATCTTCCAGGAACATCGCCAATATGACTTTGATTTTAATGAGATCAAAGGGCAACGGCAGGCTCTCCGCGCAATGGAAATTGCAGCAGCCGGCGGACATAATGTGATCATGATCGGTCCGCCGGGTTCCGGAAAAAGCATGTTGGCCAAGAGAATGCCCACAATTTTGCCTGATCTTTCTTTTGACGAAGCTATGGAAGTAACAAAAGTCTTTTCCGTGGCCGGATCATTGAGCAAAACTCAAAACTTAATTGCCGTGCGGCCTTTCCGGGCGCCACATCACACAATATCCGATGCGGGATTGGTTGGTGGAGGACAAACACCGCGTCCCGGTGAAATCAGCCTCTCCCACTTAGGAGTTCTTTTCCTGGATGAACTTCCCGAGTTTAAAAAAAATGCACTCGAAGCTCTGAGGCAGCCTCTGGAAGAAGGCAACATAACCATTACGCGTTCTCTGGTCACGGCATCATTCCCCGCCAAGTTTATGCTGATCGCTGCAATGAATCCCTGCCCCTGTGGATATTTCGGTGACAGAATCCGCACTTGCCGCTGCAGTCCCCAGCAAATCAGGCAGTATCAGGCAAAAATATCGGGACCGCTTCTGGATCGAATTGATTTACATATCGAGGTGCCTTCCGTTAAATACCGCGCTTTGGCCAGCAAGGAAGCAGGGGAATCTTCCGCGACAATAAAAGAACGAGTGAACAAGGCGCGTAACCGGCAAATCAAAAGGTATGAAGGGAATGGAATCTATTGCAATGCCCGGATGAGCGAAAAGCAAATTAAAGTTTATTGCTCGGTTGACGAAGAATCACAGGGGCTTCTGGAAATGGCCATTGAAAAATTGGGAATGAGCGCCCGCGCCATGAACCGCATTTTGAAAGTAGCCCGCACTATTGCTGATATGGAAAATCAAGAAACTGTGAAATCGGCTCACATAGCCGAAGCTATTCAGTATCGAAGCCTTGATCGCAGTTTAATTTAATGATATGGTTAGCGCCATTATTTAGACTAAGCTGACTTTCCCGGGAACACAAACCGAATATTGCTGCAGACAACTTAATTGAAAGAGGAATTTATGGAAATTAAAATCAAGAAAGCACCACTTAAAAAGAGGAAAGCTAAACCAGCTGATGAATCACAGCTTGGTTTTGGCAAGATATTTACCGACCATTTTTTTAATATTAAATATAAGGAAGGTCGTGGCTGGCATGATGCGATAATTGAACCTTACCGCCCGCTACAATTAGATCCAACGGCTATGTGCCTGCATTACGGCCAGGAAATTTTCGAAGGTCTGAAAGCATATCGCGGCAAAAACGGGGAGATTTATCTATTCCGCCCGGCGGAAAATATCAAAAGAATGGCTGCTTCCGCGGAAAGAATGTGCATGCCGCCAATGGATGAAGAAATCTTTCTTAATGCCCTGAAGAAACTGGTTATTCTGGAGCAAGACTGGATCCCCCGCGGCGCAGGCACATCAATGTATATTCGCCCTACCATGATCGCCACAGAACCAGCATTGGGAGTGCATTCGGCCAGTGAATATCTCTTTTTTATCGTGGTGGGGCCGGTGGGAGCCTACTATCCGCAAGGTTTTTCTCCGACAAAAATGTATGTGTCGGAAGAATATGTGAGGGCAACGAGAGGAGGAACCGGCAATATCAAAGCGGCGATTAATTATGCATCCAGCCTATATGCCAGCCGTATTGCCACTAAAATGGGCTATACCCAGGTTTTGTGGCTTGATGCTCTGGAAAAGAAATATATCGAAGAAGTGGGTACAAGTAACATCTTTTTTGTAATCGGTGATGAGCTTATCACTCCACCTCTGGCCGGAACTATTTTACCCGGAGTTACCAGAGATTCAGTGATTAAGCTGGCTGGTTATTTAGGAACAAAAGTTATGGAAAGACCGATATCCATCCAGGAAGTTATTTCTGCATCCGAAAACGGATCCTTAAAGGAAGCTTTTGCTTCGGGAACGGCAGCAATTGTTTCACCGGTGGGACAGCTTTATTTCCGCAATAAAGAATACTTAATCAATGGCGGCCAAACCGGTCCGTTGGCGGAAAAATTATATAATGAAATCCTGCAGATTCAGTATGGATTGAAAGAAGATCCCTTTGGCTGGCGCATCAAAATCAGGGATGGGGGAAAAGCTAAAAAAGGGTAATCTTCGATTTTTCCTCTGGATACAGGCACTTGGATTTGTATTCCACAACACTGTGGAAAGACCTGTGGATAACATTGTTGATAATCTTCGCAAGTACGCAATTGTCACCACATTACACCAAATTGCATAAGATTTGAGCAAGATCAATACCCAGTGTTTTCAAGCACTTACAAATATACTCTTTATTCATGGTTACTTAGCGTAATGTGGTTTCCAGGATATAAACTCTACTGAAAAAAATGTGCCAATTTTGCCTCTCTTTTTATTTTTTTATAAGGAAAAATAATGAAAAAGTTTTTGAAAAGAAATACGCCGGTTATCATCATTGCCGCGAATCTTATTTGGACATTTGTAGCGTTATTGACAATATTTACGCCATTTGCCGCGTTGGCCGGGGAACCTGTACCGATAGATCAAGTTGTCGCTGCGCTTCAGCAAACATACGAAAAAACACAAGATTTCAAGGCCAGCTTTATCCAGGAAACAACCATCCAATCAATAAAGAAAACTGACAGTGAAGAAGGAACTGTTTTTTTTAAAAATCCGAAAAACATGCTCTGGGACTATTCCCAACCCAAAAAAAAGAAGCTGGTGATCAATCCCCGTAAAGCCTGGCTATATCTTCCCCAGGAAAAGGTCGCCTATACGCAGGAATCCGATTACATTTTTAAGTCCAAAACATTGATTAAGTTTTTATCCGGATTGGGAAAATTGAAAAATGATTTCACCATTAGATATGCCGAACCCAAGGCGTTGGATAAACAGGGCAATTATTTGCTGGTTTTAACACCGCTGGAAAAGGCTCCGTCGCTAAATCCTTTTTCGATAACAGTTGATAAGAACACTTCCATTATCTTACAGGTGAGCTTTGAAGACACGATGGGAAACTCTACTGTCCTGAAATTTTCTAATATTTCCACCAACACCGGCCTAGCCGAAAAAATGTTTCAATTCAAACCGCCGGCAGGTGTTTCCATTTTCAATATGCCTTAAGCATGATTTTTATTTAAACGGATTTTCGCGGTCAAAATCAGGCAGGAGATTTTCTTCACTGACTTCCTGAATAAAAAGGTTTTCAAAACCCAAATCCAGGGCAAAATCCAGAACCTGTTGATACTCAGAAGCGGTGATTCTTCGACCCAGCAGCGGATGGTTTTGCACTTTGAGAGTCGGCGTATATTGCGACATAAGGCTGATCGCTACTGAAGTTGATATTTCCTTTTTAATTAAGCGAAAAACAGTCCTAGAATTTTCTAATTTGCCTGGCAGTACCAGATGGCGAACTATAACTCCCCTTTTCGCAACTTCATTTTCCATTTCCAACTCAGCACCAACTTGGTGCACCATTTCCTTTAAGGAATCCAGGGCATAAAGCGGATAGTCCGAAACAGCAGAAAAAGCAGCGCCATCTTCTGCCACACCATACTTGAAATCAGGCAGATAAATATCTACCATTTTATCCAGTAATTTGATGATTTGGGGGTTTTCATAGCCACCGCAGTTATAAACGAAAGGAATTATTAAGCCCTGCTCCCGCGCCAAAATGAGAGCTTCCATAATCAATGGCGTCTGGGGCGTGGGTGTCACGGGTTCAACATTATGGCAGCCGCGTTTTTCTAAATCCAGCATTACCCGCGCCAGAGCAAGAGAATCAAGCTCCTGCCCGTATGTACAATGAGAAATCTGGTAATTCTGGCAGTAAATGCATCCTAAATTACAGGAAGAGAAGAAAATAGTGCCCGCCCCGCGTGTTCCGGAAAGGGGCGGCTCTTCACCGTGATGAGCCAGCGCACAATCCATCATAATTTTTGCCGGCAACCGGCAATAGCCTAGCTCTCCTTGTGTGCGGTCAACATGGCATCGGCGTGGGCAAAGCACGCAATCTTTAAAAATATTTTTTAGAAGAGCTATTTGGTTGGGAAGTACCATTGCCGACCCTCAGGAAAATGATGGTGGTGAAAAAAGCGGGGGAATATTTTACATTAAAGATGGAAATTCATAGCCTTTCAATAATATCTTTAATTTTACCGCTTTCTACAAGCTCCAAAAATTCTTCGCCCAGGGGAGCGGCAAGTTCTACTGCTTTATGCCAATTTTTTATTCTTGTCTGGTGATCATCAATATAAGTAAGAAAATCAGTACGATCGGGAATCTTTTCTCCCGGAAGCTTTTCCACAAAACTTTGTGCCGGAAAGATCATCAGAACATTGCTTAGAGCTTCCGCATCCGGCGCTCGACGCACATTGTCTTTATCCATCCACCCCGGGACAATCCTTTCCTGGTGATGAAAAAACAGCACAATCTCATTTTCCCGGGCCGCAAATTGATGTGTTAAATGATAATCAATCAGGCCGCCATCACGGTAAACTCCACGCGGGGCGCCGTAAATATCATGCACACCGGCCACAACCAGCGGGATGGCGCCGCTCGCCATAACGGCATATTTGAAATTTATCTCATTTATGTTGACAAATGAACCGCGAAATTGCGGATGAAAACAAAAGGCCGGTGGCTTCGAACCATGGTAAAACACAACACGATCGGCAAATCGATAAATATTATTGCGACTGAAAAAATTTAATATATAGCCGGCAACCAGACCGGATTTCTGCAACCACATTTTTTCCGAAGCAACCAGATTGCGCGCCCGGGCAGTGATCACCGTCAAGCGGTATTTTTTGTGAGCCAGTGCAAAGGGAAGCGCATCATCTTCCAGATACAAATTGATTAAATCTATAAATTTTTCCAGCACTGTTGCGGGCGTATCCGCCGTTGTTATTTTAATATTAATGTAAGAATCCATTAATTTTCGATAGCAGACCGAAGCGTCGGGTTGAAGCCAGGCGGCAAAACGCCAGGCACCGGCAGAAGAACCGATTAAATGGACAGGCTGAGTACGGCCTAAAATGTCACCATTCATCAGGGTCAAGTCAAAACCGCTGGATATCAACCATCTTGGTCCGGCAGCTGGTCCGAAATAGGTGGAAATGGAATCATAATTAAATCCACCATCCTTGATGATTTCATAAACACGCTTACCGGCTTTAATTCTTAGTTGACTCATTTTTTATTCCACCAGGGCTTTGGCCTTGACATGATAACTATTGTCTTGTAAATAAATCGCGTATTTGTTGTTGGCAAAAGCGGAAGATTGCTGCATTTTAAATTACCAACCATTTAGGCATTCGAGGCGGCTTTTATCAATAATCTGGAAAAAAGCAAGTAATTTTATTATTTAACCATAGGATAACTGATGGATATAAAATATTTCGTAAAACAAATAGCCCAAAATGCCCAGGCTGCATCCCGGCAGCTGGCCCGGGTTTCTTCGGCCGCAAAAAACAATGCCCTGCTGCAAATGGCCGATGAACTGATAAACAACACTGATCAGCTTCTCGCCGCCAACACCCGTGATGTCGCTTTGGCAAAAAAAGCTGCCCTTTCCAAGGCAATGATCGATCGCCTCACCCTGAAAAAAACGACAATTGAAGGCATGGCCCAGGGCTTAAGAGAAGTCGCTGCACTTCCCGATCCCCTCGGCAAAGTAACCTCCCTTTCACGCCGACCCAATGGCCTGCTGGTAGGAAGGATGCGCATTCCTTTAGGGGTAATTGGTATTATCTACGAGTCACGTCCTAACGTGACTGCTGATGCATCCGCACTCTGTCTGAAATCAGGCAATGCGGTAATATTAAGAGGCGGATCCGAAGCAATAAATTCGAATCTGGCCATTTGCTCCATCCTCCAGAAAGTCCTGCGAAAAAACTCGCTGCCGGAGGCAGCCATTTCGATAATTCCGATAACTGACCGGGAAGCCGTTTATGAAATGCTGCAGCTCGATGAATATATCGATTTAATTATTCCCCGCGGCGGGGAGGAATTAATTCGTGCCGTCGTAGCCCAATCAAAAATACCGGTAATCAAGCATTACAAAGGCGTCTGCCATATTTTCGTCGATAGCAAAGCGGACATGGATATGGCGGCAAATATCTGCTGCAACGCCAAAGCTCAGCGCCCCGGTGTTTGTAACGCCCTGGAGACTTTACTAGTGCACAAAGATATTGCCCGTAAATTTCTGCCGCTCGTCGCGGAGGAATTTAAAAAAGTGAATGTTTCCCTGAAAGGCTGCACAAAAACCAGAAAGATTTTAAAAGATATTGAAGCGGCCACGGAGGCCGATTGGTATGCGGAATACCTCGATTTAATTCTGGCGATACGCATTGTGGACAATATTGACGAAGCAATAGCCCATATTGAAAAATATGGTTCTTTACACACAGAGGCTATTATAACTTCTGATTACGCCAATTCGCAGCGCTTCTTAAATGAAGTGAATTCATCGACAGTACTGGTCAATGCCTCGACCCGCTTCAGCGACGGATTCGAATTGGGGTTGGGTGCGGAAATCGGCATTTCCACGACCAAGCTTCATGCTTTCGGTCCGATGGGTTTGGAAGAGTTAACAACAACAAAATTTATCATTTACGGCAATGGACAGGTGCGCACATGAAATGGGGTTTGTTGGGAGGAACATTTGATCCGATTCATTTCGGACATTTAAGAGCGGCAGAAGAAATGCTGAAAATTTTTGATTTAAACCGGATTATCTTCATGCCTTCGTCGCGTCCACCGCATAAGCTGGAAGCCGAAATTACTTCTTTCTACCATCGTGAACAGATGGTGCGGGCGGCCATTGAAGGTAATGTTTCTTTTTCCTTTTCAGATGTGGAAAATTTAAAAACGGGCAAATCCTATTCAGTGGAAACAGTCGAATATATATTAAACAAATATCTGGAAAATCTGGAACTTTATTTCATTATCGGACAGGACGCTTTTCAAGCTATCACTACCTGGAAAGACTGGGAAAAACTTCTTTTGCTCTGCAATTTTGCCGTTATGACCCGTCCGGGTTACGAACCAAAAGGACTGGAGGAAATACTTCCGGCAGATTTTTCCTCCCGCTTTACCTATGATCAAGAAATCGACGGATACAAAGGACCAACCGGTCATGTTATTTATTTCCGCCACGTTACTTTTCTGGATATTTCCTCTTCCCGCATTCGCGAAAATGTCAACGCCGGACAATCCATCCGTTATCTTGTCCCGGACAATGTTCGCAATTATATTAACAAGAGCTCTATATATAAGAAAAAATGATTTGATTTTTCATTACCTGACCAGGGAAACAATTATTGAGGATGACCCGGGAGTATTTTTCTAAGAAAGCTTCCGGTTGCCGATTTTTCTTCACAGGCTACCTGTTCGACTGTCCCTGATGCGATAATTTCGCCGCCGCCGGGACCACCTTCCGGCCCCATATCAATTATGTAATCGGCACATTTTATCACATCCAGATTATGCTCGATCACAACCATGGTATTGCCCATATCAACCAAGCGGATCAGGACATCGAGCAGCCGCTGGATATCCGCAAAATGCAAGCCTATCGTCGGTTCATCGAGAATATAAAGGGTATTGCTGTTGACTCTCTTCCCCAGTTCCCGCGCCAGTTTTATTCTCTGTGCTTCTCCACCGGAAAGAGTTGTTGCCGATTGGCCCAGCCGGATATAGCCCAAACCAACATCCCTAAACAACTGCAAGTGCGCTTTGATAGATGGTATATTGGAAAAGAAATCCAGGGCCTGATTGACGGTCATATCCAGAATATCGGCAATACTCTGGTCTTTATATTTTATATCCAGAGTGTCCGAATTAAATCGTTTGCCGCGGCAAACATCGCAGGTAACATAAACATCAGGCAGAAAATGCATTTCAATACGAATCATACCATTGCCTTCGCAAGCTTCACAGCGTCCACCCTTAACATTAAAGCTGAAACGTCCGGGCTTAAAACCGCGCACCCGGGCCTCCGGAAGATTGGCAAACAAATCACGGATAAAAGAAAATATTCCCGTATAGGTTACCGGATTAGACCGCGGGGTCCGGCCAATGGGCTGCTGATTAATCATGATGATCCGCTCGATGTCGCCCAAATCAACAACCTTTTTAATTTTGCCCATGGCCCCATTATGCTGATTCAAACGGCGCGCCATTACTTTATAAAGAGTCTCTATAATCATCGTACTTTTGCCGGAACCGGAGACTCCGGTCACCGCCGTAAACACTCCTACCGGTATCTTGATATCAATATTTTTCAGGTTGTTTTCGGAGGCTCCCTCCAGAATAATATGCCGACCGGTAATGGAACGGCGCTTTGCCGGCAGGGCAATTGTTGCCGCGCCGGACAAATACTGCCCGGTCAAAGAATTTTTATCCTGCAGCATTTCTCGTGGTGTTCCCTGAAACACAATTTCGCCGCCCTGGGATCCTGCGCCCGGCCCCAGATCCACAATATGATCACAAGCAAGCATCATATCGGCATCGTGCTCCACAACAAGCACGGTATTGCCCATATCGCGCAGTTTCTTCAATGTATCAATCAAGCGTAAATTATCTCTCTGATGCAGTCCTACTGTCGGCTCATCGAGCACATACAACACTCCCATTAATCCCGACCCTATCTGCGTGGCCAGCCGGATGCGCTGGGACTCACCGCCGGACAAAGACAGGGTTGATCGCTCCAGACTCAAATAATCCATGCCTACATTCAACAGAAAGTTAAGCCGGCTTTTTATTTCTTTAAGAATCCTTTCCGTGATAATTTTTTCCTGCGGCGATAGATTCAATTGTTCGAAACAATTAAAACATTCGCGGATGGACATGCGGCAAATTTCATAAATATTTTTTCCGTCCACGGTAACGGCGAGGCTTTCCTTTTTCAAACGCGCTCCATGGCAAACGGGGCAGGCGCTCCAATCCATATAGCGCCCCAGATCATTCCGTACTGCGGTAGATGCTGTCTCCCGCCAGCGGCGTTCCAGTTGTTTAATAGCGCCCTCAAAGGGACGATTAGCGAAATATCTTCTATCACCCCGGTCATGGTAAAATTTGATGCTTTCTTTTCCCGAACCATACAGGAGAATCTGTTGAATTTTTTCCGGCAGCTTATTGAAAGGTTTATTGATGTCGAAATTATAATGAGAGGATAGTGCATCGAGAATGCTGAAGTAATAAAGAGAATTCCTTCCGGCCCAGGGTGCGATCGCCCCTTCCCGCATCGATAATCCGGCATCCGGCACAACAAGTTGTTCGGCAAAGTGGGTTAGTGATCCCAATCCGTTACATTCCGGGCAGGCGCCATAAGGACTGTTGAAAGAAAACATCCGTGGAGCTAGCGCCGGCATACTGACCCCGCAATCGGGACAGGCATATTTTTCGCTGTAAAGCGTTTCGGTACCATTGGCTATAACTATTCGCACCATGCCCTCGGCATGGTTTGCGGCAATTTCCAGAGAATCGCGCAACCTTTTGCGTACACCATCTTTCATCACTAAACGGTCAACAACAAGATCAATGTCATGTCGCTTATTTTTTGCCAGAATAATTTCATCAGTGAGTTCCCGAATTTCTCCATCGACACGGACGCGGACAAATCCTTCTTTCTGGAGCTTTTTTAGTTCTTTTTGAAACTCACCTTTTTTCCCGCGCACGAGTGGTGACAAAATGCTGAAGCGTGTATTTTCCGGAAGAACAAGAATTGCATCCACGATACTGTCTATTGTTTGCGATTTAATTTCGCGGCCGCACTGACAGCAGTGACAAATACCGACACCGGCATAAAGGAGGCGGAAATAGTCGTAAATCTCCGTAACTGTCCCCACGGTAGAACGCGGGTTATGGCTGGCCACACGCTGTTCAATGGCAATGGCCGGAGAGAGTCCTTCAATTGATTCCACATCCGGCTTGTCCATTTGTCCGATAAACTGGCGCGCATAAGTAGATAGAGACTCCACATAACGTCTCTGCCCTTCTGCATAAATCGTATCAAAAGCCAAGGAAGATTTCCCGGAACCGCTGACTCCAGTGATAACAACCAGCTGATCGCGGGGAATGTCCAGACTGATATTTTTTAAATTATGCTGAGCTGCACCTTTGATTTTTATTGCGTTCATTATTTTTCTTTATTTCTTTTTCGCATTAATCGTATTTTTAAACTCTTACCATCACTCTGCTTTAATCACCTTTTGAGCTGTTCAGGCTGAAGACCGAAGGCTGTTAGGCTATGGAGGGCGCGTTCCGCGCCTTCATCTTTCAACCTTCATCCGAACCCCCTTCAGACTATCTACCTTATTTCGATGTATGACTTTTTCCGCACCGCAGAAATCCATTCATCATATTTTTTCTCCAGTTTTCCATCTTCCAGTTTTACTTTTATCTCCTCCCGCACCGCATCAATCGGTTTTAGTCCCGCTCCCCTTTTATCTACCACTTTAATTATATGAAACCCAAAGCGAGATTCGATTACAGAGCTTACCTGGTCGAGCGGCAGGCTGAAAGCTATCGTTTCCACTTCCGGGATCATTCCTCCCTTTTCAATAAATCCTACATCTCCACCTTGGGCCGCCGCCGGTCCCTGCGAGTATTTAGCTGCCATCAAATCAAAAGATTCACCACTTAAATCACTTTTCTGAATTTGCGAGGCAGTTTCCTTTATTTTTGCTTTTGCTGCCTTGCCGGCATCCGGTGGTACCATGAGCAAAATCTGTTTAATTCTGACCGCTTCTTTGCCCTCATATTCATCCCGATGCTGATTGTAATATTCTCCTATTTCCTGTTCGCTGATGACTATTTTGGACTTTATTTCCCAGCGCATTAACCTCATCCGCATCAATTGTCCTTTTATTTCATTTTTGACTGAGGATAAGGAATTGCCGTCCTTCTCCAGCTTTTTTATATAAACTTCCATACTGACATTCTGCTTGGTCAGTATATCTTTGAGGACACTCATGACCTCTTCGTCCTTGACGCTGGTCCCTACCTTTTTAGCTTCATGCTCGATCAACAACTTATCAATGAGCCTCTGCAAAATAGCATCCTTTGTCTGTTTGATTACTTCCGCCTTATTATTGCCTTGACGGGTTTCTTCAATTTTTTTCAGATAAGGTTCACAGGCCTCATCAAACTCTTTTAGCGTTATTATTTCGTCATTGACCACGGCAATAATTTTGTCGGCCATTGCGCCCAATACTGACGTAGATATAAGCATTACCAACAGCATAGTCACAGCCATCACCTTGTATAATTTCACAGTCTTTTCCCCCTTTATTGTTTCCTTACCCTTAAGTTGCATTAATATTCCACTAGCAGATAGCGTAGAATTACTATTTGAGTTTATTTCTTAAAACAGCATATTCTTTTTTAATGACGGCTTTCGCTTTTAATGCCTCAAGCCAACTGATAAAAGCAGCTTCTTCCTTTTTTGCCCGCATGTCGGCGATAATCTCTTCTTTGCTTTCGGCAAAATTTTTAATCTTGGCCGGTATAATTTCTAAAATCTTAAATATATGAAATCCGTATGGGCTTTGCACAATAGGACTAATTTCATTTAACCGCAAATTAAAAATGGTTTTATCCAGGGGGTCCGGCATAATCTGGCGCGTAATAAATCCTAAATCACCACCTTGGCGCGCCTCCGGACCAATCGATTCTTCCCGGGCTACCTTTAAGAAATCAGCACCGGAATTTATCCGCTGTAATGCCTTGCGCGCAGTCGCCAAATCTCTCACCACTATTTGGACAACCCGGACTTTCGACTCGGCCCTGTACATATCATGGTGCTCATTGAAGTAATCTTCCGCTTCATCTTCTGATACATTTATATGGGCATTTACATCAACGGCAATAAGTCTCTCGAACAGCATTTCCTTTTTTAATGCTTCTTTCCATTGTTCGAAATTCAGTTTCTCCCGGATAAACATATTGGAAAATCCGGCACCATATTCATTTTTAATTTCATCAATCCTTTTTTCCAGGTCCCCGGAGCTTACGGCAACTCCTAACTCCTGCGCCCGCAAATACATAATTTTTTCAGTAATTATGTTATCCAACACTTCCTCTTCAATGCGTTTTGCATAATTTCCCTGATTGGAAAGAAGCTCATTGGACAACATGGCCTTTTTTTGAGCTAACTTTATTTGATACTCATCGAGATAAATCTTGGAGCCATTCACGGTAGCCACATAAGGACGGGAAAAAAAATTAATCTTCTCGCAGCCAACAATAAAGAAAATGCCGCTTAACAAGATAATACAGAATTTGCTGATCAATGTTTTAATCATTTTTTTACCGCTTACAATTCATTTAATTGTAATTTTGAAGCATACAGTTCTTGTGTTCATTGAGCAAGCATCTTTAAGCCGTTGTTCAACAATTACTCCAACATTGTAATATCGTAACCGGCATAAGGGGCCATAACGAAATGGTCTTGCCAGCCGCATGTTGGTTATTTCGTAATGGCCCCTAACAACAGCAATGCTTGATTCAATATCGCAGGCCCGGTCAAACCCGGCGCGGGAACATATAATTTATAATCCGGAGTAAAACGCAATTCTCGAGTTTTTTTACGGTAAAGCGCAATGATCTTCGAAGGATCAAGGGGACTGGTTTTACGGAAAAAAATATATAAATACTTGCCGTCGTAACCCATTTTTTTACCCTTAACCGGTTTCAGGAGGTTGCGGATGTTGATTACCCGCAATAAATTCTCAACATTCTCCGGCAAGGGACCGTAGCAATCCTTCAGTTCCTCCGCAATCCGGTTAATATCTTCGGCATTGTCCGCCAGAGATATTCTTTTATACAAAACCAGCCGCTGGTGGACATTCTGGACATATTCCTCCGGGATAAAAGCGGAAATACCCAACTGAATTTCCGGCAAGGCTTCCTCTTCCACTACTTTTTCACCCTTTATTTCCCGGATCGTTTTTTCCATGAGCTCGGTATATAATTCATAACCAACTGCCGATACATGACCGGACTGCGAAATCCCCAGCAAATTTCCGCCGCCACGGATTTCCATGTCATTGTATGCTATACGGAAACCGGAACCGGGTTCGGAAAATTCCTTGATAACTTGCAGCCTTTTTATTGCTTCCCTGGAAAGCATTGCCCCTTTGGGCAACAATAAATAGGCATAGGCCTCCTGATTAGATCTGCCGACGCGGCCGCGTATTTGATAGAGTTGCGCCAATCCGAACCTGTCAGCACGATTGATGATGATCGTGTTGGCTGTGGGAATATCCAGCCCGGAGCCGACAATGGTTGTGCAAACAAGAACATCGCATTCCTGGCGGATAAATTTGCCCATCGCTCTTTCAATTTCCGCTGGTTTCATCTGGCCGTGAACAACTTCGATTCTTGCATGCGGGACAAGTTTGGAGAGCATTTGACTAATTGAATAAATAGAGCGCACACGGTCGTGAACAAAAAACATCTGACCTCGACGCATCAGCTCCTTTTCGATAGCCGCCTTAATTGCTTCCTCGTCAAATTCCAAAACATACGTTTTTATAGTCTGTCGGTCTTCCGGCGGCGTGTTAATGATGGATAAATCCCGGATACCCACCAGCGACAAATGCAATGTCCGGGGGATCGGCGTTGCCGAAAGAGTTAAAACATCAACCAGCGTGCGCATTCTTTTTAATTTTTCCTTATCCGCCACTCCAAAGCGCTGTTCTTCATCGATGACTACTAATCCCAGCTCTTTGAATTCCACGTCCTTCTGCAGCAGGCGATGCGTCCCGACAACAATATCCACTTTTTGCGTCTTGATATCAGCTATTATTTTCTTTTGTTCACCGGCACTTTTAAAGCGGTTTAAAACTTCCACGCAAACCGGAAAATCTTTAAGCCGGCGGGAGAAAGTAGAATAATGTTGCTCGGCCAAAATTGTCGTCGGCACCAGCACGGCCACCTGCTTGCCGTCCATGACCGCCCGGAGGGCAGCACGCAGTGCCACTTCCGTTTTCCCGAAACCGGCATCACCGCAAATCAATCTATCCATCGGTTTGGTTTCATCCATATCCAGGTGGATATCTTCAATGGCCTTAACCTGATCCGGAGTTTCCTCAAATTCAAAAGTGGAACAAAATTCTTCATAAATTCGGTCCGGCGGAGAGAAGGAATCTCTTTCCATTACTTCGCGGGCAGCGTAAATGGAAACCATTTCCTCGGCGACTTCCTGAACCGATTTTTTCACACGCTCTTTTACGGCATCCCAGGAAGTACCGCCCATTTTGTCAATTTTCGGAACATACCCGTCCGGACCGAGATAGCGTTGAATTTTCTCCAGGGAATTGACAGGAAGATAGAGTTTGTCGCCCGCGAAATATTCGATCACCATAAAATCATTTTCGATTTTGCCTACCGTTATCTTTTGAAGACCACGGTAGATGCCGATGCCAAAATCGATGTGGACTACAAAATCTCCTTCCTGAAGATCGCCAAACGATTTCAGGAAGTAACCTTCGCGGGTGGGCCGGGTGCGGCGGCGTGGAATTCTTTTGACAAAAATTTCTTCTTCACTCAGAAACACCAGTTTCATGGCCGGAAAAACAAAACTTGCGGAAATTTTCCCGGCAACCAGAAAAAGAACGGCTTTTTGATCGGGCTCACCTGATATATTCAGGATAGAATCCGCCTCCGCCAAAAGCTTTACAGGCAAATCGTAAGTCAGAAGCATGTGCTGCATCCGGTGCAAATCTTCCGAGGTCGGACAAACAAGGAATATCCTTTGAGCGGCGGATAACCACATCTTTATCTTTTCCACAGTTTGCCGCAGCAGAGCATCTTCTTTAATTTCTCCCTCTGTCGGCTTCTCCTGATATCTATCCCGAAAAGTTTCAAAGGAGACAACCTCTGCTCCGCTTTCTTCCATCTTATCTAACTTCAATCCAGCCAGATTAAGCTGCGGAAATTTCTCCATAACCGCGAATGTGTTTTGCGGATCAATATAGATACTTTCTTTATCCAGATAAAATTTTTCACTGTTCCTGGCTTTAAATAATAACTTATCGATATTATGTTGCATGCTCAGAGCCGACTGATGAAGAGAAAGCGGGTCATCCAAAACCACTAAAGTATCGGGAGGCAGATAATCGAAAAAACTGGAGAGCCTGCTTTGCGGAAAACCATTCTCTTCGTCGTACGCTTCATAAAAAAGCGGTAAAAAAACAGGGTTGATGGAATTGGCCAGACCGTTCCGCAAGGTATCTACCAAACGATTGCGGATTTCTTTGGGCAGAGAAAGACTGCTCGCCCTTCTCTTTATATTGCGGATGGCCAGCTCTTGTGTTTGCGAATTCAGCACTATTTCATTTGCCGGCGGCACAACAAAAGCATCAGCTGTCCCTATGGAACGCTGAGTATTGGGGTCAAATCTGCGGATCGACTCAATTTCATCACCCATCATATCCAGACGCAACGGATTTTTTTCTGCCGGCGGAAATATATCAAGGATATTCCCGCGAACACTGAACTCTCCTTTTTCTTCCACCAAACTGACTCTTCTATAACCTCCCGCCAGCAGAAGCTCACAAAACCGGTCCCGGTTTAAAGTATCACCGGCAGATATTATTTGCAGATATTGTTTGAATTGGGCAAAGGGCATAACTTTTTGCATCATCGCAGCCACAGAAGTGACAATAACAATTTTTGTCCTTATCTGCAGAGAAGTCATTACTTCTAATCTGGCTTGCGCTTCTTCCTTTTGCAGGGCGAACATATCAATGGCTAAAAAATCAAGCGGCGGGTAATAAAGGACATTCTCTTCCCCCAAAAAGAGAGACAGATCAGATGCGAAAGCCTGGGCATCTTTTTCTTCCGGGCAAACAACCAGCAATGATCTTTCCACGCGGCAAAAAAGCAGCGCCGTAAGGAAAGAACGCGCCGCACCGGCAAGGCCACAGGCCTCGATGCTCTTTGCACCATGATTAACTTTCTCCTGTAATCTTCGGAGAGGCTCAATATCGTTATTAATTTTATTTGTAATGATTTTTCTCACGAATACTAATCCAAAATTTTTGCAGCCAATATTTCTTCCTCTTGCCTTATTATCGCAATTACCTAATTACTTCAAGTCCGCTTCCTGTTTATATTCATAAATCAAAAGCCACCGCTTTTGCCTGAGGATACACGCAACAAAAAAAGCGAAATCACTCCAAGGATAAAATCATGTCGCATTTACGGATAATTGCCCGATATTGTTTCTGGTTTGTTTTGTATGTTGACACAAAAGCCAATCTAAGATTTAATACCCGTCCTCAGCTATCCCAAGGAAGTGCCAAGGTCACTGGTGGGCCTCCCGGACTTCAAATCCGGTGTGGGGCGCTAAAACCGTCCCAGGTGGGTTCGATTCCCATGCACTTCCGCCAATCATTTCAAATAATTAGCCACTAACTCATAAATTTAGTAGCACTAATTTTATGATTAGCCTTTATTGTGATAAAATTGTGATAAATTATTGTTTTAATGAGTCGGCATTCCTCAATATAAAACTTTTACCCCGTTAACCTAAGTTAATATACAAATATCTGGCCAATCAGTGGATCAATTATTTAAGAAGGCATAACAGTAATAACTTTTCGAGAGACTTTGAATAGAACTATCGGAAGTTTATCGGATAAAGAGCTTATTGTAATGATAAAAATTCTTGATTTTTTGTTCAGAAATACCGATAGTAGTAAATAATTCAGTTCTTCATTTCTGGTGTTTTTTTCAAATGGCGGCGAAACACCCTGCAAATCTCTGACTGGTCGATCTGACAAGGGATTGCCGGCGTAAGGGACGAGGTGTTAAGGTAAAGAAAGGGAATGATCATAATATTGGACGGTTGTTAAAAAAACATGAAGATACCGGAACTCAAGATTGGCACAAACCTAGATATTGTTTTTGAAAACGAAATAAATAAAAGCAATGCCCATTTTATGAAGGCCCTCGTTTATGATATTGAAGATAGAAAAATCATTATTTCGCAAACGTCTCCAGCATTAAATCGCAGCTTTCTTAATCGCCAGATAATGGTTTCTTTTTTGTCTAAAATGGAAAGTCGCAAATTGCGCTTTGGTTTTCCTGCTAAACTGACAGATTTGATTAAGGATTATGAAATTGCCCGGCAACAAATTGTTGAAGCACTTGTTCTGACGCAATATAAGGAATCTGAACCTATTGATTTCCGCATGTATTACCGTATTAATCCCCCGGCACAAAGTGATATCAATCTTTTTTACAAAGAAGAAAAAGTTAATGTCATCAACATATCAGTAGGAGGCGCCAAGGTTATTTGTCCGCAGGATAATTTGCTTCGTCCTTCCGATAAGGTTAAGTTCAAGTTGGTAATTGGTCGTTTGGTTTTCAATCTGGAGAACAGAGTGTGCGATGTGGCGGTACCGGATGATTCAGCAAATAAAAACATTCAACATGTCAGTGTTGAATTTGAACATAACAATAAACAACTGGAATCTGCATTGAGTAAAGCAATTCTGGAAATTGAAAGACAACTGATTTGTGAAGGGAAACTTTGACGGCGGTGCGTATTTGTCCTGAACCAGACTTGAGTTGACAGTGGCAGAGACTCCCCTTCATTGCCGGAGGAATCTGGCTGCAAGTTTTTTTATTTCTAGTTCACTTAACCAAATTTCCTCGCCAATTTCGATATTCTTCGAGGATATTTCTTTTGTCTGTTTTAACCTTCTGACTTTACGCTCCCCTCTGGATTTGATGTATACTGAGTTTTAATAGTACGGATAATTTTCTGAAAGCAGTGAATTCTCAACCCCGACGAAAAGGCGGGATTTCAATTGGTTATCAATAATGTTGTTACACGATTATTATGATATTATAATCTCCAATATGCAGAACTGGAACCACGGATTTATGAGATAATTATTCGGCACCAGCGAAAAACAAGGCTGTAAAAGGAGAAGATAAACGTCAACACTTAATATCAATATCGGGATAACACCCACGCAACTAAAATAAAATCAGGAGAACAGTAATGTCTTTGATCATAAACATTGAAAACAAGGTGCCCGGTTACTATGTCGTCAGTTTGCACGGTCGCCTTGACGGGACAACATCCGCAGACTGTGAGGCAAAAATCAACTCTATTCTGATTCCCAAAACGAAGACCATTGTGTTTGATATGTCCAATCTGGATTACATAAGCAGCATGGGCTTACGTATTGTCGTTAAAACAAGAAAATTTATCGAAGGCAACGGCGGCGGTGTCCAGATGATAAACATGCAGCCACAAATTAAAAAGGTGCTTGAGATTGCCAATCTGTTGCGGGGAGTGACACTCTTTAACAGCGTCAAGGAAGCCGACGATTATTTTGACGCTATGCAGAAAAAGGTCTTAGCATCAATAAAACAGAAAGATGGAAACAAGTTTTATGCTGAATAGAAAAACCGGTCTGCCGGCTCAAACAAAATCAATTAACCAATAGGAGGATGGGACATAAAGAGAGCTTTCGTGGTTATTTTTCTAGCTTTTATGAGCATTATGTTTCTCCATCAAACCGCCTTCTGTCAGTCAAAAACAGAGGGGAAATTGGCGGCATGGGACTTGATCATTAAAATCGAAGTTGAAACGGCAATCAGCCTGCTCCAGGCCATTTCCGAAAAACAAAAGAAAGGTGAAATGACCATGGAACAGGCAAAGAAGCTGGGCTCGGACCTTCTACGAGAACTACGCTACGGAGCGGATGGATATTTCTGGGCAGATACCGAGGAGGGTGTTAATTTGGTTCTCTATGGCCGGAAAGACGTTGAGGGGAGAAATCGGCTTGAGGACAGAGACCGGAAAGGCAATTTCTACGTAAAGGAATTCATCGGAAAAGCAAAAGCCGGCGGCGGATATGTTGAGTACTGGTTTTCGAAGCGGGGAGAGAGCACCGCCCAACCCAAGAGATCATACGTGTTGCCGTTCAAACCCTTTGGCTGGGTTGTCGGCACCGGATATTACCGGTGAGAGGTGCGGCATATCGGGGTTAACGATTATTTTTTACTTTTATGTTTTTTTTCATCAAAATCAGGATATATTTTCGTCATACATTCGGGGCAAATACCATGGCTGAATTGGGCTTCCGAACGATCTTTAATGTATGATTCTATCTGGTTCCAGTAGCCTTTATCATCGCGGATCTTTTTGCACGATGCGCAAATAGGCAGCATGCCGCTCAATTTCTTAACCTCGGAAAGCGCCTTTTGAAGTTCTGAAATCAAACTCTCTCGCTCCCCTTCCGCCCGCTTGCGGTCGGTGATATCCCGCCCCTCAGGAATGAGCAACGCCACCTCTCCGTCCTCTCCCCAAACAGGTTTTAGCGAGAAGTCTATCATCGCTGTTGTATCACCGGCCCCCTGCAACTCTACTTCATAACGGATAAACTTTCCCGCAGCGGCGCTGGATATGGCTTCTTTCAACTGCCTTACCCGGTTTTCATTTCCCCTCCACCACCGCGTCTCCCAAAAAGGTTGGTTGATGATGTCCACCAGTTTGATGCCGGTAAAATCCAGGGCCGCTTGATTCGCCTCCAGCAACCTGCCGTCCGGCGTCATTAAGCCCGTAAATTGGAAGGTGGAATTAAAGATTGCCCGGAAGCGTTGTTCACTCTTCTGCAGGGCATCCTCCGCCTTCTTGCGTTCGGTAATATCGCGACCGATTCCCAGCACGCCGATAAGCTTCCCTCCGGCATCATACATAGGTGTCTTGATGGTCTCCAACAAGACACGCCGGCCATCGCTGGCAAAATCGACCCATTCCTCATTGCTGCTTGATTTTCCCGCCGTTATAGCTCTGAGGTCATTTTTACGGAATAAATCGGCCAGATCCTTACTTACGAAATCATAGTCCGTTTTGCCGACAATCTCCACTTCCCGGGCGCCGAAAAAGAGCTCAAACATCCTGTTGCAGGACAGGTATACACCATCCACATCTTTCAGCCAAATCAGGTCAGGAATTGTATTGATTATCGTGTACAGGCGCTCCTCGCTGCGAAACAGTTCCCCGGTTCGTTTCTTTACCTGCCGACGAAGAACCCAGGTGATGACAGAAACGATCGCCAATAAAGACATCGTGATGATGAATGCGATGATAAAAGTTCGCGATGTCTGCCAGAGGGATCTTTCCTCATAGACACCGAACCACTTTTCATAAATCTGCTCGTATTTGCCTGTGTGCTTCAGGACATTCAATCCTTCGTTCAACTTCTGCAGAAGCGCGGCATCATTTTTCTTTACGGCAAAACAATATTTTCTTACCGGTAGCTGTGTTTCTACAGCTCTGATGTCCCTGATCCTGTGTTTGCTGATCAAATACATCCCCTGAATCTTTGAGGACAGCAAAACACCGTCGTGTTTCCCTGATGCCAGCAACTGTAGGGCCTGAATGGGATCATCAACAACGACAAACCGGGATGTGAAGCCCTGTTCGTCGATGAAGTCGTGCATGATATCCCCTTTTTGGACGATTATCTCCTTGTCTCGAGCTTGGGCAAACGTTTTTATTCCCGATTGTTCTCTCACGAACAGCGCCGATGAAACCATATTATGGGGAACGGAAAAATCAACCACATCTTTCCGTGCTTTGGAATAATACATTCCCGCGATTACATCGATCTTGCCTGCTTCCAGTTCAGCCCGCACTTTATTCCAGACACCAAGCCTCACGTTTGCATGCAAACCAGTCGCCTCCGCAACGGCGTTGATGAGCTCGATATTGAATCCCGTGGGCATTCCCTTCTCATCGTTAAACTCATAAGGAGGATAATCGTGATCGCTGCTTACGCGTATGCTTTTGACAGAATTAACAACCGGGGATTGGGCGAAACAATTGCCCGGGAACAAACCCGGAAATAAGAAGGCAAAAAGGAGGAGCATACAAAACGGTAAGTTTGATGCTGATTGCTTCATCTTCATCTCCATTGCTACGCTAATTAATCTTTTTCTCCAGCACCACACGAATGGCTTTGGCCAGCACGCTCATCTTGGCCGGCTTGGTAATCAACTGGCTAATACCGAGATCAACGAGTTTTTCCATGTCCTCTTTTTCCTGAAAGCCTGAACAGATGATAACAGGAATATCGGCGCGAAGGCTTCTTATTTCCCTTACCACATCAAAACCTGTCATGTGCGGCATGGTTTTGTCCGTAATCACCAGATCAATGGCCTCAGGGCCTTCCTTGAATATTTCAATAGCCTGAAGAGGATCTGTTTCGGCAAACACTTTATAACCGAGCATCTCCAGAAGTTGCTTGTTTACAGCGACAATCATCTCTTCATCATCGACGAACAGGATCGTTTCGCCTTTCCCCCGCAGAACAACCTCCTCCTCTTCTTTTTCACCTTCCGCCTTCTTTTCCATCACTGGCAGATAGACCCTGAAGATGGTTCCCTTACCCACCTCGCTATAAACGCTGATCTCTCCACCGTGATCCTTGACAATCCCATGTACGACTGCCAATCCCAGGCCCGTGCCCTCTCCCTTTTCTTTCGTCGTAAAGTAGGGCTCGAAGATTCTGCCAAGATTCTTCTGCGGAATTCCCTGACCGGTATCCCTGACCGATAATTCCAGATAACGGCCGTACTTTAACGCCGGATGATGGATGAGATTCCCGGCATCCATAACAACTTCTTTTAATCCGATCTCCAGAACACCCCCGGTCTCTTTCATGGCCTGCCCGGCGTTTGTGCAAATATTCATCAGCACCTGATGCATCTGCGTGGGATCGGCCATGATGACATCGGAGGTCTCATCTATTGTTTGAGTTATTTCTATTGTCGTCGGCAGGGATGCCCGCATAAACCTGATAGCTTCTCCAGTTATAGCAGCAAGGGCAATGGGCTTTTTTTCCTGAGCGGCCTTGCGACTGAAGGCAAGGATCTGCTGTACCAGTTCTTTTGCCCGCTCGGCGGCCTTGAGCACCTGTTCCATATTTTGGTGGACTTTCGGTTGGTCCTGCACAGCCTTCAGGCTGATTTCCGAATAGCCCATAATGCCGCTGAGGATGTTGTTGAAGTCATGGGCGATACCGCCGGCCAACGTCCCGATAGCCTCCATCTTCTGGGCTTGGATCAGCCGGTTTTCTAACATTCCGCGCTCCTCTTCCGCCCGTTTGCG
>CAIVQG010000059.1 GCA_903907985.1 uncultured delta proteobacterium
CGGCAAGATGGCATTTGGGGAAATATCTCGTAGAAACATTTCAACTCAAATTTTACTTCGCTGAGAAAGCAGCAACAATGATTACTGTTTATAATCTTGCATTTTCGTCGAGGTCGACTTTTTATTAACTTCAGGAAGAACATCTTAGAAAAAGCCGCGATAGATATTTTTGCTTTTGACAGCGACTATATTTTGCATCATCCACCTACCTAAAGTTTCAGGAGTGGATAGTCGTCCGAGTTGAGGATCACTGATTGAAAGAGAGTAATACTAAATTCGTAAATCCTTTAGCGTTTAGTTAAAATGATGATGAGAATAAGACTAAATGAAAAAACTACGTTCATTGCAATTGTTCTGGTTTACGATATTGATATGATTTTTCAACCATATTTCTGCATTCTTCTAATCCTTCATTATATTCTTCTTTTAACTCAGGATGTTTATCAAGTATAATCTCAAATAGATTCATGGCTCTTATGTCTTTTGCATCTATCTTTATTGCAGTTATATAAGCATCAATTGCTTCTCGCAATTTCCCTTGACCTTCCAGAGAAAGACCGAGATTTTTAAAAGCATTAAACCGACCAGAATTCATGGCAATTGCTAACCTGCAATATTTTTCGGCCTCGAGAAAACGCTTCAGCATACACAGACTGAATCCTAGATTATTGTTAATCCAGTATGAAATATCAGTAATTACATTACATAGTTTAGAGGCCTCCTGATAATAACTTACTGCATTCTCAAAGTCATGCATTTTTCCCATTATCTGTCCAAGTGCAAAAAGATATGTGATGCTTGCTTGCATGTCAGAGGAGCGTTCCAACAATTCCCCATAGCAGAATATAGCTTTACCATAGCTCCCCTGTCTTTTGAATGAATGTGCTAAATCATATAACGTCTTTTTTAAATCATTTGCAGAATTCATCGTTTTTAGAATTTCTTCCTTTTGTTTACCTGATATTTTCATCTGCACTTGCATAGGATTTAATTTTACAGGTTTAGTTCCTAAACCCTTAAAAATATTCTCCACCAATTCTTCTATGAAAACATAAGTCAACGAAGGACTATAACATTTTTTGTGTCCTAATCTGAATAAAGTGATATCCAGAGGCTTTTCCATATAATGAAAAATGTTCACTCCATACATAAGTTCCTTTAGTTTAGGAGTATCAAAAGCTGTCGTTACAATTACAGGGATTTCTGGATAATTCTTACTTATATGAGCTACAAGCTCAAAACCATCCGTTTTGGGCATCATGCCCAAACTGGTAACCACCAAATCAATTACAGGTGCTGTTTTTAGAATAGTAACAGCCTCAATACCATTCATTGCAGTACGAATATTGAAATATTTATTATAAATACTTAAAGCATCGGCAAGGGTAAATAAAAATGGTCCTTCATCATCAACAAGCAAAACTTCCTTTACCATGGTATGTTCTTGAATATTATCTAGTGTCTTATTTAAATCAAATTCATTCATAAAATTATTGCCGATTGAATTATCAAATCGTCTTCTTGTTCTCCATCTACTCTCTTCATCAATTTCTTTTCGCCTTTAAAAACGGTAGTATCTTTGGTTTTGCCTCTATCTTTTCCCTATTTTGGGGATTAGGTCCTTTGTATTCATTACTTTTTAGCAATGAGTATTCCAAAAGCGAATTACCACTTGTAACTTTCAAAGACAACCAGACTAAAGACAGTATTGCTAATGTCGTTGGCAGTTGAGAAAATATTTAATTCCTTCGGCAAGGTCGTCTTTCAACCGTTACCGATTGTAATGTAACATAAAATGCGGAATGGGAAAAACAAGAATTTCAGAGGAAGGCATGTTGCTGTTGCCACCCCCTATCAAATTGAATCAAGGCGGTTAAAGGTTATCATTTACCAATAGTAATATCTGATAGCCACTCCCCATATTCCAACACGCTCTTCTGTTGAAGAAGTGCCCGTTTTGGTTTTGGTGTTTATCTAAAGCAAGATTTCAATGTCGGTTATCGGATACGCCATGCACGGATGGATATATCCAAAGGCCCGGTCGGACTTTCTCAGCTTTACGCCGTTCGGTTGATAGACCTTTCCCGAAAGCAGTTTAGTCCTGCAAAGGCTGCATTCGCCGGAGCGGCAAAGGGCGGGAATGACCACGCCCTCCCTCTCCAGCGATATCATGAGCGGTTCCGAGGCTAGCGCGCTGATCGTCTTTTTTCCTTTTATCGCAACATTGAAAACATCACCGGATTTTAAGTTTTCAGGCCAACCGGGGTACGCCGTTATATTCTTCGGAGCGCCCATCACTTCGACTCTTATCTTTCTTGCCGGTATCGACAGTTTTGCAAGCTCCGGCAGACAGAAATTATACATAGCCTCCGGCCCGCAGACGTAGAGCGTCCAGTCCAGGCCTTCCAGCCTTTCCTTTATCAGACCAGCGTTAATAAATCCCTGAAGTCCATTGAAGGAAGGGGCCGGTTCGGATATGACCAAATCCCAGGTGAAGTTCCTGTGGGCTGCGGCAATCCTATTCAGCTCGTCCCTGTAGATTACATCATCCTCAGCCCTGCACCCATAAAACAGATGCAGTCTGCGGCCCATGTTTTTATGGGCAAGTTCCCTTACCATGCTCATAAAAGGGGTTATGCCGCTGCCACCAGCGATGAACGCCAGTTTGTTGCCGTGAAAATGCGGATTGTAATGGAAATTACCGGACGGTGATGAACTACTGAGCTTATCACCGGGCTTCAGTTCGTCGAGCAGGTAATTGGAGACAAATCCATCTTCAATCTTTCTAACAGTGATCTCATAATGGCCTGTCTGCGTGGGAGCTGATGCTATACTGTATGGCCTGCTTGTTCTGACCCCGCCTATCTCCACAAAGAGATTAATATACTGTCCCGCCTGAAACGGCGGCAGAAAACCGTCTTCGCTTACAAGCTTAATTGATTTTGCGGTTGCAGTCTCCTGATTAACTTCCGATACGGTCAGGTCGAGCCCCTGCGGGTGTAGAGCATCGATGATGCTTTTAACTTCACCTCTTTTTGCCTGATAGTCAAACCCGTATTTTTCCAGGATGGCATTTTCCCTGATTATTTCATCATAGCCGGATATTTTTTGGATAATATCTTTTTTAGCCATATTTCCCCTCCCTTACTGCTTTTTAAGAAGTCGTGAAATTTGTCTGGCTGCAGAAGCACCTGACTGAAGAGTGGGCTGAAAACCGCCGGCGCCGTTCCATGCTCCGGTGAAATGCAAACCCTGAATAGTTGACTTTGATTGGACAAACATGCTCGTCTCTCTTGTGAAGTGCTCCGATCCGTAGATCGAACCACCAGGATGTCCGAGATAGCGCATATGAGTAAGCGGTGTTGCGGGCTCAACCTCCTCCAGATGTTTTCTGATGTCAGGGAAAACTTTTTCGGCGAGGTCAATCAAGTTCTCGGCAAAGCGGCATTTTGTGTCGTAATATTTTGCCTGAGGAATTCTCATCCATGGTTCCATATACTGAAGAGTAACGAGAGAGGCCTGACATGCGCCGGGGGGTGAAAAGTCGGGATCGTCAACATCATAGCACGTCAGGAGTGAAAACTCGGCACCATCCAGTGTTTTCATCTTCTTATGGGCATAATCAGCATCCGAAGTTGAACAGATGAAGTTGGTCGCTTTATCTATTCCCATATCAGCCGGATTACAATCAAAACCCATGTAAATAGTGAAAGCCGAGAGACCAATCGTTCTTGCATTGAGCGTTTTGAGTTCATCCGCCGGGCAATTTTCTGCGCCGATCATATCGATTAACGTGGGTATCGGCCCAGCGTTGGAAACCACAAATTTTGTCGATATCTCATCTCCGTATTCAGTAATAACGGATTTGATTTTGCCGTTTTCGACATTGATCTTCTTTGCTGAGCAGTTGAATCGTACATCTCCGCCGAAATTGATGAAGGCGTCGCAAATCGCATTAGACATCGCTTGCGAACCTCCCTTTATATGCCAGGGTTTGAATTCGAGATACGCCCATAGTGTCATGGCGAATTCCATGAAACTGAGCTTGCTCGGCGGCAGCCCGGCATAACTCCAGTAGATGGATACGGCGTTCTGCAAGCTTCGGTTCTTGAGGTATTCGTCAAGAATGCCTTTAGTATCTTTCAGTGCCAGCTTGAAAAATAGAGGATATTTTTCAGGGCTTGCCTCCGGGTCGTTCATAAATAATACACCGACTGCTTCCAGGCAGAATGCATAGAGAAGATCAAAGAACTTTTTGATCCCTTCTTTCTCGGCCGGAAATTCTCTTATCAGCGCCTCTTCCGCCGCCGCCCTTTCGGCCTTCAGGTTGATGTCCATTTCCCCTGGAACGACAATACGGTAAAGGTTTTTCTGCTGGATGAAATCGATCTTGTCGGCAACGCCCAGTTCGTTCAGCACTCCCCGCAGGGGCCCAGGAAATTCGGGGAAGCCGAGGCCACTCAACTGGTGAAGGGCAACCTCAAATTCAAATCTGCCTCGAATAAAGCTTGTGGCGCATCCGCCCGGAACATTGTGTTTTTCCAGCAGCAGGGTTTTATGTCCATTTTTAGCTAGTCCGGCGGCGGCCGTAAGCCCCCCGTTTCCTGCTCCTATTACGACAACGTCATAATCAGGCATGAATGATCCCCTCCTTGAAAAAATTGGTTAAAGGTCTAACAATAGGATAATACTTTCAAGCCACTTCTCTTTACTGTTTTTTACTCAAAGCCCTTGCCTTTTTTTGGTAAGCGTTTACTTTTTATGTGAGGAAGTATGGTAATATTTGGCCTGTATGTCAAGGAAATCCTGACAGTGCAGTTTTCGGATAGTTGAATCAAGACACATGTTGTGGTATAAGAGCTATCACTTACCGTATGCATTGCAAATTGATTTCACAAATCCAAAAATTTAGGAGGTCTCTACGCGATGTCAGAAAAAACCCACAAAAAAGAACACGATGAAAAACACCTTGAGAAGTTAACCATCAAAGAATTGCGGGAAATAGCTGCAGAGATTCCCCACGAAAGAGCGATCCATGATATGAAGAAGGATGAGCTGATTGCCTTCATTAAAGAAGCCCGCGGGATTAAGGATGAAGCACCTGTAAAGAAAAGGAAGCATGTCGTCAAAATCAAAATGACCAAACCGGAGCTTAAGGCCAAAATCCGTGAACTGAAAGTACTTAGATGGCAAGCGCTGAAATCTGCTGAAAACAAGAAAGCTGTCATGCTGCGGCGTCTGATTTCTCAGTTGAAGAAAAAATCGAGACATGTTGCCGCGGCCTGAACCACAGAAAATTGATAAGGGACAAAATAATGATTCCCTTTGACAGGTGTTTTCAGAAATATTTAGTCTTATGGCAGATGATGTTAAAAGGGGTTTCCGTCTGCTGTGAAAAGCCAGGCGTATAATGTTTGTCGTCGGCTGAATAAATTATTTTATCGCCATATGACTACCGCAATAACGAACGCGCCTAAGACAAATCTGTACCAGGCAAAGGGCAGGAAAGTTTTTGTCTGCACATAGCGCAGCAGGAATCCAATGCTGGCCAGGCCTGTAATACAGGAAACCACCATGCCGATGATGAAGTTGCCTGTAATCAGTGAGGGATGGGCAATAACATGTGGCAGCTTAACGGCAGCAGCGCCGAAAATAATCGGAGCAGAAAGTAGAAACGAAAAGCGGGCAGCCCCTTCGCGGGTCAAACCCAGCAATAAGCCTGTGGTCATGGTAATCCCGGAGCGCGAAACTCCGGGAATTATCGCGAGTGCCTGTGATGCTCCGATTAAAAAACTTGTTTTCAATGTTATTTTTTTTACGCTGATACTCTTGGTGCCCCTTCGATCAGCCCAATACAAAATAACACCCAGTAAAATAAGCATGACGGAGATGAGCAAAGGATTGCGGAAAATTGTTTCGGCATGTTTCTCCAGCACAAAGCCGATTAACGCCCCGGGAATGGTGGCCAACACGAGATACCAGAACAAACGCCCGTCGGCGCTTTTTGTATCGGTGAATCCCTTCGTTAATAATCGCAGCCAGTCTTTCCAAAAATAGATTGCTACAGCGATTAAGGTTCCCAAATGCAGGGCGATATCAAAAGTAAGACCCGGATCTTCCCATTTGAAAAGCCAGGGAACCAGCACTAAATGTGCAGAGCTGGATATGGGCAGAAATTCCCCCAAACCCTGAACCAATCCCAATATTATCGCCTGTAATGTTGTCAACTTTTACCTCGCCATGTGCAATAAGAAATAACCGTAAAGCGCACTGATATATTATTATCAGGAGATTGTCTATACTCTTTATAAGGAATTTGCCGGAATATATTCCGGGGTAAAAGAGGTAGGTCAGACCGGATTCCGGATGATCCGGTAAAATATGAATACATTTATGCATAATTGATTTGTGGAGATGGCCCGATATTGACACTGGCCGCCAACGGTGTTAGATCTTTAGTCATATAACAAAATGACGGGAGGGCAAGGTTGTATGTCGGAACTGGTCCGCTTTGGGGTATCGCTGGAAAAAGAGCTTCTGGAAAGATTTGACAATCTGATCCGGAGCCGGAAATATACCAACCGTTCGGAGGCGCTACGGGATATGATCCGACAGGAGCTGCTGAAACAGGAGTGGGAGGCGGGTGGAGAAGTTGCCGGTGCCATTACCTTCATTTACGATCACCATACGAGAGAGCTTCTGAGTAAGATTACCGATATTCAGCACGACAGCCAGGAGGTGATCATCTCTACACAGCACATTCACCTCGATCACCATCATTGTCTGGAGATTATCGCAGTTAAAGGGCGCGTGAAGAAGGTCCTGAAGCTAGCCGATTTGCTGAAGGCCATCAAGGGCGTCCGGCACTGCGCACTCAGCATGACGGGCAGTGGCGAAGAGGTAATAAAGTAGCCTTTCCGCCGCTTAAAATATTCCGTGTTATAAGAAGACAGGTCTGACCATGCTTCCATTTATAATGTACCACTAACCATACTTTGTCCTGATCGGGATCAGTCCATTCAACCCTGTGCCTATAGTGCTGCGGAATCTGGGCATAATCACCAGGGCGTAAAACAACTAATTCGGATGGAACATGCCCCAAGATGTTTTTTGTGATAATTATTCTATATTAACATTCTGTTAGAGTTGATGGTGGTATCATTACTGGGAATAAAAAAGAAAAACCCCGGAGAATTATTCCGGGGTTTTTAGCTGATTTGAGAGGATGTTATTTTTTCTTGGGTTCCTGTTTAGCTATGATCATATCCTTAATTTTATCATAGACAGCATCAGGCAGAATCTTCTTTGTTTTCAGTTGATCTTTCTTGGCATAAGGCCGTCCATCGATAATCTTCTGGGCATAGGTGTCGCCAATGCCGGGAATGGCTTTCAGTTGAGCTACCGTGGCTGTGTTCAGGTCAACAAGCTCTTTCTTGGCCTCCGGTTTGGCCGGCGCCTGTTTTTCAACTGCTGATTTGGCCGGAGGAACATTTTTGGCTGCATCTTTTGTGTCTGCGGCAAATCCAATTGTGCTTACAAAAATTAGTGTAGCTGCAATAACAAAAATTCTCGTCAACGTTTTCTTCATGAATGGTCTCCTTTAGATGGTTAATGGTGGTGCATTATCCCGAAAATAAAATTTGTTGTCAATAGTTGCCCGCCCGTTTAGGCATTAGATCTCCCAGGCGGCTTTTGCTCCTTCTGTCGTCGCTTCGATAATACGGCGGGGAGCGTCGGCATCACCGACGATAAAATGGCGAATGCCTTTTTTTACAAGCAAATCTTTGAGTGTGTTTCGTGGTGTCACGCCGATGGCAACAATAACCTGGCCGACTGGTTCGAGTGTTTGCTCTTCGCCGTTTTGCGTCACAACCACTGATCCTTCCGCAATCCGTTTTACGATTGTGCCGAATAGAAATTTAACTCCAGCAGCCTGCAAACGTTTATGCAGCATAAAGCCATGGGCAGCCCAGGCCAGGACGGGTGAAGTGGCCAGCATCTCCACTACAGTAACATCTTTAATGCCTCTCTCACGCAGAAAATCGGCTGTTTCCATGCCCACAAGGCCACCGCCGATGATGACTGCATGATTTTGGGGTGCAACTTCGCCATCCAGAATCTGCCAGGCGTCACAAACTACTGCTGAATTAACACCCTCAGCCGGGCAGGTCGATTTGCCGGCGCCGATGGCAAGGATGACGACATCAGGCTTGTCCGTCTCGATCATGGACTCGGTGACTGCGGTGTTTGCCTTGATCTCTACACCTTTCTGGCGGCAATTTGCTGTCAGGGTCTTGATATATCTTCCATAGACTGCCTTGTGTGGCGCCTTCGCGGCATAACGAACATTTCCGCCTGTTTCTTTTTCCTGCTCGAAGAGAGTTACCTGATGTCCGAGACGCGCTGCTTCAAAGGCTGCTGTAAGACCTGCAGGTCCTCCGCCCACAATCCAGACATTGCGGCTAATTGCCGCCGGGGCCGGCGGGTAGAGCAGTTCCTGTCCCGTTTGCGGATTGATGGCGCAACGAATCGGCAACGCCTCTAAGGACAGCCGTTCAATGCAACCCTGATTGCAGGCCAGGCATTCCAGTGTGTCTTCGGGATGTCCTTCCCGGGCGTTCTTAAGAAAATCAGGGTCGGCCAGATGTTGTCTGGCCACGGCAATAAAATCCGCATCACGCCTTGCGATTACTTCATCCATGACATAGGGATCGGTGTAACGTCCTACAGAAATGACCGGTACATTGGTTACTTCTTTAATTTTCCGGGCCAGATGCGCCTTGAAACCCTGACCATATTCAACAGGAGCGCTGGGGTTAGGAGTATCGATGTTCACTTCCGGGTTGCCATGAGTACCGAAGGACACATTGATGATGTCCGCACCGGCACTAACCAGATCGGGGATAATGGTCTGTATGTCGGAGATTGTATAGCCGTTTTTGATACACTCTTCGCCGGAAAGCCGGATAGATATGGGGAAATCCTGACCAACGCGTTTTCGTACTTCCCTCAGGCAATCGAGCATGAAGCGGGATCGCCCGCGGAAATCGCCGCCGTACTTATCGGTGCGGTGATTGGAATGGGCCGAGAGAAACTGCATAAGCAGATAGCCATGGGCGCCGTGGAGTTCCACAGCGTCAAACCCGGCATTGCGGGCGCGTACTGCCGCGCTGCCGAAAGCGGCGATGGTTTCGTCGATATCTTCCGGCGTCATCTCGCGCGGCGCACCCAGAAATCCGAAGATATAGCTGGGTATGGCTGAAGGTCCGATAGCCTTCTTCTTCCGTTGGAGCAGGAAGTTTTCACGGCCAGTGTGGTGCAATTGCATAGCGATCTTGCTTCCCCGGGCATGCACAACAGCGGCAAATTTGGTCAGTCCCGGAATGAACTTATCATCCCAGACGCCGAGGCAGCGCGGCGAGGCCGCGCCCAGGGGATGCACTTCCGTGATTTCGTTAATGATCAGTCCGGCGCCGCTTGCAGCGCGACGGTCAATATAAGCCAGGTTCGCTTCACTGACCGTGCTGTCATCATTACCGAGAGCTGTTCCCATCGCCGGCATAACCAACCGGTTGGCAATTTCCAGATTTTTAATCCGGATTGGTTCAAGCAGATGTTCTAAAGTTTTCATGGTTAATCTTCCCAAATTGAAATTACCAATGTGACGTTATGGCCGATATTTTTGCCCTGGTCCTGAAAGAGGTAACTTCATACTATATATTTTATGTGATTGGCAAATAAATCTTCAGCCACGAATCGCCTCCAATAAAATGTTGTCGCAGGGATATATAAAAAAGTAACGTTGACACCATGTATTAGATCCGTCATGACTTCCCCGGCATTACAAATAATCTTAAATTCAATACACGGTGGTTTTAAGTTTTACGGTCCCAGCAGCATGATGAACGCCTACAAAAGAAGGAAAGAAGAGAGGAAAAGACAAACATGATACAACATAAAAAAGATTAGAATGTCAAGAAACCCGGCCACTGCTAAAACGAAAAGCCTTAGCGATCGGCGGTATTGATTTTGGTTATGAGCTACTATATACATATTGATAAGAACTTTCTTTTATGGGGGGGCATAGGGAAGCAGTGGTTGAGAGTCAAGAAAATGATGATCATAAAAATGCGGGATGTGTTTCCGATGCTTGAGCGAAGGCATAATTAATTGTTAATAAACAATAAATGACTAGTTGAGGAGATTGTTTTGTCTTCTCCTTTTATCAGGGAATTATTTCAGATCCCAAACAATCTTGGTTCCAGAGATGCTTTCTTGTTCATTTGGTATGGGAAATGCAATTATCCTGAATAAGCGGAAAAACGATTGTTGAGTAAGCAATATTTTTCTAATTTATGCGTATTACAGGAAAAAAATACCGCTGTCCGGAAAATTTGTTCGGTATTATAAAGGACACGCCATTTATAACGGACAAGAAATTACTGTTAATTAAATTATCTTCTGACAAAGAACTTTGAGGTAATAAAAATGAAAGACAAAAAGGAAGCAGTGAAAAATATTACGGATTATTACGAAGCCGCAAGAAAATCCTTAATCGCCAAGATGAAATTAGAAGAAGAGGAACAGATAAATCTGAAAATAAAAATAGCCACTTTTGTAATTTATCAATTATCTCACTCCACCCATTCCTGGTTTAAAGACCATTTTTTATCAAACATTTCGAAAAATACGAGCAATGTAGATATTATTAAAAATAAAAAGATCTTAAAAGTGGAAAGTGCCTTTTTTAACGTTGTTGCCGATTATTTGATAATGATGGAATCAGAAGATGGATATGCTAAAAAAATATTAGCTACCTTGAAAGAAGAAGAGCAGAAAAAAGATTTTTGGAAACCAATTGTTTTTGATGCTTTTCTCCTGGTCGGAATCTACTTCACGTCACCGTTGGAATTGAGCAACAATGACAAGAACAGAAAGGGGGGAGAACAAAAAGAGAAAAAGACCAAACCCCCGTTTTTTTGCCAAATGTTAAGTGAAAGTTCAGTGTTTTGAGCATCATAGTCAGCATTTCTGGAGCGACAGGGGTAGTTCCAGGTTGTTTTCTTCGAGCAGTTTCCTGTTCGAGAGGATATCCCGGGCCGGTCCATCAGCCGCCACAGTGCCTTCCCTGATTACGATACAACGGGAACAGACATCCAAAATCAGGTCGAGATCGTGGGAAGCGATGATCCGCGAGTGCGAAAATGTTTTGAGCAGGTTGATGAGCAGCCGTCTTGATTTCGGATCAAGGTTTGCGGCAGGCTCATCCATTGCCAGGATGTCAGGTTCCAACGCCATGACCGCAGCAATGGCGACAGCGCTTTTCTGACCGCTGGACAAGTGGTGGGGTGGTTTATTTTGCAGGGCGAGGCTGTTAACAAGATTCAGGGCATCGTGAACACGCTGGCGCACATCATCTTCCTCCATGCCTAGGTTAAGGGGACCGAAGGCAACATCATCGTAAACAGTAGGCATGAACAGTTGATCATCGGGATTCTGAAATACGATGCCGACCTTTTTGCGGATGTCCTGGCGGGTCTTGCGTGTCAGATGCAGATCGCCGATCGTTACCGTCCCGGATGTGGGGAGCAGGTGGCCGTTCATGTGCAAAAGCAGGGTGGACTTGCCTGCGCCATTGGCTCCAATAACACCGACCGCTTCACCGTGGGTGATGCGGAAGGAAAGATCCCGGAGCGCCTCTGTTCCGTCGGGATACCGGAAAAATACATTCTTAAAATCAACAATATGATGGCTCATTAAAACAACTCCTGAAAGAAGCGACCGAGTATTTCTGTGGCCGGATAAAACCGGAAGACAAACAGATAGAACGTAACCGAACCCGCGAAGACCAGGTCTCGCGCTGTTATACGGTATCGTTTACGGGTCGGCATATCCCCCTGAAATCCGCGGGCCAGCATGGCGGAGTAAATCCGCTCGGCCCGTTCGACTGTGCGGAGAAAAAGAACACCCGCGATCCGGATAAAAACTTTAACATTCGTACCCTCGTGGCCAAACGACCTCATATCGCGAGCCCGAACCATGCGCATGGCCTCTTCGGCGAGGACAAAAATATAGCGGTACAGGAAGAGGAGCTGGGATACGAAAATGGAGGGCACACCGAGCTGACGGAGGCCATGACAGACCGTCGGAAAAGAAGTCGTGGCTACAAGGAGCAATGCTGTGCTGACGGTCAGAATAAACTTGAGCAGGATGGAGGCAAAAGAAAACCATCCTGCAGCAAGAGTCAATCCCGGCAAAACCGTGACCGGCGAGGCATCCAGCAGGGGATTGAAAATACCGATAAAGATTGCGAAGGGTGAAACAATCACGACCTTCTTGAGGATAAACCACAAGGGAATTTCTCCTGCGGTCAACAGGATCACCGGAAAGAGAAAGAAAGGTAAAAGCGCTGCCACTTCATATTTAGAAAAGGATATAACTGTAAAGAGAAAGAGCAGGGTGGTGATCAGTTTGATCCGGGGGTCGAGCCGATGTACGAAGGTATCCTGATAAGAGAGTCTGTCCAGATATCCGATATTGTAATATTGCTCGTCAAAGGCCATCAATTACTGTCCTGCGAAAATTTCCGGATAATGATTTGCCAAACTAGCACATGCCCCGGCAAGAACGCCATTTATTTTTGGCGGGGCATGTTTGATTCGTTAATTTACCACGGTGTATTCAACGTTATTAGTCTTGTCGTTTCTTAAATGTTCTGATCGCGAATCCGATTAAAACAATCACACTCAGGACAATTGCTCCGCCCACAACACCAGCTATTGATGTCCCTGCTTCGATTCCGGGCCAGACGGGGGATTTCTCCCCAGCGGCTTTCTCCTTGCTTGGTGGTTTGAAGTTATAGTCCGGCAGAAAGGCTGTCTTTTCCTGAAGTTTCCGGAGAGTGGCGGAAATGCCTTGCGTCTGTTGGGCCAGTTCGCGCTTGCCGGTAACCTTTTCGATGGACCATTCCAAGCCATCCGGATGAGTTGAAGCAAACCAGGAGATTGCACCACCGGTGATGACAGCCAGAATCGCAAAAGCAATCAGAGTATTTTTAACAGGGGTGCCGTCAGCCAGAGGCCGGGAGGCGATACTGTTTTCGAGGAACTCCGGTCGGGAGGTTTTTACATAGCTGATAATCCCAACAGTGACAAATCCCTCCACAAGGCCGATAGCCAGATGGATCGGTTGCATGAGGAGAACAAACGATGTAAAGGGCAATTCGCTCTTGCCGGACAGGAATGTCTCCAGTACAACCGAGAAAGCGCCCAGTTGCAATGCCAGGAGCGCACTTATAACCGCAGCGACGGCTAGGCGACGGCTATTCGTTCCATCTCCTGCGATGGGCTTATAAATAAGAGGGTAGGCAAGAAAGCAGGGGTAGATGCCCAGATTCCAGATATTGCATCCCAGGGCCAGCAAGCCGCCGTCGGCAAAGAAGAGAGCTTGTGCCGTCAGGACTGAGGCCATGACGAGAAAGGCCGCATAGGGTCCCAGAATGGCGGCCAGGATCATTCCTCCACCGAGGTGCCCGCTTGAACCGGTTCCGGGGATGGTGAAATTGATCATCTGAGCGGCAAAGATAAAGGCGCCCATAACCCCCATCAGAGGAATCGTCTTGTTGTCGATATTTTCTTTCAGTCTCTTTGATGAATAGCCAAGTGCAGCCAGCGATCCGGCCCACATTGTTGCGCCAACCGCCGGAGACAGTAAGGCATCAGCCATGTGCATAATAATTATTCCTTTTGGCTTAAAATCGGAGAGTTATCCCCGCCATCAGGGACAAATCCGTTTCGGATGAGTTCAAGCCGTATTTCACACCGCAGTCCAGATCAATGTTTTCAGTAACGGAATAGATCAGACCTCCAATGAAAAAGGCTGGATTGTTCTGCGCGTTGTCATCGGGATTGCGCTCGATTCCGATGTTACCAACAAGATTCAGGTTTTTGATCGTTTCCCAGGTTGCCGCCAGGGAAGCGTGCCAGATATTCTTTTGTTCAGCGGTCTTGTTTTCATTGCGAATGTATCCTAGATTCGCATGAAAGGACCAGGGAACCATTTCTTTCGACCCGATCAGAAAGGCCTGATAGCCGACCTCTCCGGCTCCCAGTCCCTTTTTGTGGTCACCTGTGGGAATGCGGATGCCTGGCTTCAACGCCAGACTGTAACCTTCCTTCTCGAAGAACCGCCATTTGGTCTCCAATACCACGTCAGAAATTCCCTTTTCATCGTAAGTGGTTGATTCATTTTCCTCGCTTTTCCCCCACGAATAGGGAAGGCTTAAGACCAGATCGACATTTTCGACAAGTCCATAGGACAAAGTTGATGCTACCTGTCCTCCAGTTGTCTTTACGGATACACCGTCAACAGTCTCTCTGTCCGAGTCGTATTGGCCGTTCAATTCCAACTGGAATTTGCCCTTCCCCAGCGTCCCGGCATCATCGGTAATCAATGGATGGCCGGCTAATGATAGTGTAGGCAGGCAGAGCAACAATAAAAGTCCTGTTGTCAAGCTGTAAAAGTTCATGTCTGCGTTTCCGTCGTGTTACGTTATTCGCGTTAGTAGCATGAGGGGAAGTTTTGTCAAGTCTTTTTTCCAGAAAATGAGAATTACCGGGGCAAGGCCAATTCGTAAATATTTTTTTTATTCCGGTCATTGACAAAGTTATACAGATATATAACACTAGGGAATTAAAAAAAGATTGCTACTGGCATTTGCTGTAAAGTATCAGGAAAATAATAATGAAGGAGTTTTTTTATGGTATCAGATCACAACCCTGCAAAATTCCGTGGCGCTTCGCGTTACGTTCTGGATGAGGAATTAGCTAAAATCGTAAATATTTCTATGGCGTTGGAAATGCCTCTATTGCTCAAAGGAGAACCGGGCACAGGTAAAACTATGCTGGCGCATGCAATTACGGAAAGTTTGCATATGCCGTTGATTGTCCTCAATGTTAAATCCAGTATGAAGCTGGTGGATGCCCTTTATCAATATGATACATTAACCCGCCTCAACGACAGCCGCTTTGGCGATTCCAGCCGCAATGTCAGCAATATTGAAGAGTATCTAAGGATGGGGAAAATCGGTCAGGCCTTTGTTGCAGAAAAGAAAGTTGTTCTTTTAATCGACGAGATTGACAAAGCCGATACAGATTTTCAGGACGATATGCTGGATATTCTAGATCAAATGCAATTTGATATTATGGAAACTGATAAAACAATTTCCGCCAGACACCGTCCGGTGATAATAATCACCTCCAATGCAAAAAAAGATTTGTCCGATCCTTTTCTGGGCCGCTGCAATTTTCATCACATCGCCTTCCCTGACCGCGATTTGATGCGCCAGATTATCGGAGTGCATTTTCCTGACCTGAACAGTGACATGGCCGGCGCTTGTCTGGACGCTTTTTACCGTCTGCGTGATGTTCGCGGAGTAGAGAAAAAACCGGCTACCCGGGAGTTGATTAACTGGATTCGCGCCCTGCAGGCAGATCCGGATTTCCAGTTAAAGAGTCTGAAAGCAGGGAGAATTCCTTACCTGGGTGTGCTCTTCAAAAAGAGTAATGATTTTTATATGGCTTTGCATCAGTCATCCGGTTCCAAATGAGATAACTAATTATGTTTGTAAATTTTTTCTTTATACTGCGCGACAAAGGGATTCCTGTTTCTCCCAAGTCATTTTTACTTCTGCAAAAAGCACTGGGTATGGGTTTAATCCAGTCTTTAGAAGATTTTTATATTGCCGCCCGCTCTTTACTGGTTAAAAGCGAACGCTATTTTGATGTTTATGATACAGCCTTTGCAGTGGCCTTTCGCGGCGTTGTTGATGCTGATCCCACGGAGGCGGAACTGACCGAAATGGCCAAAGCGCTGCTTAATGAATGGTTGAAAAGTCCGGGAGATATGGCCAAGGCGCTCGGTCTGCCGGAAGAGGCCTTAAAGAAAATGACGCCGGAAGAGTTATTGGATTATTTCCAGCAGCGTTTGAAAGAACAAACAGAAGCGCATCACGGTGGCAATAAATGGATTGGAACTAAAGGCACTTCACCTGTCGGTCATTCCGGTAATCATCCCGGTGGTATGCGTGTGGGCGGCAGCTCGCAAAACAAATCGGCAATAAAGGTGGCGCTGGAGCGCCGCTACCGGGATTATTCACAGGAAGGGCCGATTACCGCTTCGCAAATTGGCGAAGCGCTGAAAAGGCTTAAATATTTAAAATCATCCGGCCCGTGGGATGTTGTTAATATCGATAAAACCATTAATCAAACAATGCGCAATGCCGGTGAAATCGAGATTGTCTTTGACCGTCGTTTGGCCGACCGCCTGAAAGTGAAACTTTTTATCGATAACGGCGGCTGGTCAATGGACCCTTATGTGGAGTTGGTCCAGGTTCTTTTTCATTATGCTAATTTTCAATTCAAAGAATTGGATATTTATTACTTTCATAATACCATCTATAAAAATGTCTGGCAGGATCCTGAACGACACAGAAAACCACTGCCGGTGGAAGATTTTGTCCGTAGCGATCCGGAAACACGGCTGATTATTGTCGGCGATGCCTCTATGGCCCCTTATGAGCTTATTAATGCCAATGGCGCCATTTACATTAACCAGAACAATTTCAAGCCCAGCATCGATTATCTGAAAATTCTGGCCAAAACATTCCGGCATGCCGTCTGGCTGAATCCTATGTCGCAAGATGCGTGGCAACATGACTGGACAGTTCAAAATATCCGGAAAATATTCCCGATGTTCGAACTTACTTTGGATGGATTGGAAAAAGCTGTGCAGCATTTAATGTCCCGCAATTGATCTTGACGTCCCCATAAAAAATTCATATGCTTATTTGTTGCTTTTTTTTTGCCTTTTTACGATTTCATTAAATATTTGTTGGGGGCAAAAAGATGAAAAAATAATCAGGTTTATGGCTGTCGAAAACTATTAGAAGGCTCGTAAGTCTCTTAATAGTATTATATTAGTTACAATGGTTGACATTATTATATTAAAATGTGCTAACAGCTTGTTAAACAAGGAGGAAATATAGAATTGAGTTTAGGAGAAAGAAGAAAAAAAGAAAAGGATAATCGAAAACACGCAATTTTAAAAGCAGCACGAAAATTGTTTTTTGAAAAAGGTTTTAAATCAGTAACAGTTGATAACATTGCTGTCGGCGCCGAACTCAGTAAAGGTTCTATTTATCTGTATTTTGACAGCAAAGAAGAAATATACGTACAGATACTGATTACGGAGAATAATGATTTCCATAAAAGGATGATAAATTCTCTGCAAAAAGAAGCTTCGGCATCGGAGCTGTTGTTGGATTTTGCCAGGATTTATATTGATTTCTTTCTTTATGAAAGGGAGTTGTTCCGAATATTTATGGCTTTTATGATAAGAGACAATCAAATGACACTTACCGAAGAGCAAAACAACAGTCTGCTGCGCATCACTAATGATAATATTCAGATCATTGCCGAAATAATCCGCAAGGGAGTTGATTCCGGTGAGTTTTCCTCAGGTATCAATATCCGCCAGGAGCAAAATGCCATCTGGGGTTTGCTCAATGGGATTATTACTCTTTATCTCTTTACGGCAGCACCAGCAGAGCGAGCAAATCGAATTCATGCCATCGTGAAAGATAGTTTGAGGATTTTTATTAAAGGACTGAAAGAAAACCAGAATCAGCCCGGTTTCGGATCGAGTTTTAATTGCCAAAACAATCAGCTTACCCAAACCGGTTAAAGCTTATTGTAAAATCGGAGATAAATTATTTAATGTCCGTAAAAGCTTTTTCATAATTATCACTGAAACCATGATGAGCCGTTAAAATATAATTAATGCCTTTCATGCTGGCGATATTTTTCAATGATTTTAACTGTGTTTCATTATCCATGTTGATAAACTTGCTGAATAAGCCGACTTTGCCCGATTGCAAACTGAGCGAATCACCGGTAAAGAGGAATTTGTTGTCGACCAGATAACACATTGCACCGGGAGTATGGCCGGGTGTTTCTATCCCCTGAATTTTCAGGCCGGCAGTCTTAATAATTTCATCGCCATCAACAGGTGTGTATTTGAAGTTAATTTTATTCCTGGTTACATAAAATCGGGCAGTTTTACCGTTAATCATTTGTTCTTCTTTCCGGGGAAGATAGATCTTTGCGTTTTTAAAAATTGCCACCGCCGCCACATGATCCGAGTCCGAGTGAGTCAGAAAAACAGCGGTAACTTTTTCCGGATCAATATTTAATTTCTTCATTTCTTGCTGGATGTTCTCGGTCTTGTTGCCGGCATCTAAAGCAATAAATCCCTCTTTGCCCTTCACCAGAAACATGTTTACGATGCCATCATTGACGGCATAAACGCCGGAAGTAATTTCTTTTGTTTCCAGCGGATGCATTTTGTTTACTTCCGCTTTAAACTTAAATCCAATGGCGGTGACAAGCAGGGTTAAGATGCCGACAACCACCCCAATTGCTATCAAAAACGTCTTTGTGCCTTTCCGCATATTAACTCCATGGTTTAACGTTTATTTAACAATTTTAGAAATATCCTTAAATTGGGCATCGCCTGCCGAACGCAGGAGCTCGAAAAGAACCATTTCAGCGCTGGTGATCTTAGCGCTGGCACTCCTCATAGCAGCAAGCCCGATATCACTATTCTCCTTTGTGCGGGATGATACAGCATCGGCTACAACGGAGACATTATAACCATTATCAATTAAATCAACAGTCGTCTGGTAAACACAGACATGACTTTCAATGCCAAGGATAATTACCTTCGAACGGCCCAATGATTCCAGATTTTCCCGGAAACGTTTGTTTCCCCAACAGCTGAAACTTTCTTTGCCGATGCTCTCTATACCATTTAGTTCCCGGGCGAGGTCAGGTATTGTTTGCCCTAATTTTTCGGGAATTTGTTCTGTAACAATTATCGGCAGATTGAATATTTTTGCTCCCCTGATCACCTTTGCGGCATTGATAAGAAGATTCTCCTTGTCCTGCATGGCCTGATAAAGATTGCCCTGAATATCGATAACAACTAATATTGAATCACTGCGGCTGATCATTTTGTTTTCCCCCCTTTGTTGTCGGCAACATAACGGTGTTTTTCCGGCAGGCCGGCTTGAAAAAGTGAGCTGGCAATTTTAGCCTGTGGTATTGTCTTTAGTAAAAAGCGGCAAACGCCGAGAAGTTTTTTTAAATCAATACCGGTTTTAATTCCCATCTCTTCAAACAGGAAAACAGTTTCTTCAGAGGCGGCATTGCCGGAAGATTTTGGTGCATAGGGACAACCGCCCAGGCCGCCAGCCGCCGCATCGAAGGATCGAATGCCGGTTTCATAGGCCCGCAATGTATTGGCTAAAGCCAGCCCTCGCGTGTTGTGAAAGTGCGCCCCGAAAATAATTTCCGGAAAACGCTTCCGGCAGGCGGCGAATTTATCTTCGACCATTTGAGGATTGCCGAAACCAACTGTGTCGCACAAAGTGATTTCTTGGACACCGCAAGCAGCTGCCTTCTCAACAGCCCGGAGGACGGAATCTGTTTTAATGTTGCCTTCAAACGGACAGCCAAAAGCCGTAGCCATCGCTACTTGTAGAGTTGTGCCGGAGTCACTAAGATATTCCCGGCAAATTCTCTTCAATTCTTCTATTGATTGCTGCGGTGTCTGCCGTACATTGCAGCAATTATGCGTTTTGCTTACAGAAAAGAAAAAGATAAATTTGTGAATGCCGCTGGCAATGGCAATGTCCGCTCCACGTATATTGGGAATAAGTGCGGAGAGAACAACATCTTGCAGGGTATTAACGCCTCTGGCAATTTCTTTGATGTCTCGAAACTGCGGAATTGCTTGCGGGCCGACAAAAGAGCCGATCTGGATTTCCTTTATACCGCAGGCGGCCAGCCGTTTGATGAATTGGATTTTCTTACTTGTCGGTACGAAGAAATCTATGTTCTGTAATCCATCCCGCGGTCCGACTTCGATAATCTTCACTTTTCCCATCTTCACAGTCTCCTGATTCTGGCGGAGTATAAGAAGGAAAGGGAAAAATGTCAAATTAAAGTCAATTAATTGCTAATGGAATCTGCCCGGGAATATTTATTGCCCTGGTGTTCTGTCGTTTCAGGATGTTCTGTCACCTGCACGACCTCTTTATTGACCGTCTTATATGTCTGTGTTAGAGTTACTGACAATTTAATAGTTTTTGTTGGAAAGGAGGGGCTGATGTTTCAGATTGCATCATATGAAAAATATAGTGACGGACAGGTAATCTTCAAAGAGGGAACGCATGGTGATTGGTTGTATATAGTGGAAGACGGGTGTGTGGAAATTTCGCGGATAGTGAACAACAATAAAATATTGATCGCAACTTTTAAAGAAGGGGAAATATTCGGGGAAGTGGCCTATATCGCTAAGGTTGAACGATCGGCCACGGCCACGGCGATAGGGAATACCACTATCGGAGTCATTGACCGGGAATCTTTTGATCAGGAATTCAATAAATTGTCCGGAAATTTTCAGTTGATTCTCAAAACATTGGCCTTGCGTCTCAAAAAAACAACTGATGTTCTGGTTGCATTGCAGAAATAACCACACCTTATTATCGGTAATAAACATGTTGTTGGAGCAATACGATGGAATGAGGAGGAAAATGTCAATTAATGCAGATAATTTACCTGTAAATTGCGCTTGACAGCTCCTCTTAATTGGGCTAAACAATGCCGCCTTATTAATAAAACCTAGGAGGAATCTTTTGGCAACGCATAAATCAGCAGAAAAACGTGATCGTCAAAGCGTAAAACGCCGCGAG
>CAIVQG010000060.1 GCA_903907985.1 uncultured delta proteobacterium
AGTCAGCTTTGCCGATGCGGATTGCAAGCTTTATCCGAATTATTTGCGATTTTGCCATAATAATGCATGTTGATATGTTTATTAATTCTATTTTTGTAATTATTGTATTAATATACACCAAATTAATCTGTGGATAGACACTATAAAAAACTATTAACCATTGTTGATTAAACTATTTTCAATTTCCTGAATTAAATTTTTTAATTTAGAATCAGTTTCTATACCCTTTAATATTTTATTATTTGCATAAATTACTGTTGAGTGATCACGGCCCCCTATTTTCTCACCAATATCCGGAAAGGAATGATCAGTTAATTTCCTTGATAGATACATAGCTATCTGCCTGGCGAAAACCATATTTTTATTCTTATTATGAGCCTTTACATCAGATATTTTTACATTTAATTTTCCTGCCACTATTTTTACTATTTCATCAATACTTATTTCTTGTTTTTCATTATGTTTTAATAGTTTACGCAAAACTTCCTTAACCAAATCAAGATCAATTTCTCTGCCGGTTAGAGAGGAATAGGCACAAATTCTAACTAAATAACCTTCTAATTCACGAATATTGGACTCTACTTGGGATGCGATATAATGGGCAACATTGTTCGGTAAGGAGATTTTGTTTTCCTGCATCTTCTTTTCGATAATAGCAATTTTTGTTTCAATTTCCGGCGGCTGAATATCAGCAATTAATCCCCATTCAAAACGGGAACGCAACCTTCCCTCTAAATTCGGTATGTCTTTAGGGAATTTATCAGAGCTGACAACAATTTGTTTACCGGAATCATGTAAGGTATTAAAAGTATGAAAAAATTCTTCTTGAGTCCTTTCTTTTCCCGCCAAAAAATGAATATCATCAATCAATAAACAGCCAATATTGCGATATCTTTCTCTGAATTTAGGCATTCGGTCATAGCGGATGGAATTAATCATTTCATTCATAAATTCTTCCGCTGATACATACATTATATGTAAATTGGGATGGGCAGACGCTGTTAATAGTCCAATAGCATTAAGAAGATGGGTTTTACCCAAACCGGAACCGCCATAAAGAAAAAGAGGATTATAGTTTTTTGCCGGCTGTTTAGCCACTGCAATTGATGCGGCATGAGCAAACTGGTTGCAAGGCCCAACGACAAATCTGTCGAAGGTGTAGTTACCGTTCAGAGGGGATAAATTTTTATTTCTGATCTCTACAGGTGCAGAATGTTTAGAAGTTTTATGTACATCAGTTGTGCTATCCGATTTTTTTTCTTTATTCTTGGAAAGAACAAATTCAACATCAACATCAATTCCAATAATTTTTTCCAGTGAATTTTTAATGGTGGGGGAATAATTATCTAAAAGCCAGTCCTTAAAAAATTTATTAGGAACGGCAAGTCGCACGCAATTATCTTCCATGGCGACAATTTCAATCGGCTTTATCCACGTATCGAAATTCTGCTTGCTTAATTTATCCTGAATAACTTTAGTAGCTTTGTCCCAAATTGTTTCCACAAACCAACCTTTTATAAACAATGTTATCAACACGTGTTGATAAATAATTAAAAATTTCCTTATGTTAAATCATCCAGAATTAAGCTTGCCAGACGGTTTAATTCATCAAGTGATGTAAAACGCACCTCGATAATGCCCTTGTTATGGCCACCTTTAATTTGCACTTTCGCCATAAATTTACCAGCCAGTGCCCTTTCCAGATCGGCTAAGAAGCGATCTTTAGCAACATGTTTTTTGGCTGAAGGTTGTTTTTTGAAGTTTTGTATTAATCGCTCGGTCTCCCGGACGTTTAATCCTTTTTTTAAAATTAAATCCAGTACTTTATTTTGTTCATCAACTGAAGCAAAGGCCAATAAACAACGCGCATGGCCGGAGGTAATCTTTTTTTCTACTAAAGCTGTTTTTGCTTTCGCCGGTAATTTTAAAAGCCGGACGGTATTGGCAATGGTCGAACGATCCTTGCCGACACGAACAGCAATTTCTTCCTGAGAAAGCCGGAACGTTTCAATTAATGTTATATAAGCATTCGCTTCTTCGAGGGGATTTAATTCTTCGCGCTGGATATTTTCAATGAGCGATATTTCCGCCGCTTCCATATCAGAAGCTTCACGAATGACGATAGGTACATCTTTTAATCCTGCCGCTTGGGCAGCACGCCAACGGCGCTCTCCCGCAATAATTTCATACCCTTTGTCTTGCTTGCGGACAACTATCGGTTGGATGATGCCGCTTTTTTTAATCGAAGCAGCTAGCTGTTTTTGATCCTGAGCGTTAAAGTTTTTGCGCGGTTGATAACGGTTAGGGTGTAATTCTTCAATGCCGCAGACAGTTAAGGGAGTTTTCCTGCCGATATCATTAAGTAAGTCTGGAAACATGGCACCAAGTCCTTTACCTAGTGCGTTCTTCTGTGCCATTTATAATCCCCCTTGAATAATTTCCTGCGCCAGTTCCAGGTAGGCTAATGCTCCGCGCGATTTAATGTCATAAAGAATTATGGGCAAGCCGTGGCTGGGACTTTCCGAAAGCCGCACGTTGCGAGGGATTACCGTTTTAAACACCTTGTCACCAAAATGCTTACGGACATCTTCGCTGACCCGGTGCGCCAGTGTATTGCGCGCATCAAACATGGTCAGCAATATGCCGCCCAGGGACAACTGCGGATTTAATCGGGCCTTCACCAGCTTTACAGTATTGAGCAAATATCCTAACCCTTCCATTGCAAAATACTCACACTGCAGTGGAACAATTACATAATCGGCAGCAACGAGGGCATTGATAGTCATAACCCCGAGCGATGGCGGACAGTCAATTACTATATATTCATAATTTCTATCCATCGATTTCAGCAAATGCATCAATCGCTTTTCTTTTTCCTCAACATTGACCAATTCCACTTCAATGCCGATCAAATCCTGGTTGGAAGGAATTAAGTCAAGATGGGGAATCACCGTAGGAAGAATGACTTTTTCCAGCGGCACTTGCCCGATCATGGCGTGATATAAATTTTCGTTCTGGAATACGTTGCTATCCGCGCCAATCCCGCTGGTCGTGTTGCCCTGAGAGTCGCCATCGATGAGCAAAGTTTTTTTTTCCGCAGCAGCCAGAGAGGCGGACAGATTGATTGCCGTAGTCGTTTTACCGACGCCGCCTTTTTGATTTGCTATGCATATAATATTATTCATTATTTTATAGAACATCTTCTGGGAAAGTCTTTTGGAAAAACTGCCGTAACACGTAGCATAAAAAAGATATTTTTAGAAGGCTTTTCTGCCTTATTTTGCCTTTTCCCCAACAATAATTTTCCGGGTAATGTCTGAAGGTTCCTGATTGATATCATTTTGAAATAACTGATTAAATCCATTGTGTTGGGCAATTGCCGTAGCCTGTAAAAATTCCTCAGCCATGTCTCTGCCTTTTAAAGCAACTAACTTGCCGCCGGGTCTCAAAAAAAATGTTCCCCAGGGCAACATTTCCGGCAGTTTGAACGCAGCCCGCGAAACAAGAACGTCAAAAAAATCTTTCCACTGGGCAAGCGAAAGCATGTTTTCGACGCGCTCATGTAAAACAACAGTGTCCGAAAGATTAAGTAAGCGGATAATATGTTTTAAAAAGGAAACTTTTTTCCGGTTTGTTTCTAAAAGATAGAGCCGCAACGCCGGAGATGCAATTTTCAGCGGAATGCCGGGAAAGCCCGCACCACAACCGATATCAATGATGCGGATATTACCTTCTCCAATGAATGGCAGGGCAGTCAACGAATCCAGAAAATGCCGCCGGATAATTTCCCGCGAAGATTTTTCGGAAACTAAATTAGTTTTGGCATTCCACCATAGTAATTCTTGCCGATAGGTGTCAAATTGTGCCAATTGACCGTCATTTAAAGCAATTCCCAGTTTTTGGGCGGATGCTTCTAATTCACTCATTTTATTTTCCATGATCCTAGATAACAAAAGGATGCCCGGCAAGCAAATGAAAATTCTCCGTGCATTTCCATGCTGATTTTTATAGAAGAAATCAGCATGGAAATGGGGAGGAAGATAAATGTTATCTGCGGCTAAAACTAAAAACATCAGCATCGTCTTATACAAACCAAAATATGCCGGGAACGTCGGTTCTATTGCCCGGGCCGCAAAAAACATGGGCATCAACAATGTGACTGTGGTGGGGAATGCCGATTTTGACCGCGAGGAAATGCAACAACGCTCCACTCATCTGGCTGCCGATGTTTTAGATTCCATCCAGTATCTTGTCAGTCTGGAAGAAGCTCTCGGCGGGTTTAATTATGTTGTAGGAACAACCGCCCGTCTGGGTAAAGCACGCGGGCCGTTCATCGCGCCGCGTGCGGCGGCACGCGATATTGCCGATATCTCTCAGAAAAACAAGGTTGCCCTGCTTTTCGGCCCGGAAGATACCGGGCTGGCCAATGAGGAGTTGCGTCTTTGTCACGCCGTTGTTACCATTCCCACGTCCCGGGAATTCACCTCTCTGAATCTTTCTCATGCCGTAATGATTCTGTGTTATGAAATTTTTATCGCCTCGTCTGCGGCCACTACGTCAGCTGCGGCAACGCCCAAATTAGCATTATCCTCGGAGCTGGAAGGGATGTACGGGCAAATCAAAACATTGCTTGCCGATATCGAATTTCTAAATCCGGAAAATCCCGATTACTGGATGATGCATCTACGCCGTTTTTTTGCCCGTTCAGGGTTGCTCAGCCGGGAGGTTAAAATAATTCGCGGCATCTGCCGGCAGTTGGAATGGTCGGTGCACCACAAAAAACCTTGACTTTGCGGGGCAGTTCTCATAGGGATTGCAAGAATAACAAGGCTGTTAAGATGCTGTCTGCTGGACGGCAGTGGATTTGTATTATAGGCCCGGGTAGCCAACGGGAGAGACAATCGGATTGAATACTAATGGAGGTATGCAATATGAGAAAAATATTTTCTTTTACCGGGGCTAAAAAAATTATTTTTGGCAATGGTTCATTTCACGCTTTAGTCAGCCATATCAAGGAACTGAATGCGAAAAATCCTTTAGTGGTTATAGATAAAAATCTGGCTAAAGCTGGTTTTCAGGAGGCAGTCGCCAACCTGCTTATTCCGGAAGGCATGAAATATACTGTTTATGACAAGGTTGAGCCGGAGCCCAGAATTGAATTGGCTGATGAGGGTGCCGCTTTGGCCCGTAAAAACAAATGCGATATTGTCATTGGTATCGGCGGCGGCAGCGCTATGGACGTGGCCAAGGCCATTGCCGTATTGGCAACAAACAAAGGCACCGCAGTCGATTATCTGGGTTTGAATAAAATTCCGGAGCCTGGTCTGCCGACAATCATGATTCCTACAACCGCCGGCACCGGCAGCGAAGTTACCTTTACCGCTGTTTTTGTCCGCAAGAATTTAAAAAAGAAAGAAGGTATGAACAGCCCGTTTCTTTATCCTGATCTGGCATTGTTGGATCCGGAATTAACGCTGAGTCTGCCACCACAACCCACTGCTCAGACCGGCCTGGATGCTTTGTGCCATGCCATTGAATCTTATACATCGGTTAATGCCTCGCCCATGAGCGAACTTTTTTCCTTACAGGCAATAGTGCTCATTGCGGAGAATTTACGCACCTGTGTCCATGATGGTAAAAATTTGAAAGCACGCGAAAACATGCTGCTGGGCAGTTTGTATGCCGGTCTGGGTCTGGCTAATGCCGGTGTGACTGCCGTGCACTCCCTGTCCTACCCGCTGGGCGGCAAATATGGAATCGGGCATGGGTTGGCCAATACCTTGATGTTACCGGCGACCATGGCTTTTAATATGCCTGCCGCTCTTGATAAATTTGCGGATATCGCCGAAGCGATGGGCGAGATTACCGATGATTTGCCGGTGCGCGAAGCCGCCTATCTTGCCCTAGAGGCAGTGGAATCATTAATTGAAGATTGCGGTATTTATTCTTCGTTGGAGGAATTCGGTATTACGGAAAAAGATTTTCCGGCATTAGCCGATGTCGCTCTGACAGTTGCCAGACCACTGGAAAATAATCCCCGCAAAGTTACCAAAGAAGATGCAATAGAAATCTATACGGATGCTTTTTGATAAATTTAAGGAGGAATAGCACACATGGCTGGTGCAGAACTTATTGGACAGGAAGAAATCAAGGAAGTAATGGATGTGCTCCAAACGGGCATCCTGATGCGTTACAACTTCGATGAAGCAAGAAACTATGTTTTTAAAGTAAGAGAATTTGAAGAGGCGTTTGCCAAATATTGCGGAACATCTTACGCTTTGGGCGTTACTTCCGGCTCATCAGCACTCAAAGTGGCGCTTACCGCTTTGGATGTCGGTCCCGGGGATGAAGTACTCGTACCGGCCTTTACGTTTCTGGCAACTTACGAGGCCGTAATGGAAGTAGGGGCCATTCCCGTGATGGTGGATATTGACGAGACACTTAATCTTGATCCGAATGAGATTGAAAAGAAAAAAACGCAATATACCAAAGCTGTCATCCCCGTGCATATGTGCGGCTCGGCGGCTAACATTGACAAAATTGTGGAAGTTGCCCGCAAAAATAAACTATTGGTTTTGGAAGATACAGCTCAGGCCTGCGGGGCAAGCTTTCAGGGTAAAAAGCTGGGCAGCTTCGGAGACATGGGAATCTTCAGTTTTGACTACGTAAAAACATTGACCACCGGCGAAGGCGGCATGATTATCACCAACAGTCTGGATTTTTATCACCGCGCGGAGTGGTATCATGACCACGGCCACGATCATAATCCTAAAGTCGGCCGGGGGCTGGAAGGCAGAACTATTCTCGGCTTCAATTACCGAATGAATGAATTACAGGGTGCGCTGGGTCTCGCGCAATTACGTAAGCTCGATTACATTGTGGCCGAGCAGCAGAAAAATAAGAAAGTTATTAAAGATGCTTTAGCGCAAGTCCAGGGTGTTGGTTTCCGTCACCTGCCCGATCCTGCCGGAGATTCCGCCACGTTTTTAGCCTTTAATCTACCGGATGAAAATCAGGCTCAAAGATTCCAGAACATGCTTTCCGCCGAAGGTGTCGATACCGTCTGCTACAAAAGAAATGCGTGGCATTATGTTCCGAACTGGGAACACTTTTTGTCGCGGGCAACGGCTAATTCGAAACAATATCCGTTTACCGACCCTACTTACAAGGGCAAGGTGCAGTACACCCGGGAAAGCATTCCGCAGGCGGAAAACCTGCTAGGCCGCACTCTGGTCATGGGTATATCAGTGAAAATGAGTCCGGAAAAGTTAAATCAGATTAAAAAGGGCATAGAGCAGGCTGCTAAAAATATGTAACAATAAAAGCGCTATCTTTGTTGCTTGTCGTTGTCCGGATATTATCCTTGATTGAAAAATGGTATCAGGCCAATCAATAGAATTATGGTTGGCAGGTGAAGGTGATCAGGTGCACAGTAACCTTCCTTCATCTGCCATTTCTATATCAGCGGAGTGAAAATGAAAAGAGCTGTCGTTTGCATCATACCATCGCGCTATGAATCGAGCCGTTTTCCGGGCAAGCCTTTGGCCGATCTTTGCGGCAAACCTATGATTCAGCATGTTTATGAAAGGGTTGCCCGCGCCAAAGCGATTCCATATGTTGCCGTAGCCACTGATGATGAACGTATTTTCGCCGCAGTCCGGAAATTCGGCGGCAATGCAGTGATGACTGCGGCAACTCACCGTTCCGGTACGGATAGAATTGCCGAGGCTGTGGCGGCGCTCAATCTTGCACCGGATGCCATTATTGTCAACATTCAAGGTGACCAGCCGATATTTGAGCCGGTGCAGGTTGATGAGGTTATTGGGCCGCTCATCGATGATTCTTCAATAAACATGTCCACATTAATTTATAAAATCATTCTGGATGAAGAAATTACTCATCCGAATGCTGTAAAGGTTGCTTTTGACCACGAAGGTTTTGCCCTGTATTTTTCCCGCTCGACTATTCCTTATGTCCGCAGCAGCACAATGAAGGCCGATTATTACAAACACCACGGCATTTATGCTTATCGCCGCGATTTTCTCGATACCTTCACCAAACTGCCCGAAGGAAAACTCGAAAAGCTTGAAGCTCTGGAACAACTTAGGGCATTGGAACATGGTTATAAAATCAAGGTAGTCATCACTCCTCACGACTCCGTGGAAGTGGATACCCCGCAGGAATTGGACAGAGTAAGGCGAATTCTGACAGCACAAAAATGATAAGCGGGCTCTAAATATTTAGCGCCCGATCAGAAAGTCAAATTAGCTTCTTTTTAAGAAGAGGCTCGAAGATCAATAATCGGCCGGATCAATTTTCCCTTGTACCATGATTTTTGTTAGTACCCAGGCGATGTTATAGGCAGCGGTGTTCAGGCGAGCGCTGAAACCGGCTCCCCAGACTTGGGCGTAAGGATTGCCGGCCCGGCTGTTCACATTGACAAGCCCGGAGAAAAGTTTTTGACCGTCGGCGGCATTGGTGAAAGTAACCTTGCAGATAAATTCATCAGGCCGGGCCATCATGAAATTCCACTTCAAGATGATTTTGGTAACAGCTACCTCTATAATAATTCCCTTGTTGATTCTTTCCTTACCGGTAATCACGGAAACCTTTTTATTCTCAATATTTGCTTCTTTCAATAAGACGGGAAAAGCCTCCGCAAATGCTTTCGGAATAGCCTTACTGTCGGCATCCCATTCTCCGGAATTCGCATAACCAAGGTCTTTAGGATTAATCGCACTGAAATCTAAATTCTTGACGTTAAATTCAGTCCCCGCTTTGATCAGTTCCGAAGCAGTGGTCGTCTGCTCCATGGTTGTATAATATCCCGCAGCTTCACAGGATGTAGCGATACCCCAGATCAAAAGCCCTGCCAACAAAGAGAAAATTTTATGATAACGTTTCATTTTTCCTGACCTCTTTCTTAAGTTTAATAAAGGTATATCTGCAAAACCAACTTCCGGCCGGCAAAATTATTTTCCGGCAGCCAACTCTTGCGAACGTTTTGTTGCCGCCTCCACAGCGGAGATCAGCGTCGCCCGGATTTTCCCTTCTTCCAGCATTTTAAGGCCGGCCGCAGTAGTCCCGGCCGGTGATGTCACCATATCTTTTAATTGTGCCGGATGTTTGTCCCCCTGAAGACAGAGGAGCGCTGAGCCCAGCATCGTTTGAGCAGCCAACTTTAATGCCAAGTCCCGCGGCAGCCCCATTTGCACACCGGCATCGGAGAGTGCTTCGAGCATAACAAAACAGTAGGCAGGACCGCTGCCGCTTAATCCGGTTACGGCATCCATTAACTTTTCTTCCACCTCAACGGTAATTCCTACGGCATCAAAGATGGCTCGCGCCAGTTTTATGTCCGCAGCCGATGCATTAGTTCCTTTGGTTACCGCCGTGGCCCCCGCTGAAATCAGCGCGGGAGTGTTGGGCATTACCCGGACGACACGAGCATCTTTGGTTAAATAGCCTTCCACAAAACCGGTAGTAATACCGGCAGCAATGGAAATCACAATTTTTGATTTGTTAACAGCAGGAGCAATCTCTTTTAATGTTTGAGCCATATTTTGCGGTTTTACAGCCAGGATGATAATGCCGGCTTTCTTGACCGTTTCCTTGTTTTCATCGGATGCTTGCAGGCCCAGCTCGGAGCGGATCGCTTGCAGACGGGCCGCATCAATATCTGTAACTGTGATATCTTTTTGAGAAACAAGTTTCCGGGAGATTAAGCCCTGGGCGATGATGCTTCCCATCTTCCCGCCACCGATAATTGCGATTTTTTCCCCTTTGAGCATGTGTCGATCTCCTTCGATTTCCGTTAGTCTCCGTTTTTTATAAAATAACCCCCGCCTTTTCGGTTATTAAGTTATACGAAAGACATCATTGCTATGTCAACACAAATCAGCTTTTAAATTCCATTTCCACATCTCGCGCTAGCTTTGTTGGCGTCGTCGTCGGCTTCCTCACCGGATGTGTAAAATGCGCCTTGTCAGCCTCCTCCTAGCCGCCGCGCTATCATCTATGATTGGAAAACGGAATTATGATATTCTTCCATTGCATAAAATTATGCTTTTGCTATAGTAATTTTCAAGGAGTTGATAACTTATGATAAAAAAATTCAGTATCGATAACAGCGAAATAGCTTGCTGGATCAATCCCGGTGATTTGGGAGTGTATCCGCAGAGTCTTGTTTTTATTCACGGCTCCGGCAGCGACCACACTTGTTGGGCACATCAATACTCCAAGCTGCATAAGCAATTTAATATTGTCGCCGTTGACCTTCCCGGTCATGGTTCATCGACGGGCACAGGCGAAAACGACGTTGATCAATACTGTTTCTGGATCAAAAAGCTGCTGGATATTTTGCGGCTCAAAAATCCGGTGCTGATCGGTCATTCGCTGGGTGCGGCCATGGCAATGAAATATGCTTTGCGCTACCCGCAGGATATTGCTGGCATTGTTCCGGTTGGTGGCGGCATAAAAATGCCCGTGAATCCTGATTTGCTCGCCGGTCTAAAAATAAATCCCGCCTTAGCTATCGAGATGATCTGCAAATTTTCTCTGGCTAAAGCAAACAGACCGATATTATTTGATCCTTTAAAGGAAAGCATGTCCAAGGCCAATGTTGATGTTCTGTATGGCGATTTGTCTGCATGTGACAAGTTGGATTTAACCAATGATCTAGGTAAAATAAATATGCGGGCGCAGATCATTTGCGGCATGGAAGATAAAATGACGCCGGTCGATTTTTCCCGCCGTATTGTTGCCGGCATTAATGGTGCAAAATTATGTCTGATCGAAGGTGCCGGGCATATGGTAATGCTGGAAAAACCGGCGGAATTTAATAGGGCATTGAGTGAATTTGCCTCTTCCCTTTCCTGAAATGTCTTAGATATTTGAGAGGTTTGTATGTTTGTTCTTAGTAATTTTATTATTGCCCTGGCCAAGGTTCTCGAGATTATTTTGACACTTTATATGTGGATTATCATTTTCCGCGCATTGATCTCCTGGGTAAACCCTGACCCCTATAATAAAATCGTCATTCTGCTCTATCGCGTAACCGAGCCGGTGTTGAGTCGGGTTCGCCGGATATTGCCCTTGCGCAACATGGGAATCGATATTTCTCCCATCATTGTCATGTTGGTAATCCTTTTCTTGCAGTATTTTTTGGTGGAATCAATAATTGGGCTGGCCCGTCGTTTATAATAGCTGTCGGAAAGGCAAATCTTCTTGATTGCGACTTTTTCTGTAAAAGAATCCAAAAACGGCCTGACTTTTGATATTCAAGTAACCCCCCGCGCAAAACGTGCCGGCATTGCAGGCCAGCAGGACGAGGCATTGAAGGTCAAAGTCACCGCTCCGCCGGTGGAAGGAGCGGCCAATGATGCCTGTATCAAGCTTTTAGCCAAAGAGCTCGGACTGAAAAAAGGTCAGATAGGAATATTGACCGGACAGACATCCCGCCGGAAAACAATACTAATTAAAGAGATAACCAAGGATGAATTGGAAAAGAAAATAAAAGGTGTTCTAGAGCAGCAAAGTGCTGCTGCCCTGAAGCTTCCCCCGAATAATCTGTTTCTTAATTTATAGTAAGTTTCCAAGCTATTTGAAATAGACGTGAAAAGAAGACCATTATCATGGAACAAGCAAACAACGAGAATTCAAATGTAGCCAAAGCGGCCGGTATTGTGGGCACCGCGACTTTAGTCAGCCGGGTAACCGGCGTGATCAGGGATATGGTGATCGCCGCTTTTTTCGGTGCGAGCTGGATGACTGACGCTTTCTGGGTGGCGTTCCGCATTCCCAACATGCTCCGGCGCCTGCTGGGTGAAGGATCGCTTACCGTTTCCTTTGTCCCGGTTTTTACCGAGTACCTGCAAAAGAAAACAAAAGAGGAAGCCCTGGATCTGGCCCAAAACACCTTTTCCATTCTCTCCGCCATTCTGGCCGCTGTTTCGGTGCTGGGCATTCTCCTGTCGCCATTGATTGTTGGATTGATTGCACCTGGCTTTATTGCCAAACCGGAACAATTTGAGCTGGCTGTCTTTTTAAACCGCCTGATGTTTCCTTATATCTTTTTTATTGCCCTGGTGGCCTTATGCATGGGTATTTTAAATTCCTTCCGGCATTTTACCGCACCGGCTTTATCTCCGGTGATGCTCAATATCGCCATGATCGCGGCCGCATTGCTTTTGTACAATACCTTTGCCCAACCTATCACGGCGCTGGCGGTGGGTGTATTGATCGGCGGTGTGTTGCAACTGGCCATGCAGTGGCCGGCTCTGTTGAAATTCGGCGTCAAATTCAGATTTCGCTTCAATCTGCGGCATCCGGGTATAAAACAAATCGGGTTACTGATGCTTCCGGCAATTTTAGGTGCGGGAGTAGGCACCATTAATGTTTTTGTGGGAACGATTTTGGCCTCCCTGCTTCCCAGCGGTTCTGTTACATATCTTTTTTATGCCGACCGTATCGTTGAATTCCCGCTGGGCATTTTTGCTATCGCCATTGGAACGGCAGCGCTGCCGAGCTTTTCCAAACATGTTGCCGCGGGTCAGATGGATGAGTTAAAATCCGGCATTTCCTTCTCTTTGCGACTGATGCTCTTTTTGACCATTCCGGCGATGGTTGCCATAATGGCCCTGAACTTACCGATTATCTCGGTCCTGTTTCAGCGTGGTGCTTTTGATTCTCAGGCCACGATTTATACCGGTCAGGCCTTATTTTGTTATGCACTGGGTCTTTGGGCGTTTGCGATGCTCCGCGTTTTTGTTTCCGCATTTTATTCACTTCAGGATTCCAAATGGCCAATGAAAGCAGCCATTATCACATTGATTGTCAATGTACTGGCCAGCCTGGCATTGATGTATCCTTTAAAGCATAATGGTATTGCCCTGGCCGGTTCCCTCTCCGCAGCCGTCAACGTCTTGATTCTGGCAGTTGTTTTGAAAAGAAAAATTGGAGCCTATTTTGACCGGGCTTTTTACAAAGCGATCTTAAAAATTATCGCATCTTCTGTCGTGATGCTGGCTGCCATCGGACTGATTGAGTACTTCATGCCCTGGGACACGGGCGCCGGCTTTAAAACAAGGCTGATTTATTTGACCAGCACTGTTATTGCAGGAGCTGCCACATTCTTCATAAGTGCCTACATGCTAAAAAGTCCGGAAATTCATAGTATTGTCGGGAAAATAAAAAGAAGATTAAATCGCTGACGACCGCCAAATAATTCCACTTCTAAATCAAAGATGATATCGCGGCGGCTAGACGGAGGCGACGAGGCGTATTTTGCATACGTTGAGGAAGCCGACAACGACGCCAACAAAGATAGCGCTTGATTTAGAATTGGAATAAGGACAAAAATATTGACTTAAGTGGCTCAAAGTGATAGGTCACCTCGTTCTTATAGAGTAATTATTAAGATAAGCTTCTGGTGTTAAATCATGCTGGATATTAAATATTTAAGACAAAATATTGAATTCGTCCGTGAAAAGATGACTCAAAGAGGTCAATCTATTGATTTTGACCGTTTTGTCTCTCTCGATATTCAGCGCAGAGATATATTGATGGATGTGGAAACGTTGCGCAGCGAGCGCAATAATGTTTCCAAACAAATCGGCGACCTCAAGAAAAAGAAAGCAGATGCTTCTTCCTTAATCGATCAAATGAGTGATGTTTCCGCTAAAATTAAGGCACTGGACGACCGTCTGCGGGTTACCGAAGAAGAGCTCAATGCCTTTGTCCTGACCGTGCCGAACCTTCAGCATGAATCAGTTGTGCAGGGGCGGGGGTCGGAAGATAATCCTGTTGTCCGCAGTTGGGGTGAAAAACCATCTTTGGGATTTGCGCCGAAAGAGCACTGGGAAATAGGTGAAAACTTAAATATTCTGGATTTTGCCCGTGGTGCGAAAATCGCCGGGGCACGCTTCACTTTATATCGGAGTCTGGGCGCGGCTCTCGAACGGGCATTGATTAATTTCATGCTGGATTTACATACCGGGGAACATGGTTATACGGAAGTCCTGACGCCGTTTATGGCGAATCGCGAAAGCATGACCGGTACCGGACAGCTGCCTAAGTTTGCCGAGGATCTTTTTAAAATTGAAGGAATGGAATATTACCTGATTCCGACGGCGGAAGTTCCGGTGACCAACATCTTCCGCGACGAAATTCTGGAGGAAAAGAAGCTGCCTGTTTATTATGTGGCTTATTCTCCCTGTTTTCGGTCCGAGGCCGGCTCGTATGGCAAGGATACGCGCGGTTTAATCCGCCAGCATCAGTTTAACAAAGTGGAAATGGTCAAGTTTACAACGCCGGAAACATCTTACGATGAACTGGAAAAACTGACCGCCAATGCTGAGGAAATTCTGAAAAGATTAGGTATTCCTTACCGGACGGTAAGCCTTTGTACGGCGGATTTAGGTTTTTCATCTGCCAAGACTTATGATGTGGAAGCCTGGATGCCGGGGCAAAACGCCTACCGCGAAATTTCTTCCTGCAGTAATTTCGAAGATTTTCAGGCGAGACGCGCGTCGATCCGTTTTCGCCGTGAAGAGAGCGGCAAAGTAGAATTTGTTCACACCTTAAATGGTTCAGGGCTGGCTGTGGGTAGAACTGTCGTCGCAATTCTGGAAAATTATCAGCAGGCGGACGGATCGGTTTTGATTCCAGAGGTTTTACAGCATTACCTGAGAGGTGTTGAGAGGATTACCGGTTGTTAGACAATCGTTGGCTAAAGATCGGATGAAAGTATCCGAAGATACACATAGTAAATATGGAGGGATGGCCGAGTGGTCGATGGCGGCGGTCTTGAAAACCGTTGACCGAAAGGTTCGCGGGTTCGAATCCTGCTCCCTCCGCCATAAATTTCAGGACATGTGTTAAGATAACATTATGACCTTGCTTTAATAATGACGAACTGAAAACAGTTCTGCATTAATGAAAATGAACAGTAAAACAAAAACGGAGAGATGGCTGAGTGGCCGAAAGCGATCGCCTGCTAAGCGATTGTACGCCCCTAAAA
>CAIVQG010000061.1 GCA_903907985.1 uncultured delta proteobacterium
GGATATATTGATGTGCAAACTGAAGTTGGAGAGGGAACCACTTTTACACTTTACTTTCCGGTAACACGGGAGGAACTGGTTATGCCTCAGCAGAAAGTTCCTATTGAAAGATACCTGGGCACTGGGGAATCAGTCCTGGTGATTGATGATATTGCCGAGCAGCGCGAAGTCGCCTCCGGATTGCTTAAAAAGCTGGGTTATGAGGTTCAGGCCGTATCCAGTGGTGAAGCGGCGGTAGAATACCTCAGGGAAAACAAGGCCGATATTCTTGTTTTGGACATGATCATGTCTCCGGGCATCGATGGTTTGGAAACCTACCAAAGAGTTCTCAAAATCAACCCGCAGCAGAAGGCTATTCTGGTCAGCGGTTTTTCGGAAACCGATCGAGTCAAGAAAGCTCAGCAACTGGGAGCCGGTGCCTATGTCAAAAAGCCCTATGTCATGGAAAAGATCGGCATGGCTATCCGGGATGAGCTAAAACTTTAGGGTGGTGTAATTGCAGAACATGAAGGGGGAATCAAGGCGACACACCTGCGGTCGTCCTGATTCCCCCGTTTATTATTATTCGTAAATAATTTCATCTGCGGCTTGGGCTTCCGCCGCGTCCAGTTCGCACTCGCGGGTCAAGCCCGCCGCCTTGGCCAGGAAGTACTCCCGATACCATTCGTGGGCAGTAATCATGGACATGACCTCGCTCGTTCCCGTCCAGATGGATGCGAGACGGACGTCGCGGTGAATGCGTTCGATGGGCAGAATATTTGTGTAGCCTATTCCGCCGCAAACCTGCATGGAGTTGTGAACGACCTTCTGACAGGACTCGGTGATGAATTTTTTCGATTCCGAAACCATGCGCCGGACGCGGTTCATGTCCACGCCGCGATCCACGGCAGAGGCCGTCACGTAGGCCATTGCGCGGGCCGCATCGAGGAGCATCACCGCCTCGGCTATTTGAAAGCTGACCCCTTCGAACTGGGCGATGATCTGCCCGAAGGCCTTCCGCCTTGCGGTGTAGTTCGTCGCCACCTCGAGGGCCGGCCGTGCGGCGCCGATGGTCATTGCCGCCGTGCCAAGTCGCTCCGGGATCATCATGGTGTTGAAAACGTCATAAGCACCGTTGAGTTTGCCGAGAATATTGGCCTTGGGCACTTTTGCGTCTTTGAAGACAAGGCGGGCAGTACCGCCGCCGCGGCATCCCATGAGGCCATAGAGATATTTCGTTTCGACGCCTGGTCCGCGGTCCACGATGAACGCTGTCAGGGCTTTCTGGGGTTTGGTTTTGGGATCGAAGTCCGTTTTGGCATAAAGAAGAAAGAAATCCGCACCCTCGCCGCCGACGATAAAACGTTTCTGTCCGTTGAGGAGAAAGTAATCCCCCATGTCTTCGGCCTTCGTCGTCGCTCCAAAGAAGTCGGAACCGCCTCGGGGCTCCGTCAGGCATTCGGCGGCGAAAAGATCGCCCCGGAGAAGAGGTTTGACGTACTTCTCCTTCTGCTCGTCCGTACCGTGGAGAATAATGGCATCGCAGACAAGTTCGGCACCTACGCCGAATACGCAGGCGAATTCATAACCGAGGGTCCCGATTTCCTCCATGAGCATGGCCGTCGTGACCCAGTCCATGCCCCGTCCGCCCCACTGTTGCGGATAGCGGCAACCCAGCAGATTCCGTTTCCCCGCTTCGCGCAAAAATTCCTTGGGAAACTTGATTATGTCCGCGTCCATATCCAGAATCATCTGACGGGGCACCGACTTGACAAGATCACGGGCTTCATCCCGGATTTTCAGCTGTTCCTTGTTCAATAAATAGTCAAACATTTTATGCTCCTTTCCTGTTGCCGTGCGTATCGGGTGTCCCCTCGGACATCAGTGTACGCACAAGGTTTACGTTATTGATAATTTTCCCGCAGTTTGTATTTCATGATCTTGCCCGATGGAGTGTGGGGTATAGACTCCACAAACCTGAACGCCCGGGGGATCTTGTATTTGGCCAGTTTGTCGGCAAGGAATGCCGCAAGGGCTTCGGCGGTCATGGTTTTTCCAGGGGCTGGAACGACGATGGCGGCGACGGTTTCTCCCCATTCCGGATGGGGAACGGCGATAACGGCGGATTCCGCCACATCGGGATGGGTGGCGATGGCGTCTTCGACCTCTTTGGAGTATACGTTTTCCCCGCCTGTGACGATCATGTCTTTTGTCCTGTCGGCGATGAAGAGGTAGCCGTCCTCGTCCAGACGCGCCACATCGCCGGTTCTGTACCAACCTGCGGTAAAGACTTCCGCCGTGGCTTCCGGATTTTTAAAGTATCCTTTCATCATGCTGTCGGCCTTGAGCCATATTTCACCGACTTCGCCGGGCTTTGCCGCTTCCTTCTCCGATTTCATGACCATCACATCGCAGCCGGGAAGCCCGCAACGACCGATGGAGCCGGCTTTGCGGACCTGATCTTTCGGGAGAAGTGTTGTTCCCGTCGGACCCGATTCGGTCATGCCGTAGACCTGGTAGAAGAGATCGGTTTTGTACTTCGTCATGAGCATCCGGGCAGTATCGGCGGCGATAGGTCCGCCTCCGTAAATCCAGGCCCGCATGGAGGAAAGATCGAATTTATCAAAATGGGGAATCATCTGGATGGGCATGATATAGGAAATCGGAGCACCGAAATAGATGGTGCATTTTTCGTCCTGAATGGCCTGGAGGAAGTGCAGGGGATGGTATTCGCGGATCATGACTGTTGTGCAGCCCACATACTGGGCGGCCATGAACCAGTTGTTCAGGGGCGAGGAATGCCAGATCGGCATGGCCATGAGAAGACGGTCGTCTTCATCGAATTTCAGGGTCAATGCCCCCGTAACGCCGCTCATGATGACGCCGCGATGGGTATGCAGGCAACCCTTTGGTTTTCCCGTTGTTCCCGATGTGTAGAGAATTTCCGCGAAATCTTCGTCAAAAATCGGAACAGGCTGGAACGGCGGCGCTTTATCGAGAAGCGTGTCCAGTTGTTCAAATCCTTCCACCGGACTGTCCAGGGAAAGACAACGGACCGAACCTCCGGTGAGCTTTCTGGCCACATCGGCCAGGACTCCGTCGAAGAGAAATATTTTTGTTTCGCTGTGTTGCAGAATATATTCCACTTCCGGGCCCATCAGTTTGTGGTTGACGGGCACGACGACGCCGCCCGCCTTAAGAGCGCCATAAAAGGCGATGATGAAGCTGGGCGTGTTGAGGCTCATGATGGCCACCTTGTCGCCCTTCTTCAATCCCCAACTCTGGAATAATCCGGCAGCCTTCTCTGCCGCTGTGAGAATATTCGCATAGGTATAGCCGCGTCCCTGGTAACGTACGCAGTCGCGATGCGGATTCTTTCTCGCTGTGCTGTCTAACAATCCAACCAGATTCATTACTGTCCTCCTTAAAAGGTTTATTTTGTCAAACTCTCTTTGACGGGTATCAAAGAGGCTTGCTATTGGGCCTTGTTCCGTTTTTGAATGATCCGCGTTGCATCATGAACATGGTTGTCTTTGTCATGGTGCAATATGACGTATTGTCATGGCAGAGAGCAAAAAAAAGGCACCCTCAGGGAGTGTATTCTTTCCTGCCACAACATATCGTTATATTTGAATATGACAATAAGCCATATTTGTCAAGGCGTTATTTTTACAAATTCTGCTGCAGGAATTACAGCTGGCCGGAAATAATCAGCTTTTGGATCTGGCTTGTCCCTTCGGCGATACGGAAGGCCAGGGCATCACGATGGATTTTATCCATCAGGGACAGTCGCCTGTAGCCGCTCTGACCCAGAATCAATAGACCTTCCGTTGTAGCGCGCACGGCCAGTTCGCTGGCAGAGAGTTTGGCCATGGAGGAGGCGACAGTATGATCCCTGCCCAGATCTATAAGACGGCAGGCCTTCCAGACGAGGGCGCGGGTTGATTCCAATTGCGTGACGAGGTCGGCCAGGCAAAAGGCGATACTCTGGTTCTTGATAATGGGTTGTTTCCAAATGACGCGCTGTTTGGCGAAACGGATGGCTTCTTCGATGGCCGTGCGGGCCAGTCCGACGGCAATGGCGCCGCTGATGGCGCGGCCCCAGTCGAGAATCTGCATGAGGAGAAGATAACCGCTGCCAGCCGGACCGATCATGTTTCCTTCGGGAATGCAGGCATCTTCGAGATGAACCGTAGCCGTCGGTGCAGCGCGGAAGCCGGGTTTGTCGTGATATGGTCCGAAACTCAGACCTCCGGTTTTCTCGGGTATCAGGAACGTGCTGATTCCGGCGCGATTACAGGTGCCTTTTTCGTTGGCCCAGACGACGTAAAACCGGGCCTGTCCCGCATTAATGACAGTATTTTTTTCACCGCGCAGAAGGAAGGACTTTCCCTTCCGGCTGAAAACTGTGGCGAAGGAAGATGTATTCGACCCGCTCTTTTCTTCGGTTACGCAAAAACCGGCGACATGGCCTGCCGGCGGAAGAAGGAGGGGAAAAAATTGCTTCTTCTGTTTCTCGGAACCGCCGATGAGCAGAGCGCCAATGCTGTGAAACGTCTGGGCATAGACAGCCGCAAATCCTGCGCAGCCTGCTCCCAGTTCCTCGAAAAGGAGGGCCAGGCTTATACGGTCCAGAGGTTTCCCGCCGTATTTTTCCGGAATGAGAAAGGCATTGAGGTTTTCCTCGGCGATGATGCCCAGATAATCAGGATCGATGCTGCCCGGTGCGGCGGCGTCGATATGCAGGGACAGGGGCTGCAAACGTTCGAGGGCCAGACGCTGGAAATGCGCCTGCATGGTAAGCTGCTTTTGTGTGGGTTCAAAGGAAATCATTTGGCGCCTCCTGTCTTGCTCTTTTGCCAGAGAATGTAATCCAGAATGGATTTGCGTTGGGCCGGCTTCAAATCACGGGATGCATAGAGGATGTCCTTCAGATAGGGCTCCCGCATGATCTTTTCCAAATCAGTTTTTCCTTCGGTATCCTCGTCCCCATCATCCAGAAAATACGTAATGGGTTTTCCCAGTATCTTTCCTATCCGCTGAAGATCAGCAAAATAAAGGCGCCTTTTTCCCAACTCGTAATTGGAGAATGACGACTGGGTATAACCCAGTATCCTGGCCAGTTCGTCCTGGCTCATTCCTGCTTCCTCGCGGGCTTTCTGGAGCCGGCGTCCGATCTGTTCATAAGCTTTCATAGCAGATATGCCTTCCTGTTCTTTTTCAGTATGCCAAATTGTCATTTTTGGCAAGTTGATTCTGTCTTAGAATAAAGGCTAAGATACTACAAGCCACCTCATGATGAGGCGACTTGTAGTAATGTTTTTGGGTCTATAAGCACTGTCCTAATTGTCAGCTTTCTTTCAGTAGATTGAATTTTTCCAGAACATTGTGCAATATTTTGCGGTTTTCCGGTGCTAAAGAAACGAGCGGCAGTCGTAATTTCCCTGCAGGCAGTCCCATCATGGCCAAAGCCTCTTTAACCGGAACCGGATTGGTTTCAATAAACAAAGCCGAAACTACAGGCAAAGTCTGGAAATGAATATCCCGTGCTTCATCAAATTTCCCCGACCGGCATAAATTAATCATTCTGGAATATTCTTTTCCAATAACATGAGCCACGGCCAAGATGCCTCCGTCGCCACCTAAGGCCATCATCGGAAACGTCAGGACGTCTTCTCCGCATAGAACATAAAATTTCTTATTGCCGGCTCGTGTCGCCCGGATTATCTCTATGGTGATCATCAGATCACCGCAGGCATCCTTCATTCCGATGATATTGTCAATATCAGCAAGAGCGATCATTGTATTTGCTTCAATGAGTCGTCCTGTCCGTGAGGGAATGTTATAGATGAAAAGCGGAATTTTGGTTGCCTCGGCAATCACTTCAAAATGTCTGAATAAGCCACTCTGCGTAGGCCGGTTGTAATAAGGGCATACCTGTAGGCTGGCCGCAGCTCCGGCGTCTTCTGCGTATTTAGTCATCTCTATTGCTTCCTTTGTATTGTTTGATCCTGTTCCGGCCATAACCGGGACTCTTCCGGCGGCCTCATCAATTACAATCTTGATGACCCTTTTGTGTTCTTCTTTATCCAGCGTAGGTGATTCTCCCGTCGTTCCACAGGGAACGAGGCCGTCACACTTTACTTCCTCGATAAAATGATTAACAAGCTTGCGCAGTCCGGCCTCATCTATAGAATAATCGTCTTTAAAAGGGGTTATTATGGGTACATGGCATCCCGACCAATTTTGTGTTTGCATATGTCCTCCTAAGTAGTAGTTTTTATTTTTATCAAAGATGTCCCCTCAGGACAAAAAAAAGGCCATGGGGAAATCCCATGGCCTTAAAGAAATTATGTGTCGAAAATCAGTACACGTACGTCCTCACAACCATGGGCTTCCCCACTTGCTTTATGCCCTGCTTTTTACCAAAATATTTCTTAATTTCTGAGAGGACGTTCATCGATCTTCCAATTAATAATTTAATCCCGCTGTTGCGGGACGAGCGTTAATTCTCCGCAGCTTGCTGCGATATAATGACGTTCATTTCATGCCTCGATAGCCTGCTGCGAGGCGGTTGACTGGTTTTTTAAAAACATAATAGTCATTTCTTGTCAATGTATTTGTTGATGAACAGTCGAAAGATCGCATCTATCCGACGATTCACTTTCTCTTTTTAACATGACGAAACAAATTTCCTGAATGTTCCTGATTCAAGAAATACTTTTTTCATTGGGTTTAATAATTACTTTGATCGATTCCCGGCCGTCTGTTACCAATTGAAAACCTTTGGCAATATCCGCCAGCGGCAGCCGGTGTGTAACCAGATCATCCACGACGATACTACCGGATTCTATCAATTGCATCGCTTCGATAATATTAGGTGGCCCGCAGTAGTAGGAAGTAAGAATGGTAATTTCTTTCATCCAGAAATCATTGACGGGAACGACGACCTTCTTGTCCGGTTCGGGAACGGTAAACAGTACAATCGTGCCGCCCTTATCTACGCTGCTCCAGGCCTGTTCCAGAGCCGAATCCGCCGAGGCGCATAAGAATATGACGTCTGCCTTTTTGCCGGTTTTTGCAACCAGCTGCTCCGGAATATTATGTGCTGCATCGATAACAATGTCGGCGCCCATCTTCGCGGCAAACCCCAGTTTCATATTGTTAATGTCGGCGGCGATTACCTGGCGCCCTTTTGCCCGGGCGAGTATTACGTGAAGCAGTCCCGACATGCCGCAGCCGATCACCAGCACGGAATCTTCCTTTTTTATGCCCGCCAGTCTCTGCGCCCGGACAACGCAGGCCAGAGGTTCAATAAAGGTGCTTTGATCGTAAGTGATATTTTCAGGCAGCAGATAGGTGCCGTTTTCTACGAGCATTTCCGGAACCAGGATATATTCGGCAAATCCACCGGGAAGCCGTTCCTTAATCTCTGAGCATTGGGGATAGTGACCGTTTTGGCAATAAAAGCATTTCCGGCAGGGCACTTTTGGGGCGATAAATACCCGGTCGCCAAGGTGATATTTCTTTACAGAATCGCCGAGAGCTACAACCTGGGCGCCGATTTCATGCCCTTGCACCAGCGGTGCTCGCGGGAGCCGGTACCATTCGACGATATCGCTGCCGCAGATGCCGCAGGAAATAACCTTGACCAGCATCTCGTGCGGTCCAGGTACCGGAGTTGGTCTTTCTTCTATCCGGATATCTTTGTTGTTGTACCAGTAAGCAACTTTCATTAAATTAATATCTGTTCCCTTCAGCCTTTAGAGTATCATATAGTTCAAATGCTTTTTTCGGAGTTTCGTTGTCGTGGACGACGGCCCGCACGGCCTTAATCATAGCCACCGGTGCTTCCGACTGGAAAATATTGCGCCCCATATCGACGCCGGCGGCGCCTCTCTGAATCGCGTTATAGGCCATAGTCAGGGCGTCCAATTCCGGTATCTTCTTGCCACCGGCCATCACAATCGGCACGGGACAGGATGCGGTGACGGTTTCGAAATCGTCATCGACATAGTAAGTTTTGATATAGTGGGCGCCAAGCTCGGCGCATATCCGACAAGCCAGCCGGAAGTATTGGGCATCGCGGGCCATATCTTTGCCTACGGCAGTTACGGCGAGCGTAGGAATTCCGTAACGCGTCCCGATATCGACCATCCGCGTCATATTGATAATGGACTCTTTTTCGTGCTCACCGCCGATAAAAACCTGGACAGCCATGGCACAGACATTTAAACGGATGGATTCTTCAATATTCACGGCAATATCTTCATTGGACAGCTCTTTGAGGATGCTGGTTCCTCCGGAAACACGCAGGACAATAGATTGAGAAGTGGAAGGCGGAATAACGCTGCGCAGAATTCCTCTCGTCAGCATCAGCGTGTCGGCATATGGCACTAAAGGAAGGATATTGATATCGACCCGTTCCAGGCCGGTGGTAGGTCCCTGAAAATAACCATGATCGATGGCGAGCATAACCGTCCGGCCGGAGACTGGATTAAATATTCGCGCCAGCCTGTTTTTCATTCCCCAATCCAGGGAATTTGACCCTTTGAGGAAAAAGCCCTCCGTTTTTTGTGGTATATCGGTATAAAACATTTTAGCTTCTTTGATTCCATCAGTGTCCGCCATTTATTGTCTTCTCCTTTCCTGTTTAGAAACTTCATCCACAAGTTTGTGTTTCTTTTTAATTCTGTTTTAAGGTTATCGTCATTTGGCATATTTTTCGGTATTCGTCAATTAGCGCCTCACGCCCAATGATAATTTAAACTAAAACTCACATTCGGGCGTTAAGATTACCTTGACATACAAGGCCGACAATTTTATAGTTCATTATCGGACAAACAATATCTTAGTAAAAAAATTTCATAGATAATACTGTCAGAAAGTAAATATTTACAGGTAATTATTTTCGGAGGATACGCTTTGAAAATAAATGAGATTGAACTTTACCACGTCCATATCCCGCTCAAACATACCTTCTGGCCAACATGGATACCGGGCTACCCCCAGACACATAATCGCTTCACACTTATCAGACTAAATACAGACGAGGGAATTGAAGGCTGGTCCGCCGGCATTGCCATGGGTGAAGAAAGGCAGGGAGTGGGTGAACTCTTGGGAGGATACATCATCGGCGCCGACCCCATGGATATCGACCGCATCCAAAGCCTGCTTAGGCAGGCCGGTTTCCTGGGCTGGCTGAACTACTGGATAGAGCCGGCCTGCTGGGACATCATCGGTAAGGCCAAGGGCAAGCCGGTCTACGAACTGCTGGGAGGGGACGCCAGGCCTATCGAGGCTTACTGCTCATTCGGTGAATTGCACAAACCGGCACAGCGTGTGGATGAACTTTTGGCCATGAAGGAACGCGGTTTTAAAACTTTCAAACTGCGGGTTAAGGCCAGAGAATTCAAGGACGATGTCCGGCTCATTGAAGAGGTCCGGAAGGGAGTGGGCGACGGTCCCATCCTGGGTGTGGACGCCAACCAGGGATGGCTTGTTTCCATTGTGGACCATATTCCGGCCTGGGATCTCCAGCGCGCCACCGATTTCGCGAAGGCTTGTGCCGACAACAAGATAGAATGGCTGGAGGAACCGCTGGACTGGCACGATTACGATGGCCTGGCAGCACTCAAGAAGGTATCCCCGGTCAAGATATCAGGTGCTGAGCTTAACCATGGCTGGGACGAGATAAAGATCATGCTCGAGAAGGACTGCTTCCACGTTTACCAGCCTGACGCCGTCTTTGCCGGAGGTATCGCGCAGGTCAAACAGGTCATCGACGCCTGCCACCAGCACAACCGCGAGTATTCGCCGCACACCTGGACCAACGGCATCGGTTTCTACATCAACTGGAACCTGGTGCTGGCCGACAGGGGCAATACCCACCCGCTGGAATACCCGCTGGAGGAGCCTTCCTGGGTGCCGGAATTCCGCGAGGGCATCATCGCACCAATCATTCCCGACAAAAACGCCATGCTCGAGCCCTTTACCCGCCCTGGTCTGGGCTTCGAGATAGACAAAAAAATGCTCAAGAAATACGCCAAACGTTTCTACCACCAAACAGACAAGGGTCTGGCCTTCAAGGTTATCCGTGAGAAAGGATTGATGGCCGCTCTGGCGCTTAAGAAACGGAAAGAAACTTAATTTTGTTGCCGGGATTTCCTTAATATAAAAGATCGCAATTCTTATTTCTAAACCAGGAAAAGAAACAACTGTAAAATTCATAGTATGTGTCGATGCAGAAGTCTACCGGATAGCGGCTTATCTAAACCGAATAAGGGTGTTTTGCTCCATTGCATTAAGCTTTCAGCGGTTTGCATGAAAAAAATTCGAAAGGGAGGGTGAAGAGTATGGCGATTTTTGAGTATGGTGAGTATAAAAACACGTATGAGGCCCCGGACAATTTGGTGGAGATTTTTGAGAATAGTGTCGCTAAATACCCCAACAATCTGTTGATTGGCGAAAAAGACAGCGCCGGGGTGTATCAATGGGTAACATACAGTCAAATCGCCACCCGGGTGAATAATTTGCGGGCGGGATTATCAGCGATTGGTGTTCAACAAGGAGACACCGTTGGGATAATAGCCAATAACCGCAAGGAATGGCTGATCGGAGAGATTGCCACTCAGGGCTTAGGCGCCGCATATGTGCCGATGTATGAAAAAGAATTGCTGACGATGTGGAAATATATTGTGAAGGATGCCGCAGTCAAGGTGCTGCTTGTATCCAAGCCGGAAGTGTTGGAAAAAGTGAAAAATTTCCCTGCCGAGATTCCCACACTGAAAAAACTCATCCTGATCGAAGGTTCCGGGGAAAACTCCATGGAAGGAATAGAGAAGATAGGGGCGGCAAAACCAGTACCTTCTATCCGTCCTAAACCCACAGATATTGCCGTATTAATCTATACTTCAGGCACAACGGGCGAACCAAAAGGAGTCCTTCTTTCTCATGGCAATCTGGCTGAAAATGTCAAAGGCGGCTTGGCCTGGTTTACAAACTTAACCGAAAAAAGCCGTTGCATCTCCATGCTTCCCTGGGCGCACTCTTTCGGGATTACCGCTGATTTGCATGGTTTTATCAGGCAGGGAGCTTCCCTTGGAATTATGGGGTCGGTCGAGACTCTCATTGAGGACTTGCCCAAAATCCAACCGACCTTCATGATATCTGTGCCCCGCGTCTTCAATAAGGTCTATAATGGGGTCTGGGCCAAAATGAGGGAAGAAGGCGGCTTAAAATTAAAGCTCTTTGAAGCAGCGCTGGCGGCGGCAAAGCTCAAACGGGAAACAGGCAAGGAGAGTTTGAAATATAAAATCCTGGATGCCATTGTCTTAAAAAAGATTCGCGCCCGCTTTGGAGGATGCCTGGAATGTGCAGTCACGGGCAGTGCCCCTATGAACGTGGAGGTTGCCAAATTCTTTATTGATGTGGGGATTCCGACCTTTGATGCCTATGGTTTGAGCGAAACATCTCCGGCCATTACCGTTAACTCCCCGTTGATGGGAAATCGCCTGGGATCGGTCGGGAAACCGATCAATAAAACCAAAGTCGTGATTGATCGGTCACGCACCGGTGAGTCCGGTGATGATGGCGAGATCATTTGTTTTGGACCGCAATGTATGATCGGCTACCACAACAAACCGGAAAAAACAAAAGAAGTAATAATAGAAATGAACGGAATGCGCGGAGTGCGCACGGGGGATCGGGGACGCTTAGATGATGATGGTTTTTTATTCATCACCGGCCGGTTCAAGGAAGAGTATAAACTTGCCAATGGTAAATATATCCATCCGGATGCCATTGAGTTGGAAATGAAGGTTTTGCCCTGGGTTTTAAATGTCGTAATCACCGGGGCCGGGCGTGACTATAACGTGGGGCTAATTGTGCCCGACATGAAATTATTGCAAAATATAGCTACCGAGCTGAATTTGTCCGTCGAGCCCAAAGATCTTTTCGATCCTAATAATCCTGCGGGCCAGAACTTTAAAGATTTGTTAACCGCTGAGGTCCAAAACCATCTTAAAAAAACAATTGGATCATACGAAATTCCCCGTAAATTTGCCTTTATCATGGAAGATTTTACCGTGGATAATGGTATGCTTACCCAAACCATGAAACTCAAACGCCAGGTGGTCCTGGAAAAATACGGGGATATGCTGGAAAATCTCTACAAAGAATAATTTTGTTTTCAGTGGTCTCCCTGTTCTGCCGGGGGACCACTGAAATTTGACAATTCCAGGAGCAGGGAATAATAAACTGCTGCGGGATGATCGTTCCTGCCCAACTCATCCGCCGTCATGGAATTTCATCAAGTCTTATTTATGATAACTCCGTAAAAAATCGAAAAACATCATTCCTGCAATCACAGCATTAGACTTTTGACAAGACCATCAATTCGTATCTTAAAAAATCCAGGAGAGATCGGCAATATTATAAATGGTTTGCTTAAAAAGCATTGATTAAGGTATAACAACGCCAATAAATCTGAGTCTTCCGGAGGTATAAGGATTGAAAAAACTGGGTTTGGCGCTCGGCAGTGGTTCGGCCAGGGGATGGGCGCACATCGGCGTTATTCAAAGCCTGCAGGAAGCTGATATTCATATTGATATGGTCTGTGGCACATCCGTCGGGGCTTTAGTCGGAGGTGCGCTGGCTGGAAATTATATGGATGGCCTGGAAAAAATGGTGCGCTCGCTTACCTGGACTGATATTATCGGCTTTATGGATTTACTTTTTCTGCGTTCCGGTTTTATCGAAGGAGACAAAATCACCAATCATTTTCGGAAGAATTTTTCCGATGCCAATATTGAAGACCTGGCCATACCTTTTGGAGCAGTGACCACGGACATTATGACCGGAAGGGAAATATGGTTGCAGGATGGTTCATTAATAGATGCAGTTCGCGCCAGTATTTCCATGCCGGGCATATTTACCCCTTGCAAGTATAAAGACCATTGGCTGGTTGATGGTGGTTTGGTTAATCCGGTGCCGGTATCGCTTTGCCGGGCAATGGGTGCTGATGTTGTTATTGCCGTAAATCTTAATTCCGATCTGATCGGTTTGCCTCGGTATATCAATCGCGGAAAACAAAAAAATAAAAACAGTAGAGCCGGTAAAAAAGAAACCGGCAAGTTTGCCGGCTTCTTTAGTAAAAACTTTCTGCCCAGGGGTAAAGGGGCACAGCAAAAAGTGCTGGAAGATGAACATTCCATTTTTAATGTTATCGCCGCATCTTTGAATATTGTGCAGGATCGCATGACCAAGCAGCGGCTCGCCGGTGATCCGCCGGATATGCTCATCTCGCCGCGGCTTTCCCAGATCGGTCTTCTGGAATTTAATCGTGCCGCCGAGGCCATTGATGAAGGACGGCAGGCAATGGCTTTTATGATACCGCATCTAAAGACTATAATGGAAGATACGGGAGAAGAGATAATTTGATACTTACACATAAACTGAGATTGGCCCTCGTGATATTGGTTACAGTATTGATTACCGGTACGCTTGGTTTTTATTTAATTGAAGGCTGGAGTGTCCTGGATTCTTTTTATACGACCATTACCACAATGGCAACCGTAGGGTATGGTGACTTTACGCCCAGAACTGCCGCCGGGAAAATATTCGCTATTGCGGTAATAATTTTTGGCGTAGGCACGATGCTTTATTCATTCAGCTTAATTACAGAGCTTATCATTGAAGGCCGTTTACGCAGAATATTGGGGAGGGGAAAATTGCAGAAAATGATCGGTAAGATGAACAATCATTACATTATATGCGGTTGCGGGCGTATCGGATTATTAATTTGCCGCGAATTAGCCGGTGCAAAGATGCCGTTTGTCGTGGTGGATAACAACCCGGAAATAATTCAGAAAATTCAGGATGAGGGCTTTATCTATTGCAAGGGAGATGCGACTCAGGATAAAACTTTGATTGAAGCAGGGATTAAAAGGGCAAAAGGGATAGTTTGTGTTTTGCCGACGGATGCGGAAAATCTCTATGTGATTTTAACCGCGAAAGAGCTGAACCAGGAAATATATATTCTTTCGCGTTCAGAAGAAGAAGAATCAGAGCACCGGCTTATCCGGGCCGGGGCCAACAGGGTCATGTCTCCTTATACTTTGGGCGGATCGAGAATGGCCATGGCCATTTTACGTCCGGCAATGCTCGACTTTATTGAAATTACCACTCAGCGGCAAAGTTTAGAATTGCGTATGGAGGAGGTTGCCGTATGTGACGGGTCGCGACTTATCGGCCAATCGCTCGAAGAATCGGCAGTACGTCAGAGTTTCGGCCTGATTATTGTGGCTGTGAAAAAAGATACGGAAAAGATGATTTTTAATCCGCAAGCCAGTTACGTTATTGCCAGTGGTGACAGAATTATTGCCCTGGGTGAGGATATAAATGTAAAACGATTTGCTGAAGTATGCATAATATAAAGGAGAGGAAAATATGAATAAAATTAGATTGTCAGTATCTGGAAATAATTTGTTGGGCATTGTAGTGCTGGTATTGCTGGTCTGTTGTCTGGGAATAACCGGTTGCGCATCGCGGCTCCACAGTGTCAATATGAATTATGATGCCGGAAAAGCCAATATACCTGAATATTTGAAAAATGAGCAGAAAGGGCGTAATGCCGTCATTACCATAGCCGAATTTGTTGATGTCCGGAAGGGAGATGCCCCAATGATTATCGGGCGGGTTGTGGAGAAAAACGGCGTGAAAACAGTGGTGCTGCCCAAATATACAAAACCGACACAGGCTGTTGCTGCCGGCATAAAGGGATACTTGATCAAAGCCGGATATGAGATATCCGGTGATGCCGGACAATGGGATTTAAAGGAAGAAACAATGCCAAAAATTAGTAGCAAGCTTATTATCGGCGGAAAGATAGAAGAGATGGAATTGACCTGCCGGAAGGGATTTCCCACGGATTCTTATAAAGCAGTAATGAAGCTGAATCTTGTGCTTGCTGATGCGGCAAAAGGAAAGATACTGTATCGAAGTTCCGTGGAAAGCAATACTTCGCTCGAACATGTTTCTTTTTCTGAAGCTCGTCTCGAAGAACAAATTAATATTGCCCTGGCCGATGCCATTGAAAAAGTGTTTGAAGATAGAAAATTCGCGCAAAAGCTCAAAGAGGCTTTGGTCGAGTAATAAAACAGGGTAACAGAGCTGCCGTATTTGAGTGTATAGTATATTATGACTGTAAACACTTCCGCCTTATGTGTCCAAGGTGCAATTGTTCTGTCTGATCAGGCAGTAATAGGCCCTCAATGATAAAGCAGCAAATCAATAAAATATACGGACAATTCCCTTGACAAAAAATAATTATTATATATTGTGAGCGCTCATTCAAAAAAACGAATAACCATTCAGTTAGCTAGCGGGGACGTCAGGATGGAGAAATCAGCACGCAAAGAGCGCGAATTTAAAGTGCGACGGGCGGAGATACTGGAACAGGCGGAAAAAATATTTGCCAGCAAGGGCTTTTATAATGTCACGATGGCGGAAATTGCCAATGTTTCCGGTTTTTCCATTGGTTCCCTGTATCAGTTTTTTGAGGGCAAAGAAAATCTATACTGCAGTATGCTCAGTGAAAAACTTGATCTGATGCATGAACAAGTTAGAGAAAAGGTGAAAGCAACTTCCGGCATTGCCGAAAAAATTGAGATGATTATTGCCGCACACTTTCAGTTTGTGGAAAACAACGCAGATTTTTGTAAGTTATTTATTCGAGGTGAAAATGCTGCTCCATCGGAGGTAATGACTTCACTGCGGCAGAAAATTATCGATGGTTATTCTCAGCACCTGACATTCATTGAAAATGAATTAAAAAGTGGTATAAAAAGCGGTTTTTTGCGCCCTTTCCCTGCGCGTGATGTGGCTAGTGTATTATTTGGCTTGATAAGGTTTTCGGCAGTAGACTGGATGTTGTTTCCGGCAAAGACATCACTGAGTTCCAGAAAAGATTTTATCCTGGAAGTGTTTTTACGGGGGTTGCAACAAAATGAAAAATAAAATTCTTCCATTGGTTTTTCTTCAATGTATTATAATTATTTTGATTTCTAATTTGGTATATGCCGCAGAGCTATTGACCTTAGAAGCAAGCATTGATATTGCGTTGAAGAACAGTTTGACCATTCATTCCGCGAAGGAAGGCGTGAAAGCTGCCACTGCGCAGACAAGAGAAGCCATTACCGGCTTTTTGCCGAAGTTTAA
>CAIVQG010000062.1 GCA_903907985.1 uncultured delta proteobacterium
GGACATAGCCTTGGTGAATATTGTGCTCTTTATGCTGCCGGGGCTTTTGGATTTGATGATGTTTTCCCGTTAGTACAGGCACGGGCGCGTTATCATCAGGAAGCCCTGCCCCCGGGTGCAGGTGCAATGGGAGCAATCATCGGGATGGATGATGATGACGTAGAAAAAATATGCAGCCAAATAAACAGCGCCCAAGGGCATGTTTCTCTGGTGATTCATAATGCACCCCAGCAGGTTGTCGTTTCCGGCCATACCGGCGCGGTGGAAAAAGTAATGAAGGCAGCAAAAGAAAAAGGCGCCATGAAGACGGTTCTGTTGCCGATCAGCGTTCCCTGTCATTGCAGTTTGTTGCAGGATGCCGCCGATCGATTTGCTGAAAATCTGGATAAGATCGATTTTAAGAATTTCATCACTCCGGTGATCCCGAACTTTAATCCCGACATTTTCTTCACGAAGGATAATGCCCGCGAGCTTTTACTGAGGCAAATTGTTTCTCCGGTGAAATGGCGGCAGACAGTGGAAAAAATGGCGGACCTGGGTGTGGAAACAATTATTGAAATCGGCCCCAAAAGAACACTTTGCGGCTTAATTAAAAGGATAAATAGAAATATTAAATTACATTGTGTCGAAGATATTACTTCCCTGTATAAAACTGCGGAAATTTTGGCTCACTAGAAAAAATTAAGGAATTATTTTTTAAAAAAAGGTAAGAGCACCACATAATTCAATTTTTAATGCAATAATCGAATTGAGGAGGATTGGGCATGACATTAGAGGAAAAAGTAATTAAACTTGTTATGGAGCAACTGGATGTGACCCGTGAAGAATGCGTCCTGGAAGCTTCTTTTATTGACGATTTGGGAGCAGATTCGCTGGACCTGGTTGAGATGATCATGGAAATGGAAGAAGTGTTCGGGCTGGAAATTGCAGACGAGGAACTGGAAAAGATTCGTACGATTAAAGATGTTATTGATTTTCTCAAAAACAAAGGGATTAATTAGTCTGTCAGGTATTTTTTTAGATCTTTACGAGCTTAGCAAGGTTTAAGCCAATGAAAAGGCGAGTCGTGGTAACCGGCCTCGGTGCATTAACCCCTTTGGGTAATTCCGCTCAGGAATCCTGGGAAGGTGCAATTGCGGGCAAATCCGGCGTGGGCCCGATTACAAAATTCGACAGCACTTCCTTTAACACCAAGATTGCTGCCGAAATAAAAAATTTTGATCCGCTGCAGTTTGTGGATAAAAAAGAAGTTCGCCGCTACGATGATTTCATTCTTTATGCGCTGGCAGCGGCCGAAATGGGCATGGCTGACGCTAGCCTAACAATTACCCCGGAAACAGCAACGCGAGCCGGCGTGATTATCGGTTCTGCCATTGGCGGATTAGCGACAATGGAACATGAAAAAGAAGCTCTCCTTGCCTCCGGTCCCCGGAAGATCTCTCCTTTTGCTGTACCGGGAATTCTGGCCAATTTGGCAGCGGGTCATGTATCTATCCGTTTTGGGGCAAAGGGTCCGATCAATTGTGCAGTTACCGCTTGTGCGGCCGGCACATCGGCCATCGGTGATGCCTATAAAACAATTGCCTACGGTGATGCCGATATCATGATTACGGGCGGCACAGAAGCAGCAATCACTCCTCTGGCTGTCGGCGGTTTCAATTCCATGCGGGCATTATCGGTGCAGAATGGCGAGCCACAAAAAGCCAGCAGACCATTTGATAAAAACCGTGACGGTTTTGTTATCGGCGAAGGCTGCGGCATTATCATTCTGGAAGAACTATCCTTTGCTGTAAAACGGGGAGCCCGTATTTATGCGGAGTTGGCCGGTTATGGTTGCACATCCGATGCTTTTCATATGGCCGCACCACCGCCCGGACACGAAGGGGCCGCCCGCAGCATGCTTATTGCTGTGAAAGATGCTTCTTTAAATTCGGATGATATTGATTATATCAACGCTCACGGAACATCAACACCGCTCAATGACCTGTATGAAACACAGGCTGTCAAAACCGTTTTCGGAGAACATGCTCAAAAGCTTATGATCAGCTCCACCAAGTCGATGACCGGCCATATGCTGGGTGCAACCGGCGGCGTGGAAGCGATCTTTGCCGTGAAAGCATTATCCGAAGGCATTATACCGCCCACGATCAACCTAGATAATCCCGATCCCGAATGCGATCTTGATTACGTTGCCAATGTCGCCCGCAAAAAAGAAATTTCCACAGCCTTGTCCAGCACATTTGGCTTCGGCGGTGTCAATTCGGTTTTAGTATTCAAAAAATTTCACGATTAGTGACTGCAGGAGGAATTTGTTCTCATGTCTTTTTTAGAAAAAGTTGATCCGGAAGTAAAACACGCCATTGACCTCGAAACATTAAGGCAAGCAGGCAAACTGGAGCTTATTGCTTCCGAGAATTTTGTCAGCGAAGCTGTATTGGAAGCTCAGGGCAGCATCATGACCAATAAATATGCCGAAGGTTATCCCGGAAAACGCTATTACGGCGGCTGTGAATTTGTCGATATCGTGGAGAATCTGGCCATTGAGCGTTGTAAACAGCTTTTCGGCGCCGATAGTGTTAATGTCCAGCCGCATTCCGGAACGCAGGCGAATATGGCTGTTTATTTTGCTGCTCTCCAGCCGGGCGACACTGTTTTGGGCATGAATTTATCACACGGCGGCCATCTATCACACGGCAGCCCGGCCAACTTTTCCGGCAAATATTACAAGATTATTCCCTACGGCGTGGACAAAGATACGGAAACTATTGATTTTATTGAAATGGAAAAATTAGCCAAAGAACATAAACCGAAAATGATTATTGTCGGCGCCAGTGCCTATCCCCGAACTCTCGATTTTACGCGCTTCCGCAAGATAGCCGATGAAGTTGGCGCCGTCGTCATGGCCGATATTGCCCATATCGCCGGACTGGTGGCGGTAGGACTTCACCAGACTCCCGTACCGGTTTGTGAATATGTTACTTCTACAACGCATAAAACTTTGCGCGGCCCGCGCGGCGGATTAATTATGTGTAAAGAAGCTTATGCCAAAACTTTGAACAGCCGTGTTTTTCCCGGCTCACAGGGCGGGCCTCTTATGCACGTTATTGCGGCTAAAGCTGTTGCCTTTAAAGAGGCGCTGTTACCGGAATTTAAGCAGTACCAGCAGCAAATTCTGAAAAATGCCCAGGCTTTGGCCGATGAACTGAAAAACCAGGGTTTCCGTCTTGTTTCTGGTGGAACGGACAATCATTTGATGCTGGTTGATTTAACCGCCAAGGGTGTTAACGGCAAAGAAGCACAGGAAGCGCTTGACCGTGCCGCCATCACAGTGAACAAAAACGGTATTCCCTTCGATACTCAGGGACCGCAGGTTACCAGTGGTATTCGCATTGGCACACCCGCAGTGACCACCCGCGGCATGAAAGAAAATGAAATGCGACTGATTGCTTCTTATATTGCCGATGTTATTGCGAATATAAACGACGAAAATAAAATTCAGGCTGTGGCTGCGCAAGTCAAAACACTCTGTGCCCAGTTTCCGCTATATCAGCAGAGAATAAAATAATTACAGAACAGCAGCGGGCGTAAAGCCCGTCATTTGCAGGGCGGGAAAAAATGGCAGGGGAAAAAATAGCGATTAAAGCTCAGCCGGAAATGGTTAAGCAGCGTCCTGATTGGGACACGTATTTTCTGGATATCATTGAGCTGGTTTCCCGGCGCAGCACCTGTCGCCGGCGGGCCGTCGGTGCCGGTCTGGTACGCGATCGCCGCATTCTGGCTACTGGATACAACGGTGCCCCGTCCGGCCTCACACATTGCCTGGAAATCGGCTGCTTGCGTGAGCAGCTTAATGTTCCTTCCGGCGAGCGACATGAATTGTGCCGGGGCCTGCACGCAGAACAAAATGTAATTATTCAGGCGGCATTGCATGGAGTTATCACGAAAGGCTCTACTCTGTACTGCACCAATCATCCTTGCGTTATTTGTGCTAAAATGATTATCAATGCCGGCATCGTCCGCATCGTAATTCGTGACGGCTATTCCGATAAATTGGCTACAGACATGCTCAAAGAGGCTGACATCATCGTGAAACAACTCTAGATAAGGCAGAAAGTCATGAAATGTCCATTTTGCGCTAATGCTGAAAACAAGGTTATAGATTCGCGGATTAGCAAAGACGGCAAGGCCATCCGCCGCCGCCGGGAATGCCTTGGTTGTGGCAAGCGCTTTACCACATATGAATTTGTTGAAGACATCCTGCCCATGGTGGTGAAAAAAGACGGTCGCCGCGAAGCCTTTGATCGTCTGAAAATCCGCAATGGGGTGATGAAAGCGTGTGAAAAGCGTCCAATCAGTATGGATGCAATGGAAAAAATTGTCGAAAACGTCGAACAGGCTTGTCAGGAGTTCCAGGGTGAAGAGATTCCCTCCACTGTTGTCGGCGAAAAGGTCATGGATCAACTCAAGGCGCTCGATGGCGTTGCCTATGTTCGGTTTGCGTCTGTCTACCGGCAATTCCGCGATGTTGGCGAGTTTATTGCGGAATTAAAAGATATGTTGAGCAAGGACAAGAAATAATTATATGTTTACCGGAATCGTGGAAGGACAGGGTAAAATCAAGCGCCTGACAATGAAAGGGGCCGATGCTGTCCTGGAAATTGCGAGCGATATTATCTTGACTGATGTTGCTATCGGTGACAGCATTGCCGTTAATGGCGCGTGTCTGACAGTTACAGCCAAAACGCAAGACACTTTCAACGCCGATGTATCGGCTGAGACGCTCACCAAGACAACGCTGAAGAATTTGAAAGCCGGCGATAAAATAAATTTGGAAAAGTCTTTGCGCGTCGGCGGTTTTGTTGGTGGCCATTTTGTTCTGGGACACGTTGATACTACCGGAAGAATTCTTTCGCGGACACAAAAGTCGGGATCAATTATACTGGCGGTAGAAATTGATGATAAAATGTCGCGCTATATCGTGGAGAAGGGATCTGTGACTCTCGACGGAGTTAGCCTCACCGTGAACAAGCTTGAAAAAGGCCGGTTTTATGTTAATATAATTCCGCATACGGCGGCCAATACTACTTTAGTAATGAAAAAAGAAGCGGAGTGGGTCAATATTGAAACTGATGTCTTGGGCAAGTATGTAGAAAAATTATTGCATTCTTCCTCTGGAATAGATAATGACTTTTTAGCAAAGCATGGTTTCATGAAATAAATTAAGGATTAATAAAGACAATGGCAATCAGCAGTATTCAGGAAGCAATTGATGATATCCGCAACGGGAAAATGATAATTCTCGTTGATGATGAAGATCGGGAAAACGAAGGTGATCTCTGCATGGCAGCGCAGTTTGTAACACCGGAAGCAATTAATTTCATGGCTCGTCAGGGCCGCGGTTTGATTTGTTTAACCATTAATGAAGAGTTGGCGGGCAAGCTTCGTCTCCGGCCGATGGTTCAGGACAACAAAGCACGCTTCGGAACGGCATTTACAGTCTCTATTGAAGCGCGCAATGGAGTTACCACGGGCATATCAGCGGCGGATCGCGCCACAACGATTCAGGCAGCAGTTAATCCCGCAGCCAAACACGATGATTTAGTGAGCCCGGGACATATTTTCCCGATTATTGCCCGCAAAGGTGGTGTTCTGGTTCGAACCGGCCAAACGGAAGGTTCCGTGGATTTATGCCGGATCGCTGGTTTGACTCCGTCCGGTGTAATTTGTGAAATCATGAAAGATGATGGAACAATGGCGCGGATGCCCGATTTGGAAGTATTTGCCGAAACACATAATATAAAGATTGTTACCATCGCCGATCTCATTGATTACCGGATGCAGAATGAATCACTCATTCGCCGAATGGCAGAAGCAACAATTCCCACCAGCTTCGGCGGCGATTTTAAAATTATTGTTTATGAAAATGATGCGGACGACTGGCAACACATAGCCTTGGTTAAAGGCGACATTACCGAGGATGATGAAGTGCTGGTGCGCGTACATTCGGAGTGCCTGACCGGAGATCTTTTTGGATCGGAGCGCTGCGATTGCGGCGATCAGCTTCACCGGGCGATGTCTATGGTAGGAAAAGAAGGCAAAGGCGTAATCGTTTATATGCGCCAGGAAGGCCGGGGAATCGGTCTGGTGAATAAAATTAAAGCTTATGCGCTCCAGGAAGAAGGACAGGATACAGTAGAAGCCAATCTCGCTCTGGGATTTAAACCGGATTTGAGGGATTACGGCATCGGAGCCCAGATTCTCGTTGACCTGGGAGTGCGCAAGCTGAAACTACTGACCAACAACCCCAAGAAAGTCGTCGGGCTGGAAGGCTATGGAATCGAGATCACTAAACGAGTTCCCATAGAAATCGTCCCTAACGAAAACAATATGCGCTATATGAAAACCAAGCAGGACAAGATGGGTCATTTTTTGAAAATCTAGACAAGGATGGTAATTATCATGCCGAAAATAGTGGAAGGAAAAATTGTTGCCAAGGGAATGAAGTTTGGCATTGTTGCCAGCCGTTTTAACGATTTTATCAGCGGCAGGTTAATTGAAGGAGCCATCGACACATTAATCCGCGCCGGCGCCGACGATAAAGACATCGTCATTTATAAAGTACCCGGCGCCTTTGAGTTACCCCTGACAGCAAAAAAATTGGCTAAAAGCGCCCGTTTTGACGCAATTATTTGCCTGGGAGCAGTTATTCGCGGAGCAACCCCTCATTTCGAATACATCAGCGCCGAAGTATCCAAGGGCATTGCCAGTGTTGGTCTGGAAGCGGAAATTCCGGTGGTTTATGGTGTGTTGACAACAGACACTATCGAACAGGCTATTGAACGCGCCGGAACGAAATCAGGCAACAAAGGTGCTGATGCAGCTTTGTCGGCAATAGAAATGGTAGATCTATTTAAAAAGTTATAAATTATTCCCGGCAGCTTGCTGTAGAAGTTTGAGGTTTTAATGCACGGACGGAGAAAGGCACGCGAAGTTGCCTTACAGGTTCTTTACAGTCTTAATTTTGTAAGTCTGGATGTTCAGAAGGCACTGGATCTTTTCTGGGGCAATTTTATTGCCCCGCCAGAAGCCAAGGAATTTGCCGAGTCTTTGGTGGAAGGAACCTGGAGCCACAGAGCTGAACTCGATGGGTTGATTGCCGGCTGCTCGGATAACTGGTCGTTGAGTCGGATGCCCAAAGTTGATATCAGTATTTTACGTTTGGCGGTGTTTGAATTTCTTTACTGCCCGGATATTCCACCCAAAGTTACGTTAAATGAAGCAATTGATCTGGGCAAAACTTTCGGTTCGGAAAATTCGGGGGCTTTTATTAACGGCATTTTGGATGCCATTAATTTAAAATTAGAAAAGGAAAATGCAAGTAATCCTCTCGACTGAATCACCAGATCTGCCCGGGCATAAATGCCTGGCACTGGGTATTTTTTCCGATGAAAGACCGCCGCGCGGAATTTGCGGATTTATTGATTGGCGTCTCAATGGTTTTATTTCCCGGGAAATGAAACAGGGACGTATCCGCGGTGAATTTCAGGAAAAAGTTATTATTCCGTTTCCCGGACGAATCAGTACGGAAATCTTACTCCTTTGCGGACTGGGACCACATACCGAATTTAATTACGAACGGATTTATACCTCCGCTTATGAAATTGCCGGTGCCATTGACGGCATGCTGTTGAATAATTTTGCTTTTGACCTGCCCGGAGAAAACCGTGGCACTCTAACTACTGCCGGCATCGTCGAAACCATGATAACCGGTTTTTTTGATTATTTCTCCAAAGACATCGAAAAACTTGCCAACATGACTCCCTGTATTGTTACTTCACCGGCCAACGTAAAAGAAATATCCACTGGTATTCAGCATTTCAAATCTAACGTCAAGGACATGGATTCCGTTGATGTCAGTGCTTTGGAAAACAGTTTTGCCTGATTGATATGTCATGAAATGCTACTCCTTAACATAACGTAATTAATTATAGTAACTACGTTTCTCAGTGATATATTGCATTTTCGGGCATACTCATTATAGTATTTTTGAAATCTTGGCCTATTAGCCTCGTTGATTATCATTAGGAAGACCACATGAAAGATCCAGCCGGCACAAATCAAGAATTACTCAAAGAAATATCCGCATTAAAACAGCAAATCCAGAAGATGGAAAGCTCGGCAGCAGATCGAATGCTGAAAGAAGAGGAATCGCACAAAAGCCACCGCTTCCTGTCCGATCTGATTGAAAATAGCGGCGCTCTTATCTGTATCAAAGATCGTGCGGGACGTTATGAGCAAGTCAACCACAAATGGGAAGAAGTGACGGGATTAACCCGCCAGAATACTATCGGCCGAACGGATGAAGAATTGTTTCCCGGACCAGCAGCCAGACAATTTCGCCAGAATGATTTGGAAGTCATGGAATCAGGATCAGTGCTGGAAAAAGAAGAAATCCTCGAAAACGAGCACGGAAAGCGGTTCTTTATCTCCATTAAATTCCCTTTACGCGACGACACTGGCGCAGTCAAGGGGATCTGCGGCATGATCACGGAAATCACCGCCCGCAAGCAGGCCGAATCACAACGGGAGATAGCCCTCGCAGAGCTGGGCAAGAGCGACTCATTAATACGCGCCATAGCCGATTCGGCACAGGATGCAATATTGATGATGGATCCGGCAGGTTGCATCTCCTTCTGGAATCCGGCAGCGGAATATATCTTCGGCTACACAAACCAGGAGGCTCTTGGCAGAAACCTGCATCATCTCCTTGCCCCTGAGCGTTTCCTGGAATTATACCATGAGGCCTTTGGCAGGTTTAAAACAACCGGCCAGGGCGCAGTAACGGATAAAACCATCGAACTTCAGGCCCGCCGGAAGGATGGAGAAGAATTTCCTATCGAGCTGTCGCTTTCCGCTCTGCAAATTGAAGATGACTGGCATGCCCTGGGAATCATCCGGGACATCACCGCCCGCAAGCACGCGGAAAAAGCATTGCGGGAGAGCGAGGCGCTTTATCGAACTTTTATCAATGCTACCTCGGACATTGTGTTCCTGAAAGATGAAAAACTCCGCAATATAGTAATAAATCAGTCCTTTTCGGCATATATGGGCAAAACGGAAGAGGAGATAATCGGAAAAGACGATTTCGAACTGATGCCACCGGCTGCCGCAGAAAAATGCCGCCAAACAGACCTGGAAGCCCTGGCAAGAATGTCCACAATCACGTCGGTAGAGATTGTCGGCGATCAGGTTTATGAAACCCTCAAGTTCCCTGTTGAACTGGGAAACAACAGGAAAGGCATTGGCGGATTTATCCGTAATGTCTCCGCCCGGAAGCAAGCCGAGGAAGCCCTGCAGGAAAACGAAAAGCGATTCCGGTTGATCACTGATAACGTTCGCGACACTGTCTGGCTGATGGATATGAACCTGCAGACCGTCTGGATTTCTCCGTCGGTCGAGCGCAAACGCGGCTTCACCCTGGAGGAACTCCGGAGCCTTTCTCTGGAGCAGCATATGACTCCGGAATCGCTCCGGATGGCTCTGGAATTGATCGAAAAAAACCTCTCTCCGGAAAGACTGGCCAATCCCCAAGAAGATATCTCCGTGACAGCGGAATTGGAATTCTACCACAAGGACGGCTCCACACTGTGGGCAGATACGGTCATAACGCTTCTCCGGGACGGGCAGGGCATCCCCACCGGTTTTCTGGGCGTTTCCCGCGATACGACCGAACGCCGGCAAATGGAAGAGGCATTGCGGGAAAGCGAAAGAAAGTACAGGCTCCTTACCGAAAAGATGACCGATATTGTATGGATTGCCGACATGAATTTGCGGACGCTCTATGTCTCGCCCTCCATTCAGACAGTTCTTGGATTCAGCCAGGAAGAACGGATGCATCAGACCATCGATCAACAACTCACACCGCCCTCCTTGTCTTCGGCGCTGGAGGCACTGGCTGAAGAGCTTGCCCGCGAAGAGCAGGGTCATGGTGACCCGAACAGGAACGTAAGCCTTGTATTAGAAAATTATCATAAAGACGGTTCAACCCGCTGGATGGAGACTATCATAACCGGTATTCGTAATAGCCAGGGTGTTTTGACCGAACTTCATGGAGTGTCCAAAGACATCACGATCCGCATGCAGGTAGAGCAGGAATTGCACGAATCCCGCAGGAGATTGGAAAACATTATTGAATTTCTTCCCGATTCCACCCTGGTTGTCGATCATGAAGGAAAGGTGATCGCCTGGAACAGGGCCATTGAAGCCATGACCGGCGTCAGGAAAGAAGATATGCTCGGGAAAGGCAACTACGAGTATGCACTGCCGTTTTATGGGAAAAGAAGACCAATACTCATTGATCTTGCCCTTCGCCCGGACAGGGAGATGGAAAAACAATACACTGATGTGCAGAGGATCGGAGATATCCTTTTGGGCGAAGCCTATACACCGAATTTGCCACCTGGTGACGTTCATCTCTCCGGCACGTCATCCGTTCTTTACGATTCCAAGGGCGATATAATTGCCGCCATAGAATGTATCCGTGATAATACGGAACGCAAAAAGTTAGCCGAACGTTTAAGCCGCGCAGAGAAGATGGAGGCTGTGGGCACTCTGGCAGGCGGCGTCGCTCATGACCTAAATAATGTTCTCGGGGTCTTGGTCGGATTTTCGGAACTGCTTGTAGAAAAACTGCCCCAAGACAGTTCCCTGCAAAAATATGCTGATAACATCCTGCAATCCAGCATCAGAGGTGCGGCAATCATTCAGGATCTTTTAACTTTGGCCAGGAGAGGTGTAAACGTTTCGGAAGTAGTCAATCTGAACAAAATCGTTTCCGATTATCTCCGGACACCGGAGTTGGAGAAGCTGAAATTCTATCATCCGGGTTTGAAAATTTCGACTGTGCTTGAAGATGGACTTCTGAACGTCAAAGGTTCGCCCATCCATTTAGGCAAAACCATAATGAATCTGGTTTCTAATGCCGCAGAATCCCTGTCCGTTCAAGGCGAAGTGACAATAAGAACGGAGAACCGCTACCTGGATCAACCCATCAAGGGTTATGACGAGATGAAGGAAGGCGATTATGTGGTTTTAACTGTTTCCGATACGGGCACGGGTATTTCCGCGAATGACCTGGGCAAAATATTCGAGCCCTTCTACACCAAGAAAGTAATGGGGAAAAGCGGAACAGGATTGGGCCTGGCTGTGGTCTGGGGAACAGTGAAAGATCATAATGGCTACATCGATGTACAAAGTGAGGAAAACAAAGGAACTACCTTCAACCTCTACTTCCCCGTGACCAGAGAGGAAATGGGGAAAGCTGAAAAGGCCATATCTCCTGATTCCTATATGAGCAATGGTGAATCCATCCTGATCGTAGATGACGTAAAGGAACAGAGAGATTTGGCGATCAGTATGTTAGGGAGGCTGGGGTATCAGGTAGAAGCTGTTGCGGGTGGAGAAGAGGCAATTGAGTACCTCAAAAACAAAAAAGCTGACCTGGTCGTTCTGGATATGATTATGGAACCCGGAATTGACGGCCTGGAAACATACAGGAGAATACTTAAAATCAACCCCGGCCAGATGGCAATTATTGTCAGCGGTTTTTCCGAAACTGCCCGGATCAGGAAGACTCAGGAAATGGGCGCCGGGGATTTTGTCCGCAAACCTTATGTTATGGAGAAAATCGGCCTCGCTGTAAGAAAGGAACTGGACCGGAAATAAGCACGAATATTTCTTTATTATTTCGTCATGACGAATTTTTGTTCATCTTTTGGAACGTACCATTTGATGAAATTATATTCGAGACCGATGGGTGCCGGTTCAATTCCGCGAAAGCGCTTATTGATGATAATCAGGCTATCAGGCACGTAGAGAAATGTGTAGGGTTGATCTTCCGCCAGTATTTCCTGAAACCGGTCGTAATATTTTTTTCTTTCCTTCTGGTCAAAAGTACTGCGGCCCCGCTCCAGCATCTCATCCGCCTCGGTATTTTTGTAAGAGATGAAATTTAATTCTTCCGGCGCGGTTTTACTGGAATGCCAGACATCGTAGGCATCAGGATCCGGCGGAATTGTCCAGCCCAGAATGACGGTATCGAAACGCCGTTTGTTGATGAAGTCATTAATAAAAGCCGCCCACTCCAGTACCCGGATTTTTACCGTGATGCCCACTTCCGCCAGTTGTCTTTGGATTATCTCCGCGCATTTCTGCCGCGTTTCATTGCCCTGACTGAGAACCAACTCAAAAACAAAGGGTTTTCCGTCCTTTTCCAGAATGCCATCACCATTTGAATCTTTCCATCCTGCTTCCCGAAGAAGCTCCCTGGCTTTTTGCGGGTTGAAGTTATAAATTTTTACATCCCCGTTATAGGCCCAGGTGCCCGGCTTGAAGGGCCCGGTTGCCGGTTTTCCCAATCCTAAAAGCACACCGCTGACAATCTCATCTTTATTAATCGCATACGATATGGCCTGCCGAACTCGCTTGTCGGTAAAAAGCGGATTTTTTAAATTATATCCCAGATAAGTGTAGGCAAAGGACAGATAACGGTATTTGTTAAAATTATCCTGGAATACTTTACTTTCCGTCTGTCGCGTATATTGCAGCGGAGACAATCCGGAAATATCAATTCCCTGGCTGCGCAATTCCAGGAACAATGTTGCCATATCCGGGATGATGCGGGTGATGTGACCGTCAATATACGGCCGACCTTCAAAATAATCGGGATTGGCCACAAGGACAATCTTTTGGCCGGCCACCCATTCCTTGAATTTATAGGGGCCCGTGCCGATGGGATGGCGGGTGAGAGGACTCTTGGTAATATCTGTGCCTGCCAGAAGATGTTTGGGCAGAATGGACGCCCCCCAGCTGATCAGGGCCGGGGCAAAAGGTTTGTCATAAGTTACCCGGAAGGTATAATCATCAAGGACATCGGCCTTTTTTACTTTCAGAAAATCACCGGCATAGGCAGTGGGAGTTTTAGGGTCGATCGTTACTTGATAAGTATAAAGGACATCGGCGGCAGTAAAAGGTCGGCCGTCATGCCATTTAACTCCTTTGCGCAAATGAAAGGTGATTATCAGGCCATTGGCAGAAATATCCCAGAACTCGGCCAGATCGCCAACAGTATTCATGTTTTTGTCATATTTAACAAGACCATTATAGACTAAACCGGCAATATCGTGGGAAGGCTTGTCGGAGGCCAGCAGCGGAATCAGGTTGCTGGCGTCACCGATACCACCGTTGACAATAATATCACCATAGGCGGGCTCTTTAGCTGTCCGATTTTCCGTTTTTTCGGTTGTGGGCGCATTGTTGCAGGCGGCAACAAAAAGTGCTGCGACAAATAACAATAAGATCGAACGTAACATTTTCATGGCTGTTAAATTAGCCTAGCAGATAATCCTTTGCAACACATTTTTGCCGGATCGCCGAACATCCTTCAACATCCAACGACAGTTTAAAAATTAAGTTGTTGATAAGTTATCTTCAATTCGCTAATAATGTCGAGCATCAAAAAAATGGAGGTGTCTATGAGTGCATTACTTCTTGCCCGTATCCAATTCGCCTTTACAATAGGCTTCCATTTTCTCTTTCCGGCTATGACACTGGGCACTGCACTGATCATCCTCATATCCGAAACTCTTTATTTGATCAAAAAAGATGAAGTTTATAAAAAGATCACCAATTTCCTGGCCAGACTGCTGGGGCTGATTTTCGTAATAGGCGCGGCAACCGGTATTACCATGGAATTTTCCTTCGGCACAAACTGGTCGGGATATTCCAGGGCGGTGGGAGACATCTTTGGACCGATACTCGCGGCCGAAGGCGTAATCGCTTTTTTTCTGGAATCCGTATTCATCGGAGTGCTTATTTTTGGCAGAAACAAGGTTTCGGCGAAAGTTTACTGGGTAGCGGCGCTGCTGGTATTCATAGGAGGTCACCTTTCCGCATTCTGGATAGTTGTCGCTAATTCCTGGATGCAGACTCCCGCAGGCTACGCAATAAATGAAGCTGGTAAAATTGTTCTGACCAGTTTTACCGATACCGTTTTTAATCCATCAACGATCATCAGGTTTTGTCATACGGTAGTTGCTTCGTGGATGACCTGTGCGATTATGGTTGCGGGAATCGCCGGATATTATGTAAGACAAGGCCTGCATGGTCAGACGGCCAAGACAATGCTGAAAATCGGCATAATTCTTTTTGCCCTCACTCCGCTTTTGCAACTGGCAACAGGCCATATTCATGCCATTGAAGTCATCAACATGCAGCCGGAAAAAGCGGCTGCACTTGAGGGTCATTTTGACACTGCCAAAGGCGTGCCGCTTTATCTTGTGGGATTTGTTGATGAGCAAAAAGAAAAGACATATGGAATTTACGCACCCAAGGCACTGAGCTTTTTATATAACTTTGACTGGAACTCGGAAATAAAAGGACTGAAAGATTTCCCCAAAGAAAACTGGCCGCCGGTTAACTTGACGTTTCAGGCCTATCATATCATGGTGGGGATAGGCATGCTGGCAATTGCCTTGGGATTGCTCGGCGCGTATCTGCTTTGGACTAAAAAAATCTATGAGGCTAAATCATATCTTCTCATTCTTCCTTTTCTGATACCATTGCCGCATATCGCTCATGAGACAGGGTGGATAGCCGCGGAAGTAGGCAGGCAGCCCTGGATAATCTATAAGCTGATGAAGACGGCCAATGCCGCCTCAGTAGTAGTTACTGCAGGTGAGATAGTTTTCAGCCTGCTCATGTTTTTCCTTATTTATTTGCTGCTGGCGATAATGTTTATCATGCTGTTTATGAAAATTGTTAAAAATGGCCCTGCAGTGTAATTAATATCAATGGTCCAACAGGTGCGGAGGAATGATCAATGGAAAATATACAGAACTATCAAATTCTCTGGTTTGTTCTTGTTTTGATACTCTTTGCCGGCTATGCTCTCCTGGATGGATTTGATCTGGGAATAGGAGCGCTACTACCCTTTATCGGTAAGACAAAAGAGGAAAAGGATATACTGATCAATTCCATTGGCCCGGTCTGGGATGGTAATGAAGTATGGCTCATCACCGGCGGCGGCGCGCTATTTGCGGCTTTTCCCCACGCATACGCCACCGCCTTCTCCGGCTTTTATCTGGCGATGATGCTTGTTTTGTTCGCGCTGATCTTCCGGGCTGTCTCGATGGAATTTCGCGCCAATGATGAAGAGCGAGCCTTTATCTGGGAGAAGGCTTTTACTGTCGGCAGTGGCCTTGCCGCGCTTTTATTTGGCGTGGCCCTGGGTAATGTTGTTTATGGAGTACCATTAGATAATAAAATGGAATTTACCGGCAGTTTCTTCACCCTGCTCAGACCGGTGCCTCTTTTGTTTGGCATCACCGGCTTTGCCGCTGTTCTCTTGCAAGGCGCAGCTTACGCCGTAATGAAAACCGAAGGCGAATTACAAAAGCGCTCTTTTCGTGCAGTCAGCATTCTGCTGCGGGTCAATCTTATAACTGCAATTGCCTACTTTATGACAATGGCATTTACGTTTCCGGGGCTTACGTCCAATTGGGTATTCTATGTGGCAATTCTTTTCACTTTGCTGGGGCTTGCGGGAATTTTCTTCTCTCTCAAAAAGGAAAACGACTCCGCCCCGTTTTGGGAATCATCGTTTTCTTTTATCGGTTTATGGCTTGCCGTGGCCGCATTTCATTTCCCCAATCTGATCAAAGCAAGCAATGATCAAAATTTAAGCATAACGGTATTTAACAGTTCCACTGGATTGCCAACGTTAAAGTTGATGAGCGTTATTGCCATAATCGGCATGCCGGTAGTCATCGGTTATACCATATTCGTTTACCGGATTTTTAAGGGGAAAACAAAAGTATCTGATCACTATTAATGCCAAATATTTCCACAGCATTATCATTCCGCATAATGGAATAAATTATGGTTAAAGAGAAAAAAAATAAATCTCCTCGTTCCCTGCTGAAATTAGAAAATCTGCGGCTCAAAGCTGCCAGTGGCTGGGATGTTTTAGCTGATGCTGTCAAAAATTACAGCCTCAACGGAGACACCAATCAAGCCGCAGCAATTGCCCTTTATGCCATCCTTTCCGCCATCCCCTTATTCATCCTGACCATCGTTGCTGCCGGATTTGTTTTCAATTCTTATCCGCATATTCAAGCGGACATTACCGAAGCCATAAGCCGTGGCTTCTTTTCGGAAAAACTTTTAGCGCAACTCGGCCAAATTGAGAAGAAAAGGAATTTATTGGGCTGGGCCGGTGTGCTGGGCTTGATCTGGCTTTCCTCTGCAATTTTTGACTCCATGGCGACGGCACTCAATATTATTTTCCGTTCGCAGAAAAAACGTAACTTTTTCCGGGCGAAGCTGCTCGCCATTTCCATGATTCCGCTGGCCTGGATTGTGGGTATCGCCTCTGTAGCCATCAGCTATATCACTGCTTTGCTCGTCTCACAGCCGGCACTTTTTATGGAGAGTCTGGGATTTTCTCTTTCAGCGGTATCCGCCGTCCTGCTTCGCTACGTCGTGCCTTATTTAATTACAACTCTTTTTTTTATTATCGTTTACCGGGTAATTCCAACTGCCAGGATTCGTCTTTCCGTTGCCGTCGCCGGCAGCGCAATTGCCGCCCTGCTCCTGGAAATTGCCAAACAGTTCTTTACCTGGTATGTTGCCAACTATACCCGCTATGATGTTATTTTCGGCTCTCTGGAAGCAGTTGTCATCCTGGTCATCGGCGTATTTTACATTGCTTTAATTTTCCTGTTTTGTGCGGAAATGATGTCGTCGTATCAGCGCCGTGATATTCTTTTGCTCGAAGGAGCAATACTCAACCCTCATAAAAGCATCCTGAAAGTTGATGAACGTCTCTTTAAAAAATTTGGGCGCGCCTATGAAAAAGACAGCATTGTTTTTAATGAAGGTGATAGCGGACATGAAATGTTTTATGTCTTGTCTGGTCGTATCTTTTTGGAAAAAGTTGATTGCCAGATAAAAAAAGTATTAGCTGAAATGGGGCCTGGGAAATATTTTGGCGAAATGGCCGCTCTTATTGATATATCTCGGTCTGCGACGGCGCGCGCGATAGAGCACAGCCATCTGGCAGTTATTGACGGTAATACTTTCCGTGATATGCTGAGGGAAAGCCAGGATGTAGCCCTGCACATGCTCAAAGAATTTTCCCGCCGGTTAAAAAACTCCAATAGCGCTCTCGAAGAGTTGACTAATCTGTGGGTGCGCATGGCTATTGTCATTTATTTCATTGATAATCCCGGAGCAAAAATTACAGAGCACCTGCCACAACTGGCAACGATTACTAAAAAGGAACCGGCAAACATCAGGGAAATATTAAATGAACTGGCCCGCGAAGGAATAATGATTATCAATAATGATCTGTTGACGGAAGTAGTTCGGGAAAAAATGTGGAGCTTGCTGGAAAACGGGGAGTTACGTAAGTGCTTTATCGCCGAAAAAGATAAAGTCTGAGGGCTGCTCGGGGAGTCCTGCGACTGTCGGCTAATTCGTTCGTTGACGGGTGGGAAATGGAACAATGATCTGTCCGAAATGCGGCGCAAAGCAGGGAGAACAAAAGCTTGAGTGCATTAACTGTGGCGTTATTTTTGCCAAACTGAAACCGGAAGACTTCGACAAACCCTCGCCGGAAATTGAGACAAAGGCATCAGACGCGATGCCGGAAGCCGGATGTGCCAGTACGATAAAGGACTATTTCCGCGGTTCCGACCAGGAAGAAAACCCCTTTTTCTGGGCAGGCAGGATCCTCGCCTATCTGATCATTTTTATCTGGGGATGGAAATTTATTGCAACTCCCATGGCCAGCGATTACTTTGCCCGGACCTTCCTGCACGGGGTAAATCTGGCCTTTCATGAAGCCGGTCATGTTATTTTCGGTTTTTTCGGCAATTTCCTTGGCGTTTTTGGTGGCTCTCTCGGACAAATCGTGATGCCCCTCATTTGCCTGGGTACTTTTCTTTTTTACCGGAACCCTTTCGCTGCTTCTGTAGCACTTTGGTGGACTGGACAGAGCTTTATGGATATTGCTCTGTACATCAATGACGCCCGGGCGCTGCAACTTACCCTCCTCGGCGGCAACAGCGGAAGCGACAATCCCGACTTTCACGACTGGCATCACCTCCTGCGAGACCTGGGATGGCTCAACTACGACCACACCCTGGCAGCTTTTTCCAATCATCTAGGAGCTTTGCTTATGATCGTCTCCTTAATTTGGGGAGGCTATTTGCTGTACCGCCAGCATAAATCGATCCGCTTGGACAGGATATAAAACTCACGTTCGGGGTCATAATTACCCTATAGGCAAATGAAGGGCACCATTATCCTGACTGGCCGGGTAAACCAATAAGAGGCTACTCGCGTGTAAAGAAGGAATGAACTATGAACATTGCAGAATGGCTGGACAAAAAAGAAGATCAGGGCCTGGACGTATCACAAATTGTTTTACCAGCTGATTTGGCTAATGACGAATCACCCGCCGAGACAATTTTTTTTAAGGAGATTCGTCCTTGCAGCATTCTCTGCACCCGCGATCATCCGTTTTCTACCGTCGAGAGATTTGGCCACTGGTATTATTCCCGAGGCCGCGACAAGGAGAAAGGCCCGCACGCTATCAAACAACAATGGTGGCTTTTCACTAAAGATAAAGCCCTCGCGATTAAAACCGCGAAGGAACATATAGAAGAAGGCTGAGTTACATATCGAGTTTGTGGAATTAACCCTGCCCTTTTGATTTTGATTAAATTCCCAGCAACAAATGTTGTGCATACCAGAACATCAACTTGCTATTTGCACAACAAAAGCAGCATGAGGCCATGATTATTAGATATATGGGCATAATGCCTAAAAAACAATACAACTATTAAAATTAGGAATTTCCCTCATGTCCTTCCAATAATTCCCGGATAACCGGCTTGATATAAATTTCACTGAGGTCAAACTGCTGCAATGCTTTGATCATAACTTGATTTTTTTCTTTTACGGTAACCTGGGAATTCAGAATCAGAACATCTTTCCCTTCAAGACGGCAAAGCCCTCCGGTGCTCGATGTTTCCTCAATGTTTATATTTTCATCACGAACTAATATTCCAAGCTTTTCGGCCAGTTCTTCGAGTTGATTTAACAGGACTTCTTCATTCTTAAGCTTATTGTTTAGAGAAGCTGCCGGAATTCTCTGATTCCATTTCCAAATCACAGATGATACCGCGACGGCTAGGAGGAGGCGACGAGGCGTACTATTCATACGCTGAGGAAGCCTACGACGACGCCAACAAAGGTAGCGCTTGATTTGGAGATGGAATCACGCGCATTCGCTGTAGCCGCAGATGTGGCAAACGGCGCAGCCGCCTTCGTGCTCGACAATCCCGCCACATTCGGGGCAGGCGCCCTTGAGAAAGGAGCGTTTTACATGCTGCACTTTACCGCCATTGGCCAGCATATGGGATTGAATGGCTTTGGCCACTGCATCGGCGCAAGACAAGATCTTGTTTTCACCAAAACCCGAAGGCGAATGGCAGGAAATGCCCTGCAGTTGCTTGATTACCTGTCGGGCCTGGATGCCGCTACGCCAGGCGAGCGACACCATACGCCCGATAGCTTCGCTCTGGGATGCCGCGCAGCCGCCCGCTTTCCCCATCGTAGTGAAAAGTTCAAACAGACCGGTAGTGTCTTCGTTGACGGTAACATATAGCGGCCCGCAGCCGGTTTGCATTTGATAAGTCCAGCCTTTCAGGATTTTGGGCCTCTCGCGCTTGGTTGCTGTTTTTTCTTTTTCCGCATTCTCTGGCACGGCTTTCTCTTCTTTTTTCCCTATGGACAGCACCTGCTGATCTCTTGACCCATCGCGATAAATTGTCACACCTTTGCAGTCCATTTGATAAGCCAGTTCATAGACGCGTGCCACATCCTGCACGGTCGCCCCATTAGTAAAATTGACGGTCTTGCTGACAGCGTTATCGGTGTGCTTCTGAAACGCGGCTTGCATCCGGATATGCACCTCCGGCGAAATATCATGCGCCGTGACAAAAAGATTACGGATATCCTCGGGAATTTCTTCGAGGCCATGAAGCGTTCCATGTTCCGCAATGCGCTGCATTAATTCCGGCGAATAAAATCCCCTCTCCTTGGCGATGGCTTCAAAGTAAGGATGGACTTCCACCAGGATGTCATTATCCATAACCTGCCGGACATAAGAAACCGCAAAGAGGGGCTCCACGCCGGAGGAGGCATTGGCCATAATCGAAATAGTGCCGGTGGGCGCGATGGTGGTCACCGTGGCGTTGCGCAGCGGCGGTTGACTTTTTTTGTCATAGAGAGAACCTGGGAAATTCAAAAATGCACCCCGGATTTTGGCCAGCGCCTGCGAAGCGAGGTGTCCCTGCTCATTGATGAAGTGCATGACTTTTTGTGCCAGCTCGATAGCTTCTTCGGTGTTGTAAGGGATGCCTGACATAATCAGCATATCCGCCCAGCCCATGACACCCAGTCCGATTTTGCGGTTAGCCATTGTCATTTGAGCAATCTGCGGCAGGGGATATTTATTCACCTCTACGACATTATCCAGAAAATGCACGGCCAGGTGGACAACTTCTTTTAGCCTTGTCCAGTCAACCTGGCCGTCTTTAACCATTTTGCTTAAGTTGATGGAACCGAGATTGCACGATTCATAGGGCAACAGCGGCTGTTCTCCGCAAGGATTCGTTGATTCTATTTCTCCCACTTGCGGAGTCGGATTGTCACGGTTAAGCCGGTCGAGAAAGACAATTCCCGGCTCGCCATTCTCCCAGGCCTGCGTGATAATACGGTGGAAAACCTTGCGGGCGTTGAGCGTTCCCGAAACCTGTCCGTCGCGGGGATTGATAATGTCATAATTTTCATCTTTTTCGACGGCTTTCATGAAGGCTTCGGTTAAACCGACGGAAATATTGAAATTATTTAACTGTTTTTTATCGGCCTTGCACATGATGAAATCCATGATATCCGGATGATCAACCCGCAGAATGCCCATATTGGCGCCCCGGCGAGTGCCGCCCTGCTTGATAGTTTCCGTGGCCACATCAAAAACACGCATGAAAGAAATCGGCCCGCTGGAAATACCGGTGGTGGTTAAAACGACATCATTAGCCGGACGCAGACGGGAAAAGGAAAATCCGGTGCCGCCACCGGACTTATGAATCAGCGCGGTATATTTCACGGCATCGAAAATTTCTTCCATGGAATCGCCCACAGGCAACACAAAACAGGCAGATAGCTGCCCTAATTCCCGTCCGGCATTCATCAGTGTCGGTGAGTTGGGCAGGAATTCCAATTGCGTCATCATGCGATAAAATTCTTCCGCAATCGCCGCGGTATCGGCTTTTTCATTGAACTTTAGATCGGCTGCAGCGATAGCATCGGCCACTCGCCGGAACATCTGGCCGGGGGTCTCCAAAACTTTCCCCTCTTTGTTGCGTTTGAGATAGCGTCTTTCCAGAACGGTGATCGCATTTTTCGTCAATTCCGGAATAATCGGAGTGTAAGGCTTCTTTTCCATTAAAGTTTTGCTCCTGGGATAAAGTAAGAGGGCTGTTAATTATAATCACAACATGTAGTATTATTTATTTCTATAAAACACAACATCTAGATGTTGTCAATACGCTGATGTGTTTTTTAGAAAATAAAATGTAAGTAATTGACAGGGCTGGGAAAAATATTGGAAAATTTTTATTTTGCTACTTATACCTAAAAAACGGAGCGTGATTGGAAGTGAAATAGTCCGGTGTACGTAAGATTATTTCGTTGATGGCCGGATGTTTTTTGAAAGTCTTTTCTAAAAATTTGCGCACAGCGGAACGCTGCCAGCCTAAAGGATGCACGAAGTCCTTATAAAGCGACAAATCTCCCTCATAAAAATTCGCCGTGGCCAGACTTTGCGCCTCCGGACTTAATGCCGGTAAGTTAAAAATCGCCAGGTTCAAAAAATCGATACAGTCATGGTGATCAACGGTAAACCGCAAAGTCTTCTTTGCACTTTCTTCATTTTCCGGCGGTGTGCCAAAAAGAAGGTAAACGTAGGTGGCAATACCAGCCCCGTGGATTGCTTTTAATACCCGCGAAACCGTCGTCAAATCTATTCCTTTATGGAGCGAATCCAGCACTTCCTGATCGCCTGATTCAATGCCGAGCTTGAGCATAGTGCAACCGCTGCGCCGCAAAGACCGGCAAAAATCATCATCGGTCAGGTGGTGGGTAATTCGCGTAAATCCATACCAGGAAACTCCCAGGTCACTTTGGGCTAAAGCATTGAGCAGTGCAGGACTCAAGGCGTTATCCACAAGATGGATCAAAACGGGATGCATCTCGCCACAGAGCCCCTTCAGTTGCGCCAATACCTTATCCGGGGATTGCGGCAAATACGGATTATCTTCGGCCTTCTCGGGACAGAAAGAACATTGATGCCAGTAGCAGCCCTGTGCTGTGCTGTAGGGCAGAATCGGAGTGGGTGCCAGATAGTCAGGCACAAGAAAATCCCGATAACCGGGCGTCGTATCGATTGTGCCGCCTTGACAGCCCAGCAATTCCAACAATTTTCTTTCACCGGCCCCGGCAACCATTTCATCAACGAGTCCGCGGAAAATATTGTTATTCCCGGCAATCTTCACCCACGAAGTCGCAAGAGAGCCTCCCAGGATAATTTTCTGTAGGCGATTTTTCTTTTTGATAAATCCAATCATGGCAAAAGTGCAAAGCGCCTGACTTAAATAATTTAGCGAAAACCCGATGAATTCAGGCTCTTCTTGCAGAGCATCCCCCAGACGGGCGGAGAAATAAGGATAAAAGGGATTCAACTGAGGCTGGGCGGCGGCAGCAAGCAAGTCACCGCTTTTAACAGGAGTTAATTGCGGATCACGATAATCAGCCAGGGACAAATCAATTCCAGAAGCTTTTCCGGCCTGGCTTACCAGACGATTGATATCGGCAACTGCCCGCTGGTAGCGGCTTTTATTTTGGTATATTTCAACATCGCGCAACGCGGATAGATTTTTTTCCCGGTGTTTCCCAGCGCGCGCCGTCCAGCGATCGCTTCCGGTGCTTCCCAGGTCGAAGTTGGAAAGCAGATAAAGAATGCCTTCTAGATTAGCATCTATGATTTCATGATCAATACCATTGGCCTGCAAGCAACCGGCAAGTTTGGCGATACTGGCCGGTGGTTCTGACGGCTTGCTGACCGGGGGATGAATCAGAATTATTTTTGGGTGCATAGGCCAATGTTTCTTAATACTGTCGAAAAGGAAATTATTTTCAGGATTAATGCTACATACGCTTATTATTCAATGCTGGTTAATGCAAGGTGATTTTATGTCCCCTATTTCCAGCTTGACAGGAAAGGTAATGTTTGCGCAATATACCGCCATTGCACCATGTTTCCGATGACTGCTGACAATGCATCAGCAAGCAGAAATTGGCGCAATGTTAACTCGAAAAAAAGAGAGCAGCTAACATTAAATAACATTTTGGTATTTTGTGATAAATAAAATAATCAAGCCGCCCAAAAGTGGCAAATTGATCATAGCTCTTCTGGCAGCACTTTTTGCTCTGCTTGCCGGCGGTCATTTATTTGCTGCGGAAAAATACCCGCAGCCGCGCGGCGCCGTCAACGATTTTGCCAATGTTATTGATCAGGAAAGCAGCGCGAAGATGGAAGCTCTGGCTCAGGAAGTGCTGCAAAAAACAGGCACTGCTGTTGTTGTGGTAACTGTTCCGACTGTCGGGGAGAATGAAGAAACCAGTCTTTATGTCAATGGCCTTTACAAAGCCTGGGGCATAGGGAAAAAAGGCGAAGATAAAGGTGTTTTAATATTTTTAACGGTTAAGGAAAGAAAAATCCGCATCGAAACCGGTTACGGTGTCGAAGGTATTTTACCTGATGGTCTGGTCGGCGAAATTCGCGACAAGTATTTAAAGCCTCAACTCCAGGCCGGCAACTATGGTCAGGCCTTTTATGATACAATGTATGTACTGAGCTCTTATATTGCCAAAGATGCCAATGTGCAACTGAGCGGATCTCCTGTTTCTCCGAGGTCAAGGGCCCGAGCCGAAAAAAAAGGCTTTAATGTTTTCAGTCTGATTATCTTTCTGATAGTTGCAGCATTGCTTTTGGGTACAAAAAGCGGGAGATCAATGCTTCCCTGGATATTGCTGCTGCTGATGAGCGGTAGCGGTCGTGGGGGCGGTGGTGGTGGATTCAGCGGCGGTTTTGGCGGTTTTGGCGGCGGCGGAAGCGGCGGCGGCGGAGCCGGAGGTGATTATTAAAATGAAAAGATGGATTGAACTTATGACCAAAATACCAGATCAGCCACAAGACATTTTTGTGCCCTTAACGCAGGATTATTTAAAAGTATTCGGCAAGGAACTCGTTTCGCTTGTTCTTTATGGCAGTGCTGCCGGCGGGTCATATATTCGGGGCAAGTCGGACATCAATTTGCTGGTTGTGCTGACACCCGCCGGAATGGATAAATTTTCGGATGTTCTGGATACCGTCAAATTCTGGAAAAAGCGCCATGTTGCCGTGCCGCTGATCATGACCAAAGATTTCATTGAATCCTCTTTAGATTCCTATCCGATTGAATTTTTAGGTATGAAAAACAGCCATATCTTGATTTACGGGGAAAATATCTTAGACGGGTTAAACTTTAATCCGGCCGATTTGCGTCTGCAAATAGAGAGAGAACTGCGGGGTAAATTGATTCTCCTGCGAGAGGGCTATCTTAAAGCAGAAGGCAAGCCGAAGCAATTGCGACAGCTTATCGGCAATTCATTGACAGCTTTTATTTCGGTTTTTAATGCCTTGTTATATTTTAAACAGGGCAAAGCGCCGCAGGGCAGGCGCGACACAATAAAAGAAGTGGGAAAGATCTTTACAATTGATACGGCAGTATTTATGTTATGCGCCGATATTAAAGAGAGTAAGGATAAACTTTCCAGTGGTGAAGTTGTGGATATTTTTAGAAAATATTTACAGGAAGTCGATAATATTTGTAACATCGTTGATCGCTTATAATATAGAAACTCTAACATAATTTCAGGAGGTAAAAATGGATTCCAAAAAGAAAACTTTGCTTATCGTGCTGGCGGTAATTGTTGTTCTGGTCATAGCCGGATATTCTTTCTTTGCCGGCAACTACAATAAATTCGTCAAGATGGATGTCGGAATAAAAGCGGCCTGGTCCCAAGTGGAAAATCAGCTGCAACGCCGATATGACCTGATTCCTAATCTGGTGGAAACCGTCAAGGGTTATGCCAAGCAGGAGCATGATGTACTGGTGGAAGTGACCAATGCCCGGTCCAAAGTTGGCGGTGCAGGAACTGTTCCGGATAAGATTGCGGCCAATAATCAACTGAGCGGCGCTTTAAGCAGATTGATGGTTGTTGTCGAGCGATACCCGGATTTGAAATCAAATCAAAATTTCATGAAATTGCAGGATGAGCTGGCGGGCACGGAAAATCGCATTGCTGTGGAAAGAATGAGATATAACGAGACTGTTAAAATTTATAACGAAGCAATAAGATCGTTCCCGGCGAACATTCTGGCTGGCATGTACGGATTTAAAGAGGCGGCATTTTTTGAAGCCCCGAAAGATGCGAAAGTGGCGCCTAAAATTAAGTTCTAGTTCCAATTAAATCAGTTACTGTTTTTCCTGCCCTGAACTTTTCTTTGATAAAAGTTCAGGGCTTTTTTATCTTTTGCAGAAAACCGCCTTCCACACTCCGTCTTCCGCAATGATGCGGGAAGGTTCATCCGGATTTGCCGGGCGTCGATATTGTTCGAGGCCATACTCCGGATCATGCGGTAACAAAACTCCCTGTTCAAAAATCTGCGGGAGAATGGGATAAAGGATGCGCCTTTTTGCCGCCGCGAAAAGCTCATCCACGCTGGAAAATTGAGTCAATTCCATGACCGTCTTGAGTGTCGGTGGCATTAAAATGATTTTTCGGGCATAATGCATCGAGAGCGCGTTTTGCGGTGTGACCCATAAGAATTCCGTGAGTTCCGAGTAATCGGAAACAGTCTTCTGCCCCTCGGGCAGCCGGGCCAGAAAAAAGCGGGTGTCAAATCGTTTTCCCTCGCCTTCCGGAGTAATCCAATGACTATAGGGGATCAAGGCATCCGGAAACAATAAAATCTTTTCTTTACGAAGAATATCGGCAAAAGAAATACTGGCTGAGTTCAGCGCCTGCCGGTGAGCGGCAAATCGGGTAAGAGCTTCCTCTTGATGAAAAGTAATAAAATTCCCTTTACTGTCGCCCGCCAGGAAAATTCCCGCTTCTTCAAAAGTCTCCCGAATTGCCGCGACAAAAAACCCCAATGCTCTGTCCGGTGTAAGGCTGCCATCCTGCAATAAAACCTGCGGATGGAAACCGTCGGCCGCGAAAACAAGGGAAGAAATTTCCGATTCACAATCACTTTTCTCCAGTTGTCCGCCGGGAAAAACAAAAGCACCGGCCATAAAAGACTGGCGGCGATGGCGGCGGGCAAGAAACAATTCCCACGAACCATCATTTAAAGTCCGCACCAGAATTACTGTTGCCGCATCTCGGGGATTAACAGTAGTTGTTGATGTTGATGTAGGCAAATCTCTTCCCCTATTATTCCATTTCTAAATCAATGATGATAGCGCGGCGGCTAGGAGGAGGCGACGAGTCTTATTGTACATACGTTGAGGAAGCCGACGACCCCGGCACTCGTGACCTTTAGGTTATGCGCCGGTGCAGGCTGTGCCAACAAAGATAGCGCGCGATGGAGAATTGGAATAAGACAATTCTAGTGGGCCAGCATACCACCGTCGGCAATAAGAACATGGCCGGTCATATACGCCGATGCAGCGGAAGCGAGAAATACGGCAACCCCTTTGATATCATCACTTTTCCCCATGCGGCGCAGAGGAATAACACCAAGGGTAGCATCGTATGCCGGCTTAAACTCGGGCCTTTCGATGTAGGCCATCATATCCGTTAGAAAGAACCCGGGGGCAATGGCATTGACCCGGATGTTATAGGGAGCAAGCTTTACGGCCAGATTCATGGTCAATACGTTGATGGCGGCTTTGGTGGAATTGTAGGGGACCGCCGGATGGGCCTCTTCCAGCGTGCCGCGAAAAGCCGTGACGGAAGAAATATTGATAATATTGCCCCCACCCTGATTTTTCATGATGCGGGCAACTTTTTGGGTAATTACCCAGACGCCGCGGACATTGACATTGAAGAGTTGATCCCATTTTTCCAGAGGGAATTCCAGTGTGGGAGCACCCCAGGTAACACCGGCGTTGTTCACCAGAATGTCAATATGCCCGAATTGCTTTTGCGCTTCTTCCAACATGGCGTCAACTGTATCTTCTTTGCTCATATCACTGGCAATAGCTAAAGCGCGTATTTTATAATTATCTTCCAACTCCCTGGCTGTGTCTTCCAGGTTTTTTATTTTACGGGATGTTAAAATTAAATCGGCGCCGGCTTCGGCCAGTCCTGTTGCGATAAACCTACCGATGCCGCGTCCACCACCCGTGACCAGCGCAACTTTTCCTTTAAGTGAAAACAATTCTGCAATATTCATGCAATACCTCCTGACTTAAAATTGGTGGCAATTTACCATTAAACTGACCAGCATGGTAGATATATTTTATTGTGGCTTAACAATTAGGTTTAAAACAATCCCTATACTATTTATTAATTTCATTTTGGATGTTTTGTAGGCGGCGCAAATCCAGAACAGCCAGAAGAACGATTCCGCAAATGATCAGGATCATCCCGGCAGCTTCGCCCGGCGACGGCCTTTCGCCCAGTTGAACGGCGGCGGCTATAGCGCCGATCACCGGAGTGGCTAGCGTACCCATCGTAGCCGAGCCCGTCGGTAATTTCTGCAGAGCGTAAAACCATAACAGGATGCCGATAGCGCTGGCAAATACGATATTGTAGACCAGCGCGCCCAGCAGATAAGATGTCCATCGGACCGGAGGAGACGGAATCAGTGTAGCAACGATAACGAGCGGGATCGCCCCGAAAAAAAGCTGCCAGGCCGTAACGGACAAGAGATCGAAATCGGTTTTTTTACCCATGACCTTGATCAGAATTGAACCACCGGCCCACATAAGGCCGGACAGTATAGCCAGCAGTGAACTCGAAAAATCGAGGGGTATTTTCCAGGGCGCCATAATCGCGATTAGCCCGGAGAAGGCCAGTCCAACCGCCAACCATTGCAGCCCGCGGATGCGTTCGGCAAGGAGAGGCCATCCCAAAAGCAGTGCCCAGAACGGCATGGTATAAACCAGAATCGCTGTTTTCCCGGCTCCGCCATTTTCGAGGGCCCATGTGGATATACCGGTTCCGCCGGTAATGGAAAGGATGCCGGCGAAGATGAGCAGGGGAATGTTGCGGGGAACGAGGCTCCCTCGCTTCCAGGCAAGAACGGTAAGCAGGATAACTGATCCGCAAAAGACACGTAACGCCGTGAAGACAAAGGGGTCACAATATTGGAGCGACTCCTTTATAATAACCCAGTTGTATCCCCAAAGAAGAGTCACGGCCACGAGGGCCAGATAGGCCTTGCGGTGGGTACTTTGCTGTTTTGTCATATATAAGGGAATGGCAGATCTCCCGGATAGGACATTTATTTCTTTTTTACTATTTCCTCGCACAGGCTCAGGAAATCTTCCGCACCATGACTTCTCGGCGCATATTCAAAAATTGTCTGGCCGAAGCTAGGGGCTTCCGCCACCACAATATTTTCGCGAATTACCGTAGAAAACACTTTATCCCCGAAGCGCTCGCGGATGCTGTCCATAATGGCATTATTCAATTTCTTACGGGCATCAAAGCGGGTGGGAATAATCCCGGATATCTTCAGATTCTTGTTAAAACTTTTCTGCACTTCTTCAATGCGGTTCATCAGCCGGCCCATTCCTTTTAACGCCAGAAACTCCATCTGCAGGGGTATGTAAATCTCACGGCTGCAGGCCAGAGCATTAACGGTAATAAACCCTGTGGAAGGCGGACAGTCAATAAGGATATATTCCTTATCCCGGATGCCGGCCAGTTTGTTCTTTAAGGTAAATTCGCCTTCGGGAAAAGCGGCTTTTTCGTTTTCCATTTGCGCCAGATCAATATTGGCCGGAAGCACACTCATTCCGGAATGTTCTAAGAGCGCTTCTTCCAGAGGCACCAAACCTTTAATTACTGAATAAACTGTTTTCTGGAGATCATGGGCAACAATACCCAGAGAATAGGTTAAATGCGCCTGCGGATCGAAATCAACAAGCAGCACTTTTTTACCAAGTCTTGTCAGTCCGGCAGCAATATTTAAAGCACAGGTAGTTTTACCTACGCCGCCTTTTTGATTACAGAGGGCAATAATGTCGGGCTTCATCATTTACTCCTTATAGTAATACGCTTTATTTGGCTTTTTTGTTGGCAACGGCTGCGGTGATTTCTTCTGTCGGGCTGTTAACCAATCTGCCGGTTGAATTCTTTGATAATTTCAACAATTTCTTTTGGCTTCTGCATGGGAATTAAATGCCCCGCACCTGCTACCGATTTATATTGCCCTTTACTTAATAAAGAAACGGCCTTTTGCACATCGACAAACCCCTTGTTCTCAGTCATTTCTCCTTCAACAACCAGAACGGGACAGTTTATTTTCGTCAGCAAAGGCCAGGGATTTATATCCCAGCCGCCCATGAACATTGCCGCTTCGCTTTGCGGCGAACAGGTCAGTTGCAAACTTCCTTCTTCCTGTTTTTGCAGGCCGTATTGATGGTATATCTGTAAAACACCCTCATCCCAGCTGGAAAAAAGCGATTTGGACTTGAGGTAAGACCACGCCTCATTTTCGTCTTTCCAGTGGTTTGTCCTTTTAATCGATTTGGACGCCAAAGGATGGCTTTCGACATCAGGCTTCATTGTATAGAATTGGTCCGGCAGGAAAATTGGTTCAATGAGAATAAGGCCGCGTGGCTGTAGACCATAAATGGCAGTCGCAATTGCTGATACGGTCGCCCCCATGGAATGACCGACAATCAATGGGTTACGAATTTGCTGCAAGCGGCAGAAAGCAGATAAATCGCGGGCAATTATATCCCAGCTCAAGCCTCCCGCATCGGGGTTACAGGAGCGATAATCACAAATAAAGGGAGCCCAGACATTGTAAGTCGGAACGAATTCTTGGATAACCGGCTGCCAGAGCCAGGGCAGGAAACCGGTGGCATGCATAAACATCATTTGCGGCGCGGAAGCTGCGGCCTCAAAGAAAAGATAAGGTAACCCGGCACCACCAACATCCTGAAAGCGTAACTCCAGCATTTCGTTTTTATTATCCGCCAATTATGTATACCCGGAATATCAGCAAATCAACGCTTGTATAGATTATTATTTCACTTCCGGCCTATGCCTATTCGCCGGCAACGTCAACAGCTTTTATTTCTTCAACAGATAAAACCCGGTCAATATCGAGCAGTATCTTAATGCCACCGCCAATTTTGGCCATACCCAGGATAAATTCGGTGTCGAGCTTAGTCCCGAAAGCGGGAGTTGCTTCGATATCGGCCCCTTTAATATTAAGCACCTCCGAAACGGAATCAACAACTATCCCCATGAGAATAGTTCGGCCTGCTGCTGATATTTCCACGACGATAATGCAAGTCCTTTCCGTATAGTCAGCGGCTTCCATCATGAATTTTACGCGCAAATCAACAACCGGAATTACTTTACCACGCAGATTAATTACTCCCTTAATGTAGGAAGGCGTCTGAGGAACAATGGTAATAGGCATCATGCCGATTATTTCTTTGACTTTCAGAATTCCGATACCATATTCTTCCTCGGCAAGACTAAAGGTTAAATATTTACCTTCCTTGTCGCCAATAACTTTGACGGCTTGATCCATGATTTTTGTTTGTTCCGTTGTCATGTATTACCTCCTCATGCCCGGTTTTTTAATATCCCGCTTAGGTACAATTCTTCAAAAAACAAACACAGCAGCGGCAATAACAGTGGTGTAATTATTGTTTTTACATATTGTTGATTGAGTTACATTGAGCGTACGGACTATTTTCCCGCTGATTTTAAAAATTTCTTTTTTCTCATCCCAGCTTTCATCAACATTGAAATCAATACCTAAAGTGGAGGCCAGCATAGCAGCCGCAAGATCCTCGGCATATTCACCGGCCTGCTTTTCCGTTTGGCCGTAAGCGTGATGTTCACTGATATAACCATATGACGATTTATCTGCAGGAATGGCGCAACCGACAGACGCCGCCAGTAGCCGCTTCGGTTCGTTACTGCAGCAACGACTCATGACACAATAAGTAATGGCGCCGGGAACCAGCTCTGTGAGTCCCAGTGGCTTGGAAATCATTTTACAGTGCGGCGGAAAAATACTGGAAACCTGGACCAAATTACATTTCTCAATGCCGGCATCTCGCAAAGCCCGTTCAAAGGAATGCAACTCATCCTTGTGTGTTCCCACACCTTTGGTAAAAAAAATCTTTTTGGGTACAAAATCAGACACTTTCCATCTCCTTTTTTCGTCCTTTAAAGGCGAATTTATATATTTGCGGAACCCCTTGCTATTATCCGCCGTCGGTTTGCACAAACGCTGTGTTATCGTATAAGTACTCAACTTTTTCTTTATGCTTCATTTCTTGATTGGCCATCTTGAGTAACATTTGTTTTATTTCGCCATCCGGATGAATAGCCGCCATTCCCTTGTAAAAATTATAGGAGTTCAACTCTCTTGCCGCCGCCAGCAAATAAACATCTTTGCTATCCATATCGTATTTGACCTGGGGAGGCTGCAAAAACTCAGCAATTTTGTTATTAGCTGTTTCATCGGTCTCTGTGGCGTTACCAATAAAATTTTCCTGCCGGTAATGCAGCAGATATTCTTTATGTTGCTTTTCTTCACTTGCCAGATAAAGCAGAGTATCTTTAACCATTTTATCGGAAACCATCTCGGAAAGCTTCAGATAAAACTGGTTTGCTTCTTCTTCATTGGCAATTGCTTTTTCAATGATGGAATCAAATTTCATATTCTTCATAATTATTTCACCCATCTGCAAATAAGGAAACGGCCCCCGGCCGGTATTCATATACCTCAGGAGCCACCATAGCCTACTGTTATTTTATCATCTTCAATGATCACCGGCACCTGACGTTTCCCGCCGGATAATCGCAACATTTCTGCCAATTTATCGGCATCAGCCTTTACATCGACATAAACAGCCGAATTACCAAAAGCCACCCTGGCCTTATCTGTATATGGTCAGCCACTTTTCCCGTAAATTATTATTTTACCGGACATGAATAACACTTCTATTTCTATTAATTAATATTCGTTTAAAACGGAAAGACCTCTTTCCCCCACTAAAATTATTCGTGTATGGGTCAACCTTGTCGAAATTACTTTGGCCACAAGCTGCATAACTTTGAAACCGAGATTATTGTCTTCTTCCATTAATTTTCTCAAACCAAAGGAATCGAAGGCAATTACTTTTGTATCATCAATGCAAAGAGCACCAAGAGTATAAACATAAGGATCAACTACAGCTGACCAACCCATGGACTCACCCTTGGTGATCATATCCACAGTAACTTGCATTGGCGGCTTATGTGGTCCCATATAATTATCTATAAACAAAACAATTTTGCCCTCTTGAATCAGAAAAAGGGATCTCGCGGGATCACCATTTTGATACATCTGAGTTCCGGCCAAAAAACTTTCTTCGCTCGCCAAGGCTGCTAATTTATTTAACTGGTCATCATTAAATTCCTTACAAAAGACAAATTCCTTTAATAGGCTAATGGGGACCATAAATTATCTCCTTCATCTTAGATTTAAGTGGTTTATTGCTTATACCAGCCTTCAATATCTTATGCCACAAAATTATTTTGTGTACCAAGTTAAAATCTACTCCTTTATTCATTTAATCTTGCCCAAATACCTAAAAAAGACTATAAAAGTTTCTATTAAGGTTACCGGAAATCAAGACCGTTGAGTTCGGTTAAAGGATTTTTCATGAAATTAAAATTGGTTATCGTTATTCTGGTCTTTTTTTCTTTAACAGCCTGTCTGAAAGTGCCCGAAACCATTAAAGACGTAAGTGATTTACAGCAGAATCATCTTGCCTATTTACCGGACCTGTCCAAAAACAAGGATTTAATTACTGCCGAAAACCAAATTCGCTTGGATGAAGACTACAACACCATCTATTTTTCCGTCTGGCACCAGCGAGAACCTTTTTACGCTCAATCCCCTACCGTAAATATTGATTCCAGAAAATTTGGTGCAAATTTCGGCTTCGGTGAAAACAAAAGAAAACATACCAGTGACTGGTATAAAAAACTCCTGCAAAATGCCGCTCTGGATAATTACCCCAATGCCCTCTATCCCGCCATCACCATCCGTAATACTGCTCTGCGTGTATTGCCCACGCAGAAACCTCATTTTTCCAGCCCGGACGGAGACAGCGACGGCTGGCCTTTTGATAATCTGCAGCGCTCCGCAGTGGCCGGCAACACACCGATTTTTGTCTGTCATTTAAGCGCCGATAAAACCTGGGCATTGGTGGAAACTTGCTTCACTTTTGGCTGGATGCCGGTTAATGATTTTGGCCGCGTCGACAGTGCCTTTATCAAAAAATGGGAAGCGGGCCACTATGCCGTAATTACCCGCGATCAAACCCCAATATTCTATAAAAACGGACAATTCGGTTTGAAATCATCACTCGGATATCTTTTCCCCTTAGTCGAGGAAACCCCGGAAAAAATGGAAATCCTTATCGCTGCCATGAGTATTTTCAGTGACTATGCCGCGATCAAAAAAGGCTACGTTTCCCGGGATGCAGCCGCTATCAAGCCGCTTCGGCTCAACTCGCTCAATGCAGTAAAGATCGCCAATGAAATGATTGGTGAGCCTTATGGCTGGGGCGGTCTTTACGGAAACCGTGATTGTTCATCCATGACTCGAGATTATTTTGCGGTTTTTGGAATATGGCTGCCGCGCCATTCCGAAGATCAAGTCAAGGAAGCAGGCCGCTATATTAATCTTAGCGGTATTACCCCGGAACAAAAGGAAAAAATTATTTTAGATCGGGGAATCCCTTACTTAACAATCCTGTGGCGCAAAGGTCACGTTATGCTGTATATCGGCGCTCAGGATGGTCAGGCCCTGATTTTTCACAATATCTGGGGAATCAGAACCAAAGATTTAACAGGGCAGGATGGAAGAAAAATTATCGGGCAGGCGGTCATCACAACATTGCGTCCGGGCCGCGAGTTAAGAAGCTTCGATGCCGAAGCCGGTGATTTATTAACCAACATTTCTGGTATGAGCATTTTATCTTCAGAATAAAAATCCACCCGCTAATGCCTTTTCGCTTTCAAAGGATGACGATGTCAACAAAGTTAATCAAAGACCGGAAGCGCATCACCACTGCAGGAGAGCGCAAAGTAAATGAAGCTTCCACTGCCGTTAAGAGCCGCCTGCAAATTGGCAACTTACAAGAAAATAGTCTGAGCAGGCAGGATAAAACAGCCATCATTTATAAATATAAGATTACTCTGGAATATGATGGCACCAATTATAGTGGCTGGCAGAAACAAAATAATGCCAAGAGCATTCAAGGTGCTTTAATTACCGCGGCGCAAAATTTTTTTGATGCACCCGTTGAAATTCAGGGCGCCGGTCGTACGGATGCCGGAGTTCATGCGCTTGCCCAAGTTGCTCATTTGGAAGCTGCCAAAAAAATCAACCCTGCAACTCTGCAAATGGGTATTAATGACAATTTACCCGCCAGCATCAATATCCTGCATGTCGAAAATGCCCCGCTCCGCTTTCATGCCCGCCACTCAGCAGTAAGCCGTAGCTACCTTTATCTCATCGCCCGCCGGCGGACCGCCTTCGGCAAACGTTATGTCTGGTGGATTAAAGATAACCTGGATATAAAAAAAATGCAGCAGGCAATCCATGTTTTCGCCGGATTTCATGATTTTTCTTCCTTTGCCGACAAGAGAATGGATAAAGACGCATCCACTCAAGTCAACATTGAAAACGTCCAACTGAAAGAATTTGACGATCTTATTGCTGTGCGCGTTACGGGTTCGCATTTTCTGTGGAAGATGGTCCGGCGCATTATCGGCATAGCCGTCGAGGCCGGCCGGGGAAAATTCACCATTAGCGATATCGAACAAATGATCAATTCCCATACAGATATTCCGGCACAATTTACAGCACCGCCATCCGGCCTATATCTCGAAAAAGTATTATACGAAGGTGATATCCTGCCGGAGATAAGGCTGCCCATTTATTTATAGCTATACAAAACCTTGACAAGGCCAACGCCTTAAGATAAATACTGCGGCTCTTACCGGACATTATGGATGCCGATGTAGCTCAGCCGGCAGAGCAACTGATTCGTAATCAGTAGGTCGCCAGTTCGATTCTGGCCATCGGCTCCAATAAAAATAAGTAGTTAGATAGCCGGTGTCACTCCTTCCTTTTCTCCATTGCTACCGTATTGCTACCCTTTGGTATGATTTTTCGTGATCTCTGATGAGGTTTGAACGACGATGAATTTCACCTAAGCTTTCTTTCTTCATATTACATTATTTAAGAAAGATTTGATCCGTCCTCTCGAGAAGCTGTTTACTTTTTGTTTATTTATTAGTCTATTTTCCCTTTGTCAGAAAAAAAAGCTTTTTCAAAGGCAGGATCTTCTAAAATTGATGCTGCTATAAGATCAAAATAGACATACTGTCGTTTTTCAAGCTCATTCACGTTTAGACTTTGGTATGGTTTTTGGGTTACAGTTATTTCCTTTTGCATAAGTAAATATCCATTTCTAGACAATCCCATGGTAAAGGTTGTTTTCTCATCATTAAAAAAAGCGAAAACTAAATTAAGTTCACAAGTATTTTTTATGGGGGCATTGTATTCTAAAACTTTTAAACCAACAGTTCCAAATGATTTCTGAAATGCATACCATAAATAATTTTGAATAATTCCTGTTCTATAAGTAACTTTATTATCATCACTTTTATAATCAAATGAATTGAATCCAGAGTTGTTCAACATAGTCATCTGATGAATTACTATTATTTGCCCCTCATACTCCTTACTGTTTTTTAAGGTGTCTTTTAAATTTGATTTGTAATCAGATATTCCAACATCCATGCTTCTGACAACCGATGGGTTTAGATAACCACAAAAAA
>CAIVQG010000063.1 GCA_903907985.1 uncultured delta proteobacterium
AACCTATTATGGTTCACAGAGGCTTGGGACATACTGAAATGAGGGCTCTATCGCCCAGGAAGCACTGAGTCCTCCTGCCTTCCTATGAATAACAAAACCATTATACATTATTCTATATACGAATTCATGGTAGGAGGAAGCTATACGTACCAAAATATTATTTTCTTATTGATGTTAATATGTTACGTTATGTTTATTATACTAGTACATTCCTGCATTCGTCAAGTTTATTTTCAATTACACCATTAAGGTTCAACTACAAGGAGTTATCCATGGCCGCCACCGCAGCTTTTTAACACAACATGGTGAGGGCGGCTGTGGGTAACTCCGCCTTGCAATAGACTCCCTTGCTTTATCCGGCGTTTCGGTTGCAAGCTGTTTGCTGCATGATCACCTCCATTGCTTTAAAGTAATCCCGTTGCACTTTGAGATTCGACACTCGGCAGTACCGCTGGGTCGTTTTTACATTGCTGTGTCCAAGCAGGTCCTGGATGGTACAAAGATCGGCATCCACCAGCCGGATTTTGCGCCTCCGCTATATCCCTCACAATAGCCCTTGGCATTAGCCAGTTAATATTCGCCCCGTTATCATGATCCGCCCACATCAATCCTGTTTGCGTGTCCGTAACCGTGCCATCTTTGTTGTTTGCGAAGCGATCCGCTGTCGCATACTCTGCAGAAACAAAAGACCCCCAAAACATACCATACAAACCAAAACCAGAATCATTTTCATGATGCTCTCTCCTTTTACTAACCTTGCGGGCATTGTCATCACAATCGTAATCTGTTTGCCATTTAATAATATACGGCACTGCCTGGCGTTTGCAAGCCTTCTTTTCCCCTGTTGACAAGAATACTTCATCCTATGGCAAATAATCTGGATGAACAATATTAAGAACTTGATGACCCGACAAGATTACTAGAGGCGGCTATGTTTATAAGGCAACTTGTTTTGTTTCCCTATTTGAACAACAATGTCTTTTTGTTTCTGTTTTTTATTGGGATCTTTTTCGACGAAGATTTTTCCCCCGGTTGCAGGATCAATTTCCGTCCAATACATTAAGCTCGAATAAGTGGAAGGCGTCGGGGTGAAAATCTGCACTTGCTGCGGATTGATCTTCAGCTCCCGGGAAGTGAAGGCCTTGAGATCGCGCATGTCTTCTTCACGGCAACCGGGATGTGCGGCAATGAAATAATAGGTCAGGAATTGCTTGCTTCCGGCGGCCGAATTCAATTTCTCAAAAATAGTTTTAAAGGCCAGTAAGGCCTCAACCCCTGGTTTGCCCATAATTTTCAGGACATTGCCTCCCGTGTGTTCCGGTGCGACCTTTAGCTGACCGGAGATGTGGTGGCGCACCAGTTCCTGCATATACTTCAAGCCATGTTTTTTATCGGCGAGCAGTAAATCATACCTGATGCCGGAAGCTACAAACACTTTTTTAACTCCCTCTATATTCCTCATCCGGCGAAGCAAATTGATTTGCCTTGAGTGATTGGCATTCAGGTTCGCGCAGGCGCGGGGATAAAGACATCTTTTGTTGGTGCAGGCGCCGTGTATTTGCTTATGGATACAATCAATGCAATACATGTTTGCCGTTGGTCCGCCCAGATCGAGAATATAGCCCTTAAAATCCGGTAAGGCGGCAAGCTTCTGCGCTTCGGTTATTATTGATTTTTCTGAACGCGAAATAATTGCTCTGCCTTCATGAACGCCAATTGCGCAGAAATTGCATTCGCCAAAACAGCCGCGGTGAGAGGTAATGGAAAATTTGATTGTATCCATAGCTTTAACTTTACCCTGAGCCGAATAAAACGGATGCACATCGCACGCAAAATCCAGCGCGTAAATTATATCGAGTTCGGAAGTGGTGAGAGACTTCTGGGGTGGATTATGGATTAAAAATCTGGGACCGTGTTGTTGAATCATCCCGCGCGCTGTCAGCGGATCGTTGTTGCGGTAAAACAGATTAAACATCTGAGCAAAAGCTTTTTTGTCCGCAATCACCTCTTCAAATGGAGGCAATTCCAGATAATCGGACGTTATCCGTGAATCAATATAGCAGATGCCCCGAATATCTTTTGTGTCCTGGCCTTTTTGCAGCTTCAAAGCCAGTTCGAGGATTGCTTTTTCTGCCATGCCGTAAACAAGTATGTCAGCACGGGCATCAAACAGGATAGAGCGGCGGATGGAATCCGACCAGTAATCATAATGCGCAATGCGCCGCAGACTGGCTTCAACGCCGCCTAAAACCAGCGGTCTGGTGTTTTTAAAATGTTCACGAATCAGATTAGCATAGACTACACATGCTCGATCCGGACGCCGATTATTTTTTCCGCCGGCGGTCAAATCATCGTTGTGTCGCTTCTTTTTTGTGGCGGTGTAATTGGCGATCATTGAATCCATACAGCCGCCGGTTATTCCCCAGAATAATTCCGGTTCGCCTAAACGGGATATATCATCAGCATCATGCCAATCCGGCTGTGCAATTATGCCCACACGGAAACCGGCCTGCAGAAGAACCTGACCAATAACGGAAACACCGGCAAAAGGGCTGTCGATATAAGTATCTCCGGTAACGAGGATAATATCGAGCTTGTCCCATTTTAATTTCTTTAATTCCCTGCTTGTTGTAGGCAGAAACATAATTTTGACCGCAGACGCATTATTTTTTTAAATTGTCGCGGAATACCTTCCGGAATTTTTCCAGTTTTGGATTAATGATAATCCGGCAATAAGATTGTTCCGGATTGCGCTGGAAATAATTTTGATGGTAATCTTCGGCACGATAAAAAGATTCAAAAGGCACAACCTCAGTTACTACCGTTTGTTTGTAGGCTTTTAATGTTTTAAGTTCACCAATAACCTTATTGATTATAGCTTTTTGCTTTATATCCCGGTAGAATATAACCGAACGGTATTGAGTGCCGATATCTGCTCCCTGCCGGTTTAGAGTTGTCGGGTCATGAGTGGCGAAAAAAATCTGGAGTATTTTTTCCAGGGAAATAACAGCGGGGTTAAAAGTTATTTGGACAACTTCGGCATGTCCCGTTTTGCCTGCGCACACATCTTCATAAGTCGGATTGACGGCAGATCCTCCCGCATAACCGGATTCGGCTTTTTCCACACCCTTGATTTCCAGAAATATCGCTTCAGTACACCAGAAACATCCTCCGCCCACAGTAATACATTCCTGCGGTGTTGATTTTGTTTTCATGTCTTTTGGCGCTCCATTTGATTTCCCGGTAATAATGAATAAACATACGAAAGATATTAAACAGATATATACAATTTTTTTCACAGTATTTTCCTTGCCGGGTGTGCTAGATTATTCCGGCGTGAACTAATCCCGAAATCAGCGCTGCTAGAATCAAAAGTACGGAGAGGCGACCCACCCAGCGGTGAAGAGTTTTGAAAACCTGTATTCTATTCTTTGCTTGAAATTGATAGAATCCGAGAAACAGGGAAATAATAGCAAATGACGCTGCGATGCGTCCGCCAATAGGGTGAAAACCAGCGAAATGTTCGCCATTATGTTGCCAGACCGCCATAATTGCCATGGCGACACCGGCAGACAAAAAAATACTTGCGATAGAATTAAATGCTTTATGAACTTTCAACCAGTAACGGTTCTGCCGGAAAAAAACAGCAGCACTGACGCCAGTGATTAAACACATTGTAGCCAGAGCCATCAAAGATTTATGGAAGATAATCAACATGGTAGTCTCGTCCGGTGACCTAAATTTGCATCTAAATCGTTAATTCTGTTCCCTGGCGCACAGCAAAACACTCCAGGTCTGTTCCGTGACGGGCGATTTCTTTATGGCATTCATTTACCATGGACTCAACTGCATCATCGAATCTTTCCTGATTATGATGAAACAACCCTAATTTTTTTACTTTGGCTTCCAGTGCTAATTTCAAGGCGTCTTTATAAACAGAATGTCCCCAGCCCTTTGTTTTTTTGTATTCTTCTTCGGTGTATTCGGCATCATGAATAAGCAGGTCAGCGCCTTGAGAAAAGTTCAGATAATCCGAATAATCGAGCCCTCCTTCGTGGCGGAAACCCAATTCATTATCCGTGAGAAAAACAAAACACTTGCCGTCTTCTTCAAATTTATAACCGCTTCCCTGATTAGGATGGCTAAGAGCAATGGGTGTAATCGTCATTGAACCAAGCTGGTAGGAATCTATACAGGTGTCCTGGTAAGATATGCGGGCATTGATGGCGTCAAAATTTACCGGGAAATTAGGGGGGGCCATAATTCGGGAGAGCATTTCTTTTAAAGAGACTTGAGCAAACGGGCAACCCCATACATCGATACTGGTTTTACTAGAATAGATGGGTTTAAAAAAGGGGAAGCCCATGATGTGATCCCAATGGGCATGTGTCATTAAGATGGTATATGTGTGGCGTTTTTCCGAAAGGAGACGATTGCCCAATTCGCGAATGCCCGATCCGGCATCGACAATGAGAATATCATCATTTTTAGTCCGAATTTCGAGGCAAGTCGTATTACCGCCATATTGCAAGTATTTCTTGCCTGAAACAGGGATAGAGCCTCGTGCGCCCCAGCAGCGAATTAACATCTTCCCCCTCGTATATTTGTAATAATACAGAAAGTCTTTTTATCAATTAAGCCGTATCATGCCTCGTAGGAGAGAAAAAGTCAAAAAAATAATTAATGACCTTGCTATCTTATAAAAAAGCCTTAAATTAAACAGGAAAACATCCGGAAAGGGGTAATTTCAATGAAGAGCATAAAAATAAAAGGTATGAGCTGCCAGCATTGTGTTATGGCCGTGACTAAAGCGTTAGGCGCCATCGACGGACTTAAAGATGTTAAAGTTGATTTACAAAGCTCTCAGGCTAGTTTCGAAGCAACAAAGCCTGTCGATGCCAAAGTCATTGCCGACGCAATAAAGAAAGCGGGATTCGAAATTGGTTGAGAAAGTGACATTTGCCGTTCGCGGGATGACCTGTGCCACTTGTGTGCGGCGTCTGGAAGAAGGATTGCGGCAAACAACAGGTGTGCATGACGCGTCGGTTAATTTTGCCACGGAAAAAGCGTCGGTGGAGTATGAAGCCGGCGTAGTGGATATAAATGTCCTGCAAAATAAAGTACGCGATCTGGGCTATGAAGCATTTGTTGAGGCCGGAGGATTAGCCTCTCCACTGGACAAGGTTACTATCTCTGTGGGCGGGATGACTTGTGCCGCCTGTGTGCGGCGCGTAGAAAATGCTCTCAAAGAAGTCGAAGGCGTGCAGGATGCCAGCGTAAATATGGCCACTGCCCGGGCGACAGTAACTACTGCTGCTAAGTGGGCAGGACTTGCAGCGCTGGAGAAAGCCATTGTCGATCAGGGTTATCAATATCTGGGGGAAATAAAAGATTCCCTGCCGGACCCGGTCGAAGCCGCCCGTATCCGCGAACTGGCGGAATTGAAGTTAAAGGTAACCTGTGGCGCTATACTGAGTATCATTATCTTTTTCGGTTCCATGCAGCACTGGTTTGGCTTTTTGCAGGGTATTCCCCGGCAAACAATGCTTTATGCCATGTTTGTGTTGACTGCTCCGGCTGTCTTCTGGGTCGGCAGCCGGTTTTTTATCGGGGCCATAAAAGCAGCAAAGCAAAAAACATCGGATATGAATACACTGGTTGCTGTAGGCTCTCTCTCGGCTTATCTTTATTCTGCAGCAGCAACGTTCTTTCCTCATATTTTCATGACGGCCGGCGTCATGCCCCATGTCTATTACGATGGGGCGGCCATGATTGTCACCCTGATCCTTGTCGGCAGACTGCTGGAGGCAAAAGCCAAGGGCAAGACGTCGAACGCAATCAAGCAGCTCCTGGGTTTGAAACCGAAAACAGCCCATTTATTCCGTGACGGTAGCGCCATTGACATCGCTGTGGAAGAAGTTAGCGTGGATGATATCTTGCTGGTGAAGCCCGGCGAAAGAATTCCGGTGGACGGTGTTATCCTGACTGGTGAATCCACCATCGATGAGTCCATGCTTACCGGCGAGAGCATGCCCGTAGCCAAAGAAGCCTCGCAAAAGGTTTTTGCCGCGACGATGAATAAAATGGGGAGCTTTACCTTCCGGGCCACAGGTGTGGGAGCACAAACCGCTCTGGCCCAGATTATCCGCATGGTGGAAGAAGCGCAGGGCTCCAAAGCCCCTATTCAGCGGCTCGCAGATCGGGTCGCGTCGGTTTTTGTTCCGGTCGTTTTTGCCATTGCCCTTGTTACCTTTGCCGTCTGGTATTTTGTTCCCGGGGAGAGCAATTTCAGCCGCGCCTTAATCAACTTTGTTTCCGTGCTGGTGATTGCCTGCCCGTGTGCTTTAGGGTTGGCCACACCGACGGCGATTATGGTGGGCACAGGTCTGGGAGCGCAAAATGGCATCTTAATCAAAGGCGGCGAGGCACTGGAAAAGGTGCATAAGCTGACCGTAATAGTTTTCGACAAAACCGGGACGCTGACCCGCGGTGAGCCGGTGGTAACTGATATTATTACCGGCGAGAATTTCACTGAGGAACAGGTTCTGGCTTTTGGGGCTGCTCTGGAGGCCACTTCGGAACATCCGCTGGCTCAGGCCGTTTTAAAACGGGCCCAGGAAAAAAATATCAATATTACCGCCACGGAAAAATTTACCGCGTTATCCGGTATGGGGGCAAAAGCATATCTGCAAGGGAAATTGTGTCTGATCGGCAACAGCATGCTCATGCAGAAGGAAAAAGTATCCACTGCAATACTCGATGATGCTGCGGAGCGGCTTGCTTTGGAGGGAAAAACAGTTGTTTATGTGGCTCGCGAACAAGATGTATGCGGCCTGATTGCCCTGGCCGATGTGCCCAAAGCTTCGGCCAGAAAAGCAATAGAGAATTTGCAGGGCAGGGGATTGAAAGTGGCGATGGTGACGGGAGACAATATTGGTACAGCCCGGGCCATTGCAATGCAGCTGGGTATTGATCAGGTATTAGCTGAAGTTCTGCCGGGCAGCAAAGCCGAGGAAATAAGAAAACTGCAAAGTTCGGGAGAAGTTGTCGCCATGGTCGGCGACGGTATCAACGATGCGCCGGCGCTGGCGGCGGCTGATATCGGCATTGCCATCGGTGCGGGAACGGATGTGGCCATTGAAGCTTCCGACATAACACTGATACGAGATGATTTGCTGGGTGTGCCGGAGGCGATAAGCCTGTCGCAGACCACAATGCGGGTAATCAAACAGAATCTGTTCTGGGCATTTTTCTATAATGTTATCGGTATTCCTATTGCTGCCGGTGCCTTGTATCCCTTCTTCGGAATCTTGCTCAATCCCGAATATGCCGCGGCGGCCATGGCCTTGAGTTCAGTTTCGGTGGTCAGCAACTCTTTGCGTTTGCGAAGAATTTGGAAAAAGCGCTAACAAGTAAACCCTAAGTGAACAGCTTATCAAAAATTGCCGGAACCGGTGTTGCGAGGTGCAGGCATTCTCCGGTTATGGGGTGGGAAAATTCCAGAATACCGGCGTGGAGTGCCAGACGACGGAGCGGATCGGTGAGAGCGCCATATTTTTTATCCCCGGCGATACTGTGCCCCATGTCTTGCAGATGGACGCGGATTTGATTTTTTCGGCCTGTTTCCAGTTCTACTTCCAGGAGCGAATAGCGCGCATTGCTTTTCAAAACGCGGTAGCGGGTAACTGCTTTTTGTCCCTCGCCTGAAGTTTTGGAGGAATACATTTTCAATGATTTGTTCTCCTGAAGGTAGGAGACAATTTCACCCGCCTCTTTTGGGACGCGGCCTTCGACTACCGCGTAGTAGAGCCGTTTCGTCACGGCGACGTCCCAATTGTCCTGCAATTTGAGCTGCGCTTCTTTGCTTTTGGCAAACATCATCACGCCCGAGGTATCACGATCAAGACGATGCACAACATACAACTGTGCTTTGGTGTTATTGCTTTTTACATAGCTTTTTAAAATACTGAAAGCAGTTTCCTCATTTTCTTTGGCGGTGGCAACCGAAAGAAGACGTGAGGACTTCTCAATGACCAGAAGATGTTCATCTTCATACAGCAGATTCATTTTCCGCAGCGTGACTTCCTGTGCCGCTTTTTTCTTCAGGACAAAGACTTCCATCCCAGGTTCGAGCGGATAATCGAACCGGGTGACAACCCGGTTGGCAATCATGATCTGTTTTTGTTCCAGAAGCGACTTTACCGATTTTCTGCTGCGCTCGGGAAATGATTCGTAAAGATATTCCAGAAGCAGAGCGGGCCATGTAACACGCAGAGTCGTTTGGTGAGAATCTTTTTTACTGACAGTGTTCATTCATTTTATCCAGCTTTTTGAGGACAGGATCATCCGACAAGAATATATTGGTAGTTTCCGTTTCGTCATCATAAATAAGAACGGCGCGGCCTTTTTCCAGTTGGCGCTTTACCTGGCGGATGCTTGTCTCCAGGGAGGCCTCAACTGCGCCGTAATCGGTTCCCGAGCGGGAAATAAATTCTTGGATAACTCCCTGCAAGGCATCATCACTTAGTTTGTTTACCGGAATTATGTGGATCGACATTGAATCACTTCTTCTTATAAACGTTCAGCCCTATCTTGATCTCATCCTTATCCGGAACGGAAATATTGCCTTCAGTGGAGGCAATGATAATGGTCTTCCCCGATGCGGATGGCCCGAATTCCTTGGTCAGATCAACCTTGATCGTCAGAATGTTTTCTTCCAGTTTCATCTCGACATTTTTCATTTTTTATTCTCCTTTTCGATTATAGTGTCCTCCGCTGGCGGAGGTGTCACGAAGTGACGGAAGTGGATAAATAATATTCAATCCGACCTAGTTAACATTATGGTCATATTAACCAGTGTCCACCTCCTGCCCCCGCCAGCGGGGGACACTTACTATAAATATAACATTATAACAAAGTCGTTACTACTTTGCCGGATCAATCCTGCCGATTGATCTGAAGTTAATGAATGGTTCAATTGAAGAACGATTGAACCAATACGAGAGCTTAACTCTTGAACGCCGGATTAAGTGCTGCTTTAGCCAACAACAGGAACTCCAACAATGTAGGGTGTCAACCCGTTTGGGTAACGGCGTACGAACCGTTCGTAGTTCTTAATGAAGTTGTCTTCTTGCTCAGCCTGCTTTAGCCATAGTCGAGCACCAGATATTACCTCACGGCAGAACAAATTCAGATCAATGCATAGTGCATCATTCAACTGTCCGTAGTGCACAATGTTTGTTGTCGCGCTAGGCTCGATGAACATGATGCGGCTAAACTGACTCTTGGGGTGTTGCGAACTCCCCTGATGCAATAGTGAACACCGGAAGTGGTAGCAATCCTCTCCTGTTAAAGGATTATCCATTTTGACATGTTGTCGATGCTCCGGTGGTATCGAGTCAAGCACAGTCTCAAGGAATCGTGGTCGTACCCATTGTTCAAACCAAAACGCATACTTTGGCCCCGACGCGATGCCGTTATCAGAACCCAGTGCACCGGCGATATCAGGAATCGTTAGTGCTGTATACAACGACAAGAAGTACAGACCGGAACTCAATGAACCTTCAATCTGATTTATGAGAGTGAGCATGATTTACAACACCTGCTCAAGTTTATATGGATCATTGCTAATGACGCAAAAATCTCAATGTTTGCAGCCTATCATCTCAATCGAACGCTAAATCAGTATAATCTAATACCCCAATTCTAACGCGCTAGCAATCTCTTTCCAGCCCTTTCCATATAAAAAAACCGACCAGTAAAAGGGATTCGGATATTTGTCTTTGATCTTCCGGCGACCCATCAAACCAAATCATCATCCGTCAGGTTTTCTTCCCGGATTACTTGATTGGTGAGCGTTCCGATTTTTTCAATTTCTACGCTGATTGAGTCGCCTTCTTTCAGATACAGCGGCGGCTGTCTTGTAAATCCGACACCTTCGGGAGTGCCGGTGAGGATAACCGTTCCCGGCAGGAGCGTCAGGGACTTGCTCAAATTACTGACAATTTCCCGGATATGGAAAATCATTTGCGCCGTGGTTGAATTTTGCATAATCTGACCGTTCAGCACCGAGCGAATACTTAAGTTATCCGGATCGGCAATTTCATCTTTTGTGACAATCCACGGTCCCATCGGGCAGAAGGTATCAAAGCTTTTTCCTCTGGCCCACTGGCCCTTTTGCTTGTCAAACTGCCAGTCCCGTGCGCTGACGTCATTGGCGCAGGTATAACCCAGAATGTAATCCATGGCCTCGGCCGGCTGGATATTTTTTGCTTTTTTGCCAATGATGAGTGCCAATTCCGCTTCATAGTCCACGCAATCCGGCCCGGCAGCAGGCAGGGCAATCGGCCTTTCGTGTCCGACAATGCTGGTGGCCGCTTTGAGAAACAATATCGGCTGTTCGGGAGAGGACATGGCCGTTTCGTCGCCGTGCTTTTTGTAGTTGATTCCCAGAGCAAGAATGTTGACCGATACGAGCGGGGCCAGTAACTTAAATATCCGCGCCTCTCTTGTCGTTATTTTATAATCGCCGAAGATATTGCCTTCAATCAGTCTGGCCATGTCAGGATGTTCCTGATTATAGGATCCGTATAAAATCTTTTTATCCCCGGAAAGAAAACGAATTATTTTCACATTGTTTCCCCTTTCCCTCGATGAAGGGATTCACCTTCTTAGCGATGGAGAACAGGTGTTATTATTCTTTCTCGAATTGCGCTTTGGCGGCGCCGCAGATGGGACAAACCCAGGAATCGGGGATGTCTTCAAATCTTGTTCCCGGAGCCACGCCGCTATCGGGATCGCCATTAACCGGGTCATAAACATAACCGCAGACAGAGCAAACATAGCGGGCTGCCGGAGCAGTTTGTGCTTGTTTCGTTGCCGGATCTTCCTTTATATAGGTAGGGGCATTTTTCGAGGCTTTACCACCCTTGACTTTATGATAATAGTCATAAGTCATCGGTTCTTCATTTCCCGTTACATCGGCATCAACAACCCGGCCGACAAAAATTGTGTGGGTACCGCAGTCCAGTTCGCTCATTAATTCTGTTTCCAGGTAGCCGATGGAGTAGTCCAGAACTATCGGCACGCCGGTCGGACCGGTTTTGGTTTTTACATTTTGCAGTTTATTTACGTCGCGGCCGCTTTTAAAACCAAAAAGACCGATAAAAGTCATCGGTGCAGCCTGGGAGAGTATGGAAACTGAAAATTTACGGGTGAGTTTAATCAATTCATGCGTGTAATTTTCTTTATTGATACTGATGGCGATGGTTGCCGGGTCCGATGTTACCTGAAACATTGTGTTACCAATCTGGCCATTGAATTTGCCATCCTGACCGGAAGAAATAATATAGAGCCCATAAGAAATTTTATGTAATGCAGATTTATTCATTTTTGCTCCTTGTTGAGGCGGGATATATGCTGATGAACTTTATAAACCAAAATTTGTTTATACGCCATTAAATTATGCAGCAGGGGATTAGGCCGAAGGGGTTCAGGTATGAAGAATTTTATTTTGACAAAAGGCCTGTTCTCTTATAGTTAACAAAAGGTGGATTAAGTCAAATTTCCAGCTAACCTTTAATTGATACGAAAGAGAAGAGATAAAATGATGAATTATCAAGAATTTATGGCCCGAGACAATTTTAATTTCGATGAGATTCTGGGTATGGCTTATGGGACCACTATATCGGACCCTCCAGTGCATTTTGATGCCCGCCTGCCTGCTCCTCCTTTCCTGATGGTGGATAGAGTGCTGAAGATAGAAAGTGATGGCAGTAAGGGGACCATTGTCGCTGAACAGGACATTCGGGTGGATGCCTGGTACTTTCAATGCCACATGCCGAGCGACCCCGTGCAGCCGGGATGTCTTTGTGTAGACGCTGTCTGGCAACTGTTGGGTTTCTATTGTCTGTGGCGTGGTGCTTTAGGCTCAGGCCGGGCTCTGGGTTGCGGGGAAATTTCCTTTAACGGTCAGATCCGTCCCTATAACAAATGTGTGCGCTACGAAATCAATGTCCGGCGTTATTCGGAATTAAAAGATTCCGGGTCGGCAGTTGTTATCGGCGATGGTAAAATATTTGTCGATGACGAGTTGATTGCTGTTGTTTCACAAGCTAAAACTGGAATATTCAAAAATATTGCTTACAAGGACTATCCCGTCAGATCGAAAAATTCCGTTGGTGGAATAATGGAAAGATAATAATTATCACATTTTAAGGGATCAGCAAAACTTTTTCAAAATACGATTATAAGCAGGAATTATTTTGCGTATATTAAAAAAAGCAGCTCGTTATTTTGCCCGGAAAGATTTTTGTAGGAAAGCTATTGACGAGCGTGCCGATCTCAGTGCCTTTAAGGAAAAACTCACCCTGTCGATAGTTATCGGTATTATTTTAATCGCTTTGAGCTATGCGATTGGTTTACCCACGGTGGTAGCTTTCGGTGCCATTGCCGCATCGATGAACAAACCTTTAATTGGCATTATCGGCGGGGCTCTGATATATGGCATTTCCACTTTGATGTTTTTTATGGGTATTAAGATGGCCGGGACTAAATATTTTGTAGCGCTGAACCGATGGCTGGCACGGATTATTCTGGAAAAAATACTGGGCGATGAGGCCAAGTCCGCATATCCTTTACCACTGGGAAAATCAGGAAGTGAACAGTCGAAAAGATAAAAAACGAGGTGTTAAATGAATCAATTAGATGGAATGATCGCAGAGCTCAAAGTGAAGATTATTTCGACGCTGGGGTTAATGGACGTTAAACCCGAGGACATTAAAGATGACGCTCAATTAGTGGGTGGGGATACGGGCATTGATTCTATTGATGTGCTGGAACTGGTAATGATGATTGAGAAAGACTACGGCATCAAAATTGATAGCAAAGAACTGGGGGCGAAAGTTTTTGCATCAGTTCGGGCTTTATCTACATACATTTTAGAAAAACGGCAGCAAAAGGCTTAATCGGGAGTCCGGGGAATAATAAATATTATATAGCTCTTTCTTAGTGGTTGCCTCTATTATGAAAATCTTACTTATATCGGCTAACACCTTGAAGGCACCATATCCTGTTTATCCGCTGGGGCTTGATTATATCGCCGGTGCTCTCGGTTCCGGTTATAATGTAAAAATAGCGGACATGAATGAATTTGGTTCACCTTCTGCGCTTGGCGCTCTGGTCAGGGATTTTTCACCCGATTTTGCCGGAGTATCAATCCGCAACATTGACAATACGGATACAATTTCCAGCCGTGACTTCCTCGATGAATATAAAAGTCTGGTGCAACAAATTCGGGAAAATTCGAAGGCCGGGATAATTCTCGGTGGCAGTGGTTTCACGATTTTCCCCCGGGAATTCATGCATGCACTGGATGCTGATTACGGCATTGCCGGTGAAGGTGAAAAGTTGCCGTTGCTTTTACAGGCGCTGGCAAACAATGCTGATGTGCAATCTTTGCCGGGAGTTGTCACAAAAGAAACTGCCCGGATTATTTATGAGCCCTGGGGAAATAAAATTCAGCGGCGCTTTGATCAGGAAAGTTCTCCGGCAAAGTTTTATCTGGCCAATGGGGGAATGCTGAATCTGCAAACAAAAAGGGGTTGCCCTTATCGTTGCAGTTACTGTACCTATCCGCATATTGAAGGCAGTAAGATGCGGATGTTTCCGGCGGAAGAAATAGCACATGATGCCCGGAAATTGCAGGATGCCGGGGCAAAGTATATTTTTATCACCGATTCGGCTTTTAATGCCAGTTACGATCACAGCCTAGAGGTGGCGAATGCTTTCATTAAAGCTGGTATTTCTATACCCTGGGGAGGTTTTTTTGCACCAACCGTACCGTCCCCCGATTATTTTCAAATTCTTGCCGATGCGGGACTGAGCCATGTGGAATTTGGCACGGAATCGCTCTCCGCTACGATGCTTAGCAATTTTCAGAAACCTTTTGTCGTTGGTAATGTTTTTGAGGCGCATCGTCTGGCGCTCAAAGCCGGTTTATATATTGCCCATTATTTTCTTTTAGGCGGACCCGGTGAAAACAGGCAAACTCTCCGGGAAACATTAGATAATGCCGAACAATTAAAGAAATCTGTATTTTTCTTTTTTTGCGGCATCCGCATTTACCCGCATACCGCCTTATATGATATTGCCTTGCAGGAAGGCCAAATTACGGCTGATCAAAACATTTTACAGCCTGTGTTTTACCGATCGCCGTACATTACAGACCGGGAGATTATGCAAACTGTGGAAGAACATGCCGGTGGCCGATTCAACTGGATAGTTGGCTCCGGTGAAAACAAGGCAACTCGGGTTCTTCCCAGGCTTTATGAACGGGGGTTTAGTGGGCCCTTGTGGGAGCACCTGATTCCATGAATTCCATTTCCAAATAACCTAAAGGTCACGCGATCAAGCGCTAACTTTATTGGCACAGCCTGCCCCGGCGCAGGCCGGGGTCGTCGGCATCCTCAACGTATGCATAATACGACTTGTTGCCTCCTCCTAGCCGCCGCGGTATCATCTATGATTTGGAAAAGGAATTATCAGGTAGGGGAAAATAAATATTAAGTGATTATTAATAATGGTTCCTCAATGAAAAAAAAACGGGAAAACATATTTCTGTGGAATCCGGCACTGATTACGGGAATAGTTATTCTGGCGGCAGCAGCTGTGTCTTTTTTTGTTTCTCCGCTGTTGGCGATTGCCATTGCTTTTTTTTATATCATTCTTTGCGTTACCGCTTGCTTTTTCCCGCAGACTAATTTTCTGGTTCCGGTTGTCAGCCACGGCAATACTGGAGAAAACTTGGTAGCCCTGACCTTTGATGATGGCCCATCCGAGCCGGTGACAAGACAAATACTCGACCTGCTGGATCGTTATTCGGCACCGGCAACTTTTTTTGTGACCGGTGTCAATGCTGCCCGTTTGCCGGAAATGATTAAAGAGATAATTGCCCGTGGCCATACCATCGGCAATCATTCCTTCCACCATGATCCTTTCTTGATGCTCAAAGGTTCTAAGGTGATTTATCAGGAAATTTCAGCTGCTCAGGAAGTATTACAGAAAATAGGAGTACATGCAATTGCGTTCCGTCCGCCCGTGGGAATAGTTAATCCCCAGCTGGCCCCGCTGCTGGAAAAATTAAATATGTATTGCCTGACCTTCAGTTGCCGTGCCGGCGATTACGGCAACCGACGGGTTAAAGATATCAGCCGGAAAATTCTGAAAAAGGTAAAAGCTGATGACATCATTTTGTTGCACGATGTGCCGCCACGGGGCAACGCAGATCAGCAAATTTTGTTAAAAGAAATAGAAACGCTGTTATTGGGGCTTGCCGCCCGCGGGCTGAAGGTTGTGCCGCTGGCCACTCTCATCGGCAAAAAGATAATGCATGAAGGTATTATTAAAATTTATAATTGATTTTATAAAAATTTTTTGCTTGAAAAAACGATTGGTGGTATGAAGCAGCGCTATTTGTTTCCTACTATGAAAAAAGGATTGTTTGTGGAAGATCATTGGCAGTTGCTCCAAGAGGTGCAGACAAAAGAGCAAAATCAGATAGAGGGGGCGGCCTTTGTGCCAACTGATTCTCTCTGGTTTTCCGGGCACTTCCCCGGAGAGCCGATTTTGCCGGGAATTGCTCTGGTTCATCTGGTCTGGCAGGTTATTGTCCGGGATGCCCAAAAAAGAAGCGAAGAAATCAGGCTGGATACATTGAAGAGAGTGCGCTTTACCCAGCCGGTGCGGCCCGGCGAACATCTGTCGGTAATTATAACGAGCAGCGAAGTGGGTGCGGGGACTTTATATTCGTTTAAAGTTGTTAGCAAAGAAAATGTTATTTGCAGCGGGTTGATTGCTGCCACAAAGATAAAAAGATAAATAAGTGAAAAAGGAGGTAATGATGCCGGCAAGTAAAGATATAAAAGGCATTATAAGGCATGTTGCCGAAATAATTATTGAGGAACTCAAACTGGAAGATGTGACGGTAGATACATTCAGTCCGGAGTTGGATTTAATCGATGAGTTGGGTATTGATAGTATGGATTTGGCAACCATCGCTTTAGTTTTGCAGGATGAATACAAAATTGTAATAGATGAAGATGACTATCCCCAATTGAAGACAGTTCGGCTGATTGCTGAATATATTGAAGGGAAGCTCTCCACAGAGAGTTGAGCAATAGAAATTTGTCTATGATTATTGAAAATAAAGAAGCCGTTGAACCAGTCCGACCGAAATTCTCTGATCTGCTGGCTTATCCGGAAGTGAAGGAACGCTGGGAAAAGGTACGGAAATATTTTTTTCTGCGCGAATCCACTTACGACATGAGCAATCGCTGCAATCTCCGCTGTGACGGTTGCTATTATTTTGAAGGCGAAAAGCAATTTGCCGCAGAGAATGGTGATGCCCAGGCCTGGCGCACGCTGATGCAGGCTGAAGCCGCCCGTGGCATTACTTATGTTGTCCTGGCCGGAGCTGAGCCCTCACTGGTGCCGGAACTATTGGATGTCTGCTATGCAGCAATGCCGCTAGGCAGCATTGCCACCAACGGTTTTAAAAAGATACCGGAATCAATCGGCTATAAAATTCATATTTCCGTATGGGGCAATGATGAAACCAGCCGCCGAGTGCGCAAGGCCCATAATCTGCTGAAAAAACAAATTGAGAATTACAAAAATGATCCGCGGGCTGTTTTTGTTTATACATTTACGCGGGAAAACATTGATGAAGTATATCAGGTGGCCCGCGATCTGGTTGTCGAAGATTGCCAATTGACGTTTAATGTTTTTTCATCGCCGGTGGGCTATGACGGACCTTTGCGCCACACGGAGCAATCGCTGGAGCGCACGAGGCAGGCAATGATTGATCTCGTCAATCAGCATCCGCAAAATGTTCTTTATTCCGTTTATAATGCCGTGGCGCATACACATAAGTATGGTTTACATGATCTTTACACCTGTTCTTATCCCCGCCAGAACCCCTCAAAGGATATTGGTCTGGGGCGGTCATTTCGGCAATACCGGACAGATTTGAGCTGGGACAGATCCGTTGCCTGCTGCGTGCCGGATACGGATTGTGCGGATTGCCGGCATTATGCCGCAGGATCGGCGGTTGTTACCGCGAGGCTTTATCGCCATGTAAATAGCCTGGCCACTTTTCAATCCTGGCTGGATTATGTGGATACTTATCTGGCGGTTTGGTTGATGGGTTATAACAAGGGGAAAAATCTCTGCTCGGAGCAGGTCAGCCCGCCCGAAGTAACAGGCAAGGCCTGCTGAAAGCAGACATTAATAGTGTGAATAGGATAGTATTTAATGATAACAATAAGCACCTTACTGGATAAAGAATGGCACGAACGTTATAAACGTATCGCCAATCTTAATATTCGCAGTTCTATCTACGATGTTACCAATAGATGCAATTTACGTTGTCAAGGATGTTTTTTCTTTTCTTCCGGTGAGCATGAGGTTGCTTCCGAAGAGATGGACATAAAAAAATGGGAGAATTTTATTGACCGCGAAAAGGCACGCGGCGTTAATCTGGCCATTTTAATCGGCGGTGAACCGACACTGTGCCTGGATCGGGTGGAAGCTTTTTACCAGCGGTTGCCCACCTATTGTGCCACTAACGGGCTCATTAAAGTTGACCGCGCCAGATTTCCGGGTATGATGGTGGGAATTTCTTTGTGGGGCGGTGGTGAAGATGAAAAGATTCTCCGCGGTCGCGATACTTTTGCCATTTCCAGTGCCAATTATGCCGGTGATCCGTATACCTATTATCTCTATACGATAACGCCGAAGCAATTGGGAAATATTGATGCAATCATCAGAAAAATTGCTGATGTAGGATTGAAAGTGCATCTGCAGCTCTTGTCGAACGATGAAGGCGTTGACGGCTTTTCCTGGAAGGAAGGTGAACTTGCCGATTTACGTCACGAAATGGATGAGGTGCTGGATAAATATCCGCAGACAGTAATTTCCAGCAAATATTATCATGAAATAATCACTTCCGGCCAGATGCTGGGACGTAAATTTGGCTGGCGGGAATGTCCTTCCGTTACTGAGGCGCTCGACACAAGATCGCCGCAGCCTAAGCGATTGATTCATTTCGCCAGGTGGGCATCAGATTTGAAAACCGTCCATCGCTGCTGTACTTCGGCGACACGCGACTGTTCCACCTGCAAGGATGGCGCGGCGCACATGAGCTGGATTATGGTGAACAAACGGGCACACATTCGAACAACCAGAGATTTGCAAAACTGGATTGAAGTCTATGAGATGTTTGCGAAGTTGTATCGCCTTATTCCCTGGTGATAACATGCATAGCGTCTTCAAAACAAATTGTCATATCGACCGAAGGGAGATATCTTGAGATCGCCGCTGCCTTTCCTCGAAATGACATATTGCCAATGCATTAACGAGTTCCAACAATAATCCACCGGTTAATATGTGGAATTTTCTGTTTTCGGAGCGTTCATGGCTGTAAAAAAAGCGGTGATTTTAGGATATGACGCTGTTTCTTCTTTGGGTACGGACTTAGAAACCCAATGGCAGCGAGCTGTCCAAGGCGACTGCGGCATTGGAAGCCTCACCAGATTTCCCTTAAGTGCCGCTTTTCCGGTGCGTGTCGCCGGAGAAGTTGCCGAAGTTGATGTGCGCCCTTATCCCTTTTTACAGCCCCGGGAGATGGCGCATTGGACTTCGCCGATTTTCAAACATGCCCTGCTGGTTGTGCACCGTGCCCTGGCTCAAAGCAAAATTGAAATTACACGAGAACTGGCTCCGCGTGTGGCGATAACTTTTAGTTCCGCCGTGGGCGGTTTGGATGCCGTGCTGCGTGCCGACAGATTGATGAAAGCGGAAGGCAAAATGCCACATCCTTTTACAAATCCGAATTCCTGTATTAACATGGTTGGGGGCAAGGTTTCTATTCTTACGGGAGCTACCGGACCGATTTGTTCAACAATTACCGCCTGTGCCACCGGTGTAACTTCGCTGATCATCGGCGAGATGTTCTTGCAGAGGGGACTGGCTGATGTTGTTATTGCCGGCGCCGTCGATTTTCCTCTGGTTGAACCTATTGTGGCCGGATTTGCCACAATGAACGGTGCCTACCGGCCGAAAGAAGGCCAGTCTGCCGAATTGCCGCAGAAAACCAGCCGGCCTTTTTCCCAAAACAGAAGAGGCTTTGTTGTTTCCGAAGGAGCCGGTTGTATCATCCTGGCGTCCGCCGACTTTGCCGAAGCTCACGGTTTGAATGCTTCTTGTGAATTGGCCGGGTGGGGAATGACGTCCGATGCAAGCCATTTTGTTTCGCCCAATTTATCAACTGTACAGCGCTGCATGGAAGAAACAATTCGCCATGCCGGATTGCAGCCGGAAGATATCGATGCCGTCAATGCTCACGCAACCTCGACAAAAGTTGGCGACAAAGTGGAAGCCGATGCTCTGCACAATGTCTTTAGAAAAATACTGCCCCCGGTTTCGGCAAATAAATCACAGTTAGGACATGCGATGGGCGCGTCGAGCGCCATTGAAACAATTCTGGCAATAGAGGGAATGGCGCGCGATAGGTTGCTGCCGACAATTAATTATATTCCGGATCCGGAAATCGAGATTGATTGTGTCGCCGAAGGTGCCAGAACATTAAAACAGGAATTTGTGCTGAAAAATGCTTTTGGCTTTGGCGGATGCAATTCCTGTGTTATATTGCACCGTATATCCTGAAAAACAAATGGCAGGTTTATGAAAGCACCGCAAAACAGAAGAGTATTTGTCATCGGGTATGGAGCGGCAACGCCGCTGGGCCGGACGTTTGAATCCACCTGGAAGCGTGCCGTCCGTTCAGAGGCCGGTTTCCGTAAAGTAACCCGCTGCAGGGTCGATTCGGCCTGTGATGTTGTCGGCGAAATACCGGACTGGTACCCGATGGAACTTGATTTTACCGATGCCAAAGAAGTTTATAACTGGAATGCCTCTTTTGTGATTCTGACGATGGCAGTCTGCAAAGAAGCACTGGAGAATTCAGGGGTCGTAGTCGACAATAAAATTGCACCGCGGATGGCCTGTCTTATCGGATCAGCACTCAATGGCACTGATGCCTTTCGGATTGCCATGCATGACCTGGAACATCGCGGCCCGCTGAGAGTAAGCCCTTATTTGCTGCCTAATTTATGCGCCAATTTGCCGTCCGGAAAAGCGGGAATGCTGCTGAAATTTACGGGACCGGTGTTTTCACCGCAGGGCGCCTGTGCTTCCGGAAATCACGCTATCGGTATCGGAGCAAGAATGATCCGCGACGGCGATTGTGATTTTGTGCTGGCCGGAGGCGCCGATGCCCCGATCCTGCCGGAACTGATTCACGGCTTTGCCAACATGAATGCGACGCTTAAAGTTAATTCCCGGGATCGTGCCTACGCTGATCCGGCGCAGGCTTCCCGTCCTTTCAGTGGCGACCGCAAGGGCTTTGTTCTTTCGGAAGGAGCAGGTGTCGTGGTCCTGGCGGCCGAAGAAGTGATCAAAGCTCATGGTCTCACGCCCAAAGCGGAAGTATTGGGTATCGGCTGGACTTCCGATGCTTATCATTACACAATCCCTAATCCGGCGACTATTATCTGTGCTATGCGTGATGCCATTGATGATGCCGGACTGCAACCGGGGGATATTCAATACGTCAACGCGCACGGGACTTCCACTCCCAAGGGAGATCGGACGGAAGTAAAATGTTTGCGCGAGGTATTCGGTAAAAATATTAATAAACTCCCGGTGTCTTCAAATAAGTCCCAGTTGGGGCATACACTGGGGGCAACGGCAGCCATTGAGGCTGCTTTAACTATTGAGGGCATGAGGAAGGGCATTATTCTGCCGACAATCAATCACATTCCCGATCCTGAGTTGGCCGATATTGATGTAGTTCCCAATGTTGTCCGCAAGCAGAAACATGAGATTGCCCTGTCTAATGCGTTTGGTTTTGGCGGAACAAATTGCTGTGTTGTTTTCCGGGGAGTATAGTCATGAAGCCCAAGCCATTTAAACCGGAGATTTTTAATAATGATCAGCATTTTGTGCGTGACTCCACGGCAGGTCTTGTCTGGCACCGGTGTGAGTACCGGACACTATATGCGGATACCGACCGGTCGGAAATTGTTTATCACGCCAATTACCTGCGATATTTTGAATTCGGCCGGACTTCTTTAATGCGAGATGTTGCTTATTCCTACAAGGAAATTGAACTAAGCGGTTATGTTTATCCGATTATCGATATGGGAATAACATTTTATCAGCCTCTGTTTTATGATGACCTGATGCATATCCATACAAGGCCGTCGCATCTGGAGCGCGTGCGTTTGCAGTTTGATTACATAATAACACATGCGGAAAAAGGCCACATAATTTGTAAGGGCTTTACGAAGCATTGTGCTTTAAATTCGGCAGGAAATCCTGTGGCTGTCGATGCGAAAACGGTTCACCTATGGAAAACATTTCCCGCTTAACCTCCCCAATGCGTCAACCTTGGGCAATAGAGATATATCCTTATTTCTTTGATCATCATTTAGAGGGTAAGGCTGTATATCCCGCCGCCGAAGCGCTGATTTCGCTGGCCAAAGCTGTTAAAAATAATTTTCCGCAGGCTGCTATTAATAGTATGTCGGACGCTTATTTTCCGCGCTTTCTGTCAATACCTGCGGGCGCAATGACTCTGGCTGTATCCGTGCAGATTGAAGAAGCCGGAGCTGGTGAAATAGACGCTGCCTTGGTTTCATCCGTAAAATTGCCGACAGGAAATATCAGCCGTACTCTCGAACATGCACGGGTGAAATTTGCGGGTACTACTATAAAGATGTTGCCGGCGCATCCTTTTCAGGCTTTGGAAAAACTGGAAGGAGAATGCATCAACGTGCCGGCGGCGGCAATTTACCGTGAACTCGTGCCTTTTGGCAAGGCCTATCAAAATATATCCGGCGATTTGTCTGTTTCACGCGCCGGTGCGCTGGCCTGTCTCTATGGGGGGGGCACCCAGTCCGATGATGATCTTCTGGGCTCGCCGTATCCTTTTGATGCCGCACTGCACATGGCTTGTGTCTGGGCGCAGCGTTTTACGGACATTGTTCCTTTTCCTGTCGGTTTTTCGCGAAGAACTATTTATCAAAAGACGAAAAAAAGAGTTACCTATCTGGGACGAATTGTGCCGGTAGAATTTAACGGGAAGCAATTAATTTTTAATGCCTGGATTTTTGATTTGCAGGGATCAGTCTGCGAAGTAATTACCGGAATTCAAATGCAGGATGTGAGTAAAGGGCGGATGAAACCACCGGCCTGGCTTAAGCCGTTGTTCAAAAACAACCTGAACATAAAATTATAGCAACCGGCATAATGAGCCGTAACGAAATAGAGAAAAAGAACAAGTAATTTCGTAACGGCTCCTAAACAATTATAAAAGGAAACTATGGTAAAGTTAATATTAATTTGTTCGATTGCATATCTGGCCGGCTCCGTTAATTTCGCCATCATCTTTTTTAAGTTGACCGGTAAGGGCGATCCCCGCTCCAGTTTCAGCGGCAATGCCGGAACGACAAATGTTTACCGGCAGGTCGGCATGGTGTGGGCGGCGGTTGTTTTTCTGCTGGATATTGGCCGGGCGTTAGCCGTTGCTGCTTTAGCTGTTTACTGGTTGCCGGCATCTCTGGTTCCGTGGGCAGGCTTCTTCCTTGTTTCGGGAAACAGTTATCCCTGCTTTCACAATTTTTTCGGTGGCAAAGGTGTGGCGAACTTCTTGGGCTTTTCGTTATTTGTTGCACCCTGGGCGGCGGGCCTTTCCGCGGTAGCCTGGCTTGCTGTCTATGGAATCTTTCGCATTCCATTTATTGCCTCTTTTTTTATGGTACTTATTCTCGCAGTCGGTCAGGCCTATTATTTTAGCTGGGCATTTGGCGCCGTTGCCGGTGCAGCTGCAACCTTTGTCCTCATCTTATTAAACCACAGGAAAAACATTGTCGAAACCTGGAGAGGTAAAAAGACGAAAGCACCGGGCGAATAATACAATGACATATGCGGAAAACAGGCACGGTATTTTCGTAGAAAGTATTGGCATACAATGTCAGATGATCATTCAATAATGGAAAAGGAAGTCAGAACTATCGAGCGGATGATTGATATTTTTTGTTCCGGACAACATGGGAAGATAGATGGCCTGTGTCCGGACTGCCAGAAGCTTTTTGACTATGTTATACAACGCCTTGAAAAATGTTCTCTCAGAGAAAACAAGCCCCGATGTTCGAAATGCCCTGTGCATTGCTATAAACCTGATATGAGGGAGAAGATCAGAGCGGTGATGAAATATGCCGGTCCCCGAATGCTTGTCCGTCACCCCATCCTGTCGGGAAGACATTATCTAACGGGGAAATGAGTTATTGATGATCTTGTAAATTACCGTAGAGGTAAGTTGTGTATTCCTGTTATGCCGCAAGTATTGTTTGCGGACAGATAATCATACCCATATGTCTGAAAAGCCAGAATCGATAGACCCTGCGTGTAAGTCCTGTTTTTCCATTTTCGCATTTTATGCTCCATTAACATCAGTAATGCTAAAAAATATCGCGTAGAGGAATGAGGAATAGCATGACATCCAAGGATGTTTTGATTGAACATATCGGAAGTAAATGCTAACTTTACTTAAGATGCTGCGGCTTGCGTTTGTGTTGGGGAAAATTACTCTCCTGGTGGGATATGCGGCACCCGTGATTCCTTGGGAGGAAACTATCTAAAAATCATGTGTAATGTTCCAGAGGCGCTTATCTTTAGCCAATACATAAAAGATTCTACCACAATGGTTCTTTACAAGAGCCAAGGCAACGCATATGATGCGAGCACTGGTTGGCACTGCTCGTCATCGTCACAGTAGTGACAACACTTGAGCCCCATAACAAGGTTGGTGTCGGGAGAACATTTATTCTGGCGGCAGGTTGATTGCAAATTGACCGCCAAGCCGGGGAATAGCACATGTGTGATGCCTGAGGCAATATGTCCCACAGGGGTTGAAGTGAGCACACATGGTGCCGGCGACGTAAAAGCCGTCCGGGAGCCTGGAGCAACGTTGACGAGTTGCTTCAACACAACGATCACCATCTACGAACTATAATCATGGTATTAGTCAGTAGTAAAATTAACCGCAACTCCTTTGACAGCAATACAAGCAATGTATTAGTAAGGATAGGGATTTAGGCTGGAATGTGGAGCTTGCAAAAGTATTGAAATATGACATATTATCCAACGGCGCACAGATTGCGTCTGACGATGAAGGCTGTCATTGGAAAACATTAAAAAAGGAGAAGTTGTTATGAAAAAAATACTACTGGTTATCACTGCTGTAACCTTGTTGCTGACATTTGCTTCGTCAGGCGATGCATGGCAGGTCAATTTTACGAACAACTGCGATAAGGACGTTAAAATTGATGTTTACGGAGAGCACCTGTTCTGGAAATCGGATGATTGCAGAGTCAGGGTATCCCCTGGAAAGTCTGCGGACTGCGAGATGCCGACGGGGATTTGTCCTTGGTCAATAGAAGGAAATGTAAAAAAAGGACATACTATGTCTAATGTTGAAAACGGGTATATTCCTCCTATCCATTGCTCGGCTATGCAAGGAGTTTGTTGCTGCTGGAATGTTAAAGTCGAGGCCTATAAGAGTGGAGAAACCTGCCTCCTGAGAATAGTGCAGTAGTCAAAAAAAATTAGCTGGGAACGATGGTGATGCCGTCCAGCTTGCGCCGATAAAAAAAGTAGATTGTGGGGAGTGATTGGTTGGATGATCGGGGCTGAGGGCTCCTTACCTTATAAGCTACAAATCGACATTATTAACGAATATGCTTGATTTCAAACGGTTATCAATGATATTGTTACTTATATGCTTTTGTCATCGATAGGACAAAGAGTGCTTGACGGAAAAGAAGCAGTTTAAACAGCGATGCGAAAAATGGCTGCCTTTCCGGGAAGAAATGAACTTTTACAATATCGGGAACGAAGGGCCTATGGGTACGATTCGGATGGTGATGATCCTGTTCATTTTCGTGGTCAGCTCCACGTTCATGCCATCATACGCCGATGTGACGGTCACCGATCCAGTACCCGCCCGTATAACCGTCGTCTCCGATGACAACTATCCGCCATATATTTTTCGAGACAAGGAGGGTCGCCTTCAGGGTATCCTTGTAGACGAATGGCAGCTGTGGGAAAAGAAGACGGGGATCAAGGTCAACTATGTCGCCATGAATTGGGGCAAAGCGCAGGCATACATGCTGGCTGGCAAGGCAGATGTAATTGATACGATCTTCTATACCAAAGAACGTGCGAAGACCTACGACTTCACTCCTCCCTATGTGAAGTTGGAGGTGCCTGTCTTTTTTCATAAGAATCTGGGTGGCATCGTGGACATCAAATCCCTCCAAGGTTTTACTGTGGGCGTAAAAGCGGGAGACGCCTGCATCGATGTCCTGAAGCAGAATAGTGTCACCAGTCTGAAGGAATATGACAGCTATGAAGAGATCGTCAAAGCTGCCGCCGCACACCAGATCAAGGTGTTTTCCATCGACAAGCCACCAGCTCTCTATTACATCTTCAAGATGAATCTGGAAGACGAATTCCGTTACTCCCTCAACCTCTATACGGGAGAATTTCACCGTGCTGTGAAAAAAGGCAGGGCCAACCTCCTCAAGGCCGTCGATGAGGGATTTTCCCTGATAACCAGAAGCGAGCATGATTCTATTGAGAAGAAGTGGTTGGGTGCCTCCCTTGTCAGACCGGCATATTTCAGTTATATCCTAATCACCATTTTGGCTATTGGGGCACTGATCCTCTGCCTTGTTTTCTTCAATCTTACACTGAGACGTACGGTGAGGGGCAAGACAACGGAATTGCAGACACTGGTCGATAAGCTAAAACAAAGTGAAGAGAAACACCGGACACTGATTGAAACCACTCAAACAGGCTTCGTCATTATTGGTCAGGATGGTTTAGTGCTTGATGCAAATCCGGAATATGTGCGTCTTACAGGACACCATAATCTGAGCGAAATAGTCGGCAGAAACGTCATCGAATGGACTGCCGATTACGAAAAAGAAAACAATGCATCGGCCATAAGAGAATGCATTGAGAAAGGTTATATAAGAAATTTCGAAATTGACTACGTGGACGGTCAAGGCAGGATCATCCCTATCGAGATCAATGCGACGGTGATGGCAGGAAAAGGAGCGACATGGATTTTGACGCTATGCCGCGATATCACCGACCGCAGGAAGGTGGAGGTATCGCTGAGGGAGAGCGAGGGAAAATTCAGAAAACTGACCGAGGCGTCCACCATCGGAATTTCGATAACCGACGGGGAACGATTCCTCTATGGCAATCCCATGGTCCTGAAAATGTCGGGATTCAGCGAAGAGGAGTACCTCTCCAGGCCATTGTTAGATTTTATAACTCCGGAGTCGCGGGATCTCATCCGCCAACGGGCCATGGATCGCCTGGCAGGGAAAACGGTTCCCGATCATTATGAAATGCAAGTTCTGACCAAGGACGGCCGCATCAGATGGGCGGATATCGGGGCGGCGCTAATCGAATACAACGGCAAACCGGCATTTATTTTCACCCAATATGACATTACGGACCGAAAAAATGCTGAGGCGGAAAAGGAATCTCTCCAGGCGCAATTGCTCCGCGCGCAGAAGATGGAGGCTTTGGGTCAACTGGCCGGCGGAGTAGCGCATGATCTGAATAATGTATTGGGGATACTCAGTGGTCACTCGGAACTGCTGCTGATGGAGATACCCGAGGGGCAGCGCGCCCGTGGTCACGCGGAAAAGATTTTTCAGTCTACAGAGAAAGGCGCCGCAATTATTCAGGACCTTCTCACCTTGGCCAGGCGGGGTGTGACGGTATCAGATGTAATCAATCTGAAC
>CAIVQG010000064.1 GCA_903907985.1 uncultured delta proteobacterium
GGACAAGACCATGCCTCACATGACGGGTTTTGATGTGGTACGGGAAATCAGAGGAATTCGCGCGGACATACCTGTAGTGCTCTGTTCAGGCTTTCAGGATAAAGAGGACATGGAAAAGCTCAAAGCCCTGGGTATTAACCAATTAATTGCCAAGCCGACCAGGATGAGCGTATTGGCCAAAGCCATTCGGGATGTGCTGGATAAAGACAAACTTGAGTCATAGGAAACATGATCCGTTTGAGATAATTTTGGGTGCAACAATACAACAGTATAAATGGTTATCGTCTATTCTCAGAGATACAAGTCAGGTGTGACTTTAGTAGATGCAGTCAACATTTCGGCTGGTTAAGGGATTTTGAAAACATAGTGGTCGTTTTTTATTTGAAATTTCCTGAAATTCGCCGACAGTTAACCTCAACGACAACACGGGATTTCCAACCATAATCATTAATATTGTTTTCCCGGTATTTATAATATATGTGAAGTCCCGAGGCCGGAGGGCTGTGGCAGTTGCAATATTTTGCCACCGGTCGGCTTCCCGTCGGTAATCAGAGAAAAATAAAGTTAACCGGTTGAATGGAAAGAGACTTCAACTCGACTCAAATAGGCAGGAGGTTCAGATATGCTGACTTTAAATAACAAAAGAACTGTTTGTAAAAAGGGATCTGAAAATCCGTTTTTCTCTCTAATTTCGATCTTGAGCTTTTGTGCGCTGATAATCTGTTTTTTGTTTATACTCGCTGCTGTTCCCGGTAAGGCGTTGGCTTCGGAAAATGCGTGGCTCGGTGTGCAGGCGAAGTCTGCAGGTATGAATCGATGGCTTCACCGATTTACGAACTTGGAAAGCGGTGTTATTGTTACCTCAGTAACAAAGGGGGGACCCGCGGAGCAAATGGGAATAAAACCCAATGATATCTTTGTGGGTTTCAATTATCGAAGAATTAACGACATCAGTGAATTTGAACATGCCATTTCCGGATCAAGTCCTGGCGATAGAATAGTTTTATCCGTATTTCGCATGTCTCCAACCATACTAACTATTGTAGGAAGGATGGGGCAATCGCCGGAAGCCGGCGGTCAGCAGCAGACTCAGGAGCACCTGTCGGAAATTGCCGCCCCGGCCCAGGCTGATACTGCTGCAAAAATTTATGCGCCACCGGGGCATCGTGAAATTGAATCCCTGGGGTATTCCCGCGACGGCAATCTGATTATTTCGGCAGGCGGGACATCGCTTAAGCTTTGGGATTCATCCACAGGCAGGGAAATCAGAACATTTGCCAGCGTTACAGATGTTATTTATTCGGTCGTGTTTTCGCCGGACGACAGATTTATCCTCACCGGCTGCGCCAACCATAAAGCCATACTCTGGGATGTGGAAACAGGAAAAGCAATAAGGGAATTCACAGTACAGACTAAGGATGACCTGCTGGAGTCAGTAGCATTTTCCCCCGATGGTCGCTTCGTGCTGACCGGCGGAAGTGATAAAATTATCAGGCTTTGGGATATGGCCTCCGGACAGGAAATACGTACATTTACCGGACACACGGCGTGGGTGAACTCTGTCGGTTTTTCACCGGACGGAAAATCTGTGGTTTCTGGAAGCTGGGATGGCGCCATCAAGCTTTGGGATGTTGCTACCGCCGCCGAAATCGGACCTTTTAAAGAAAATAAACCGGCTGCCGAATATAAAGCCGCCAGAGATTATGTGCGAGCCGGTGGGAGAGGAAGAGGCGGTGCAGAGCCTGCTGCCGCTGCTGCGCCCGCCAAGGCTGATGTTCCCCCTGCCGTCATTGTGAGAATTGGCGATAAAATGGCTTGGAATCTGGAAGCATTCAAGAATCGCGTAAGCACAGTTGTCTTTTCTCCTGACAGTAAATATCTGGTTTCCGGAAACTGGGGCGGCGTCATCAGTCTGTGGGATGCTTCCACCGGGCAAAAAATAAAAAATATTGCCGGACACTCCGGGAGAATTAACGCCCTGGCATTTTCACCCGACGGCCGGCGCATCCTTTCGGCAGGCCGCGACAATCTGGTGAAAATCTGGGATGCCGCTTCCGGGCGGGAACTGCGAACACTTGCCGGACACACCGGAGAAGTAAAAACAACCGCATTTTTCAGCAAACCGCACATTGTGATATCAGGAGGGGCGGACGGCACGATACGGCTATGGAACGCCAATACCGGCGAAGAGTTCATCAAGTTCGTTGATTTAAAAGATGGAGAGTGGATAATTGTCACTTCGGACGGCTATTACAATTCGTCGCCAAAAGGACACAAAGAGATGAACATTCTCGTCAATACCAAGGTGTATGGGATTGACCAGTTTTACGATCTCTTTTACCGTCCCGATATTGTGACGGCAAAACTGCGTGGTGAGAATATTGCGGACCTGGTTACTCTTACGCTCAGCGAAGCGATCAAGAATCCTCCGCCCCGGGTCAGTTTTAGCTCTTTGCCCGGTGAAACCGGAACGCCTGCGGCCAAAGTTTGCTATCGAGTTAAAAGCGCCGGTGGCGGTATCGGTGAAATACGTATTTTCCAAAACGGCAAGCTCATCAAGTCCGACGGGTTTTATCGCGAAGTGGTTAAAAATGAAACTACGGCGAAGATGCAGCTCGCCTCCCTGAATAGCAGGGCTGTCTATCATGATATGCGTTCCCTGACCGTGAAGGAAAAAACATCGTCCCTTGCTCCACTTACTGCACCGAAAGGAAACCTCGTTGAGGAGTGTGTTGATGTGGAAGCCATGGCGGGAGAAAATGAAATCAGCCTGACCGCCTTTAATGCCTCCAATACTGTGCAGAGTTTTCTGGAAACAGCCAAGTTTGTCTCCACAGTAAAACAGGCCGATCCTCATCTTTACATCCTGTCTGTCGGCATCGACAAATATCGTGATGCCTCCATCAATCTCAAGTTTGCGGCCAAGGATGCAGCAGATTTTTCCGACCGGCTGTCGGCTGCGGCCCGGACCATCTACAAACCGGAAAACATCTATCTGATTAAGCTTGTAAATGAACAGGCCAGTAAACAGAACATTCTGGCCACGATAGATAGCCTGTCCAAAAAGATCAAGCATGGCGACCGTTTCATATTTTTTGATGCCTCCCATGGATTGCTGCTGCAAGGTCAGTACTACATAGTTACCAGCAGCTTCGACGGAAAGCTTTTTAGTACTAACAGCCTGATCAGTTCCAATGAAATTGTCGAAATCTCGAAGAAGATAAAATCTCTGTCGCAACTGTTTATCTTCGATACCTGTCATGCCGGTGGTGTCGATAATATTGTGAGTGGTCTTTATGATGCACGAATGTCCGTATTGGCCAAGAAAATGGGGCTGCACATTTTTGCGTCCGCCGGCAGCGTACAGACGGCGCTGGATGGTTTCCAGGGGAATGGCTTATATACCCATACTTTGTTGCAGGGGATTGCCCGGGGCAGCGAGGTGGATGCAGAAAGAGATGGCACAGTAACGGTGACGAAGCTGGGGCGATATTCGAAGGACAAGACAACGGAGATTTCCGCCAGACTGGGGCATCCCCAGACACCATTTATTATCAACTTCGGGAAAGACAGTCCTCTGTTCAAAGTGAACTGACAGCCTTCAGTCTTCGGACTTTAGCCTTTCCCCTGATAACTGACAAAGGATTAATCCATGAGATATGAAGGCAACATCTTCCGCCCGTTCAGCGAGGCCAACAGCTATCTTCTCCAATGTACAGTGGGCTGCTCGCATAACCAATGCACTTTCTGCGGGATGTACAAAGACAAGCATTACCGTATCCGCACCCTCGAAGAGATCAAAGATGATATAGCCCTGGCCAAGACCCACTACGGCGATTGCGAAAAGGTATTCTTGTGCGACGGCGATGCTATTGCGATTGATACGGAGATGCTTTTAGAAATTCTCCGGATGCTCCGGGAGACCTTTCCGTTATTGCGGCATGTGGGAAGCTATGTCGGCCCCCAGAGCACTCTTGCCAAATCGCTGGATGAATTGAAAGCCCTGCGTGCCGCAGGATTGGGCAAGGCTTACATCGGTGTGGAGACTGGAGACGACGAGCTTTTGCGAAAGGTCAAGAAGGGCGTAGGATACGAGGAGATGCTCCGGGCAGGACAGAACCTGGTGGAGGCGGGGATCAACCTGTCTGTTATGGTTTTGCTGGGAATCGCGGGAAAAGGCGCGGCGTCCCGCAGGCATGCTCTGGCCACGGCGAATATCTGCAATGAGATGCAGCCCCAGTACCTGGCAGCCCTCACCTACACACCCGTACCGGGAACAGTGCTGCACCGGCAGGTGCAATCCGGGGACTTCGAACTGCTGGATCCCTTTGAAACCCTGGAGGAGATGAAGGCGATGTTTGAGAATATCACGATGGACAATCTGAAGTTTGTCGGTGCCCACGCCTCGAACTACCTACCCATCAGCGGCACTCTCCAGAAAGACCGGGCCAAAATGATCGCTGCTGTGGACCATGTCCTGAAAAGCCGCGACGAACGCTTGATCCGCTCCAACCACATGCGGGGACTGTGATTAATTACCGCAAGATAGACTAGAATTGGAATTGGCAATAAGATTGCCTTGACATGCAAGACCGGACTTCCTATAGTTCAATCATGAACAAGCAATGGCTAATCGCAAGGATAAAAAGATGCAGCCGCTTAAATTCATCAACACATTAACTGAAACTGAACCGGAATTGGCAAGGCGGGAATATATTACCCGGATTATATTATTTTTTGCATTTATTGTCGCCCTTCCTGCTACCTTGATATCCTTTATCGTTTATCTATCCGGGAAAATACCGCTGGATACATTAATAATTTATACAATGGTAACAATTATGCTTATTGCGGCGATAATTCTTGCAAGCCGGGGGATGTGGCGCGTGGCAGGCATTATACTCCCATTGCTTTTATATTATCCTGCGGTACACGGAAATTATATCGGAGGCATTAACCAGCCGGGGAATTTTTTTTACGCTCTTATAATAATATCAGTGGCGATTATTTACGGCTATCGGAAAATGTGGATCGCTGTCGTGATATCTCTCGCAACATATCTGTTTCTCGCCTGGATGATAGCAAATGGTCATATAATACCGTACAGATCAGCTGATGGCGTTTTTATGAACAGAGTTGTAAACACATCTGTTGCTCTCGTGGGGATAGCTTTCATGGTCTGGATTTTAAGCCGCAGTTATAGAAGTGAGATAGATGTAAGGGTAAAGGCCGAGGAATCCCTGAGAGAGAGCGAAGAGAACTATCGTGCCATATTCGAGACAGCCAACAATGCTATTTTCTTGATGGATCAGGATATCATTATTGATTGCAACCCCAAGACATTGGATATCTTTGGGTGTACCAGGGATCAGATCATCGGTCAACCTCCTTACCGGTTCTCTCCGGAAGTTCAGCCTGATGGAAGAACCTCAATAGAGAAAGCGCGGGAGAAGATCGAGGCGGCACTCAAAGGTCAGCCGCAGTTATTTGAATGGAAGCATACTCGTTACGATGGGACTTTGTTTGATGCAGAGGTCAGCTTAAACTTCTTCGGCAGCGGGCGTAAATATAACCTTCAGGCTGTTGTTCGCGACATAACTGACCGCAAACTTATGGAAGAAGCGCTGCGGGAGAGCGAGGAAAAATTCCGGTATATGACAGAGCATTCCAGCGATGTAATCTGGCATTTGGATCGCAACTATTGCTTTGACTACATCAGCCCCGCCGACGAACGAATTCGCGGTTTTATGCAGCACGAAGTTATTGGCACTACTGTCTGGAGCATACTCAAACCGGAAGGAATCGAACACGTCACGCGCGTGAACGCACAACGTCTCGCCGACGAAAAGAACGGTATAAGGACCGGCACAATAAGTTACGAACTGGAGCTAATTTGCAAAGATGGCAGTTGGATTTGGACGGAACTCAACGTAACGCCCCACCATGATCAAAAAGGCGAGCTGATTGGTTTACACGGCGTCGCCCGCGACATCTCCGACCGCAAGCGGGCCGAAGAAGATAAGCGCATTATGGAAGAACGCCTGCAACAAGCAGACAAAATGGAAGCTATAGGCATCCTGGCCGGCGGTATCGCACATGATTTCAATAATCTGCTCATGGGAATCCAGGGCTATGCTTCACTGACATTGCGAAACCTTAAGCAAGATGATCCTGCTTATGAGATGCTCTTACGGATTGAGGAACAGGTGCAAAGCGGGGCGGATTTAACCCGGCAACTATTGGGATTTGCCCGTGGGGGAAGATATGAAGTCAAGTCTACCGATATGGACGAAATTATTGAAAAGACCTCCTCCATGTTCGGCAGAACCAAAAAGGAAATATCCATTCACCGGCAATCCGGTAAAGACCTCTGGAGTGTGGAAGCTGACCGCGGACAAATGGAACAGGTATTTATGAATCTGTATGTAAATGCCTGGCAAGCCATGCCTGGAGGCGGGAATATCTATCTGGCGACACAGAACGCTCTTTTGAATGATCAAAAGGTGCTTCCCTACTCCTTGCAGCCGGGGAAATATGTAAAAATAACGATCACCGATACCGGCATAGGAATGGATGAGAAGACTCGGGAGCGCATTTTCGAACCATTTTTCACAACGAATAAAATGGGAAGAGGTACCGGTTTGGGACTGGCGACAGTCTATGGGATCATTAAAGGGCACGGCGGCATGATTAATGTGTACAGCGAATCGGGCCATGGAACGACATTTACCATCTATTTGCCCGCGTCGGAGAAAGAAGTTGTAACGGAAAGGCCGGCAACCGTGACAATCGTCATGGGCACGGAAACAATCCTGATGGCAGATGATGAGAAGATGGTGATGGAAGTCAACAAGGAGCTTCTGGAGACACTGGGATACAAGGTCTATGCTGCCGGCAGCGGTCAGGAGGCTATTGCTGTTTACATGGAGAAGAAAGACAAAATAGATCTGGTCATTCTGGATATGATTATGCCTGGTATATCGGGCGCAGAGACTTTTGATCGCATCCGGGAGATCAATCCGGATGTCAGGGTTCTTCTGTCGAGTGGTTACAGCCTCAACGGAGAAGCTCAGGCAATCATAAATCGCGGCTGCAAAGGTTTCATCCAAAAACCCTTTCGTCTGGAAGAATTATCCGGCAAGGTCCGGGAGGTTTTGAGCATATAAGGAATAATACGCTAAAAAAGTCATTATCGCGGCAGCGGGGAATTCCCATAGAACCAATCTCTCTTAGATAGCCGGTATCTAAACCTGCCGATAAAATATTTTTGAAAGATTCTGACTTCCAGAATCAGTGGGAAAAGGCGCGGCGTAACGCAGGCATGCTCTGGCCACGGCGAATATCTGCAATGAGATGCAGCCCTCACCTACACTCCGGTACAGGGAACAGTGCTGCACCGGCAGGTGCAATCCGGGGACTTCGAACTGCTGGATCCCTTTGAAACCCTGGAGGAGATGAAGGCGATGTTTGAGAATATCATGATGGACAAGCTGAAGTTTGTCGGCGCCCACGCCTCGAACTACCTACCCATCAGCGGCACTCTCCAGAAAGACCGGGCCAAAATGATCGCTGCTGTGGACCATGTCCTGAAAAGCCGCGACGAACGCTTTATCCGCTCCAACCACATGCGGGGACTGTGATTAATTACCGCAAGATAGACTAGAATTGGAATTGGCAATAAGATTGCCTTGACATGCAAGACCGATCTTTCTATAATTCAATCATGCCCAAACAATGTCTTATTTAAAACAAGATAATCGGCTATAATGCCCCTGCAGTACACCCGTCGATCAACACTTTTGCTGACGCCTTGAACAAAAAGGAAAAAGTATGAAGCACTTTTTCTCCAATCTTCTGGTTCGATACAAGCTGCTGCTCGGCACAGGCGTTACGTTGATCATCGTCCTCGGATTGAGCAGTCTGATCATCTATCGTGTAACGCAACAAACGCTGGAATCCAACATCGAGACCCAGCTTACCTCCTCAACGGACATGCTGCGGAAAATGGTTAAAACCTCAGCGGATGTTTCCATCAAAAACTATTTACGATCATTGGCCGAGGCCAACAAGATGATCGTGGAGAACTTCTACAGGCAATACAAACAGGGCCTGATCACCGAAGAGGAGGCAAAGCGCCGGTCGCGCAGTGTCCTGTTCAGCCAAACCATCGGTAAGACAGGCTATATCTACTGCGTGAATAAGGAGGGCAATGCCGTTGTTCATCCCGTTCGCGGTGTCGAGGGGCGAAGTTTTATCCAACACGCCTTCGTGCGCGAGCAGATGAAGCGCAAAGAGGGCTATCTGACCTATGAGTGGAAGAACCCCGGAGAAACTGTCCTGAAACCGAAGGCTCTCTATATGACCCACTTCCAACCGTGGGACTGGATCATCTCCGTTTCGTCCTATCGGTCGGAGTTCATTCATCTGATCAGCGTCAGTGACATCCAGAGCAGTGTCCTTTCCCAGCGTTTCGGGAAAACAGGCTATTCCTATATCATCGACTCCAAGGGTAACCTCATCGTTCATCCCTCTCTGACGGGCAATATGAAAGATTTTACTGATCCCGGCCAGCGCGAAGCAGCTCTGCGCATCGTCAAACAGAAGACAGGAAAGCTTGTTTACAACTGGCAGAATCCCGACGAAAAGAAACCACGCGAGAAAATCGTCATTATGAACTACATTCCGGAATTCGACTGGATAATTGCCTCGTCTGGATATACGGACGAGTTTTATGAACCGCTCAATCAGTTGCGCAATATGATCATCTTCGTATCGCTGCTGGCTCTCATGGTCGTGTTTATCCTGACGCTTTGGATCAGTTCCGCCATCACTAACCCCCTCAAGAAACTCATGGATTATTTTGCCGCGGGCGTTACGGATGATTTTTCGGTGCGTATGCAATCGCCATCCCAGGACGAAATAGGAAGATTGGCGCAGTATTTCAATATATTCATGGAAAAGCTGCAGCGCTACAGCGACTCACTGCATGCGGAAATACTGGAACACACGCAGGCGGAAAAAGCTCTGAGGGAAAGTGAGGAGCGGTACCGGTCGCTTACGGACAACACCCCGGACATTATTTATGAAACTGATGCCGAACTGAAGGTGACCTATTTAAATCAGGCGGGATACCAGCTAACGGGTAATTCCCGGGCAGACCTGGAAAAAGGTCTACTGATGAAGGAACTGATCGGTGCAACCGGTGCCGATGAGATATCCAGATACATCGATCAAAAACAGGCAAAATTCCTCACCGTCCATAAGATTCCTCGCAAGGATGAATACCATATCTTTGGAGAAAATAACTGCATCGCCATTTACGAAAATGGACGTCTGTCCGGTTTGAGAGGCAGTATTCGCGACGTCACCGAGAAACAAATACTGGAGGAACAGCTTCTCCAGGCCCAGAAAATGGAAACAGTCGGCACTCTGGCCGGAGGGCTGGCCCACGATTTCAACAATGTCCTGGGAGGGATTGTCAGTACCCTGTCCATCCTGCAATTCGAAGTCCAGAAGGGTCAGCAGATCGATCCGGAAAAGCTGAAAAAATGGCTGGATATCATGGACAAAGCAGGGCAGAGGGCCGTGGACATGGTCCAACAGCTCCTGACCCTGTCCCGTAAACAGGAAACACGGTTTTCTCCCAGCGATCTGAATACGACCATCTTGAATGTCCAGAAGATCTGTAAAAACACCTTTGACAAATCCATCGAGATCCAGATCCATGTTCCCGAGGAAAAGGCTATTGCCTATGCCGATGCCACCCATATGGAACAGGTTCTCCTGAACCTCTGTCTAAATGCCAGTCACGCGATGACCATTATGCGACCTGTAGGAGAACTGAAAGGAGGCAGCTTGACTGTCAATCTGGAGATGGTCTATGCGGACGCCGATTTCTGTAAAATCCGCCCCGAGGCAAAACCGATCGACTACTGGCGGATCTCTGTCGAAGATACGGGCGTGGGCATGAATCCGCAGACCATTTCCAAGGTCTTCGTTCCGTTTTTCACAACCAAGGAAAAAGGGAAGGGAACGGGCCTCGGCCTCTCTATGGTTTACAACATTGTTCAGCAGCACGAAGGATTCATCAATATCTACTCCGAAATAGGCATGGGCACCACCTTTGATGTCTATATTCCCGTCCTTCATGGCGCAGAGTTGATAGAAGAAAAAGATAAGCGCTTTGTACTCCCGCAAGGCAAGGGGATAATCCTCGTCGTCGATGATGAAGAAATCATGAGGCGTGCGGCGGACAACATCGCAAGGAAATGCGGCTACGAGGTCATCACCGCCTCGGATGGATTACAGGCCATGCAGCTCTTCGGTGAGCGACATTCGGAAATCAAAGGCGTCCTGCTGGATCTGGTCATGCCCCAAAAATCGGGAGAACAGGTCTATCTGGAAATGAAAAAGATCGACAGCCGGGTCAAGGTCATCATGACATCAGGTTTCAAGCAGGATGAAAGAGTGACCTTTGCTCTGGAACAGGGCGTGAATGCCTTTATTCAAAAACCATATACCCTGGAGAAACTGGCCGAAGTGATGGACGAAGTGTTCAGTTCCTCGTAAATTAGACTTTCCATCAGGGCGTACTCGAGTCAGTATTTATTTCAACTTATTGTCTGAGGGGGATAATGTGTCGGCAATTAGAACTTATTTTAAAAAGATCGCAATTGCTTTCTACAAGGAAAGAGTTGAGTACCAGCCAACCTTTCAGGGAGAATTAAATTATCAATGCAGCTCGATCCTTTCGTATGCGTCATTCCTGATGGCATTTAGTTGGCTTGCCTATATACCGGTGGATATGAAGCTTTATCCCCAGGAACCCGGGATAATTGCTTTAAGAATTGGGCTTTGTGTCATCGGTTTCACTATATTTGTCCTGCACAGGACAAAAAAATATCCACAGTACAGTTTGCTGATGCTTACCGTAGGCGGCGCATATTTTAACATTGCCACAGGTCTGATAACTGCCTTGACTAAAGGTGACTCTGTCTATATCGGCGGATATTTATTTGTAACTACCATGACCGCAGTTATTCCTATCAAGCGGTGGTTTTCTTTGTCTATGCTCCTTTGTTCGATATCAACATTTATGACGGTAGGTTTTATGAAAGGAATGTCTTTTACTTCGATTCATGAAAGATACAGCCTTAACGATTTGATAGCAGCTTTTGTTGTGACATCAGTTTTTGTCATCCTGATGGATCGTGTGCGTTTTCAGAGCTGGCAAAATACACGTAAAATTGTTGAACAGAGAGAGGAACTGGAAAAAGCCATGGCGAACATCAAGCATTTATCCGGGCTTCTTCCCATCTGTGCTCACTGTAAACAAATAAGGGATGACAGGGGATACTGGCAACAGTTGGACAAGTATGTCGGCGAACATTCGATGGTGGAGTTCAGCCACTCACTGTGCCCGCAGTGCGTCCAGAAACTGTATCCGGAAATAGCTGATGAACTACTTAATAATTGAATTATCAACGACTTTATTCCATTTGGTGGCAAATAATACAATAAAGAGACTTTAACCTGGAAGCGCATGAAAAAAAACTTGTCTGAGGGAAAGCCCGAGACTGCCGATCGGAATGAAAACAATGCCAAGCTGCTGCGGAAGCTCGACATATTTCGGAATCTGGTTGAAGCAACGACTGATTCCATTTATATGGTTGATCGCCTGTGCCGTTATCTGTATCTTAACCCCAGACATTGCGAGCGCCTGGGTGTGTCCCAGGATGCCCTGGTGGGTAGTTACTATAAAGATTTGCACTCACCTGAAGAAACCATCAAATTTACCGGTTATGTGGCCGAAGTATTTAATACAGGCTTATCCTTTCAGCGAGAACATCGCTCTGTAAAAGATGGGAGTGAATTTCTGCGCACATTCAGTCCTGTGCGGACGGCGGTAAGCGGTGAAGAAGTCGCGGCGGTATCGGTCATCTCCAAGGATGTTACGGAATGGAAACGGGCCGAACATCTTCACCTCACGCTGGCTGAAAAATCGCCTATTGGCCTTTTTATAATTCAGGACGATCGTTTTGTGTGGGTGAATCCCCGCTTTGAAGAGAGCGTTGGATATGCAGCTCAGGAAATTGTTGGTTTGCCCTCATTGTCTCTAGTGCATGAAGATGACCGGCAACTAGTAAGAATGCGCGCCATTGCCATGCTGCGCGGTGAGAATATCCTTGCTTATGAATACAGGATCATTACCAAAGAGAACGAAGTTTTATGGTATATGGAAACTGTTACTTCCATCAATTTCAATGGCCGGCGTGCCACTCTGGGCAGTCAAATGGATATAACGCGCCAGAAAATTGCGGAGGATGCCCTAAGACAAAGCGAGGAACGCTCCCGGACAATTATTGATAACATTGCGGATGCCTATTACGAAACCGATCTGGCGGGGAATTTGCTGATGTTCAACGATGCTTTTCTGAAAATGGTTGGTTACACCCGCGAAGAAATGCAAGGGATGAATTACCGGCAGTATAGTGATAAAAAAAGTTCGTCTATCGCTTTTCACGTTTTTCATCAGGTCTTTAAAACGGGAAAGACGGTAAAAAGGATGGAATGGGAGATCCATACCAAGAAAGGGGAGAAGAAAAACGCAGAGCTCTCTGTATCTCTTGTTTACGACGGCCAGGGAAAACCCCGGGGATTTCGGGGAATTATCAGCGATATTACCGAGCGGCATAAGATGGATGAAGTGATCCGGCAGCAGGCTTTTTATGATTATTTGACCGGACTTCCCAACCGGAAGCTCTACTATGACCGTCTGCACATGGCGATTAAACGGGCGCGGCGGGATAAAAAAATGATTGCCGTAATCATCCTTGATCTGGATCGTTTCAAAGAAGTTAATGACCTCCGCGGCCACGCCACTGGAGATGCGCTCCTGAGGACAGTTGCCCAAAGGCTGCAAGCAATAGTCCGTGATGCCGATACTGTTGCCCGCTATGGAGGAGATGAATTTACTTTTATTCTGCCTTCTATCGATAAAAAGGAAGACGCCCTGCAGATTGCGCGCAAGATACTCAAGTCATTCAAAGAGCCTTTTGAGCTGGATAACTGCCATCTGGCGGTCACTTCCAGTTTGGGAATGGCAATTTATCCCACTTTCGGCGATGATATTGATACCCTCATGAAAAACGCAGATATCGCTCTGTACCAGGCCAAGGCCCGCGGCCGCAACAGATTTTGCTGTTATAGCAATCGAGCATAAATCGAATATTGGCATAAAATTAAGATGCGCGGCTATGCCAGCATACCGCCGTCAATATTAATGCAGGCTCCAGTTGTATAAGATGCGGCGTCGGAAACAAGGTAAAGAACAGCGCCCGCCATTTCTTCAGGCCGGGCTATTCTGCCCATCGGTATTTGGGGCAGGACGAGCTGCATTATCTCCGGACTCTGAGTCAGGGCGGCGGCAAACTTAGTGTCTGTGAGTCCCGGCAGGATTGCATTCACGCGGATATGGTAAGGTGCGAGCTCCTTGGCAAAAGACAATGTCAGCGCGACGATGCCGGCTTTTGTAATGGAGTAGATTCCCTGAAAAGGAGCCGGACGGACGGCGTTGATCGAGGCCACATTCACGATAGCGCCGCCGCCTGCAATCTTCATCATCTTTGCCGCCTGTTGGCTGACGAAAAAGTGTCCCTTCAGATTAACGGCAAACGTTTTGTCCCAAACCTGCTCATCGGCGGAGAGCACATCTCCAAAAAATGGGTTGATAGCGGCATTATTGATCAGGATATCCAGCCTGCCAAATTGCTTTTGGATGATTTCGAATAGTTGATTAATCTGGGCCATCTCTCCGATATGGCAGGTCAGGGCGGTAGCATTGCCGCCGGTCTTCATTATGTCGTCAGCGATTTGTTTGAGGTTATCCAACTTGCGGCTGGTCAGGATGACATGTGCACCATGCGCCGCCAACTTTCGGGCAATGGCCTCGCCAATTCCTCGGCTGCCGCCGTTGATCAATGCTATTCTACCCTTTAAATCGAATTCCAGTTCAGACATGATTATTCCTCCTCATTTTGATATGGAAATTTAGGTTAAAAAACTGTTGTTGCCGGGTCATTCAGGTCACGGTCAATAATGTCATGATTGATGCCAGCTTATTCAACTAATTTTAAATTGTCAATCACTCTTCCAGATGGTGCTTCCGCTCAATGTCCCCCGCCGGTGGAGGATAGGTGATGGCCCCAGTGACGCTGTTATATGTGGCAATAAAATATAGTAGGGCTCTGAAATAAAATAAAACTTGACAGTCAAACTATATTACTTTATGAAAATTGCAGAGAGTGAAGTAAATGTTAGAACAAATATAGAAACCAGAGGAGGAAGCATGATGAAAAAGATATGTCTGTATATCGGAATGATTTTTATTTTTCTGCTTATGAACACGGGGGTCCGGGCGGCAAGCCCTGAAACAACTGGGCCTATCAAGATCGGCTTCATGGGAAACATGTCTTCTCCCTCTTCTTTGAGCTCCAAGGGCGCTGCCACCATGGCAGTTGATGAGATGAACAAGGCGGGCGGCATCCAGGGGAGACAAATTAAGCTGATCGTTGAGGATACCAAGGGCGAAATACCAAAATGCGTGGAAAGTTACAAAAAGCTGGTCATGAACGACCGGGTGTTGGCGGTCATCATTGCGGAAAAGGTCGAAATGGGTGTTGCCGGGATGGAGATTGGAGCGGAACTGTTCTCTGAATATCCACACCTCTTTTTCAGCACCGTCGGTTCCGGAGATGACATCTGGCATCGTGTGCGCGACAACTATAAAAAATACCGCTTCGGTTTCCAGACTTATTATTACATCTCCACTAATTTTCTGAAGATATGGGCTCCCGAAAACACCGATGTGTTCAAAAAACAGGTCAAGACCAAAAATGTGGCAATTATTTATGAAGATATGGAATGGACTAAACCGCTGCGGAAAGGTTTGCCGAATGTATCTCCTTCTCTGGCCGGGGTTTATAAAGAGAAAGGAATAAATGTTGTTTATGAAACAACAATTTCTCTCGATCAGAAGATGTTCAATCCCATCTTCGAAGAGATCGCCAAATCCAATGCCGGGGTTATCGACTGTGTCGTGGGCTACATTGACCAGTCCGCCTTTATCAAGCAGTGGGCTCAATCGAGTGCCCGGCACATTCCTGTGCTGATCTGGGGCGGTCTTGCCGGTATGCCCCCGGCCTGGAAAATGACCGAAGGTAAGGTAAACGGTGTTATGGTTGGTTCCTCCATGGTGAAGGTGGCCATTACTCCCAAAACTCTTCCCTTTATGGAGAATCTGGTAAAGGATTATAAGGTCGGCCCCATCTTTGGCTCCCATACAACATACGATACCATGTATGGTTTCAAGAAGGCTATTGAAAAAGCAGGCGGAACAGGCGATGTTGACAAACTCATCAAACAACTGGAGCAGGTGGAAGAAGTGGCTGTGCTGGGCACTATTGGTTGGAACGCCAAATACCACTATAATCTACCCCATCCGAAGTATCTGACGCCTGTAGTTCAGTGGCAAAAAGGGGAAATGAAAGTCATCTATCCCGCACAGTATAAAAATGCCGATTACATATCGCCAACTGATTTACGTAAGTAATTTATGCCGGGGATCTGCGGCCTGACGGTCGCAGATCCTCCTTTAGAATAGGGAATATTCACATAGGTAACATTTGTTTGCGGTAATAATAACCTGACTTAAGCTTAGGTTCAGGGAAACGGGAGTAAACAAAGAGATCATATGAGTGATATCCTGCTACAAATTGTCATCTATACTGTTATTTGGGGTTCAATATATCTTTTGATATCCCTGGGGTTCTCACTTGTTTGCGGGGTTCTCCGAATATTTCATCTCGGATATGGGGTGACCTTTATTCTGGCCGCCTACGTCACCTGGGCCTTTATGGAGAACGCGGGCCTGGGACTTATGCCTAGCCTCCTGCTTATGCTTCTGGTCCAATGTGCCTTTGCCCTCATTGTTTTTTACAAGGGCGTCTTTCAACGCTACCTGGAAGAGGAGGAAGTCCTCCTTACTCTGTCGATTCTCATTTTTCTCGCTGTCGCCCATCTGGCTAACTATCTGTACCCGGTCACCGACGGTGTCAGCATTCCTTCGACGATTATCGACGGTATGCTTAATATAGGCGGTGTTACCATAGCCTATCAGATGATCGCCGCAGCTATTGTGGGAATAGTAGTAACGGCAATCTACGTTGTCTGGTTTATGAAAACCCGGATTGGTCTGATCATCCGGGCGATCAGCCAGAACCTGCCGGCGGCTCTGCTGATGGGGGTGAATGTCAACCGGATGTACTATCTGGCCATGATCCTCTCGGTAATTCCCCCGACAATATGCATGATAGTTATTGCGCCCTTCTGGGGGGTTGATCCGTTTATGGGTTCGTCACTCCTGATGACCGCCATGCTAATTTCCATTCTTGGTGGCTTAGGCAATCTCAAGGGCAGCATCGTTGCTTCTTACCTGATCGGATTTATTCATGCCACGGTCAGCTTCGTTTTAGTTTCCCGCTTCATGGGGCTTGCGGCCCTTATTGTTACACTAGTCGTGATGATTTACCGGCGCGGGGGTATTTTTGCAGGAGAGACCTTATGGTAAACTTTGAATTACGACGGGACCGCATTGTAGCTCGCTTTCGAGACAAGAAATCGGAATGGGTAATTGAACCTCGTTACTGGAGAAATCCGATAATCGGTATCAGTGTTTTGCTGATTCTACCTCTCTTTGTTTCTTCTTATCCTCACATCCTGGCCATGTTTACAACGGCCAATCTCTATGCGGCCATTGCCATTCCGCTGTCCCTCCAGATGCTGGGAACGGGCCGGGTTAATTTTGGTCCACAGCTGTACCTGGGGATCGGCGGTTACACCGCTGCGCTCCTTAATCTCCACTTCGGCTGGAGTCCTGCACTGACGCTGGCGGCAACCATCACCGTCTGCGCTGTGATCTCGCTGCTTTTGAGTCCGACAACACTGATTGCCAAAGGACTTTATTTTTCTCTGATCACCCTGATTCTGCCGCTGACCTTTATGGATGTAACTTTTATCTGGGGAGACATCTTCCGGGGAGAAGTTGGTCTCGTAGGCATGAGCGCACTTTTGACGTTCGAGAAAGTTACTTGGAATTACATTGCTTATTACTATCTCTCCCTTTTTCTGATGCTGGCCTATCTCCTTTTTTCTGACCGGATTGTCCGTTCCCGTTTCGGGATTAATCTGGCCGCGATTAACGAAAATGAAAATGTGGCCCGGATGATGGGGGTGAACGTAGACCATTACAAAGTGTTTTACTATGTGCTGCCGTCCATTTTAACCGGAATTGTCGGCTGGTTCATTGTCCACACCTTTCGCACCTTCGCCGGCGTAACATATCTACCCCTCGAATTTATGACTAAAATTCTGATCATCGTTATTGTCGGGGGAAGGGCTTTTCTCTATGGGGCCATTCCCGGGGCTTATCTGATCTCAATTGTCGAAGATTCTCTGCGGGGGCTCGGTCCCGTGAACTACTTTATGTTCCCTCTGGTTCTGATCGCCCTGATCGTCTTTTTGCCGCGGGGAGAAGGTCTTTGGGGGCTTTATCACAAAAAGCGGCCCCGTGATTATTTCCCAAAATTGCATGTAAGGAGAGACTAGGCCAGTGTTGGAGATAAAAACGGTATCCAAAAATTTCGGCGGCCTTGCCGCCGTGAGTGATGTCAGCTTTTCCGTTAAAGAAGGAGAAGTGGTTGGCTTGATCGGACCCAACGGGGCCGGAAAGACAACCATGTTAAACCTGATCTGTGGCATTTACAAATCGGACACCGGCTCGATCAGTTTTGACGGAACGGATATCACGAAAATGGACAGTGCTAAAATCTGTAAGCTGGGTATATCGCGGACCTACCAGATCCCCCAGCCTTTTGAATCCATGACCGCCTTAGCAGGCGTTCTGGTAGGGGTGCTCAACGGTAAAAACCGTCCCAATATGAGCCTTCCCGATGCCGCCCTGGAGGCTTCCTACTATCTAGAATTTGTGGGGTTATTTGCCAAGCGTGATACTCTGGCGCGCGATCTGAATCTCTATGAATTGCGGATGCTGGAACTGGCCCGGGCCCTGGCCACTACGCCGAAGCTCCTGCTTCTCGACGAAGTCATGGCCGGACTGAATCCAACGGAGGCATCATGGGCGCTGGATATGATCTGGAGTGCCCAGGAGCAGTTCGCGATCAGCATTCTGTGGATCGAACATGTGATGAAGATTATCATGAACGCAACCCAAAGGGTTGTTGTACTGCAGTACGGCAAAAAGATCGCCGAGGGTCCACCTAAGGAAGTAACCTCGGACCCCAAAATCATTGAGGCTTATCTAGGAGCTCGCTATGCTCAACATTAATGATCTGAGCGCCGCTTACGGCGTGATCCCTGTCCTCCACGGCGTGAGTCTCGAAGTTCGGGAGGGAGAAATTGTCGCCCTGCTGGGGGGGAACGGCGCCGGGAAAACAACGGTGCTTAACAATATCTCCGCGGTAATGCCCATCAAAACAGGAAGTATCTCCTTTATGGGTGCCGAAATACAAAACCTGTCTTCCGACAAGATTGTCCAGCTCGGCATATCTCAGATTCCCGAAGGAAGAAAAATATTCACTTATCTGACCGTGAAAGAAAACCTGCTCATGGGAGCCTGTACGCCGCGAGCCTGGAAACAGCGGAAGAAAACAATGGATAAGGTATGCACTTTATTTCCCATCCTGAAGGAACGCTCCGGTCAGAGGGCCAGCCTGATGAGTGGAGGAGAACAGCAAATGCTGGTAATTGCCCGCGGATTGATGGCCCAGCCCAAACTCCTCATGATCGATGAGCCGTCGCTGGGTCTCAGCCCGCTCATTATGTCTCAGATTTATGACGTCATCAAAACATTTCCCGCCGATGGAATTACCGTGCTCCTGTCGGAGCAGAATGCGCTTTATGCCCTGGAAATCGCCGATCGGGGCTATGTTTTACAGGACGGGCACATTGTATTGGAAGGAACGAACGATTTTCTCTTAAACAATGAACTGGTAAAGAAAGCTTATATAGGAATGTAAAGATGACTGAAGACTATTTTGGTTTTACCAACAAGCTTTTTGCCCCGCAGGACACCGATAAAAAAGCGGAAGCGCTCAAAGGCATCCGCGTGCTCGATCTATCCCATATGATTTTCGGCCCGACGGCGGCGAAATTCCTGGCGCAGTATGGCGCCGAGGTCATTAAGGTGGAAGTTCCCAATCAGGGCGACTACTGGCGTGGCGGTACTTACTGGGGCAAGTATTGGAAGCACTCCAATCCCCTGTGGCATTTCATCAATCAGAGCAAATATTTTGTTGCTATTGATGTTAAGAAACCCAAGGGCAAGGATCTGATCCTTAAGCTCGCGGAAAAAGCCGATATCGTCATCGAAAATTTCACCTCCGGGACTGTGGAGGCATGGGGTATCGGCTATTCCCAGATCAGTAAAATTAATCCTAAAGTCATTTATGCCAGTTTGAGCACTTATGGACAGTATGGACCGAAACGGTATAATCCAGGATGGGACTTACTGGCACAGGGTGCCAGCGGCGTCCTGTCGGTAACCGGTCATCCGGATACAGATAAATATTTTAAGGTTCCTGATTTTTTCGGTGATTTTTTTCCCGGATATTACGCGGCCATGCTTATTCTTATCGCCCTCAACTACCGGGAGCGTTCCGGAGAGGGGCAGTATCTCGACGGATGTCAGGCGGAAATCCTGATGCGAGCATTATCCCATTTTACTTATCATGATGCCACCGGCAATGATCTCGGGCGCACCGGCAATTCGGACCCCACTATGTCCCCCTCGGGAATATTCAAGACGCTCGATGGAAAATTTCTCGCGCTGGCCATTGCCTCGGATAAGCAATTTCAATCTTTCTGCAAAGCCCTGGGCCGCGAAGACCTCGCCCGTGACGAAAAATATAATAAGGCTTTCCGCCGGCTCCAGCCGGAACATGCCCTAACGTTAAATAAAGTCGTTGAGGAATGGGTGAGAACGAAAGACGCAGCCGAATTAATCGAATTGGCCCGTAAACACCGCTTTGCCGCTACCGAGGTAATGGATGATGTGCAGATCTGCAATGATGAATGGCGGCAGGAAAGGGGAAGCGTTATTCCCTTTGAAGACGATATGTATAAAAAGCTGGTTATCGAAGGACCGATCGCCATGCTCAGCAAAACACCGGGACGGACGAAATGGCTTTCCCGGCCACTGGGTTATCATAATCGCTATGTCTTAAAGAAAATCATGGGACTGACGGAAGACCAGATTAAAGAATTGGAAAAAGAAAGAGTAGTGGGTAACTGGGATTATCGGGTCGGCCAGAGACCACCGATTTATCATGACCTGGCCAAAGACAAGATATTTAATTACAAAGGGGGTGAGGACCATTAAAGAGCGCATTTATTCGAGATACTTGCAGAAGACAAGTTCATCCGGACCATTGTCCGAATGGAGCCAGCTTCTATCGAAAATGATGACCTCCGAAGGAAAGCCCGAAGCCCTCGATGACATGATGGTCCTCGATTTAAGTTATGCCAATTTTTCCGGCAATATTACAGCGAGTTTTTTCGCCGAAGCCGGCGCCGAGGTTATTAAGATTGAACCACCCGAAGGAGATCCATCCCGAATCATCAGCCCTTACGGGGCCAATGTAAAGGGCGTGGGCATTCCCTATCTGATGGAGAGCCGGAACAAGCGCAATGTTGCGCTGGATTTGAGCAAACATGAAGACAGAGAAAACCTCAAACTCCTCGCTACCCGGGCCGACGTTCTGATTGAAACCTTTGCCCCCGGCGAAATGGATGACTGGGGAATCGGATACCGGCAATTGCGGGAACTCAATCCCGGCCTGATTTATATTGCTATCACGCCTTATGGGCATTACACAGCCAAGGGCAAAGAGATGGCCGGTATGCCATGGACTGAACTGACCTCGCAGGCCGAGTCCGGTCTGGCCGCTCTGATCGGCGATCTTCCGAACACTCCGGAACCTTATAACTGGCCGACCCGCGCGGGGTTTTATGCTGCCGGATATACATCCGCTGTCGGAGCAGCCTGCGGAGGCCTTGTGGCTTCTTTCTTCAAACGCCGGACCGGTGAAGGTCAAATGGTTGATATCGCTTCAGCCGATGCTTACGCTTCCTGTGTCGGGTTCCCGCCCACCATCGGCTACGTCTGGAAGAAACCAAGATTTCGTTACGGGACTCTCGATTATGGCCTTTGCCCTTACGGGTTTTTTAAATGCAAAGACAGCTATGTGGCCATTGCCTGCTTCCGGGATCAGGACTTTCGGGCAGCTATGAGAATCCTGGGAAAATGGAAGTTGGAGGGAGAATGGAAAACGCTCCTTGATCGCATCACGGATGATATTGATAAAGTTAAAGAGTTGAATAGTGAAGTCGAGGATGCTGTCGCCAAGTATACTTACGATGAGATTAATGAAAAATTTTCTTCCTTCAGCGTAAAATCAGCCCGTTCCAAGTGGCGAGGGGGAGGGCTTCCGGTCACTACAAAAATGTTAACACCCAAAGAGGTCCTTCAGGAAAAACACTGGCAGGTTCGTGGCTCTTTTGCTAAAGTAGAACATCCCTCTTATGGAATTGTAACCCTACCTGTAACCGGTAAGTTGTCGAAAACGCCTTTAAGGGTCAAATGGCTTTCCGCCGATATTGGCGAAGATAATGAATATATTTTTAAAAAATACGGATTAGTAGAAAAAAAGTCCGGTTAAACCATAATCATTCATTAACTCGGCGATGATGGACCGCTCATTCCTGCGGTTTTGGCGCAACATTTGGGCCGTGATACCGCGATGTCAATGACATGCCGGTTGTTCGTTGCGGCTGCCGAAAAGACCATTAAGCACAAAGCATCTCAAGAGCAATCCTGCGTTGCAGGCTGAATTTAAGAAATCTCCACATATCATAGGCTGTCGGTTGTTTGAATAATGAAGATCAGCTCTCCATGTGGTTGCTATTTCATGACCAAGCCTGTTCGGGAAGCATGATGGAATCATTATTTCAATAACAATAAGCACCAATAAATAATTCTAAGGAGGAATCTGATGTATCAATTAACCAAGCCGGACAATGTGGTGGAAATGCTGGAGAAATCAGTTGTAAAATTTGCTCAGAGACCTTTTCTGGGAACAAAAAACAAGAAGTTGAAACAATATGACTGGATAACATTTTCCGATTTCGGATCGCGCGTGGATAATGTCAGAAGCGGATTAAGTCAACTGGGTATTGTGAAAGACGATGCCGTAGGCATTATATCAAATAACAGCACGGACTGGGCGGTCTGTTTTTACGCCACCAACGGTCTGGGCGCAAGGCTTGTACCCATGTATGAGGCTGAGCTGGTCTCGGTATGGAAATACATTATTAATGACGCTAAGGTGAAGGTACTTTTTGTCACCAAGAGAGAAATATACGAAAAAATCAAAGACATCATTTCTGCAGTATCAACACTGAAAAAAGTAATAATAATGGAAGGAGATGGGCTGGATACACTGGCGGATATAGAAAAAAAAGGTGCAACCAGGAAAGTGCCAAGCACCTATCCAGAACATTCGTCGATATGCATTCTGATCTATACATCGGGAACAACCGGCGAACCAAAAGGCGTGCTTCTTTCTCAGGGAAATATAACAAGCAATGCTCATGCTACGACGGTTAGCTTTCCGGATATGAATGAAAATGACAGGACTTTATCCATTCTACCCTGGGCGCACGTTTTCGGACTCGCGGAACTGGTTACATACTGTCATATAGGCGGGTCAATAGGTTTTGCGGAAAGCGCAGCGACAATTGGTGATGATTTGCTTCTGGTTAAGCCGACCTATCTTATCGCCGTGCCCAGGGTCTTCAACAGGGTGTATGACGGGTTATGGACAAAGATGAACGAAGAAGGCGGACTGGCCAGGAAATTATTCGTCATGGGAGTGGAGAGTGCCAAGAAGAAGCGAGGACTGGCCGCACAGGGCAAATCCTGCTTTAAGACCAATCTGAAATTTAAAATAGCGGACGCTATTGTTTTTAAAAAAATTCGGGAGAAGCTCGGAGGAAGATTAACCGGATCCATGACCGGCAGTGCCGCGATGAATCCGGAAATTTCTCACTTTTTCTGGGATATGGGTATTCCTCTTTATGACGCTTACGGATTGACCGAGACTTCTCCGGGTGCAACTATGAACTGCCCGTCTAAATACAAGATCGGTAGTGTAGGTCCTGTCATGGACAAGTGCAAAATAGTCATTGATAAGTCAGTTGTCGGGCCGGAGGCTACGGATGGCGAAATAATCATTTACGGACCTAACGTCATGCAGGGATATTTTAACAAGCCCGAAGCCACAGCGGCTGTTATGACTCCTGATGGCGGATTCCGGACCGGTGACCGCGGACGTCTGGACGAGGAAGGCTTCCTGTTTATTACCGGAAGGCTCAAAGAGCAGTTCAAGCTCGAAAACGGCAAATACGTATTCCCTGTGGCTATTGAAGAAGATATCAAGCTGAACCACTACGTTGAAAACGCGATGATCTGCGGGGAAGGACGGGAGTTTAATGTTTGCCTGATCATTCCGGACTTTATCGCGCTGGATAAATGGGCCGAAAAAAATAATTTGCCCAAGGACCATGCCGAATTGTTGAAGAGGGAAGAAACAAAGAAATTCCTCGAGAATGAAATTGTCAACCAATTAAAGGATAACTTCGGAAGCTATGAAATTCCGAAAAAATTTATATTTATTGATCAACCTTTTTCACTGGAAAACGGCATGCTGACCCAGACCATGAAACTCAAGAGACGTGTTGTCTTTGAGAAATACAAGGATCAGATTGATGCCTTATACGCCAAATAGATTTTCATTCTATAGTGTCTTTGAGACGGCACTTGGAAAAGCTAAAGAGGTGGCCAGCGTCCACTTTTTTTGCCGGCGAGCGGCAGTGCTCATCTCTTCGTGCTGAAGAGAATTCTTCGGTCAGGCATGGTTGAATAAATTTAGTAAGACTATTATATTAGATAATAAATAATAGTTAAACTATGAAATAAAAAAATCCTTGACAGTCAGACTATGTTATTTTATAATATAATCACATTGGCCAGAGGAGAGAGTGATGACTGAAAAAAACAAGGTGAAAAGCAGGAAAGACAGGATCATGGAGGCCGCTCTGCGGATTTTTGCCGATAAGGGATTCCAGGATACCACTATTGCGGAGATCAGCAAAAAGGCCGGTGTTTCCGAAGCTACTGTGTATGAGAATTTTGGCACTAAAGAAGATCTTTTGTTTGCCATCCCCGAAAAGGTAACAGTTGAAACCATCGCCGAGTTTGAAAGAGTTCTTCCCTATATCAAAGGAACAGAGGCTCGGATCAGGGCTGTATTATGCAGTTATGTCCGCCTTTATCACGAGAATCCAGACTATTCGGCCCTGGTTCTGCTGCAGCTTATGCCCAATAAGCGGTTCCGCCAGACCAAGGCTCATGCGACGATCCGCCGGTCTGCTCATATCCTCCTGAATTGTATCCGGGACGGTATTGAAGACGGTACCTTTAAAAATAATGTAAATCCGTACCTGCTTCGCTCCATGTTCCTTGGAACTATTGAGCATATGTTCATCCAGTGGCACCTCAAAGGATTATCAAAAAAGGAACCCGTAATGGATTTTCTGGATCCCTTAATTGACAACATTCTGGACGGTATCCGGGAAAAAGACCAGGAATCAGGTCTGGTCCTGAGGTTGAATATCGATGATGCCAGACTTCTGAATGAGATGATGCAGGCAAAAGAAAAAAAGGAAAAAAGAGAATACGGGGTTTCCCGAAAGAGCGCAAAACAGGATAAACATTTGAACAAGAAAAAGGAGTAATACCATGAGAACAAAAGAACAATACATTGCAGGGCTCCGGAAAATGAGACGCAATCTCTATCATGACGGCGAAAAGATCGACCGCGATGACGAACTTCAGCAACCTGTCCTGAACGTGATGGGCATCACCTTCGACGCCGTCAACGATCCGGAATTGAGGGATCTGTGCACAGCCACTTCCCATATAACAGGCGAAACCATCAACCGCTTCTGTCATGTGCATCAAAGTACGGACGATCTTCACAAGAAGCAGGACATGACCAGGGCATTGTGCCGTAAGGCGGGGATGTGCATCCAGCGTTGCATGGGCACCGATGCTCTTAACGCAGTCAACGCCGTTTCCTTCGAAGCGGACAAGGCGAACAGCGGGAATACCTCGTACTACAAGAACTTTCTCAAATGGCTCGAACGATTCCAGAAAGAAGACCTCGTAGGAAGCTGTGCCCAGACGGATGTCAAGGGCGAGCGCCTGAAGCGTCCAGTCCAGCAGACGGATCCAGACATGTATGTCCGCGTTGTGGAAAAGAAAAGCGATGGAATCGTCGTAAGGGGCTGCAAGCTGCACATTTCCGAGGCCTCCATATCCGACGAAATACTTGTTCTTCCTACCCGCGCCCTGGGCCCCGACGAGAAGGACTACGCAGTGGCCTTTGCCGTTCCCTCCGATTACGAAGGAGTCAAGCAGGTCGTCTCCATCCACAGCCAGCACAAGCGCAAAAGTATCAAGCGCGGTATAGATATCGGCTACTCCGACTCCTACATCATCTTTGAGGATTGCTTTGTTCCCTGGGAACGTGTCTTCCTCTGCGGCGAAAACGATCACGGCGGCCTGAGTGCTCTGCTGTTTGCGCTGTTCCACCGCCACAGCTACTCAGGATGCAAGCCCGCCATCGGGGACGTCTTCCTCGGCCTGGCAGCCCTGGCAGCGGAATACAACGGCATTGAAAAGACCCCCCATGTGAAGGAAATGCTGTCAGAGATCATCAAGATCTCGGAGCTGGGTTATGCCGCAGGTTTCACGGCCTCCAGCCTGGGTAAACCGGAAGTCATAATCCCGGGTATGGGCAGTTGCCCTTACGGTCCGGGCAGCTACATTCCCAACTCCATTTACTGCAATGTGGGACGCTGTCTGACGGGCGAAGCGGTTTTCCATGAGCAGGAACTCCTCTGCCGGATTGCCGGCGGTGTCCCGGCTACCTTCCCCTACGAAGGCGACCTGACTCATCCCGATCTGAAGGCGGTCCTGGAAAAGTACCTTAACCGCAATCCCAAGGTTCCAGTGGAAGACCAGATTAAGTTCTGGATGACTCTGGGCGACTACACCATCGGCACTATGGCCGGTGTTATGAACTACGGCAACTACCACGGCGGCGGATCACCCATCATGGAGCAAATCGCCATCACGTCCCAGTACGACATTAAGTCGAGGAAAAAACTGGTGAAGACCCTGGCGGGGATCAAGAGCTGATCAACTTCCATTAGTTGAATTCTAATCTTTCTGTGAACACCCCGGCAGCCGCTGTAATACCCCGCGGCGGCCGGGGTTTGGCATGAATAGAGAAGAGATCGGCAGGGGTTCGAAATTATTGTAACGTTATTTCCCCTCCGAGGCAAGACAGCAGTCAGCAAGGGCGATTCACCCTGATTAAATCACGAATCGCTGTGACCCTGTTTTTTTGGATAGGGAACATCAAAAAATAAACAGGAGGCAGACATGGAGTACCAGTACATATTGTTCCAGGTGGATAAGGGAATAGCCACCATCACGCTGAATAGACCGAAAGAAATGAACTGCATCAATTTCGGGATGGTTGAGGAAATAGTCGCTGCCGTCGACCGCTGCGAAAAGGATGAGCAGATCCGGGCAGTAGTTGTAACAGGAGCAAGCCAGATGTTTTCCGCCGGAGATGACATCAAAATGATGGAACTGGCGAAGACTCTTTCGGCGCCGGAAGTAGCACAAACGATCGAAACAAAGGCATATCCCGTAGTGATGAAACGTTTGATGGCCTTACCCAAACCGGTCATTGCCTGTGTCAACGGCATTTGCTTCGGTGCGGGCGGAGAAATCGCCCTGGCCTGCGATTATATTATTGCCTCCGATCAGGCGTCTTTCGGCCAGTTATACATCAACCTCGGACTCATCGGGAACACGTACCTTCTACCCAAGGCCGTCGGTGTGCGCAATGCCCTCGAACTCATCTGGACAGGCAAGATCATCAACGCCGAAGAAGCGCTCCGACTAGGCATGATCAATAAAGTGGTCCCGGCGGCGTCACTGGAAGAAGAAACGGCTAAGCTGGCGGGTCGTATGGCCAAAGGTCCGACGCTGGCCTACGGTTATGCCAAGAAGGTTCTCCTCGGAAGCCTGAACATGGAGGCGGACGAGGCCATCAAACTGATGACGGATGCACAGGGAAAACTTATGAAGACGACTGATCATCAGGAAGGCGTTCAAGCCTTCACCCAACGGAGGAAACCCGCCTTCACCGGCGCATGAAAAAATTTGTGTAAGGAGACAGATTGTGAAATCGGAAGATATTCAACGCATCCTGATTATCGGCGGTGGCACCATGGGACGGCAGATCGCCCTCCATTTTGCCATTTACGGCTGCAACGTCGTCATCTACGATATCCAGGAAGAATTCCTGACCAAAGCATTAGCGATTATTCAAAAGATGGCCGGAACCTATGTTCACCTGAAGCGGATCACCCCGGAGGAGGCCCAGGCGGCGATCGGCCGGATTAAGACCACGACGCTTCCGGAAGAGGCGGCCACGGATATCGATCTGGTGAGTGAATCGGTTCCCGAAGACCCCGTCCTGAAAGGGAAGGTGTTTTCTCTTTTTCACAGTCTCTGTCCGCCCCGCACCATCTTTACCACAAACACTTCCACCCTGCTGCCGTCGATGTTTGCCGAGGCAACGGGAAGGCCCGGTAAGTTTATCGCCCTCCACTTTCACGATCTACGTACTAACACTGTTGTCGATATCATGCCCCATCCCGGAACCGATGAAGAAACGATTCATGCCGTTCAGGGTTTCGCGAAACGGATGGGACTTATCGATATTATGCTCGGCAAGGAAAGCAGCGGCTATGTCTTCAATGCCATGCTCCGGGCTTTTCTCGAATCAGCGCAAACCCTCGCCGCCAACGGTATCTCATCCATTGAAGACATTGACAGGTCCTGGATGGGAGTTATGAATATGCCGATAGGTCCCTTCGGGCTGATGGACAGCATCGGCATCGATACATCGTGGAAGGTTACGTCTTACTGGGCAAAACAAACCGGCGACGCGCAATTAAAGAAAAATGCCGACTTTCTGAAACAGTTTGTGGATCGGGGTGAAGTCGGCCAGAAAACAGGAAAAGGATTTTATCGGTACCCCGGTCCGTTGTTCCGACAACCGGGATTCATTGCCGGTCACGCCATTTAATGGGGAAACAAATGGTTTCCCGTAAAATAACGCAGGGAGGATAGAGACATGACTAATTTATTGGTGAATATGAGAGATCAGCAGTTCCTGCTTTTTGAGCAGTTGGGTATCGAGAAGCTATTTGCGAAGGAGAAGTATAAGGATTTCTCCAAGGATGACGTGTTGATGCTGCTGAACGAAGCGGAGAAAATGGCCGTCAATGTTATTTTGCCGACCAATGTTATCGGCGACCGGGAAGGCTGCACATTCAAGGACGGCAAAGTAACAGTACCGGCGGTATTCCACGATGCCTACCAGAAGTTTGTCGAAGCCGGCTGGCTTTGCCCCACCCGGTCTGTCGATGTGGGGGGACAGGGAATGCCACTTCTCATGAGCAATGCCTGTTCGGAACTTTTTGTGGCGGCCAACTATCCCTTTACTATGTACCCGGGATTGACCAACGGAGCGGCGGCACTCATCGAAAATTTCGGTACTGAAGAGCAGAAGAACAAGTACATGGTCAAGATGTATGCCGGGCAATGGGGCGGAACCATGTGCCTCACGGAACCGGGTGCGGGCAGCGATGTCGGGGCGCTGAAAACGACGGCGAAAAGACTGCCGGACGGAACTTTCAGCATCACGGGAACCAAGTGCTTTATCTCCAGCGGTGATCACGATCTCACGGAGAATATCATCCATCCCGTACTGGCCAGAATCGAAGGTGATGCTCCCGGAACTGCGGGCATCTCCATCTTTATCGTTCCCAAGTACCGGGTTAACGATGACGGTACTCTTGCCGGTAGTAACGACGTGCAAACGGGCAATATCGAGCACAAGATGGGCATTCACGGCAATGCAACCTGCACGCTGAACTTCGGCGACAACGGGAGCTGCATCGGTGAACTCTTGGGCAAGGAGTGTGAAGGCCTGAAGGTCATGTTCCAGTTGATGAATGAAGCCCGCATCGAAGTCGGCTATCAGGCCCTGGGCACAGCAAGCGCCTGCCTGGAGCGCTCCGTCCAGTATGCCAAGGAAAGAATTCAGAGCGCGCCCGTCTGGGAAATGAAGAATCCCGACGCTAAGGCCGTTTCCATTATTCAACATCCGGATGTCCGCAGAGATCTCCTCTGGATGAAATCCCGCGTGGAAGCCATGCGGGCCATTCTTTACTACTCTTCCTATTGCCTCGACCTGGCGGAATCCACCGAGTCAAAGCCGGAGCACGAGAAGTGGAAGGGCATGGCCGAACTGCTGATTCCCGTTTGCAAGGCCTGGGTTTCCGACAACGCCATGATCGTCTGTTCCAAGGCGATGGATGTGCACGGTGGTTACGGCTTCTGCGCCGAGTATCCCGTCGAGCAGTATCTGAGGGACTGCAAGATCACCACCATCTACGAGGGCACCAACGGCATCCAGAGTCTCGATCTGGTAGGCCGTAAGCTCGGTTCCAAAAAAGGCGCCAATGTCATGAATCTAGTCGGCGAAATCATGGCGACCATTGGTAAGGCCAAAGCCAGCGCCAGCATGAAGGCTTATGCGGCAGCGCTGGAAGAGGCGTGCAATGCCATCATCGATCTGACCATGACCTTCGGCCAGCTCGGCAAAAGCGGCGGCTTTCTCCTCCCGATACTGAATGCATCGCCGTTCATGGATGCGTTCGGCGATCTCGTGGCGGGAAATATCCTGATGCAGGCGGCGTTGATTGCCGAAGAGAAGCTCACAGGCATTTACGAGGCGAAGAGCGCCGATACAATCGGCAAGCAGCGCGCTTTGGTTCATGATAATCCCGATGTGGCCTTCTATGCCGGGAAAGTTTCTTCAGCGAAATTCTTTGCCAATGAAGCCCTCACAACGGTGAAGGCCCGGTGTGAAGCGATCAAGTTTGGCGACAAATCTACTTTGGAGATCGCCGACGAATCTTTCGCTTCCTAATATTTTCATTACATCAACCCCGTCTTGCGGTCGTTTATAAGCAAACGATGGGAAACGATACGGGGTTTAAAAAAGAACATCATCAAGGAGGATCATCATGTCGTATGCAATCAAAAAAGCCGCCGTTCTGGGGTCAGGTGTCATGGGCGCCACCATAGCGGCTCATCTGACCAATGCGGGTATCGAGTGCTGTCTGCTGGATATCATACCGTTTGAGCTGACGGAAGCGGACAAGAAGAAGGGTCTGACCGAGCAGAGCCCCGCCTGGCGCAACCGCTTCGCTGCTGCCGGCCTGGCCGGCGTGACCAAATCAAAGCCCGCCAGTTTTTTTGCCAAAAAGAACGCGTCCATGATCAGGATCGGCAACTTCGAGGACAATCTGGGTTGGCTGGCCGATGTGGACTGGGTTTGCGAAGTAGTTATCGAAAACCTGAAAATCAAGCAGGAACTTTTTGCGAAAGTTGAAAAGATCGTAAAGCCCACCTGCATAGTTTCCACCAACACTTCGGGGATTCCCGTCAAGGACATCTCAACGAATTTCAGTGCCAGCCTGAAGGAGCGTTTCCTGGGCACCCACTTCTTCAATCCGCCCCGCTACATGAAGCTGCTGGAGATCATTCCGGGCAAGGAAACGAAGAAGGACATCGTCGACTTCATGGTCAGCTTTTCCGAAGAACGCCTGGGCAAAGGCGTTGTCATCTGCAAGGATGTTCCCAACTTCATCGGAAACCGCATTGGGACTTACGACCTGACGAATGCCATCCGGATCATGGTAGAGAAGAAGATGAAAATCGACGAAGTTGATGCAGTGATCAGTAAGGCCGTCGGTCGTCCCGGCACGGCCATCTTCGGCACCCTCGATCTCGTTGGACTCGACACGGGATATCATGTCATGAAAAACCTCTATGAAGCCGTCAAGGACGATGAGTCGCGGGATGTCTTCATTCCTGTCGATTTTCTCTCTAAAATGATGGAAAATAAATGGCTGGGCAATAAGACGAAGCAGGGTTTCTACAAGAAGATCAAGGATGACAAAGGCAAGACTGTTAAAATGGTTTTGGACTACAACACCATGGAATACATTCCTGCGGGCAAGCCCACCTTCGATTCCCTGGCCGAAGCCAAGAAGAAGGGTGAGGAAGGAGTGGGCGCCATGGCCAGATCTCTGTTCAACGGAAGTGATGCCGCCGCCGATCTTATCCGGGAATACTTCTGCAATAATTTTATTTATGCTGCCAACCGCGTACCTGAGATCTGCGACAATATCGTGGCCGTCGACAACGCCATGAAGTGGGGCTATAACCACCAGCTCGGTCCCTTCGAGTTGTGGGATGCCGTTGGCGTGAAAGACGTCGTCGCCGTAATGAAGAAGCTCAAGAAGAAGGTGCCCAAGAAGATCGAAGAAATGCTGAAAGCCGGCTGCGAATCTTTCTATGTTAAGAAGAAAGACGGCCTTTACTGCTATGACTTTGCGGCCAAAGGCTATGTGAAGGTCGATGATAATCCGAAAGTAATCCTCCTGCCCGCGCTGAAAGAACGGAAGAAGGTCATTAAGTCCAATGAAAGTGCATCCCTGGTCGATATCGGAGACGGTGTGGTCTGCCTGGAATTCCACACGAAAATGAACGCCGTGGACGACGGTCTGGTGGAAATGATTTTTGCCGGTTGCGATATCGTGGAAAATGATTTTGCCGGTATGGTGGTGGGCAACCACGCCGCCAATTTCTCTGCCGGCGCCAATATCTTCAAGATCCTCGGAGCCTGCCAGAGCGGCCAGTGGGATGTCCTTACGAAACTCAGTTCCGAATTCCAGAATGCCAATATGCGGATGAAGTATCTGTCCAAACCCGTGGTTACGGCCCCGGCCGGATTGACTCTTGGCGGTGGCTGTGAGATGGCGATGCACGGTGCGAGATGTCAGGCCTGCGGCGAGACCTACATGGGACTTGTCGAAGTCGGCGTAGGCGTCATTCCCGGGGGCGGCGGCTGTAAGGAAATAGCCCTGCGTCTCACCGAAGGGATTCCGACCGGCGCCATCGAAGCGGGTCTGAATATCCAGCAGTTTTATACCAAGGCCTTCGAGAATATCGCCATGGCAAAGGTGTCCACAAGCGCTGTCGAAGCCATGGATCTGGGCTACATCCGGAAAACGGAGAACATCAGCATGAACCGGGATCAGCAACTCTGGGACGCCAAGCAGCTTGTTCTTGGTCTGTCCGGCGTATACAAAGCGCCCCGCCCAGCCCTGATTCCCGTCATGGGAGAAAACTTCAGAGGCATTATCGAGGCAGCACTCTATAATATGCGTGGCGGCAATTACGTCTCGGATTATGACGTCCATGTGGCCAGAAAAGTGGCCTATATACTGTCCGGTGGCGACTGTGCCGAAGGAACTTATGTCACGGAACAGGAACTTCTGGATCTGGAAAGAGAAGCTTTCCTGAGCCTCTGCGGCGAGCAGAAAACCCAGGATCGCATTACGCACATGTTGACAACGGGCAAACCCCTGCGCAACTAAGCCGTTGTTCAACAATAGCTATATCATTGTAACATCGTAAGCGGCATAAGGGGCCGTAAAGAAATGTTTATAAATGTAATAGTCTTGCCACACTTTAGCGGTGGTTATTTTGTAACGGCCCCCAACAACTAATAATTGACAGGCCGCCGGCTTTAAGAGCCGGTGTCCGTTACATACAAGGAGGAACATCATGAGAGAAGCTGTCATTGTCGAAGCCGTCAGAAGTGCCGGTGGACGTTCAAAAAGAGGCGGTCTTGCTGGAACCCGATCGGATGAAATCGGCATTCAAGTTATAAAAGGTTTGCTGGCCAGAGTACCCCAGCTGGATCCCGCAGATATTGACGATCTTATTTGTGGCTGTGCTTTCCCGGAAGGGGAACAGGGCATGCAGATGGGAAAGATTCTTGCTGTTGGCGCCGGTTTGCCTGAGTCTGCATCCGGCATGACCATCAACCGTTTCTGCTCTTCGGGCGTGCAGTCGATGGCCGATGCAACAGCCAAGATTAACCAGGGCTGGTCCGATGTCATAATCGCCGGCGGCTGTGAATCCATGTCCCACATTCCTATGGGTGGTTCCATTATGCGCCCCAATGTGGACTGGCCCAGTGATGCACCCTGGGTATACATATCCATGGGTATGACGGCGGAAAACATCGCTGCCAACTACAAAATTTCCCGGGAAGACATGGACGCCATGGGCATGGAGAGCAATCGCCGAGCCTATGAAGCCATCAAGGCCGGGAAGTTCAAAGGGGAAATCATCCCCATCAATGCTTATAAATACAAGACCGCCAAGAACGGCAAGCGCATCCGCGAAACATTCGTTTTCGATACGGATGACGGAGTGAGATGGCCTGTTACGCTGGCGGATATGGCTAAACTGAAATCACCCTTCAAGGCCGGCGGGAACTGTACAGCAGCCAACTCGTCTCAGACGACAGACGGCGCCGGTTTTGCCCTGATCATGACGGCGGAGAAAGCGAAGGCCATCGGTGTGAAACCTCTGGCGAAACTGACCAATTATGCCGTAGCAGGCTGCAAGCCCGAGGAAATGGGTGTCGGTCCGAAATACGCTATACCCAAGGTTCTGAAGCAGGCGGGACTGACCACGAAAGATATCGATGTTTTCGAGATCAATGAAGCTTTCGCTGCCCAGGCCCTCTATTCGATCCGCGAGATCGGCATTGAAGACAGGCTCAAAGCCGGCGACATTAACCCCAATGGCGGCGCCATTGCTTTGGGTCATCCGCTGGGAGCATCGGGCGCCAAACTGACGGCTCAGTTGCTTGCTGAGCTGAAACGTCGCGGCGGCAAGGGCAAGCGCGGTATCGTTTCCATGTGTATCGGCGGTGGTATGGGTGCTGCAGCTATTTTTGAGATGCTGTAGAAAATGATATAGTAATTCAAAGCATGATTATTACAGAGTTGGCGGCGCTTTTTGAATAGAGCGCTGCCAA
>CAIVQG010000065.1 GCA_903907985.1 uncultured delta proteobacterium
ACTGGCGGAAGACGCCCTCCGCGAATCGGAGAGTCGTCTGGCCGATATCATCGAATTTCTTCCCGATGCAACTCTGGTGGTCAATTGCGCCGGAGAGGTTATTGCCTGGAACCGGGCCATTGAGAAGATGACTGGGGTCAGTGCAAAGGATATGGTGGGTAAGGGGAATTATGAATATTCCTTGCCGTTTTATGGGGACCGACGGCCTGTCATCGTAGATTTTGTACTGAAACCGGATGGGAATTTAGAAAAAAAATCTTCAGGATTTGACAGACAGAAGAACGAATTGGTCGTTGAGACATGGGTGCCGGGCATAAAAGCTTATGTCTGGGGTAAAGCGAGTCCTCTTTACGATAATAATGGACATATTGTAGGGGCCATAGAGGTCCTTCGCGACATCACGGAGCGCAAGCTGGCAGAGGAGTCCTTGATAAAAAGAGAACGGGAATTGGAGACAAAATCCCATGAGTTGGAAGAGCTCAATAGTGCACTTACAGTTCTTCTGAAACGAAGGGAAGATGACAAAAAAGAGCTTGAGGGAATGCTGGTTGTTAATATCAATGAGCTCGTTATACCTTACGTGGAGGAATTGAAGCGTACGAAAATGGATGATCGGTTTATGACGTATGTTAATATTCTTGAGTCGAATCTTAGGAACATCCTATCTCCCTTCAGTCATAGATTGTCTGTGAAGTATTTGCGCCTGACAAACAGAGAAGTTCGCATTGCCGAATTGATAAAAGAAGGAAAGTCATCGAAAGAGATTGCAGAACTTTTGAATGTGACAGAAAGCTCTGTCAATATTAACAGATATCGCTTGCGTAAAAAATTGGCTTTGAAAAAACAGGATAACCTGAGAGTCTATCTTACATCCCTTTCATAAATGGAAAAAGAGGAGATGGGGGTCCGCAGATCAGGTCCCCCCATCTCCTCTTCAGTTGTAAATAACATCTTCATGAAAATCGAATTTCAATTAACGACCGCTCTTGAAGTCATCTCTCATCAACTCTCTTGCGATGATCATCCTTCTGATCTCGGATGTTCCGGCGCCGATTTCCCACAGTTTTTGATCCAAGAAATGCCTGCTGATCGCGTATTCGGTGCAGTAACCGTAACCACCGAAGATCTGGACTGCGTCAAGGGCGATCTTTGTTCCCATCTCGCCGCAGAAGAGAAGCGATGCAGCGGCCATACGATCGAGATCCGTGCCTTTTCCACCCATTTTGGTCGTCTGTGAATCGCAATATGAGGCGGCGCTGTAGGCCAGCCACTTGGAGGCCAGGTAGCCCGTGTACATATTGGCCAGTTTATCCTGAATAGTCTGGAAGGATGCGATCGGTTTGCCGAACTGAACTCTCTCCTTGGCATACTTCAAGCAAAGCTCAATACAGCTTCTCTGGCTGCCGAGGGTACAACCGGACAGCGTAATTCTCTCGGTGCACAGACCGCTTGTCAGAATGGCGACACCCTTATTCAGGCCGCCGATCAGGTTCTCTGCGGGCAGTTCCATGTCATCAAAGGTTACCAATCCCGTGGGAGAGGTTCTCATGCCCCACTTCTTGATCTTCTCTACGGTGCAACCCTTCACTTTGTCAAACTCGAAGAAGAACGCCGAGATACCCTTGGGGCCAGCGGCGGGATCGGTCTTTGCGTAGAAGGTCATGAACTGGCCGACGGGAGCGTTGGTGATGAATATTTTGCTGCCGTTAATGAGGTACTTGTCGCCTTTCTTCTCCGCCTTTGTCGCCATGCTCATAGCATCGGAACCGGCGTTAGGCTCTGTGATACCGAGGCAACCGATCCATTCGCCCGAGCAGGCCTTGGGCAATACGTACGCCTTCTGCGCTTCTGAAGCATTACGTCTGAAGTTGTCAAAACAAAGTGTCTGACTCGCGCCTACGGTCATGGAAAGGGCATTGCTGACTCGCGCGATATTCTCATAAGCGAGAAGCGTCTCTACGTAGCCCATGCCGGCGCCGCCGTACTTTTCTTCAAAGACAATACCGTTGATACCGAGGTTTGCCGTTTCTTTAAAGAGTGTCGGCGGCATTTCGTCAACTTCATACAGATGTTCCATCTGTGGTTCCAGCCAGTTGACCGCCCACTTGTAAACGCTTTCTTCCAACATCTTTTGTTCGTCTGAAAAATCAAAACTTAAAGCCATTTCAAATACCTCCTCATTTGTTCAATTTTGTTGAGATTTAAACAATATGCATATTGACAGCTAAAATTAACACTGTTGTTTTCAGCGGACTAGATATCTAATAAAAAGAATAAGGTCAATGTTAAATATTATTTATATAATATTTCATATATTGTATATATGTAATCCGTGACCGTCTTCACCTCTTTTCTCTTGAGTGGCATTGCTATAAACGGTAAAACAGCCTGAAATACATTGGGTTAAATGATGATGTGCATTTATGTTCTGTTTTATTGATACGCACATCTAAATTCTTTATGCAGAAGAAGTGTCTTATTAAAATTATTGGATATATAAAGCTAAGGGGAAGTTGTTGCGATAAAAAGCATGCCAGCAACAATAAAGAAGGAAGTGATGAAGGATATTGTACCCAGATTACGCAATAGGCATAAGATTTCTATTGCGTAGCAATAGAAAATTGATTAGGAAAAGATAATTAAAATATTGACATCGGTTAATGTGACTGATTTGAGAATTCACGTAAGATTTTCTTTTAGGAGAAACGATGAATTTTGAGATCGGATTTACGGATAAGGAGATAACTCCATGGGGCGGGATGGCTTTAATGCAAAGGATGCCGGAAGACTGTAACATTGACGCTTTAAGTTCGTGATTAGACCTGCCTGAACCGGGCTCTAATCGTGGATGCAAACCGGAGGAAATCATCAAAAGATTTTTGGTCAGCATATGGTGTGGAGCGAATCGTTTTATGCATACGGAAGTGACACGCCAATATGCCGTGATCCGGAAGATATTTGGCTGGATGCGGATATGGGGAAGGGAAGTCTCATCATCCGCTGATGGTTTTTGTTGCTGATTGCCGGCTGATCGCCAATTTATGGTTGAGAAGCGGCAATGCTCATCCAGTCGACAACATTTTTCCCTTTTTGGAAGACACAATGCATAAGTTAGAGGGTAAGAAGATCGGATTATTGCGCGGTGACGGCGGCTTTTTCAGAACAGCGACATTTTCAATAACTACCGCTACCATTGTTTCATCACCAATCTGAGTCTTCCGGCGCAGCAGATTTGGAATTTGTATAAAGATCGTGCGGATGCTTAGAATCGGATCAAGGAACCAAAATATGATTTTGGTTTTGACAGTTTCAATCTCCACAGTTTTTACGGCACCGAGTCAGCGTTAAACATGGTCATGCTGGCTTATAATCTCATGAGTTTATTCCGTCAGAGCATTATTGGAAAAAAGGTACAGCAGAAGATGTCGACTTTAAGGTACAATCCTTTTGCCATGGATGGCTACATGGTCACAGACGGAAACCGTCATATTCTGAAGTTTTCGCTGGCGATGAAACACAGAGAGTGGTTTTTGGGACTCTGGAACAAAACGTCACGTTTTTCGCTACGTGTAACCTTGACAGCTTAAATCTCTATTGCGTAATCTGAGATTAAAGTGTATTTTGATGCCTTGCCAGTTTCCGGGGAAATCCTTGATAAACGGCTGACATCGGGTCTGCTCGAAACGCAGATTTAGGGCAAGTATCTGATGACAGGAGAAGAACTGATGAGCGAAGTTTGATACCTGATATCAAAGTAAAGATTAGGAACTATTAGTAAAAATAATTTAATTCCAATGCGTACGTATCTTCAGCAATTTGATATATATACAAAAAATGAAATAATATATAGATAATATTTAATATTGACCTTATTCTTTTTATTATTTATCCTTAAACGGTAGAAGTGTTAATTTCTGCTACCAACATACATAGTTGTTTTAAATCTCAAGAAAAATGACCTGAAACATGGTCGGTTTGCTAACTATATGCTCGTATATGCAGACAATACAAGAAAAAAGTACAGTGCCGATTGTCCATTAGCTGCTGAATTCATGAGTTTATGAACATCGCTGACAGTATTTTGTTTCAGCATTATCAGATATTATAAAAGAAAGGGGGGAGGAGTAAGAAACAGGAGTTTGTCAAGGTTAGATATGGTTTTTCTTAAATCACATAACTATTAAAGAAGCTCTTCATTATTTGAAAAACAAAAGGAGGAATTATTATGTCGCAGGAACACAGTTTTGCAACCCCGGGACCCGCTGGACTAGCGGCCCTTGCAGTGGCGTGTTTTGGTTTTGCTGCAGTATTTCTGGGCCTGGTAAAGCCGGGCGGTTTGCCCCTGCTGGGCGCATGGCTGATTGGTGGCTGTTTGGTGCAGTTTACTGTCGCCGTGATGGAATTGAAAGATCATAATATACTAGGCGGCAATGTTTTCCTGTTCTTCTCCGCATTTTTTATGCTTGGCGCGGCAATAAGCGTATTCTCCAAGTTCTTGTTGCTGGCCGGCTCGGGTGCGCTCATTGCGCAACCGGCGGTTGCGGCAGCAGTGAAGGCGGCAGCGGCAGGATTAGGAAGTGCAGTAGCGGCAGCACCGGCAGCACCAGCAGCACCGGCAGTGGCACAGGTATTCATGTTCCCGAAACCCGATGCTTATGTTGAGGGCTGGATGTGGATGGCAGGCGCCGGCTTCCTGACAGTTGTGACCCCGGGTTATGCGAAGGGAAATGCTCTTATCTTCTTGCTCGTTATCTTGATCGACATCGCCCTCTGGCTGATTGTCGGTATTGATTCGGGCTGGTATGGAAATCCGGCCATCACGAAGCCGATTGTCGGATATTGTCTGATCGCAGGTGGGTGGATTGGTATTTATCTAGCTGGGGCAACGGTCTGCAATACGGTGTACGGCAAACCGGTTTTCTGGGTGCCCAAGCCCTTAGTGAAGTAATTATTTATAGAAATGTTATGCATAAAGGGCAGGTTCCGCATACAAGGGGCCTGCCCTTTTCTTTGAAAAAAATTTATTTCGCTCCCGCTTCCGCATCGCTATCAGCCTACGCCTATTATGATCCATCCATAGGGCGGAAAACGGATGTTATCAAGTCATCTATTTTGGATTGATCTAGCATTTTCTTCACCAAAGCCAGGCCACCCCACGGCGTTGTCTGCTTATCCGTAAAGCCGATCTGAAAATCCATAGAAATCACCCGTAAGAAATACTTACTACCATTTTCTTTGTTTCTACCAGTTGCCGTATCTACTTATGTCTCTGTTTTTCACCGCTTTTCCTAGATCATTTCTTGTTGCTACGCAATAGAAAGCTTATTCCCGTTGCGAATATGAGATTATGCGAAAGTTGGTTTACGTAATCTTTGTGGTTCTGAAATTCGGCAAAAAATATGATCCAATTATATGTAGGTTTCAGCTTGACAAGAACGTTATCTACTAACAAAATATTGACAAGATATGAAACAATTGATGATTAACTGTTGTAATATTTAATTAGTTTCAACTCCTGTAAAATAGACTGTAACCGGGAGTGACCCCACATTACGGGAGATTACCCTTATTGAAGCGCCTTTTTGCATAGTTCCGTTATGAATATCGGATCAATTGAATCATCCTTGCAAAGCTTCCGCAGATTTAGATAGCACATCGGACAGAGGAAAACCATAGCATCCGCCTTTACTTTTTTTGCATCGTCAATATTCCACTTTTTCACGATCGTCGCACGTTCTTTGTCGCGGGCCATCAGCGGGGCGCCGCAGCAAAGTGCGTTTATTCTTTCGTACTTCCGTGCCGGTCTCTCAACTCCAAGGAGCTCGAAAATCTTATCTAGATAGATATCCTTTCCCTGCGTGTAGCGCGAGGCGCAGGGTGACTGGTAGGCAACACGGATGGGAAATGCCTTTAGTTGGCCCTTTCGTTTCTTTAGTTCCCTGTAAAGATATTCAAAGATATGAACGGGCTGGAAAGGAACTTTTAACCCATACTCCTGTGCTAGGGTTGTCAGCATAGTGTAACAGTCATCATGGAAACAGATAATCTCTGTCGCTTCCAAGGCTGCGAGGTTATCGATGAATCTCGTTGCCTCCTTCTTAACGGAGTTCGGTTTCCCGAGGTGGATGTATCCTACGGTACAGAAATAATCAGCGCCTTCGACAATCGTCAAATCATCAAAAAGAGGATTGTCGAGGAGTTCACGGACCATATCTCCTACAATGCATAGATTCAGTACAGGTTTGTCTTTTTTGCCTTTTTTTATAACGGTAGGCAGATTATAAAGCTTAGCAAAATTCTGCATAGCCTGATCGGGAATTCCGAGGACGCCTGTTTCTTCCTGACGGTGGTTCAGTAAATCGAATGGATTGGCTTGAGTTGGGCAGACCAAATTACATGATGCGCAAGTAACGCAAAGCCCAACAATGGGCGGTGTTCCTCCTGATACAAGCTCCTTGATTTCCTCCTGTGCTTTTTTGATATCATATTCCACATAAGGACAAAACTCCAGGCACTTTCCACATAAGTTGCATTTTTCTTCATGAAACATAAAAGCCTCCAGCTTGATTATTCTGTTACTTAGACCACTGATCCACCGCGGGCTATTTTTTGAAACTCTTTATAGCCTCGTTAATTGCATCGACTCGCCCCGAACCTTCGGGAAAATAATCCAGTGCCTTTTTTAAATGAAAAAGAGCGCTGTCTTTCTTTTTAATTTTTTTAAAATAAAGACCAAAATTATAATGAGACTCACCCAGAATATTTAATTTCCCATATGCCATCGCAATGTAATAATGAATGTCAATATCATCGAGTATTGTGTTTTCCAATTTCAGATAACATTCGAGAGCCTTTTCGTATTTACCAAGAGCTTCATAAGCTTTTCCCAAAGCCAGAGTAACTTCATTGTTATCAGCGTTGATGGCGTTTGCACGCAAAAGATAAACCTGGGCCTGAGCAGCATTTCCCATTTTCAGATATATCAGACCTAGAGATTTTAAGACGTCTTCATCACGGGGGGCAAAGCTTAAGGCTTTTTGATAATGATTTAAAGCTTCATCAATCATTCCCAGTTTGTCTTCAGCAAGAGCAAGAGTATAAAGCAAATCAACATTCCCGGGATCTTTGACTAATGATTCTTGCAATTGCTTATACCTTGCATTTAAATCGTCCCCATCAAGAATAAGTAAAGCTTGAATTCTGCCTAGATTGCCAATCCTGTTTTTCAATCCTTTTTGGCGATACTGAGTTAGAATCATGCTGTCGATATAAAAAATACGTTCATCAGTGCCGGGATGAGTAAGCAGGTAGGAAGGAATGCTCTTCGATATAAACTCGTATTTTTTCATAATTTTGAGGAAGTCCGCCATTGCCGAAGGATAGTAGCCGGCTCCTGCAAGATAATCTAGGCCTAAACGGTCCGCCTCTTCTTCATGTTCTCGGCTATACTTAAGACTTAAGCTGGCGGCTCCAGCCATGGAAAAAGCGGCAATTGCCGCAGTAGCTTCGCCTCCGCCACCAAGGAAAGCACCGGCCAGGACGGCGGCCAGAGTAGCAATATTAATTTTCTGCGATTTATTAATAATGCTGGCAACGTGGCGGGCATTGGCGTGGGCGATTTCATGAGCAATAACTCCGGCCAATTCGCCCTCGTTTTCTACGGCGTTAATTAGACCTTTGTTAATGTAAATATATCCCCCGGGGGTGGCAAATGCATTGATAGCGGAATTATTAACTATCGAAAAATGGAATTCAAAGGGTACTCGTTTGTTGCCCTTAAGAATCAAGTTGCCTATTTGGGTTATATATTCATTTGCCCGTTTGTTTTCTAACAGTAAATGGTGTTTGATCAGTTTATCATAAAACTCTTTGCCCAGTTTCTTTTCATCATCGATTGTGAATTCAGCAAAACAAATACCTGTAAAAAAAAGTAAAATAAATGGAATGATAACGAAAAAAATATATTGATTTCGAATGAATTTCCACATAAGAATTTTTCCCAAATTTAATATAATAGTTATGATGCTATCTTTTTTGATCTTTTAATGCAAGAAAGCCTTTTAAGTTATCTTCACGAATAAGGATTAATAAATGAATAAAAAAATGATCATTACCATCGATGGGCCGGCTGGTGCCGGAAAAAGTACCGTGAGTAAAATGCTGGCAAAAAGGCTGGGCTATATTTATTTGGACACCGGTTCACTATATCGTGCGTTAGCGTATAAAGCTCTCAAAGATAAAATTGTTTTGGATGATGATTCCGCATTGGATAGTTTATGTTCTAATATTAGTATTGTTTTAAAAAAAATTGACGGTCAAATGAAGGTATATGTCGATGGTGAAGATGTCGGGGATAAAATCCGTACGGAAGAAATTGGCCTGACTGCATCAAAAATATCGGCTTTTGCCATTGTTCGTCAAAGGTTGCTTCAACTGCAAAGAGAAGCGGGCGCTCAGGGTGGCATTGTCACAGAAGGCCGGGACATGGGGTCGGTAGTGTTTCCGCATGCCGATTATAAGTTCTATCTTGATGCCGATATTGAAGAAAGAATAAAAAGGAGACATAAGGAGCTTTTCGGCAAGGGCAATACATCTGAGCTTCAATCGATTCAAAAAGATATGTTAGTAAGGGATAAGCAGGATTCAAAACGCGAAATAGCACCATTAAGACCAACTTCATCCTCCATAATCATCGATTCGACAAAATTATCCGTGCCGGAAGTCATAGAAAAAATTATTCAGCAAATGTCAAGCAAATAACCTGCTCCCGAATGCAAAACAACGAAAATTACGCTGGAATTATCTTGCTATTTAATTTTCAGTATGTTACGCAATAAAGATTATCAAGATTTATAAAAAACAGGGGGGTGTTGGTTTAATGGTTAACAATAATAACTTAAACTTTGCTAAAGAAAAGGAAGATGATGTAAACAACAATTCAGTGATTCACGCGTTTCAATCCAAAGATGATGATGTTGGTTTTAAAGAACTCTATGAGCAGAGTCTCAATCAAATACAGTACGGAGATATCGCTACCGGCAAAGTAGTGCAAATTAATGCAGATACGGTAATGGTCGATGTTGGTTGGAAAACCGAAGGTTTTATACCAGCACGAGAACTTAGAGATGCACAAGGGAATATTAATGTTTCTGTTGGTGATGATATTGTCGTCTTCATTGACAAAAGAGACTCCGAAGGAAATTTGATTTTATCCAGAGAAAAAGCGGCAAAACTCAAAGTCTGGGATGAGATTAAGAACGTCTGTGAAAATAATATTCCCATAAAAGGTAAAGTTATTGAAAAGGTTAAGGGTGGCCTTTCCATTGATATCGGTGTGATTGCCTTCTTGCCCGGCTCACAGATTGATACCCGGCCAATCAAAGATCTGGATAGATTTGTCGGCCAGACGCTGGATTTTCATATATTAAAATATGACCGGAAGCGCAATAATGTTGTTTTATCGCGCCGGTCGATTGTGGCGGCAGAACGAGAAACAGAAAAGAAAGATACATTAAGCAATATTAAAGAAGGAAGCATTGTTGAAGGTGTTATTAAAAATATTACCGACTACGGTATTTTTGTTGATTTAGGCGGAATAGACGGTCTGCTTCATGTTACTGATATTTCCTGGGGACGGATCGCCAAGCCTGCAGAGACATTCCATAAGGGCGACAAAATTAAGGTCAAAGTTCTTTCCTTTGACTGCGAGAAAGAAAAAGTTTCGTTAGGTTTGAAACAGTTGACAGAAAATCCCTGGGGAAATATTACTGAAAAGTATCCGGTTGGCGCATTAGTTAACGGTAAGGTTGTAAATCTGACTGACTATGGAGTTTTTGTCGAATTAGAGCCCGGAGTTGAGGGGTTGGTGCATATCTCCGAAATGTATTGGACTCGAGAAATCAAGCATCCGTCCAAAGTATTGAATGTTGGTGAAACGATAAATGTGGTTGTTTTGGAAGTAAATCCCGAAGCCAAAAGAGTATCTTTAAGTTTGAAACAAACATCGGCAAATCCATGGGAAAAACTTCGAGAAAAATATAAGGCGGGAACGGTTGTTAAAGGCATAGTCCGGAATATAACTAATTTCGGTGTTTTTATTGGTATTGAAGAGGGAATTGACGGATTAGTCCATGTTTCCGACATATCCTGGAAGCATCGGGTAACTCATCCGGCGGAGCATTTTAAAAAAGGTCAGGAAGTTGAAGCTGTTGTTTTAAATGTAGATATAGAGAACGAAAAGTTTTCTCTGGGCATAAAGCAAATTGAAAAGAATCCATGGGAAGATCTGGCGCAAAAATATGCTCCGGGCAGTGTTGTTACGGGGAAGATAACTAACTTTACCGATTTTGGAATTTTTGTGGAAATTGAAGAAGGTATCGAAGGTCTTGTCCATATTTCTGAGATAAGCCAGAAACGCGTTAAGACCTCTTCAGAACTTTATTCAGTGGGAGATACTGTGTCGGCTTTTGTAAAGAGTATTGATACAAAATCCAAGAAAATCCGGTTGAGTATTAAAGATATGGAAGCTCCACCTCCGACTCCGTCGTCTAACCAGTATATTAATAATACGGAAAATCTTGGTTCTAACCTGGCCCAGGCGCTGGCGGAAGTAAAAATCGGAAACGCCAAAAAAGGTGAATAAAGCATGAGAAAACATCCGGTAATTTTTGGAATGCTTTTGCTTATTGTTCTGACAGGTGTGTTTTATATATTCTTTTATGGAATCGGTGCTAGCTCGGGAAAGACAAAAGGTTTTTCTTTAAATCACAAAATCGGTGTTGTTAGTGTTACCGGTGTGATTACGGATTCGCGGGAAACTATCGAACAATTGGAAGATTTTGGCAAGGATGATTCTATTGCAGCTGTGGTCCTGCGAATTGATTCACCGGGTGGTGGTGTCGCTGCTTCGCAAGAAATTTATGATACTGTTGTTGAGTTGAAGAAACAAAAAAAAGTTGTGGCATCAATGGGATCAGTTGCCGCTTCCGGTGGATTATTAATTGCGTGTAGTGCTGATAAAATTGTTGCTAATCCCGGTACAATCACGGGAAGTATTTCGGCAATCATGCAATTTGCCAATGTCGAGGAACTGTTCAAAAAAATAGGACTGAAGGCTTCGACTGTCAAAAGCGGCAAATATAAAGATATTGGCTCACCTTTAAGAGCGATGACTCCGGAAGAAAGAAAAATTATCCAGGATTTGGTTGATGACATTTACAATCAATTTGTTGATGTTATTGTCCGTGATCGTAAGATGTCTCGGGAAAAGGTTATTAATATTGCTGATGGCAGGGTTTTCTCCGGACGTCAGGCAAAGGAATATGGGTTAGTTGATAAGCTGGGAGACATAGGAGCTGCCGCTAAGTTAGCAAGTCAGTTATCCGGGAAAGCTGGGAAGTATGACATCATATATCCTAAGAAAAAACGTGCATCAATATTTGATTATGTATTTGAAAGTGCAGCCAACCAATTTAGCCGCTCTTTGAAAGAGAAAGTTGAAAATTGGGGCGGTGTCGGTTATTTATATAATCCTTCTTTATAAAGTGTGAAAGTAACTATGACAAAAAGAGATTTAATAGTTAAACTACAGGAAACGCTGAAAGTTTATTCCCACAAAGACGTTGCTTATGCCGTAAACATCATATTTGATTCGATGGTGGATGCTTTAAAGTGTGGTGAGCGCATTGAAATCCGAGGATTTGGCAATATGACTGTGCGGGAAAGAAAATCACGCATAGGGCGTAATCCAAAATCCGGCGCCAAAGTAAAACTGGAAAAAAGAAAAGCCCCTTTTTTTAAAACAGGAAAAGAACTGCGATTAAAGGTTGATAAAAAATGACTTATAATACGATTCTCCTGGAGAAAAAAAACGGGTATGCGGTAGTAAAGCTTAACCGGCCGGAAGAAATGAATGCGATTTCCAGAGAAATGCATCATGAATTGACTGAAGTATTTATTGATCTGGAAAACGATCCGGAAGTCAAAGCAATAATTATTACCGGTGGAGAATATATTTTTTCCGCAGGTATGGACATCAAAGAAATAGCTGTCATCTCTGATGCGGAGGTTGATGCATATTTTGAATCAGCAGTGACCTATTTGGGAAAGATTTATTCATGCAAAAAGCCGTTGATTGCGGCAGTTGGTGGATTTGCTCTGGGGGGCGGATTTAATTTAGTGGCGATTTGCGATCTAGTTGTGGCTTCGGAAAGTGCCATTTTTTGTCACCCTGAATTAAAATTCGGATTCAATCCGCTTTTTTATCCTTTAAGCCAAATTGTCGGGATCGCTAAAGCAAAAGAAATTGTTATGCTTGGTGAACCTATCGGGGCTAATGAAGCCCTTAAAATTGGTCTGATCAATAAAGTTGCACCTCCGGAAAAATTCATGGAGGAAGCAGAAAATATGGCAGCAATATTGACCAAACGATCAGCTAAAGCATTGGAAGAGCTTAAAAAGATTACAGCGGTTGTACCTGGCATGGATAAAATTGCTGCTCTCGAATTAGAATTTACTATTTCGGCACATCTTTTTGCCCGTGACGAGCGGAAGCTTCACATGAGTGAAGTCCTCTTTTTAGAGAAACTGCGTAAGAAAAAACAAAAATAAATTATTACAGGTTATCCCAGTCATTTCCCGGTGCAGCAAAATCTTTGAGTTGGTCTCTTCTTTTTTTATGCTGAAGTTTTTTCAGGGCCTTAGCTTCAATTTGGCGGATTCTTTCCCGAGTAACACCCATCATGTCACCTACTTCTTCCAGAGTAAATGGTCCATAATTGCAGGCAACCCATGTGCAATTTAAAAACGCTTCATTTTTCAGACGCCATTCGCAAGTAGTATCGAGACAAACTTCAGCAATTAAAGTTGCCTTTTTCTTGCACTTATATATATTAATCATCGATTAAAACCCTCAGTTGTATTTAATTATTTTTTGTCTTCTTATTGCTCTTTAGTTATTTTGTCAATAAAAATATATGATTATTGATTACTGTCTTATGTAAATAATTGATAGTGAAATATCAAGAAATGCTTAAGTAAAAAAATAATCACGTTAACAGGGCGAAAAAAGTTTGTAGAAATTAAAAAGCTTTATTAGAAAGCCATTTTTTCTGCCGGTCTTCTTTCCGGTACATAGTTATGCTCAAATTTACCTTGATTCCATCTCATTGAAACGTATAAATTACAATAACAACTGCCATATTCTTTTACATCATCCGGACGGTAAGCGCATGGACAAAAAATATCACGATCTTTTTCGCGATTACCAGTTGCCAGGCGGCAGGGACAAGACATATATCCGTAACGTTCCTTATTTACAAGGATGTCTTTGAGAATTGCTAAAACCCATTCTTTATCTTTATTAAAGAAAAAACCTTTAGGTTCCTGAGTATTTCTAAGCATTTCGTATAGTTCTTCCGAAGTCATGTCAGATACCCAGTGCTTCCCTAATGTCATGTTCCCGGAAGCCGACGATGACCTTATTGCCAATTATAATGGTCGGAAACGAACGTTGCGGATTATATTGGACAACTTCGTTCAATATGTTTTCTCTTTCAGAACCTTGAAGCAAATCTACATCATTGAATTCAAAGGGAATATCGTTCTCTATTAGAAATTTTTTTGCAGCTTTGCAATGACTGCATGTGCTCAATGTATATATTTTTACTTTGTGCATGATTATTAACACCTCAGAATTGATTACTATAAATATATGTTTTCTGAATAATATGTCAAGCTAATACGTAGTAAAATTATGGCTTGACATATTGCAGAGCAACATATATACAAAACAAAATCAAGATGCTCGTTAACGATGGATCCCCACATCTGGCAGAGACTCTTCCAAATGAGGGGATTTTTTTATCGAGAGTTAATAGTTTCAGTATATGATTATTTTAAGGAAGGTTAATAGGAAAAATGAAGATCGACGATGTAAAAATTCGTAATATTGGTATAAGTGCTCATATTGATTCCGGGAAAACGACTCTTACCGAAAGAATTCTTTTCTACACAAAAAGAATTCATGCCATTCATGACGTCAAAGGAAAAGATGGCGTGGGGGCAACAATGGATTCTATGGAATTAGAAAAAGAACGCGGAATTACAATAGCTTCTGCAGCTACCTATTGCGAATGGAACGGTTATGAGATAAATATTATTGATACTCCCGGTCATGTCGATTTTACAATCGAGGTGGAAAGATCGCTGCGGGTTTTAGATGGTGCAATTCTTGTTTTATGCGCCGTCGGCGGTGTTCAATCCCAATCAATTACTGTTGATATGCAAATGAAGAGATATAAAGTCCCCTGTATTGCTTTTGTTAACAAATGTGATCGCAGTGGTGCTAATCCTTTTCGTGTTATCAGTCAGCTTCGAGCTAAACTGGGACATAATGCGATAGCAATGCAGATTCCCATCGGCCTGGAAACGGCAGCGGAAGGTGTAGTAGATTTAGTCAGCATGAAAGCGCTTTATTTTGACGGAGATAATGGGGAAATAATCCGTACTGAAGAAATTCCTCAAAATCTTTTAGCCGAATCAAAATCAAAAAGGGATGAATTGATTGATGCTGCATCGATATTCTCTGATGAACTAACTGAAGCGATTCTGGAAGAAAAAGAAATTACCCCGGATTTGCTTTATGCGGCCGTGCGGAAAGGCACTTTAAAAAGAGAAATTACTCCTGTTTATATGGGGTCTGCCTATAAAAATAAAGCAGTTCAGCCCATGCTGGACGGAGTGAACTATCTTTTACCATGCCCTTCGGAAGTAGAAAATATCGCGCTGGATATGGAAAAGAATGAAGAACCGATTGTTTTGGAAAATGATCCGGATAAACCAATAGTGGCGCTGGCTTTTAAACTGGAAGATGGCAAATATGGTCAACTGACTTATATCCGTGTTTATCAGGGGACGGTATCCAAAGGATCGACAATAGTTAATGTCCGGAGCGGAAAAAAAGTTAAAGTCGGTCGTGTTGTCCGCATGCATGCTGACCAGATGGAAGAAGTTGAGAATCTGCAATCCGGATACATTGGCGCTCTTTTCGGAATTGAATGCTCCTCCGGAGATACTTTTGTTTCTCAAGGTCTCAATCTGACGATGACTTCCATGTATGTCCCGAAACCGGTTATTTCCCTGGCTATATCGCCGAAGGACAATAAATCACAAATGGCCATGTCTAAGGCTTTAAACAGATTCTCCAAGGAAGACCCGACATTTAAAACTTTTGTCGATCCGGAAACAAATGAAACCATCATCGAAGGAATGGGCGAACTGCATTTGGATATTTATGTGGAAAGAATGCGGCGTGAGTACGGCGCTGATGTTAATACCGGTAATCCCCGAGTTGCCTACCGTGAAACAATAACCCAGCGCGCTGATTTCAATTATACCCATAAGAAACAGACTGGTGGCTCTGGTCAATTCGGACGGATTGCCGGGTGGATTGAACCAATTAGTGATGCCGAATTTGTTTTTGAAAATAAAATATTCGGTGGTTCTATTCCCACACAATACATTCCTGCCTGCGAAAAGGGCTTTAAACAAAGCATGGAAAAAGGTCCCAAGTTGGAATTTCCAATTACCGGAGTGAAAGTAGTTATTAATGACGGTGCTTTTCATGCCGTTGACTCTTCGGATATGGCCTTTCAGGCTGCGGCACGTGGTGCATTTCGGGAAGCATATCTTCGGGCGAAACCGGTTATCCATGAACCGATTATGAAGGTCGTTGTCGAAACTCCGCCAGAATTCCAGGGACCGGTTATGGGACTCTTAAATCAACGCCGCGGTATGATTATCGGCTCACAGGATGAAGGTGTTATGTGCGTAATTGAATCGCAAATACCACTGGCGGAAATGTTTGGCTTCTCTACTGTGCTGCGTTCATCAACGCAAGGTAAGGCCCAGTTTACGATGGAATTTGCCCATTACAGGCAGGTTCCCCAGGCGATTGCCGAAAAAATCGCTCTGGAAGTAGCTCAAAACAAGAAAACGGCCGCCTGATACTGGGAAAAATGTTAAGAAATACTGCCGCGTTAAGACGTGAAGAAAATATAATCCATTTAACGTATAAGGATATCATAATGCTGAAAAAAGAAATAATATACCGTAACCCGTTGCTTAATCTAGGTTATGAACATGAAGACATCCTGCCCAACGGAGGATTAGGGGCCGTTTTAGCACATGCCGGAGTAGGTAAAACCGCCTTGCTAGTTCAGGTGGCTTTAAACATGATGATCAGAGAAGAATCTGTTTTACATGTGAGCCTGCAGGATGCCGTGAGCAAGGTTGATGTCTGGTATCATGAACTGTTTCACAATATTGCCGAAAATTTCAATGAAGCCGAAATAAAAGAATATTGGGATAGAATTCAGGCTTACCGGTTTATTATGACATTCAGGGTGGAAAGTTTCAGTGTTGCCACATTGGAAGAGCGTTTAACAGATTTGCTGGAACAAAATATTTTTAAGCCGCATACCGTAATTATTGACGGATTGAAATTTGATGAAGCAGGACGGGGACAACTTGCGTTTTTAAAGGAACTGGCGAAAAAGTATGCAATGAGAATATGGTTTACGGTGCACGCCCATCGCCATGAACGTCCCGCAGATAATGGTCTGCCGGTTTCTTTCCTGCATGTGGCCGATCTCTTCGATGTTATTGTTCAGTTGGAAGCAAAGGCTGATGAAGTCTATATTAAAGCTCTGAAAGGTCAGTCGCCAGATGCAAAACAAGATTCATTGCTGTTGGATCCGGCAACTATGCTGATTAAAAACGGCAAATGATGCTGATTTGCACTCGTTTGTCCGTCATTAGTGCCTGTGTTATCTGATTATCAAGATAAATAATGCGCCGTATTTCTGCCTGTCGAATGACGGGGGAACTTCTTTTTTATAAACGGTATGTATGATGAAGCTCCTTCCATAAATACCAATTATGCTTACTGAATTTGATATACAGCAACAAATAAAGAAAAATTCAGCATATTCTCTCTTCATTGATATTCAACTCAATAAAGATTTAATCACCCCATGTTTCTCGAAATCCAATATTGTGATTTTCTCCTTAACGTAAATGAAGCAAACAGTTAGGAGGTGTCTTTCAAATCATTTACAGCCATAGAGTGACATAATCATATCGGGCTGTTAGGTGGTGACATAATCAGATAGCAATAAAAAATAATTTTTTTTCTTGACATCAAATCGATGTTATAGTTAGTTAAGCAACAGTTGGTTGGTTGTCCAATCAAAAAGGTGGATGTTCAGTCAACATCTTTTTTTGCAGGGATAATCTTCTTTCCGGGAATTTATTCAATTTGCGACAGGGATTGTACTTGAAAATAAATAATTATTTGTCTGTGCCATCAAAAATGTTGATCTTGTCACATATGGTACCGATATGTTCTTTGAAATCAAGAAACAGTTGGCGTTTATGTTGATGAAAGGATGTCTTCATACCCACACGACATGTTCGGATGGGAAACTCACGCCGCAGGAAGTTGTTAATGCGTACGAGTCAAGAGGTTATGACTTCATAGCGTTTACCGATCATGACTACCTTTTAAAGCCGAACTACCGCGAAATTTACGGACAGGTAAAAACCGATATGATCATTTTCCACGGCATCGAACTTACGGTTTATATCCAGGGTTATGTTCATGTCGGGATGATTGAAGGAGTAAAGGAAACACTGCATATTTTTAACCATATCGGTGAATATGATCTCACTCCGGACCGAGTACTGGAGAGATTGGCGGATCTGGAGCAGATGTATCCTCTGGATGCAGTGGAAATAACGACGAAGGGATTTCGCGACACCGTGTTGGAATCACTGAACATAAGGTATCCTAAAATCGCATCGGATGATGCGCACACGCTGCTAGGCGTTGGACGGGCATGGATAGAGCTGGATGCAAAACGCGAAAAAGATTCAATACTGATGGCGGTCAAACAAGGTGAGTTTTGGAACTGTTACGTGTAAAAGGTCAAGACACATGGCAGATAGAATAAGGTACAAGCATTATTTAAATGAGAGAAAGGATTAGGGAAAAAAGGACACAGAAAGTCAATTTAGGAGGTTTAAGGAGGATTGGCAATGGGTAAAAGAATAGCAATCTGCGCCGTGGCGCAGATTAAAAACGATGCGGAATACTGGCATCTTCGTTTTCAGAACATGTTGCTCGAATGCTTCGAGTCCATCATGGATCAGACCAAGGTTACCTTCGATATGGAGAAGGGTATCCGGACGATCATCACTTGCTCGAATGACATGTTCGACGCGCGGACGATATCCAACAACGGGGTAACGGATGTTGTGGGTGCTCAATTCCGCGGCGAAGAAAAAATGGATCAAGAAAGTATCAATGGACTCGGCTATGCGATGGCCAGCATTCTCAGTGGTCATGATGACGTGATACTGTTCATGGGCCACTGCAAGGAATCGCAGGGAGAAAGCCGGAGGATGATTTCCAACCTCTCCTTTGATCCCTTCTATACCAGACCGCTCGGCATGGACTATCACAACGTAGATGCCATGCAGGCGCGGGCTTACATGGAAAAATCGAAAGTAACAGACGAGCACCTGGCAAAAATAGTAGTGCGCTCACGGCAGAACGCGCAGAAGAATCCATATGCGCGGGAGAATAAGCTCGTTTCCGAACAAGAAGTCTTGAATTCGCCGATGTATTCTGATCCGTTGCGAGAGCTCCATATGTATCCGATTACTGACTGGGCTTATGGGATGCTTCTCTGCTGTGAAGAGCGTGTGAAGGAGTTCACCAAAAAGCCAGTGTGGATTACCGGATACGGTAGCTGCATGGACAGGTATTTCCTTGGTGACAAGGACCTTACCTCGAATTTCTCGCTGAAGAACGCCTCAAAAAGGGCTTACGAAAAAGCTGGAATTAAAGATCCCAAAAAAGACATCCAGGTGTTTGAATTATCCGACCACGCCGCGTACCAACTCCCCATGTGGGCCGAGGGCGTCGGTATCGCCGATGAAGGCCAGGGCGGGAAGTGGATAGACGATGGCGGGATGGACAAATTCAACGTGAATTTGTCAGGGGGACACCTCAATGGTAACCCGCTACTCCTCGGAGGTGCGGCTAGGGCGATGGAATGCTACTACCAGTTGAGCGGTCAAGCGGGCGATCGTCAGGTCAAGGGCGCCAAGCGGGCAGTAGCTCAGGCGGCAACCGGCGGAGCCGGTCAGCACCAGGCCGTAATAGTAATGGAAGCGTAGGGAGGTTGAACTATGGCACATAGAAAGAAAAACAGAAACGTTGGAATAATAGGTATTGGACAGACGAAGCATTCCAGTCACCGTGAAGATGTTAACCAGCCGGAATTGATATATGAAGCTGTCAGTTTGGCCCTGAAAGACGCGAACCTGACCATGAATGACATTGATTGCGTTGTTCACGGCAACATGGAGCTCTTTGAGATGGTGCACCAGCCGGATCTCTGGCAAGTACTGGGTACCGGCGCCTACGGGAAGGACTGCATACGGATAACAACGGGCGGTACAGTCGGCGCCACCATCTCTTGCGCTTCGGACAATCTCGTGGCATCGGGGATGTATGATATCGTAATGGCTATCGGCTTTGAGAAGCTGCAGGAAGGACACACGACCGGTGGTATCACAAATATGGCTGATCCTCTCTGGTTCCGTAAGATTCAGTCGGGCGCACTGACCGGCTCTTCAGCATATGATGTCGAGCGGGAATTCGGTCTGGAGCGGGCCAACAGGGCATCGCTAACCTATCGCATCATCATGGACAAGCACGCGGGTTTGAATCCCAATGCGCACCGCTCCTTTGGTCTGGAGTTCAGCCAGATCGACGACCTGATCAGAACTTCGCCGAAGCTTGTCGGTGAACTCAAACTCATCGAAATGTGCTCCCAGTCTGACGGGGCATGCTGCGTCATCTATGCCTGCGAGAAAAAAGCTAAGGAGCTTACCAAAACCCCGGTCTGGATCCGCGACCATATCTCAGCCCACAAGGAAGAATGCTTCCCTATCTTCGGATATGACAGGAAGTATCCCGTTTTGAAGACGCACAAATTTGCGGCGGAACAGCTCTTCAAACGGAATAATATCAAGAATCCCTTGGACTATTTCGACGTATTTGAAATGTACGATCCAGCCACATGGTGGGCAATTGACTGGCTCAGGGACTTCTTTGCCCTCAAAGGCGATGAACACCTGAAGCTCATCGAGGACAAGGAGATAATGATTGGCGGCAAGATGCCTATTAACCCGTCAGGCGGCGTAATCGGGTCGAACCCGATTGGCGCAACCGCGCTGCTCAGGGTGGCCGAGGCGGCATTACAGGTGCGCGGCAATGCTGGTCCGCACCAGATTCCGACTCCGGTCAATCACGCTCTCGCTTCAGGGTTCGGTGGTACCATGTGGACCGTGATGACAATGCTCGAAAAGGAACTTAACTGGTAGGAGGACAATTATGGCAGAGTACTGGGGAGTAAAAGTAGAAGATATATTCAACTCAATGCAGGAACGTTTCCGTCCCGAAGGGGCCAAGGATGTCGATAGTTTATTCGGATATGACATCAAAGACGAGGGCAAGTGGAAGCTCACTGTAAAAGACAATAAAATGACGATTGAGAAGACCGACGACCTGACAGGTTGTATTGCGACCATGAAGGCCGACGGAGAGACCTTTGTCGGGGTAAATACCGGCAATGTCGATGCGACGAATGCCTTCATGGGCGGCAGAGTCATTGTTGACGGCGACATGGGTGCCTTCGGAAAGACCGGAAAGCTGTTCCGTAAATTCGTCATCGCCCAGAAGGAGATGACGACCAAGGACTATCTCGCCGACATGTTTGCAACGATTGTGCCGAGGTTCAAGGCCAATGAGGCCGAAGAAGGGCTGGATGTTTCCTTCGCGTACGATCTCGGTGGTCCGGACGGCGGCAAATGGACTGTGTTCATCAAGGATAAGAAATGCACGATCACGACGACCATCGAAGGGAAACCCACGGTGACCCTCGAGTTCAATGACGCCAGAGACTATGTTGACTTCATTCTGGGAAAAATTGACGCCCAGAGCCTGATGGCATCCGGTAAGGCGGGGGCCAAAGGCGACCTCAATATGATGGCAACGAAATGGCCGATACTTTTTGAGAAATATAAAGACCCAATGGCTGGCAATGTTCCACAGCAGGAACTCATAGTGCTAAAAAAGATTATATCGTTGAACGAAAAGTTTTCTACCGGTCCCGTCATGGGGAAATTCCTCAAAGGACTGAAGGAACAAAAGATATATGCTAATAAATGTCCCCAATGTGGCCGTATGCAACTGCCACCGCGGGAAGTGTGCGCCGATTGCCGGGTACGCGTCGATGAATTCTTAGAGGTCGGGCCCAAAGGTGAAGTCCGCTACATGGACATCATCTACTACGCCATGCCTGACCCGCTTACCGGTCAGGTCCGGGAGACACCGTACGGAGGAATCAACATCCTCTTCGACGGTTGCAAGGGCAATGAAACACTACCGCACTTTATACGAAAGGATCAGATCGAAAAGATCCAGATGGGTTGGAACGAGAAGAAAGGGACCCGCGTCCGCCCCGTCTGGGAGGAAAACCGGATTGGCGATATCTGGGACATAAAGTATTTCGAGATAGATGAGTGAGGAGGAGGTATATGACAACAAAGCAAAAGAAAGGTTTTGAAGACAGCTATGTAGTTGAAGGTAAAATGGCGCTCCCTTATACTTACTTCGCCGGAAGTGTTGGCAGCAAGTTCATCACGACCGTCCGGGATGAGAAGAAAATAATGGGAGTAAGATGCCCTACCTGCAACTTGGTATACCTACCGCCGCGGCAAGTGTGCGACAAGGACTTTACCGACATACGTGATAACTGGGTGGATGTAGGCAATTCCGGCACTGTTACCAACTTCACCGTGGTGCGGTACGACGACAAGCACATGCCTCGCAAGGCACCATTCGTGCTGGCGCTAATCAAGATGGAAGGCGCAGATACGCCTTTCATGCACATCCTCGAAGAATGCAAATTTGAGGATGTGAAGATAGGTATGAATGTTGAAGCTGTATTCGCCAAAGAGACGACGAATACCATCCTTGATATCGATCATTTTAAACCCGTTGCCGAAAGAGCTTCTATCCAGGAACGTAATGCGGGCAGGAAAAAGTGGGTTGCTGATAATGAAAACGCAGTTCATGGAAAACAAAAAGGGGGAAAACCAGATATGTCTAAACCAGTAATTATTGCCGCGGCGCTGACTGGGGCCGCGACAATGAGAAACCAGAACCCATCGGTTCCTTACACCCCGGCCGAATTTGCCACAGAGGCTTACAAGTGCTGGAAAGCAGGCGCGGCCATGGTGCATGTGCATGCCCGTGAGGACAACGGTATGCCAACTCATGATCATGAGCGGATCAGAGCGACATATAATGCGATCAAGGACAAATGTCCGGAGTTAATCGTGAATCTGAGCTCTGCAGTGGGAATGGGCAAGACGGCAGAGCAGCGCATATCGCAGATTATAGCTGTAAAGCCCGATATGGCATCTCTGAATACAAATACAATGAACTTCAGCATCGTCGACCGTAAAACCGGTAAGATATTCATTGAATACGTATTCGAAAACACCTTCACCATGCTACAGGAATTTGGCAAGGCTATGGAGGAGAATGGTGTGAAGCCCGAGATCGAGTGCTATGATATGGGCGGACTCGACAACACTTTGCTGATAGCCAAGCAGGGTTTCTTCAGCGAACCGATGAATTTTAATTTTGTCTGGGGAGTTGCCGGCGGTCAGGCCTTCCGTTCAGATGCTTTTATTGCCATGATGAACGCCATTCCCGCGAACGCAAACTTCACCACATGCGGCGTCGGGACCGACCAATTCCCGTGCATTATGCAGTCGTGCATTCTCGGCGGACATATGAGGGTTGGCCTTGAGGACAACATCAAGATGCCAAATGGAGCGCTCGCCAAGGGAAGTTACGAGCAGGTGGAAGTGGCGGTGAACATAGCCGATTCTCTCGGCAGAGCGGTGGCGACCACAGACGAAGCAAGAGCGATAATGGGATTAAGGAAGAAGTAAAACGATTACCATCTTCCCCTGACCTCCTCATTTTGGGGTTAGGGGAAGATAAAATAATTAACATGGCCACTTGTCAATCAACATAAACGGGGAAACTCGAATGGATGTAAATGAACAAACCATAAATGATGTTTTTCGCAACCGTGTAAAAAAATACTCAGACCGGCTGGCAATCGAGAAAAAGATTGGCGGCGTATGGATAAGCGCGACATGGAACGAATATTATGAGCGGGCGTGCGCGGCAGGGCTGGGATTATATTCTCTGGGCCTGAGAAAAGGGCAGATGGTTTCAATCTTGTCTGATAACAGGCTGGAATGGCTCTATACGGATATGGGCACTCTGGGTATCGGTGCTGTAGTGATCCCGGTGTACCCGACCCTCGTTTCTGAGGAAATAGAGTATATCCTCAACAACTCGGGATCAAAGGTTATTGTTGTAGAAAACAAGAAACAGCTTGAAAAGGTGCTGGATGTAGTTAACAACTGCCCAGCACTCGAAAAAATAGTAGTTATGGAAGCAAATGATGCGCAAGGCCACGAGAAGGTAATGAGCTTCAATACCCTCATGGAACTGGGACGCAAAAAGAATAAAGAAGACCAGGCGCTTTTTGAAAAAATGGCGAAAGAAGTGAATGGCGATGACCTTGCTACTATTGTTTACACATCAGGAACAACCGGCCTTCCCAAGGGTGCCATGATATCGCACGGCAATGTGTTCTGGGTTGTGCAGTCCCTCGACGCGATCAGGCCGCACTTTGCCTCCGATAAGGATTGCACTGTGCCGTTCCTTCCCCTTTCCCACGTGTTCGAACGCATCGCGGGACACTTCTATGGAATGTACTGCGGCATAACCGCTTCCTATGCGGAGAGTATAGATACGCTGCTGGCGGATTTTGAAGAAAAGCGGCCCACGATGATACTGGCCGTACCACGGGTGTGCGAAAAAGTGTACCAGAAGATCATTGCCCAGGTCAAGGAACAGTCCCCATTTAAACAGAAGGTATTTTATTGGGGCCAGGAAGTCGGAAAGAGCATCAGCGAGTTGCGCGAGAAGCATATAACAATACCCTTCTGGTTGCAGCTGAAATACAAGATTGCGTATACCTTGATTTTCAAGAAGCTCCAGGACAAGCTTGGTGGACGCGTTACCTGGATGACCGCTTCCGGTGCTCCCACGGCAGAGGAGATCATACGGTTCTTCAACGCGGCCGGCATCACTGTCATACAGGGATACGGAATGACGGAAACCACGGCACCAGCCACCATGCAGTCAATGGTTGATTACCGCATCGGGACGACCGGTAAGCCGATACCAGGTGAGGACATCAAGATAGCCGACGACGGAGAGATTTTAATAAAGGGTGGCAATGTCATCAAAGGATACTGGAAGCTGCCGCAAGAGACCGCAGATGCTTTTACGCCCGACGGGTATTTAATGTCCGGCGACATTGGCATGTTCGATAAAGATGGTAACCTGCTTATCACGGACAGGAAGAAAGATCTCATTATAACCTCTGGTGGCAAAAACGTTGCTCCGCAGAAGATTGAGAACATGTTCAAGTCTGATCCTCTGTTCACCCAGTTTATAGTAATCGGTGAAAGGAAAAAGTATCTCACCGGCTTATGCAACATCAATCCTGATGAGGCCGCGTTGCTGGCGAATGAGGCAGGTATAACGTTTAATAATTCGGCAGAGCTGCTGGAATCGCCGAAATTTCTCGATATTGTGCAGAAGCACGTAGACAAGAGCAACGCGCATCTCGCGAAGTATGAATCAATAAAGAACATCAGGATTGTCAAGAGCGATTTTTCCCAGGAAGGCGGCGAACTCACGCCTTCCCTAAAGCTCAAGCGCAAGGTGGTGCTCCAGAAATACAAGGACCTTATTGACGATATGTATGGAAAAGAGGCAGTTGACGAGCTGTATGCAAAAAAATAATCAAGGAAGAAAAGTAGCAATTTTATCAGCATAACAGGAAGATAACGCTAGGATGGTCTTCCCTTCACCGCAGGGCGAGGGGGAGGCAGAAAAGGAGAGGAATTATGGCCGATCAATTTCAAGGCATAGAGCCGATGGTTTACCAGAGCAAGATCAATGTTCCTTATTCCTGGTGGGCCGGCGACACGGCTACCAGGTTTTTTGTGGCGCTGCGGGACGAAAAGAAAATAATTGCTACGAAATGCGGCGCGTGCGGGAAGGTATTTATGCCGCCCAGGAAAACATGTCCCTTATGCTTCACCGCGAACACGGAGTGGGTCGATGTCTCAGACGAAGGGACGGTGCTGACCTTTTCGGTGGCGCGGCGTCAGTTAGCTGCTATTCCTCAAGACCGGAAGGTGCCGGTCATATGGGGCCTGATAAAGCTCGATGGCGCTGATACCGCCATATTGCATTATCTAGACGAAGTAAAGCCAGAAGACGTAATCATCGGCATGCGTGTGAAAGCGGTATTCTCGGAGACGCGGAAGGGTACCATCCGCGACATTTCGCATTTCAAACCGGTAAAATAAGTAAGGAGCACGAGATATGGATAGAGCAGCAATAATCGGTGTCGGAATGACAAAGATTGAAAAGAGTAAAGTCAGGGAGACTTTTGCCGACATGGCCTGGGAGGCTGTGAACAAGGCTCTGGCGGATGCCGGCATGAGCATTGACGATATAGACAACGTGGTGACCACCTCCAGCGATTTCTGGGATGGCAGGACTATTTCCTGCATGGCCGTCGGAGACGCCAGCGGCGCTGCGGACAAGAATACTTCCTGTGTAGAAGGCGATGGGACATATGGTGCCTTCTATGGCTATACGCGAGCGCTGTCAGGCTCATACAAAACGACCCTGGTGACGGGCCATTCCAAGGGTTCGCAGTGCATCTCCAGCCTGATTACGAATGCGTCGTTCGACCCCATTTGCGAACGGGGACTTGGTATGGACATGATCACAGCTTGTGCGATGCAGGCCAATGCCTATATGAACCGGACCGGGTTGAGGCCGGAAGATATGGCCATGGTCTCGGTGAAAAACCATGGAAACGCCCTCAAAAATCCGATGGCGCAGTTACCGATGAACATCACCGTCTCTGATGTCATAAAGTCCGAAATGATCGCAGACCCTCTCCACAAACTCGATTGTTCGCCTGTGTCGGATGGGTGTTGTGCCGTGATCATCGCTCACGAATCAGTGGCAACGAAGTTCAAACAGAAACCGGTGTGGATCAGAGGGTTGTCTCTTTGTACGGACAGTTTTTTCTTTGGAGATCGTGATTTAGCCCGAAGCAATGCATTGGTCGAGGCCGCGAAAAACGCATACAAAATGGCCGGAATCAAGGACCCGAAGAAGGAAATAGATATCGTTGAGCTCTATGACGCTTTTACCTACCAGGAACTGCTCTGGCTTGAAGAGATGGGACTGGCGGACTATGGAAAGGCGGCCAAGCTCCTTGAAGCGGGTGAATTCAACATAAATGGCCCGTTGCCTGTGAATCCGTCGGGAGGGCTTTTGTCTGGTCACCCCGTGATTGCGGCCGGCCTTTACCGAATAGCCGAAGTTGTTATGCAGTTGCGCGGCGATGCCGGGGAGCATCAGGTCAAGAAAGCCAAGACCGGCATTGCCCACGGCGTCAATGGCCTCTGCGGTCAGTCGCACTGTGTCTGGATTTTGGACAAGGAAAGATAGGAGGAATAACTATGGCGAAAAGAGTAGCAATCGTAGGGACGGGGCAGACGTTCCACAAGAGCCATCGCCCGGATGTTAATGGTCAGGAACTCATCAACGAAGCGGTTCAGCGAGCCTTGGCGGATGCCAACCTGACGATGAAGGATATTAACGCTATTCTCATCGGGAATATGGATCATTTTGAGGGGATAAACTATGTTGACTGTTGGAGCGTTGATGGTTCCGGTGGTGTGATGAAACCGGTCATCAAAATAACAACCGGCGGTACGACGGGCGCTTCGTTGGCCGTTGGGGGCTATCACATGGTTGGTTCCGGCATGTTCGAAAAAGTTCTGATAATCGGGTGGGAGAAAAACTCCGAGTCCGATACAACTGGCGCCATTACGACGGCTTTCGATCCCATCTGGGACCGTCAGGTATTTGCCGGCGCCATATCCGGACTGGCTGCTGAGGCGCAAGCTTACATGGCGCGCTATGGAGCCTCCGACAGAGATGCTGCCCGTGTTTCTGTTCGTGATCGGAAGCACGCAATGAACAATCCACATGCACAGCTCAGGAAAGAAATATCGCTGGAAGACGTACTGGCTTCTCCGATGCTGGCGGATCCCATCCACCTCCTCGATGTCTGTCCCCGAACGGATGGCGCCTGTGCAGTCATTATGGCGAGCGAGGATACTGCTGAGAAAATCTGTCCGAACCCAGACTGGATCTGGGGAACCGGTGCGCGTCACTCCTATGCCTATCTCGGTGATTGCGACTGGGGTCGGCTGACGAGTATGGAGAGAGTTGCAAAGGAGATCTTTAAGAAAGCGGGGATCAAAGAGCCGCGGAAAGAACTTGACGTCATCGAAATGTATCAGCCTTATTCCTTTGCCGGCCTGATCTGGATCGAGGATATGGGCATCGTCGGCCATGGCGAAGGGCCGCAGTATGTGGCAGATGGCAACACCGATATGGGCGGGGAACTTCCGATCAATCCCTCTGGGGGTGTGATCGCCTGCAACCCCATTGGTGCGACGGGGCTAATTCGCTGTGCAGAGGCCGCGATGCAGGTGATGGGCAAGGCGGACGCACGTCAGGTGCCGGATGTCAATTATGCCGTCAGCACCGGTTTTGGGGGCTGCATGTGGACTGATATGCTCCTGCACGGGAAGAAAAAACCTAATTGAGAGGTGAGATCATGGCTGAAAAGGAACAATTGATTATCGAATCTGGTGAAGCGTCGCAACCCTTTAAATATGCGGTGGGGATGTACGGCAGTAAGTATTTTACAGAAGTCCGTGACAATAAGCGCATTATGGGTGTGAAGTGCCCCAAATGCGGTAAAGTTTATATCCCGCCTCGAGGGGTGTGTGGAAGTTGTTTTGTCGAGATGAAAGAATGGGTTGAAGTCGGTCCCAAGGGCGTGATTGGCACGTTTACCATTCTGCGCTTCGCCTTCATTGATCCGGAAACCGGACATCAGAAACCCGTTCCCTATGGGTATGGGTTCATTAAGCTCGACGGTGCCGACACCTTGATGCAACACTATATCAATCTTGACGATGAGAGCAAGGTCAAGATCGGCGCTCGCGTGGAAGCTGTGTTTGCACAGGAGCGTAAGGGAAGCACCAGGGACATCGAGTACTTTAAAGTAATAGAGTGATTGCGATTAAGGAGTCTCTGACGGTCGAAATAAATCCGGCGAAGAGGATATTGAAAATACCAGGGGTGGTGTGCGGCGGAATCACTACCGGCACCGATAAAATTCGCAATGGTTACGGCAACGGCGACTGCCTTTACTTTGATTTTGAATACCGGGTGTTTGCCGTGGCGGACGGTTCGGAACGTTTTCCCTGGGCGTCACGTGATCTTTTAAATCGATTATCGGAATCTCTGGCACGGTCCGGCGTGCCGGATACGGTGGGAGGCTGGAAAGATCTGCTCAATAAGGAGATTTACTCCGTTCAGAAATACCAACACAAAACGACTTTCAGCTGCGTTGCCATCAGTTCGCAAAACGAAGGAGTCTCCCTGATAATTTCTCATGGTGGTGACAGTGTGGTGGCAGTAATGAACAGTGTCACCGGTTTAATCTGCCACCAAACCGGGCGCGATATGAATTTCGCGGGCAGGAGCAAAGATATTGCGGATGTAACAGAATATTTGCTCACAGACCGCGACTGCCGGGTGCTGATTGCCACAGACGGGTTTAACGATTTTTGGCAGTTCTGTCTGCGTCATTCTCTTCTTGGTGGCAAGCGTGATGTGTTCGCCCGGTACCCGATGGACGGCATCTGTGAAATGATTTCGGTCATACTGGAAGCAAACAAGGGCAGGTTTGAATACGACGATATCGGTTTTATAATTATTGATCCGTTCCAGGTGCAGAATATCGGGGCAAATGCGGTACTCATGGGTGGAACCAAGCCTTATGAGGAAAAACAATTCCTTTTGGAATACGCGTCGGAATCACATGATCTTTGGGTATCTGACGAGAAGTGGATCGATTACGTCGACGAGTTCTCCGGGGCGGGGATTAGGATAATTGTTCAGGAGCGGTGATGTGGATTGTTGTATACCGTCTGGAATGTTTCCGAAGAGAGACCGAAAAATAGCATGTTAAATAGCGGAAAGATTGTGCATTTATGAATGAAAAAAACAAAGGTGACATTATAAGTTTGAGGCGGAATCAGTTGATCAAAGCCGCCTATAATGTTGTCGGACAGAAGGGTTACTACGATTTTACAATACGGGACATAGCCCAGGAGGCGGGCATGTCTACCGGGCTCGTACATTATTATTTCAAAAACAAGGAGGATCTCCTGCTGAACCTGTTAAAGGAGATGAACAAGAACATCCTGTCCATGCTCAACGGTTCTATCTGCAAGTCCCAGGATCCCCGGGAAAAGCTTAATATTTTTATGAGACAGGCGTTTGACCTCGTTACCAATGAGAAATATTATTCCTACCTCGTCCTCGATTTTTGGACGCAAGTTAATAAAAACGATCGGATGAAGCGCGCTAATGTCAAGCTGTTTAAGAGTTACCGCGATGAGGTCGCGGCTATCCTTAAAGAGGGGGTCGCAATGGGCGTTTTCGTTGAGATGGATGTTGTGTACACATCGGCAGTCATCATTTCCATGATTCAAGGCCTGATCATACAATACGTTATTGATAACAACGCGTTCCCATATGATGATCATACTAGGAAATTGATGGTGCAAGTCAACGATTCGGTTTTGAAGAAATAGAATTTAAAAGGAGGAAACAATGGAATTCGGTTTAACTGAAGAACAAATAATGTTTAAAGACACGGTGTATCGCTTTGCCAAAAGTCAGATTGTTCCGCTTGTGGAGGAGGCAGACCTCAATTCAGAATTCTCGCCGGAAGTCTGGAAGAAGATGGGCGAGATGGGCCTTCTGGGCTTACCATTTCCTGTAGAGTTGGGGGGTTCCGGTGCTGATGTGGTTACGTGTTGCCTTTCCGCCGAAGCGATGGGTCACGCCGGTGTTGATCAGGGGCACCTGCTTGCTCTGGGCGCTCACACCTATCTGTGCGGAGATACCATTTACAAGCATGGTTCGGACGCGCAATTAAAGAAGTATATACCAAAACTCGCGAGCGGCGAATGGATCGGCTGCATGGGGCTCACGGAGCCGGGAGCAGGTTCGGACGCAGCTTCGATATCAACCACGGCGGAAAAAAAAGGTAATAAGTGGATTCTTAACGGAACCAAGACCTTCATTACCAATGCGCCGGTATGCAATGTGTGCGTCGTGTATGCCACCGTGGACAAAAAGCTGAAGCATAACGGCATAACTGCTTTTATCATCGATAGAGATGCTCCGGGCTTTTCCACGAGCAAGCCTTTCCATAAGATGGGTGTGCGCGCTTCTACGACTTCGGAAGTCATCATGGACAACTGTGAAGTAACGGAAGAGAACCTCCTGGGTGAAGTGGGAAAAGGATTTGCGTATACGCACGAGACACTTTCCTGGGACCGCAGTGCGCTTTTGGCTCCTTTTGTAGGCTGCATGCAATTTGCCATTGAGGAATGCACAAAATATTCTCAGGAACGCGTACAGTTCGATAAGCCGATTAACCAGTTTCAGGCTATCCAGCAGAAGCTGGCTGATATGAAAATAATAAAGGAAGCAGGCAAGATGGCAGTTTACCGCGTTGCCCACGACAAGGACTCGGGCAAACCACTGAATCACATGCATACCTCCATTGCGAAGGCGCTGGTCGGTGACTGGGGCATGAAGGCGGCAAGCGAAGCAGTCCAGATATTCGGCGGGTACGGCTTCATCCATGAATATCCGATCGAGCGGTTCCTTCGTGACGCGAAACTCGCGCAAATAGGCGGTGGTACCTCCGAGGTGCAGAGACTTATCATTTCCCGGATATTGAGCTATTTCTAGGAAATTGCCCGCAAAACGGATAATCATACATATGACAGGAGAATGAAACAATGAATTACGATTTGACGGCGGAACAACTATCAATAAAAGACAATTTTGAAAAATTTTGCAGGAAGGAAATCGAACCTCGTGCACACATGCTGGACACGGCTTCTCATGAAGAAGTTGATAAACAGATCAAGGTTAACATAAAGATGCTTGCCGATCTGGGTTATCTCGGCATGGGACATGATGAGAAGTACGGCGGCAGCAACAGTGACCTGTTTAGTCAGGCTATTGCCGGAGAGGAAGTTGCTAAAGCATGCGCTTCCACATTTTTGTCCTGCGGTGCCTCCTGCGGACTATTCGGCGTGCCGTTAAAGCTTTTCGGCACCGATGCGCAGAAGGAGAAATATCTTCCGGGCATCATCAAGGGCGAAATCATAGGCTGCTTTGGCCTCACCGAGCCGGAAGCAGGTAGTGATGCGGCCTCCATCAAGACCACGGCGGTCAAGAATGGCGACAAGTGGATTATCAACGGGACCAAGACCTTCATTACCAACGCGACTATAGCCGACGTTGCCCTGGTCTTTGCCTATACCGATCGTGAGAAAGGCCCCGGCGCCGGGGTAACCTGCTTCCTTATCGACCGCGGAACGAAGGGATTTTCCGTGAGCAAGCCCTTTGACAAAATGGGTTTTCGCGGATCACCCACGGCGGAATTGATACTGGAAGACTGTCAAGTACCCCAAAGCGCAGTTATGGGCGAGGTCGGCGCGGGATTTATCCAGGCGATGCAGACACTGGAATATGGACGAATTGGGATGGCCACGGTCTGTCTGGGAATTGCGGCAAAATGTCTGGAGCATGCGAATAAATATTCCAAGGAGAGAAAAACATTTGGCAAGCCCATTAACCGCTATCAAATGATATCCTTTAAACTTGCGGATATGATGATTATGTCCGACATAGCCCGTCTGCTCATTTACCAGGCCTGCTGGGCGAAGGAAACGAAAAATCCTGAATCGGCAATACTGGCATCAGTGGCCAAAGTGTGGGCATCCGAGGCGGCGACGCAGATATCCAGTATGGCGGTGCAAGTGCACGGGGGCTATGGCTATATCAAGGAGTTTGCTGTTGAGCGCTTATACCGCGATGCCAAACTGGGCGAGATCGGTGAGGGTGCATCGGAAATTCAACGGGTGCTGATTGCCAAAGACCTGATACATAAGCACGCATCGTAGGAGGTGCGACCAAGCTTTCGGGTATCCCCTCTCCTGATTTGAGGGCAGGGGAAGCATTAATCATAAATGAGGAGAAAACCTGTGGCAATAGACATAAAATTCATCGGAAAGGAATATCCGGCGTATACCTACGATGTGAGCAAAGAAAAAATCAAGGAATACGCCAAGGCGATCAAGAATCTTGATCCGCATTATGTGGATGAAGAATTCGCGAAGAAATCGAAATACGGTGCTATTGTAGCGCCGCCCACTTTCGCAGTTGTTTTCGGCGCCTTCCTGATCGAGCCTGTGTTTCTGGATAAGGAGCTCAACCTGAACATGGCTATGCTTGTTCATGGCGAGCAGGAAATGGATTTTTTTGAAGTGGTCAAGGCCGGCGATTCCATTTCCACTATGGCGAAGATAAGCGACATCAAGAACAAGGAAAAGCTGGACACCATATCGGTAGAAGTTACTTCGAAAAACCAGCACGGCAGGAACGTATGCCGGGGTGTATATACCTTTGTGGTGCGAAAATAGGAGGACAATATGGCAATAACAAAAGGACAGACATTTCAGGACAGTGAAGTTGTCGATAAATACAGGACATTGTATTATGCCGGTGCATCGGGAGATTTCAATCCGATCCATATCGATCCCGAATTCGGGAAAATGGTGGGACTGGGGGGAGCGATACTCCAGGGGCTGTGCACCATGGCATTTGCGACGCGGAGCGTTACCAAGTTGATCGGAGATCCCGGCAAACTCAAGAAGCTCAAATGCCGTTTCAGCGCTCCGGTAATGATAGAAGATACCATTACTATGCAGGGAACTGTTACGGATATAAAAGAAGGCCTGGGATATATCGATCTTAAAGTGACAACGCAGACGGGGGCTGAAGTGCTGCAAAAAGTCGAAGCCGTCGTCGAAGTGTAAAAAATCATCAATCACCGGGGCAAGTGACGATTTGCTCCGGTGATCCTCTAATCATCGGGGCATATGAAAATTTGATCCGATGATCTTTCTATTCTTTTCAATCAGTTCATTTCGTAAAAATAAACCTTTTTATCGTCCGAAAGCATTTTGGGTGAAACTATGGATTGCTTAAGATTATTACAAAATCAGCCTGTGGTTCGTGCAGCTTTAATAATCGGTCATACTCTCCTACAATTGTTTTGTTGACAGTTGACGGCATTTTGCCTATATTTCCCCAAATTTAACAACGAGAAAAGAGCAGCCTATGAAAGTGGATACTATGCGCAGAATCGATTATTATATCGGTGTTCCTCTGTGCTTGCTGGGTTCTATTTATAATAAATTTGTTTTACTCTTGTGCAGCAGCAACAAAAAGCCTCTGAAGAAAGTTCTTTTTATTGAATTATCGGAAATGGGCAGCGCCATTTTAGTCGATCCGGCGATGAGAAAACTACAAAAAGAAATCAATGCTGATATTCATTTTTTAATTTTCCAGAAAAATAAACCCAGTTTGGATTTATTAAAGACGGTTCCTCAGGGGAATATTTATACCATCCGCGAAAATAATATGGTTGCCTTTCTCTTTGATACGGTGAAGTTTATTTTCTGGACAAGAAAAAGAAAGATTGATGCAGTAATTGATCTGGAACTTTTCTCGCGTTTTACTGCTTTGCTTACCGGATTTAGCGGGGCGCAAAATAAGGTTGGCTTTCACGCTTTCTTCAACGAAGGGCTTTATCGGGGAAGCTTCTTAACGCATAAAGTCACCTATAATCCCCATATTCATATTGCCAAAAATTTTATTGCTTTGGTTAATTCTTTGCTCGCTGGCCGCGAGGAAGTTCCATTTTCGAAGACTTTGATTAGCGATGAAGAAATTAAACTGGCCAAAGTCGAAGTCACCGCGGAGCAAAAGAAATTTATCCGGGATAGGGTGAGCGACTGTTTTAGCGGATATGAACAAGCGAAGCATAAGATTGTGTTGATTAATCCCAATGCCAGTGAACTGCTTATTCAGCGACGCTGGCCTCCGCAATATTATGCCGAGTTAATGCGGAAAATTCTGGATGCTTGTAAAAATGCCATTATTTTAATAACCGGTGATCCGAAGGAAAGGGAAGAAGCTCAGCTGCTGAAGGATCAAGTGCAATCACAACGTGTAATTAATTTTGCAGGTAAGCTGACTTTTGCCCAGCTGCCATTACTGTACAATATTTCAGAGTTTATGATTACCAATGATTCCGGCCCGGGACATTTTTCCGCCGTCACCGAAATGCATTCTTTTGTAATATTTGGGCCGGAAACACCGGCGTTGTATGGATCATTGGGTAAGACAACGGCAATTTATGCCGGGCTCGCCTGTTCACCATGTGTCAGCGCGGCCAATCATCGCAAAACCGCCTGTAGGGATAATGTTTGTTTACAGGTTATCAAGCCGGAACATGTATTAGCAATGATTAAACCCAACCTGGAAAAGATTAATGCTGAAAGATAAAGATAAGATATTTTTCCTGATAGGTGTTTTTACGTTAATTCGCCTTCTTGTTGCTCCTTTTTTCGGATTAGGTGTGGACGAAGCCCATTATGTCTTATATGCCAAATATCTGGATTTCAGTTATGTTGATCATCCGCCGCTGGTTGGTTGGGTTCATGCGCTGATCTTTTATCTTCTGGGAACAAATGAATTTTTAGCCCGTCTCCCGGCTATTTTAATTTTTGCCGCAACATCGTATTGTGCATACATCTTCCTGATGCGGATAACGGGATCAGTGAAGATATCACTGCTTGCCGTACTCGCTTTGAATTGTTCATTTATGCTCAATGCCCTGGGATTAATGCTGCTTCCCGACTCTCTTTTGTTGCTGTTGGTATTTCTGCTGATTTTTATCGCCGAAAAAATTTTCCGGGAAAACAAACCGTGCGACTATATATTACTCGGGATCATATTGGGGTTGATGGGGCTTAGCAAATACACGGCTATCTTGCTGGTGCCGCCTTTAATAGTCTTTTTTCTCATCAAGAAAAGATACGATATTATTTTTTCACCCTATATGTTCGGGGCGGCGCTGATTGCCCTGGTCATGATTAGTCCGGTGATATACTGGAACTATACACACGATTTCATCAGCTTCCGGTATCAGAGCGGCCATGTTTTCGGAACATTGGCGGCAAGCGCTAAAAATTTCCTGACCTCGCTGGCCGCACAATTTGGCGCTTACAGCCCGTTTTTATTTTTAATTGCCTTCTACGGTTTTTTTCGATCATTGCGATCAACTAATGATTATCTGCGTTTGGCCGTTCTTTTTGCCGGCACGATTATGATCTTTTTTCTTTTAACTTCATTATCCGAGCGAACTTTGCCGCATTGGCCCGGTATTTTTTATCTCCTCTTTATACCAATCGGGACTTATAATTTATTTATATCTTCCCAAAAATGGAAAAAGAACTTCCTCTATTTTTCTATAGGTTTCAGTTTAGTTCTGACATTATTTGCTTATACGGAACTGGCCGCAAAATTTTTAACCCTTCCGGATTACAAGTCTCCTTTTCGTGATATTTATGGATATAGCACCATAGCAAAGGAAGCAGATGTGCTTTTGCAGAAAAATTCTTCCGCAAAATTAAAGGCAATAGCAGTAAGCAACTGGACAATGGGCAGCAGGACGATGTATTACAGCTTGCCATACCGGAATGATGTCTATGTTATAGATAATCGTCAGGACCAATTTGATGTTTGGCAGAAAAATGTGCCTCTGGGTTATGATCTTCTTTTTCTCAATACCCATTTTCATGAATTAAATATTGAAAAATATGCCCGTTGTGATCGTGTCGATGCGGCGGGGAAAACCGATATAAAGCTCAATGGCGCAAAAGTGGATACAGTAGAATATGTCTGGTGTTATAATTATCAGGGAGTCAGACCGTGAAAAAAAGATGGATTGCTGCCATTGTCCTTCTCGTTTGCTTTGTGCTGGCGGCATTATCATATAACTATTGGGATATTCCCCTGGCTTATTATTGCCGGGCCTTGAGTCAACCTGTCCTGGATATTGCCCAAATAGTCACAATCACCGGCGAAGCAAAATGGTATTATATTTTATTTGTACCTGCATATGTTGTCTTACGCTTTGTCCGGAAAAATAAATTATGGTCGATGAGGATTTTATTTATTGTTTTATCAATATCGGCCTCGGGGTTGATTAATATATTAATTAAGTGGCTTGCCGGGAGAAACAGGCCGATGAATCTGTTTAATAATGGTCAGTTTGGCTTTGATTATTTTCGGGTGATCCATGAATCAACATCTTTTCCTTCCGGTCACACGGTTACTGCTTTTACTCTGGCTGCAGCTATCAGCATTCTATTTCCCAGCTTACGTATTCCTGCTTTTGCTTTTGCCGTGGCCGTAGGAATGAGCAGGATTTTAATAACTGCGCATTATTTGAGCGATGTATTGGCCGGTGCGGGAATTGGCATATTATGCACGCTCGTGGTCAAATACTTTTTTGATCGATATAATGTCGAGCTCGCTTAAAAAAAGGGTATTAAATGCAAAAAAAATACATCTTATTTTTGATACCCCTGATTCTTTACATCGGATTGCTTTCCGTTATGCCGCAAATGGAGCCGGATGAGGCCCGTTACAGTTTGATTGCCAGTGCCATGAATGAATCCGGCAATTACATAACACCGCATATAAAAAGTACTATATATCTGGAAAAGCCACCTCTTGTTTCCTGGGCCACGGCGATATCTTTTAAAATATTCGGGGAAAATGATTTTTCGGCACGCTTATTTGCGGCGTTATGTGCCTGGGGCTGTATTTTGCTTGTATATTTTATCGGCAGACATTTTCGTGATGAAAAGACGGGGCTCTTCGCCGCCGCCATCCTGACGGTTTCCTGCTATCATTTTTTTCTGGGACGGATCAATATTCTGGATATGCCCTTGACTTTATTTATCTGTCTGGCGATCTGGCTGGGTTATCTGGCTTTGAAGCGGCAAAATAAAAATTATCTTTTTTATCTGTTTTATTTCATTTGCGCCCTGGCCTTTTTAACGAAAGGCATTATCGGAGTGGTCTTTCCGTTTGGTATTTTGATTGTCTGGCTACTTTGGTCAGGGCAGTGGAGGAAGCTCCTGCTATTGTTTTCACCGGTCGGCATTTTAATATTTTTAATGACCGTTTGTCCCTGGCTAATCCTGGCGCAGAAGGAAAATTCCGACTTCCTGTGGTTTTTCTTTGTAAGGGAGCATTTCCTGCGCTTCACAACGAAAATGCACGGCAAGACGGAGCCTTTTTATTTCTACCTGCCCATACTAATTGGCGGCGTCCTGCCCTGGGCAGTTTATTTAATTCAAGCCTGGAAGAATAAATTTATTTCCGAATCATTATTTGCCAGAGATGATAATAAACTGCTGGTTGTCTGGCTTTTATTAATATTTATTTTTTATACAATTTCTTCATCCAAACTGCCGACATATATTGCCCCCATGTTCCTGCCGCTTGCGCTTTTTGCCGGTTGCATCTTCCAGAAATATGAGGAAAATATTTCATCTGAAAGTCCGGGGGAGGGGAGGATGTTATTTCGTGTGATGATAATAATCCAATCCCTGATACTAATTATCGCCTTGTTTCTGCCGCCAATCTTTCAGCAGTATTCCGACGCGGAAAAGGGATTGGTTATTATGACTTCGCGTTACTGGTGGCTTTATATATTCCTGCCGGTAATCGCTTTAATATTGATGACATTTTTGCCGGATTTGATTTTCCGCAAGTTTCGTAAAGGGTGGTTTTTCACCATCTACATTCTGGCGGCGTTATTCCTGGGCAGCATACTTTTTGCGGCCAATGATTTCCTGGCTCCTTATCGCAGTGCCCGGGTTGCCAAGGATGCTATTTCCAAGTATGTGCCCGTAGGTCGTGATTTATATCAGTACCGGGTTAATTTTTATGGTATAGATTTTTACAACAAAATTCGCACCCCCATCGTCGAGGATTTCGGTGAGTTGTCCGAAGGAATAGTCAAGCTTGCACCGGAAGAAAAAAAGCGCTATTTTCTTTCACCAATTGAATTTTTTACCTTATGTGGCCAGCAAAAAGATATTTATTGCATTACGCAGCATCAGGAAAGGTTAAAAGAGATCAGATTAAAAATGCCCAAAACCAAAGTGCTCTGGGATAACGGTGCTTTTTATCTTTTGCAAATTCGGAATTAGAAAGCGGGAGTAAAATTGAAAATTCGCAGCGAATTTTTGCCTTTTAGCCGACCTTCCATCGGGGAGTCCGAAATCAGTAAAGTAGTGGCATGCCTGAAATCCGGCTGGATTACGACGGGTGCGCAAGCCAAAGAATTCGAAGACAAATTCTGTACGTTGACTTCCGCCAAACAGGCCATTGCATTGAACTCGGCGACAGCGGGCATGCATATAACCTTGTCAGCGTTGAATATAGGCGCCGGTGATGAAATCATTACCCCTTCGCTTACTTTTGCTTCTACGGTGAATATGATTGCCTTGCGGGGAGCGACTCCGGTGTTTGTTGATGTTGATTATGGCACTTTGAATATAAATGCCCAGTTAATTGAAGAGGCGATTACGCCCCGGACAAAGGCGATTATTCCGGTGCATTTTGCCGGCGCACCGGTGGATATGGATAAAATAAATTTGCTGGCGGCAAAATATAATCTGACCGTAATTGAGGATGCGGCCCATGCTGTGGGTACTTATTACAAAGGAATTTCCGCCGGCGGTTTTGGGAATCCTGCCATATTTTCTTTTCATCCGATAAAAAACATTACCACCGGCGAAGGAGGCATGATCACAATCAGTGACGCGCTTCTGGGAAAAAAAATACGTCTGTTGAGATTTCACGGAATTGAGCGCGATGCTTGGAAAAGATATGGTAAGGGGGGAAATCCGGCCTATGATATAGCGGAACCGGGCTATAAATATAACTTGCCCGATTTGCTGGCGGCTTTAGGGCTGGCGCAATTCGAGCGTTGGCCGGAGCTGAACCGCAGGCGTACGCATCTGGCAAAATTTTATAATGAACGGCTCGCAGGGATTTCCGGTATTGATTTGCCGCAGATTCCGGACTATGAACACACACATGCCTGGCATTTATATATCATCAAGGTATTGGCTTTAAATCGTGATGATTTTATGAATAAGCTTGCCGAATATAATATCGGCTACGGATTGCATTTTCCCCCGGCGCATCTGTTAACGTATGTTCAAGAAAATTATTTGGCGGAAATTGGTCCGCTTCCGGAAACCTTACGAGCAGCAGATAAAATCATATCTTTGCCTTTATTTCCGGATATGCAGGATGTTGATGTCCAATATGTTTGTGAAGCAATAAAGGAGATAGTAAATCATGGCCGATAATGTTCAGGTGTCAATTGTCATTCCGGTTTATAATGAAGAAAAAAACCTGCCGGTTTTGAGAGACAGGCTTTTACCGGTAATGCAGGGATCAGGAAAAAGTTTCGAAATAATATTCATTGATGACGGCAGCAGTGATAATTCCCTGGTGATCCTGCAGGAATTCACCAGGAATGAGCATATCAAAGTGGTGGAATTAACAAGAAATTATGGACAGCATGCCGCTATAATGGCAGGCTTTTCGGTATGCTGCGGCAATGTTGTTGTCACTATGGATGCTGATTTACAGAATCCTCCGGAAGAAATACCAAAACTGATAAAAGTCATGGAAGAGGGTAATTATGATGTTGTCGGCACCATTCGCAAAGGCCGCCAGGATTCTTTCTTTCGAATCCTGCCCTCCAAAATAATCAATATGGTGGCACGAAAAATTACCGGTGTGGGAATGCACGACTGGGGATGCATGTTACGTGCTTATCGACGGGAGGTGGTGGAGCGGATGATCCAATGTCATGAACACGCAACTTTTATTCCTGCTTTGGCGACAGTGTTCGGTAAGCGTATTTGCGAAATAGAAGTAAACCATGAAGAACGACATGGCGGCAAATCCAACTATCCCTTGCGGAAATTAGTTAATCTGCAATTTGATCTGGTTGCATCGTTTTCCGATTTTCCGATTAAATTAATTATGTACGGTGGAATTGGCTTGTCCTTTTTAGGTGTATGTTTCGGTATTGTCCTGGCCGTTGCCCGTCTGGCCTATGGCGCTGTCTGGGCGGCAGATGGTGTGTTTACACTCTTTGCCATTTTATTCGTGTTTGTCGGTTTGCAGTTTTTTGCCTTAGGAGTGCTAGGAGAATATATCGGTCGGATATATTTAGAAGTACGCAAGCGTCCGGAATATGTGATTGAAGACATTTATTCGGCGAAAGGAAAAGAATAAGAGCTTGAAAGCAGTTGTTTTTGCCTACTCCAACATGGGTATAACGGGATTAGAAGCGCTGGCCAGACATGGTTATGATATTGCCGCCGTGTTCACTTCCGATGATGATCCCGGGGAAAATTGCTGGTTTGAATCCGTAAAAAACTGGGCAGACCAAAGAAATCTTCCCGTGTACACCGATGAGGACATTAATTTCCCGCAGTGGAAAGAGAAAATAAGAGATCTGCAACCGGATGTAATATTTTCCTTCTATTACCGGAAAATGATCGTAAGCGAGATTCTTGCTATTCCGCAGATCGGTGCTTTTAATTTACACGGTTCGCTACTGCCTTCTTATCGCGGCCGTTGCCCGGTAAACTGGGTTATCATTAATGGTGAAAAGAATACTGGCGTTACATTGCATTACATGATTGATAAACCGGATGCTGGCGATATCGTCGGGCAAAAAGAAGTGGAGATAGATTTAAAAGATACTGCTAAAACTCTTTATGAAAAAATGTGCCGGACGGCTGCATTGTTACTCGATGAGTTGTTGCCCCGAATAAAGAAAGGCGAAATTCCCCGCAAAAAACAAGATTTAGCTGCAGGAAGTTATTTTGGCGGCAGAAGGCCGGAAGATGGACGCATTGACTGGGATAAATCAGCAACCGATATTTATAACTTAATTCGTGCAGTTACCGAGCCATATCCCGGTGCCCGGGCGCTTTTAGAAAACAATGAAAAAATTATTATCTGGTGGGCCCAACCGAGAGAAGGCGTAAATAATGAGACTCCGGGTACGGTAAATATTATCGGTGAAGAAGTTCTTGTACAAACCGGTAAAAATGCTGTAAAACTCGAGCACATTGAAGTAGCAGGAAAGCATATTTACGGCAGTGAGATCGGCAATTATTTTAGAGACGGGAAGGTAAGCAGGTTAAAATGAAAATATTAATACTCGGTGTAAACGGATTTATCGGACATCATCTGATTAACAGAATACTTGCCGAAAAAAAAGACTGGACAGTTTACGGAATGGATCTCGGTTCTGATCGCTTAGGCAATGCCCTTCATGATCCACGTTTTCATTTTGTGGAAGGCGATATCGGCATTAACAAGGAATGGATTGAGTTGCAGATTAAAAAGTGCGATGTGGTCATCCCGCTGGTTGCTATTGCCACCCCGAAAATGTATGTCGAAGACCCGATCGCCGTTTATAATCTTGATTTTGAAATGAACGTCAACATCATCAAACAATGCGTGAAATATCATAAGCGGGTTGTGTTTCCATCGACATCGGAAGTCTATGGCGCCTGCAGCGATCCGGAATTCAAAGAAGATGAAAGTTATCTGGTTGTCGGCCCTATTCAAAAAGAACGCTGGATTTATTCGTGCTGCAAACAGTTAATGGATCGCGTGATCTATGGTTACGGAACCCGTGGTCATCTGGAATTTACCCTCTTTAGACCTTTTAACTGGGTCGGTCCGCGGCTTGATTCGCTCTATGCCGCCAAAGAGGGAAGTTCACGAGTGGTTACCCAGTTTATTGCCGAATTGCTTATGCGCCGTCCGATCAATCTGGTTGACGGGGGAATGCAGAAAAGATGTTTTACTTATGTTGATGACGGCATCTCCGCCTTAATGAAAATTCTGGAAAACAAAAATGATGTTTGCAAAAACCAGATAATTAATATCGGCAATCCGAATAATGAATGCTCAGTGAAGGAATTAGCCGATATATTAAAAGAACTTTTTATGAAACATCCGGATCATATCAATGACCCGAGTTATTCCGAGATTGTGGATGTTTCCGCCGATAACTACTACGGCAAGGGTTATCAGGATATTTACACCCGCAAGCCCAGCATTGAAAAAGCAAAGAAACTTTTGCAATGGGAGCCGAAAATAGGCATGGAAGAATCAATGCGGTTGACTCTCAATTCGTTTTTAGAAGAAAATAAAGATATAAGCATTTAAAATAATGGGCATGCTCGGATTAAAAATTGATGTCGATACCTATGAGGGCATGAAACAGGGTGTGCCCTGTCTTTTACAAACATTAAAGGAATTTCAGGTAAAAGGTACTTTCTTCCTCTCCATCGGGCCGGACAATTCAGGCCGGGCTGTTCTGCAGTTAATTAAAAATCCGTTATTTCTCCAAAAGATGATGCGGACCAATGCCGCCTCGCTTTATGGCTGGAAAACAGCTCTCTATGGTACTTTGCTTCCTGCTCCGATGATTGCGCTTTCGTTTCCCGATATTATTAAGGAGATAATTGCCGCCGGACATGAAGTTCAATTTCATGCGTGGGATCACCGCCGCTGGCAGGATGAACTGACAACAAAATCTCAACAGTGGATACGTGAGTGGTTCAGTCAGGGTATTGCCGCTTTTACTAGACTAACAGGTAATCAACCGGGTGCTTTTGGTGCACCTTCCTGGTTGATTGATGATCGGGTATTGGCAATAGTTAAAGAATATAAATTCGATTATGTCAGTTGCACCCGGGCTAAAGCGCCTTTCATTCACGAAATCGCGAATGTTTTAGAAATACCTTCTGATTTGCCCTGCTTTGAAGAATTGAATGCAGAGACAGACGTGGTCATAATTTCTGATTTAATTAAAGATGGTGGCATCCATGTCCTGCCAGTGCATGCCGAAGTTGAAGGTGGTATTTATAATGATAAATTCCGGACGATTCTCCAAAATGCCATCGCTCTGGGAAATACGGTAGTGCCTTTAAAAGAAATCATGAAAAAATTAATACTAAAAGATATTCCGCTGCGTCTATACAAAATGGAATTACTTCCCGGCCGCCATTCCGCCTCCGCCGTTTAAATCAATATTTTCAACAATACACAAAGAGAAGAAAAGATATTGAGACCTTAAATAAATACCGGTTCAATCCAGCAAGATTGAACCGGTATTAAGGAATGCTTAGCTGACAAACTGGTATGAATTAGAAATCCTTAAAATCCTCATCATTAAAGGGAATCAGCTGTTCAGGGGAAGCAGGTTTCTTGAATGACCGGCTGTTATCTGCATACTGCCGGCCGGCCTTCTTTTCCGGCAACGCCAGTGCCTTATGCTTCACAGGGGTTTTAGTGATTGCGGTCTTTGATTCGCGCCGAACCGGATCTCTTCGATCGCGATGGGATGATTGGCTGCTGGCACTTCCGCGAACGACACTGTCCAAATCGGCCACAAAAGATTTCATCTGTGCAGCCTGGGCGGTGAGTTCTTCCGCCGCCGCCGCCGATTGTTCCGCACTGGCTGCCGTTGACTGCGTTACCTTGTCCATTTCGGAGACTGCCAAATTAACCTGGGAAATTCCATGTGATTGTTCCTCGGTTGCTGCGGAGATCTCGTCGATGAGCTGTCCGATCTTTCCGGAGATGGCTATGTTCTCCTTGAACGCCTCCTGAGTGGCGTTCGTCAACTCGTTGCCCTTACGCACCGCCTTGATAGTGTTTTCGATCAGTTCATTCGTATTTTTTGCGGCATCAGATGCGCGCATGGCCAAATTCCGTACTTCGTCCGCCACTACGGCAAACCCCGCGCCGGCTTCTCCTGCCCGCGCCGCCTCCACCGCAGCATTGAGGGCCAGAAGATTTGTCTGGAAGGCGATATCATCGATCGTTTTAATGATTTTTCCTGTCTCCTCACTCGACCGGGTGATTTCCGCGATAGCCTTGCTCATGTCGTCCATGTGTGCGCTTACCTTCTGCACGACCATAGAGGCCTCCCCCGTCATGGCCTTTGCGTGCTTGGCATTATCGGAATTCTGCTTGGTCATGGAGGACATTTCTTCCAGTGATGCCGATGTCTCCTCCAGTGATGCTGCCTGTTCCGATGTGCCTTCAGCCAGAGACTGACTGGCAGTTGATACCTGACCTGCCGCCACCGATACCTGATCGGCGCCATCCGTCAATCCGGCTACAGCACGGTTGATAGGGCCGGCGATAGATTTAGCAAGAAAAAATCCCAACACCAGGGCAATGAGAGATCCCAGAATCATTCCCAGAACGACAATAAATTTCATGAGAACAGCCCGGCTAGCGGCTGATTTGGTAGTTTTCGTTATATGTTGGTCAACTTTCGGCCGAATTTCACTGAATATCTTGCGGACGTTTTTTAATTTTTCCAGTGTTTCTGTTTGATAAAAGGTCAGAGCCTCTTTCCGGAATTCCGGCCCTTTTTTTAATATATTTTCCAATTCCTGGGCTGATTGATGCAACTTTCGATGAGGATCTTCGATTTGAATCAACAGGTCTTTGAGCTCCGGCATATCGGTTTCTGCCGCTTTTCTGTTTTCTCCATAATACCACTTTCCAAACCCGCATTTGTGTTCGTCTTTTTCCACATCTAATTCGGTGGCGGTTTCATTTTGCTGAAATTGACTTACCTTCATAACCCAATTTAGATGGTCCATTTCCCGTTGCAATAATTCCTTCGCCACACCTTGGGTATTATTTAACTTGAGCGAAACATCTACGGAATTGGAAACACCCAGCCATCCGACAAAACCGACGATCAAGGTGATTATCGCCACCACGACAAATCCACCGATCAATTTAGTATTTAATTTCCAAGCATTCATAAATAATTCCTTTGTATGATAATTTCATTTAATTTTGCGTAGAGCATTTCATACACACTCAGCGCCGACATCCTAGCTTAATTTAGATAACACTAAACCATAATACACTCTTTATATGGATGATGCGATCTGGTCAAGTAAAAGCACACCCCCTGTTAAGGTGCTTTTGCCAATATAACTATATTCAAAATCAACCGGATTATTCTTTGTTAATTGTCCAGCGTTTCGCGCAATTTAGCGGCGAGATTGCTCAAAGAAAACGGTTTCTGAATGAAATGCACGCCATCGTCGAGAACTCCTTGGTGAGCGATGGTGTTAGCCGTGTAGCCGGACATGAAAAGGCGTTTGATGTCCGGATAAAGTGACAGTATGTTCCGGGCCAGATCACGGCCGTTCATTTCGGGCATGACCACGTCGGTCATGAGCAGGTGGATATTGCCTCTGTGTTCTCCGGCTAGGCGGATGGCTTCTCCCGGCGTACCTGCTTGCAGCACGTTATAGCCCAGATGCTGGAGCATCAGCGTGGTCATTTCCAGGATGGCCGGCTCGTCCTCAGCCAGCAGGATGGTTTCGTTGCCTGATGCGGCGGTATCCGCCAGGTCATCTGTGCGCAACTGCTCGGCTTTGCCCATATGACGGGGCAGGTAGATCCGGAAGGTCGTTCCCTGTCCCGGTTCGCTATAGACATTGATGAAACCGTTGTTCTGTTTAACAATGCCATAGACGGTGGCCAGACCGAGGCCGGTTCCTTTCCCTACGCCCTTGGTGGTAAAGAAAGGTTCGAACAGTTTATCCATAGTATCTTTGTCCATACCGCTGCCGTTATCGCTCAAGGCGAGCAACACGTAGTCTCCGGGCACAAATCCGGGATTATTGGCGCAGTAATCTGCGTCAAAGATGGCGACTCCCGTTTCAATGGTGACTTTGCCTACTCCGGAAATAGCATCCCGGGCGTTGACGCAAAGATTGGCCAGGATCTGGTCGATCTGGGTGGCATCCATCTTTATCGTCCATATGGCTGCATCGGGTAGCCAGACAAGATCAATGTCCTCGCCGATAAGCCGCCGGATCATCTTGAGCATGCCTTCGACAACTTCATTCAAGTCCAGCACCTTGGGCGCTATCGTCTGCTTGCGGGCGAAGGCCAGTAGTTGCCTGGTAAGCTCGGCGGAGCGCTCGGCGGCTTTCCGGATTTCCTGCAAGTCTTTGTAGGACTGCTGCGCGGGATCAGTCTTCATCATGGCTATTTCCGCCCGCCCCAGAATCACTCCCAGCATGTTGTTGAAATCATGGGCTACACCGCCAGCCAGCCTACCTACGGATTCCATCTTATGGGCCTGGGTCAACTGTGCCTGCAACTTCTCCTGCTCTTCTGCCGCGCGTCTGCGGTCGGTGATGTCTATGCCTACGCCGAAAAAGTAATCATATTCGCCCGCTTCCTTGAAGACATTTCTGCCATGCCACTCCACTAAAAGCCGCCTGCCGTCTTTTGCCAGAATGTAATTTTCGTTAAGGGTATTTTTTTTAAGGCGAGTTAATTGCTCAAAAACTTGAGAGAGCGCCTCCCTGTCACTTTCCGGAACAAAGGTAGCCAGATAGTCCATACCAACAACCTCGTCCCTGGTGTAGCCAAGAGCCTGCAGGAGCGTATCATTCATCATGATAGTCTTTCCCGTGGGGCTGATGGCAACGAAAAATATGGGAGAGCTTTGAACAAGGGTTTGGCTGAATTCTTTTTCTTTTCGCAGTTCTTCTGCAGCCCGCTTGCGGTCGGTGATGTCGCGGACAATATTCCGAAAACCGATCGGACGATTATGGGCATCCTTTAATACTGAAGCGTAAAGATCAAGAGTTCTTGTTTCTCCGTCCTTCCTTTTAGCATCCCATTCAAAATTATTTAAAGGAATACCAGTTTTATAAATTTGGTTGAAGGCATGATAGATTTTATTTGCTGAATCTTTTTCCGCAGAGTATAGGCTAAAATTAGAACCTAGGAGTTCATCTTTATTGTAACCACTTATTTGCAGGAACGCATCATTGATAAAAATAATGTTGCCGGCAAGATCTAATTCATCATAGCCCTCTTCCATTTCATCAAGAATAGTGCGATACCGTTCCTCGCTCTGCCGGAGTGCCTCTTCGACCTGTCTGCGGTCCGTGATGTCGCGGACAATACCTCTAAAGCCGGTGGGAAGGTCATTGGCATCCCTTAACAACGAAGCGTAAAATTCGATGGTTCGTCTGACGCCGTCTTTCCTTTTAATCTCCCATTCAAAACTTTTTATCGGAATCCCTGTTTTGAACATCTGATTATAGGCTCGATATACCTTTTTTGCTATCTTTTCTTCCGCAGCGTACAGGCTGAAATTCATACCCATTATTTCATGTCTGCTGTAACCAAAGATTCTCAGGAAGGCTTCATTGACAAAAGTGAAATTACCGGCAAGATCTACTTCCTGATAACCATCGTCCATCTCTTCAAGAATAGTGCGATATCTCTCCTCACTCTGCCGTTGCGCCGCTTCCGTTCGCTTGTGTTCGGTAATGTCCTGAAAAGTTCCCATGATAAATGAGCGTTCCCCATCGCTTTTGGGAGCAAAGCCCCGGACCTCAGTCCAGAGACGTTTTCCAGTCTCGGTAATTGACTCGACCTCGACCGAGAAAGGCTCGCCTTTTTCGAAGCAGTCAGATAACTTTTTCTTAATTAAGGGAATATGCTCGAAAGAATAATACTTCGCACCTTCGGTCAATCCGGGCTTGTAATCGCGTGGTATTTCCAGAATATCATAAACGCCCTCTGTCCATTCGAGGTAATTAGTGTGGGGATTTGCTTTCCATCCGCCAATTCGGGCATTTTTTTGCGTCTCTTTGAGGAATAATTCGCTCTCCAGTAGTGCCGCTTCCGACTGTTTGCGTTCGGTGATGTCAGTTATAAATCCCTCCAGCGCCAGCAACTCTCCGCTTTCGGAAAATACTCCCTGACCCTGTTCCCAAACCCATTTTATCTTACCGTCTGCTGTTGTTATTCTATAGCTAAGCCGATATTTATCCTTCTTTTGCACGCCGGCTTGAACACTATCCCATACAAGTTCTCTGTCTTCAGGATGAATAAGATCAGCATAAGAGATTCTCCGGTTGTTTACCAGTTCGGCCGGTTTATATCCGGTGAGCTCAATGCAGCCTTCACTGACAAACTCCATGGTCCAATCTCTGTCATTTAGACAGCGGTAAGCCATTCCCGGCAGGTTGGAAGTCAGGGTGGAAAGCCGGCGTTCGTTCTCCTTCAGTGTTTCTTCCGCACGCTTGCGCTCGGAAATGTCGCGGAGTGAACCGGCCGTTCCTGTTGTCACACCACTGGCATCATAGAGGAGATGTGTCGCCAGGGATGCTATCGCTCTTGAGCCGTCGCGCTTGATAAGCGTAAGTTCGTAATCTCTCACGTATCCTTGTTCAGCCAACGACTTCATGAGCAAAGATCTATCCTCGGGCACTTCGAAAAACAATGTCGTCGGTTGACCGATTACCTCTTCGGGCTTCCATCCGGATATGCGGAAGACAGACGGGGATATTATTGTAATAATGCCGTTCTGATCGGTTTGATAATAGATGTCCTCAAAGGACTCAAAAATATTCCGGAACTTTGTTTCGCTCTTCCGTAACGCATCTTCTGCCTGTTTGCTCTTCATGATGTCCTCTTTCAGCTGTCAGGATCGCTGTCTTTGGCGAATTCGGAATAGTGCTTTTTCATGCAGTCGGGGCAGATGCTGTGGCTGAAGAGGGCATCGGAATGGCGGCTGACATAAGCCTCGACCTGGTTCCAGTAGCCCCCGTCATCGCGTATTTTTTTACAGAACGAACAAATGGGCAGAATTCCCTGCAGGGTTTTGATATGATCGAGTGCCTGTTTCAATTCCCGGATTTGTTCAGCCAACTGCTCCTGCATCCTGATCATCCGGCGTCCTGCATCGACCCGCGCCCTCAGTTCGCCCGGATCAAAAGGCTTGGCCAGATAGTCGTCGGCCCCTGTGTCCAATCCGGCAATGATGTCTGCTTTTTCATCTCTGGTAGTCAGCATGATCAGGTAACGTCTGTCCGTCGTAGCAATAGAACTGGCGGAAGGTGACTGACCGCTTTCCAGAGCACGAACACGGCGGACGATTTCCAGTCCATCCATTTCCGGCATCATCCAATCGAAAATAGCCAGACGAGGGGCATCGTGTTTCTGCAGCTCATTCCAGGCTTCCAGACCGTTGGTTGTTTCCACTACCTCATCTCCGCCCTTTTTCAGTACTGCCGCCAACATGGTGCGGGATGTGAAGTCGTCTTCAGCGATTAAAATGCGCACTGTTTAGCTCTCCCGGTCAGGTGCTCAGTCTTCTTCAGTTTAATTATTAAGGCAGCCCGTCCTAAATAAAAATATTTATTCTCAGGAAATATTGATATATTTTTCAATCTTCTTCAATATCTTTTCTCCGTCAAACGGTTTTATAATATAGTCATCAGCCCCCAGTTTAATGCAACTGATGATCGTATCTTTGTCTGCTTTTGTGGTCACCATCATTATTTTTACCAGTTTTTCTTTCGGAATATTCTGGAGTTTTTCTATTTGCCGAATTTTATGCACGGCTTCTGATCCATTCATCTCGGGCATCATGATGTCCATACAGATCAGGTTGTAAGGTTCGCCTGCCGCCAGCGCGATTTCGACTGCTGACACCGCTTCTTTGCCGGTGATGGCAAGGTCGGAATTACCGTAGTTCTTCAGAATTCCCTGAAGGAGCAGGCGGCTGGTAGAATCATCATCGACAATAAGTATCTTCATGTATTTTCTCCTATAGTTTCCAGTTTTCAATTTCCTTTTTCAGTGAATCGAACTGCTCTTCCAGGTCGGCCAGGTGCGCGGAGGTGGCGCTGAGGTCACCGGACTTGGCCAATTTCTCCATCTCGAAGGCTACGGCACGCAATCGCTCTCCGCCAATGTTGGCTGATGCTCCCTTGATGGTGTGGGCCTGGCGTTCGGAGCCTTGAACATCGCCGGATTTAAAAAATGCTTTCAGGGAATTGATCTGTTGGGGGATATCCGCAAGGAAACCAGCCAGAATATTTCTGGCCAGATCTTCGTCATTCATCATGCGTTTGATCATCCCTGCCTTGTCCCAGACGGGAATTCGGGACTTTTTCCCATTTGCCGTTTTCCCTTTACCAGTTACCGATTTTTTCCCCGATTCTGCGCCGTTATCCAATTGCGACTTTTCGATTTCTTCTTCCGGCGGCAGCCATTTCTCCAGCATCTCCGCCAACGCCTTGGGATCAACAGGCTTGGACAAATAGTCGTTCATGCCGGCGTAAATGCATTTTTCCCGGTCGCCTTGCATGGCGTGAGCCGTCATGGCGATGATGGGAATGTCGGAAACATTGGACTTTTTCCCATTTCCCATTTTCCAGTTGCGAATTGTACGCGTGGCTTCAAGCCCGTCCATCACGGGCATCTGCACATCCATCAGCACCAGGTCGTAGGGTATGTTTTCCAGCGTTTTAACTGCTTCCGCCCCGTTGGCTACGGCGTCGGCAGAAATGCCGAGTTTATTGAGGATACCCAAGGCTACTTGCTGATTGGTTATATTGTCCTCCGCCAGTAACACCCTTGCGTGTCTTTTTTTCAGCATGCTCAGTAGATCGCGGGCCGAATGGCGTGTTATGATTGTTTTCGGTTGAGCAGTGGAAGAGCTTCTGTCGGCCAGCAACATAGAAAAAACATTGAACAGATCTTGATGCCGTGACGGCTTGTTCAGGTATGCTGAAAAACCTATATCCTGTAAACGGCGGGAATCGCCGCGTGAACCCAGCGATGTTAACATTACCATTCGGAGTTCCGTTAAACGGGGATCAGCTTTGATAGCCCGTCCCAGAGCTTCGCCGTCCATTTCGGGCATCTGCATGTCGATTATGGCAATTCGGAAGGGTTCACCTTCATCTTGCGCCTGCCTAAGAGACCTTAATGCCGCGTAAGCATCTGTAGCTTCCGCCGGCCGCATACCCCAGGCATTCAGCCGCGTTGTCATAATTTCCCGGTTAGTAGCATTGTCGTCCACGATCAGAACCTTCACATTATGAAAGTCAGCCGTCAGACGCGCTGCAATTTTTGATCTTTCGGCCTGTTTACCCAAACGAGCAGTAAACCAGAACTCCGAGCCCTTGCCTTCTTCGCTCACGACGCCCATATCGCCGCCCATCATTTGGACCAGTTGTTTGGAGATGGCCAGTCCCAGACCAGTTCCGCCGTATTTGCGTGTGGTCGACGTGTCCGCTTGGGTGAACTTGTCGAAGATCAGGCCGAGCTTGCTTTCCGGAATACCAATGCCCGTATCGCGAACGGCGAAGCGGAGAATAACTGAATCGGAAGACGACGACGTCTCTCCGGCTTCCTGTTTCGTGTTAGCGGTTTTATTTTCATCCAACAGCGTGACGCGGATGGCTACTTCACCCTGGTGGGTGAACTTTATCGCATTACCCGTCAGATTTATTAGAACCTGACGCAAACGGCCCGGATCGCCACGGAGCAATACAGGGACTTGGCGATCTGCAGAGTGGAGCAGTTCCAGCCCCTTATCGTGGGCGCGCAAAGCCATGACTGCCGCGAAATCCTCGAGGAGGTTCTCCAGATCGAAATCGAGGATTTCCATATCGAGTTTCCCCGCTTCGATCTTGGAGAAATCAAGAATGTCGTTAATCAGGCTCAGGAGCGATTCCCCACTGGCCCGGACAGTTTCGGCGTAGCGCCGCTGTTCGCCGGTCAGTTCAGTATCCAGTAAAAGTCCGGTCATCCCGATCACCCCGTTCATGGGGGTACGGATTTCGTGGCTCATGTTGGCCAGGAACTCTGATTTGGCAGTGCTGGCCATTTGTGCCTGCTCGGCCATCTCATTGGCGCGGGCGGTTTCTTCCGCCAGAATACGATTCATCTCGCGCAGTTCTTTCTCCACACGCTTAATGTCGGTGATATCGTGGATAATACCCCTGAATCCAATGGGACGATTATTGGCATCCCTTAATAAAGAGGCATAGAAGTCAATGGTTCGGATGGCGCCGTCTTTCCTTTTAATATTCCATTCCAGATTTCTTAAAGGAATTCCTGTTTTGTACATCTGATTGTAGGCAGCATAGACTTGTTTTCCGGTTTCTTCTTCTGCAGAGTAGGTGTTGAAATTAGTGCCCAGCATTTCCTCTCGGCCGTAACCGAAGATTCGCAGGAATGCTTCATTGAAAAAGGTGTAGTTGCCGGCCAGATCGACTTCCTGATAACCCTCTTCCATTTCATCAAGAATAGTTCTATATCGCTCTTCGCTATTCCGGAGTGCCGCTTCTGCCCGTCTGCTGTCGGTGATGTCGCGGATAATACCACGGAAGCCTGTGGGGAGATCATTGGCATCCCTTAACAAAGAAGCGAAAAAATCAATGGTTCGTATGGCGCCGTCTTTCCTTTTAATATTCCATTCCAATTTTTTTAAAGGAATTCCAGTTTTGTATATCTGGTTGTAGGTATGATAGACTTTTTTTATGGTCTCTTTATCTGTAAAGTACAGACTGAAATTAGTGCCAAGTATTTCATCTTTGCTGTAACCACCGATTTTCAGAAACGCCTCATTGACAAAAGTGATGTTGCCGGCAAGATCTAATTCCTGATAACCCTCTTCCATTTCATCCAGAATCGTACGATACCGCTCTTCGCTCTCCCGGAGGGCCGCCTCCGTTCTATTGCGCTCAGTAATGTCCCGTGCTATCCCTCGAAAGCCGATGATCTCCCCTTTTGGGTTTTTCAAAGGAAATCCTGTGATTTCAGCAAATCTTTTTTTTCCTTCTTTATCAATAGTCCTGTATAAAATATTTCTTTCGGGATTGCCGGTTCGGTAGATATTGTTGAAAGAATAACGCACCGTCTCGAGAGACTCTTTATCCATGTAAATTCCAACGTTTGTTCCGATTATTTCTTTTTCAGAATATCCTAAGATACGAAAGTTTGCCTCATTAACAAAAGTGTAATTGCCGGCAAGGTCAACCTCAAAATAGACATCACCCATTTCGTCGAGTATAGTCCGGTATCTTTCCTCAGACTGCCGGAGAGCTTCTTCCATGCGTTTGCGGTCGGTGATATCCACCAGCATTCCGATCAGTCCTCCCGGTTTGCCGTCGGCAAGGCGGAATCCATCAACAGAGTATAGTGTCAGGTGGGTATTTCCATCGGCGTAAATAATGGGCATTTCATAACTTCGCTGGGTCACCTCGCTAATGACCTTCATGTCTTCATCATGAAACCGCCGGCGTTCCTCCATCGGCAGGTAATCGAGTTCCAATACGGTTTTGCCGATTAGGTAAGGAGACGTGGTTCCAAAATACCGTTCATAAGCGCGGTTACATCCAAGAAATCGACCATTGAAATCTTTGGTGAAGATGGGATAGGGGATGCTGTCAATGAGTGCTTGTTGAAATATTAACCGGTTTGCCCGATCCTTTTCCGCCCGCTTACGGTCGGTGATGTCGCGGGACACGGAGATGATGCCCACGGGTTCTTGGGCTTCGTTCCGCATAAAAGACACGCTGATCTCCATCTGAACGGTGGAACCGTCCTTTCTGTATTGCTCCACTTCCAGGATGCGGTTTCTGAGGGGATCTGCCGTGCCACTGGCTTCCAATTTCATTTCTTCTTCAAAGGCCTGAGTGCAGATCTGCAGGGATTCAGGCGTCATGACCTGTTCAAAGGTTTGCGCTGTGGCCTCTTCAGCCGTGTATCCCCGCATATGCGTGATGGACGGACTTACGTAGATAAAACGCAGATCCATATCCATGACAGTGATGACGTCCGCCATATTAGCCACCACCCATCGGTACTTCTCTTCGCTCTCCCGGAGCGCTTCTGTCTGGCGCAAATCATGGCAGACTAGAACGATACCTATGGCGTCTCCTGCGTTATCTTTTATTTGTGTCGCAGAAATCATTAACGGCATACCGACGCCGTCACTGGTGGACATCATCATCCGCAACTGCCGATTCTGATAAAAATCTTCCCCGATATTTCTAATGGTGTCTAGAAGGCTACTTTCTCCCATAAAAAGATCAGATATCGGTTTACCGATGATTTTGTCAGTACCGGTACCGATTGCCTCTTTTACTCGATCGTTGATTTTAACGATATTACCTTCATTGTTGATCAGGATAATGAGGTCTCTGGCGCTCGCTATGACCTGCTCCGCAACAAGGGCTGAATTGATGGTCATCAGTTTGTGCCGGACTATTGAATACCAGATGCCGAATGCCCAGATAAGGCTCAATAGGGGTGCCAGAGCGGGGAAACGGAAACCGAGTGCGGGCAGTACTATATTAGAAAGCGATCCCAGCAGGAGGCTAGCAAAACCTGTGAAGAAGATAATTCTCGCCTGCATTTTTTCCCGGCGAAGGCTGCTTCTTTTTCCGTAGTTCCACACGAAGAATAGTCCTAAAATTATATTGACTAAGTAATAGGCAAAAAAGCTTTTGTACCAGAGCGAATTTCCCTCCTGTAATTCGTAATATCCCCATCCCGTGGGTATAAAGTCGACAGCAGTCAGCACTCCGGTAAATGATTTATAAATAAAAAGAAGCGGCAGGATATAAAGCCAGAGATAAAGAAGGGGTGACCGGAGTATTTTTTTCCTGTTTGTCATAAGAAGGAAAAAATGAAGGATCAGACTTGAAAAACTGATCCAGCCTAGGGATGATATTCGAAACCATAGCCATGCTTCCTGTTTGGTTGGTGCCAAATAAAAAAAGCCGTAGGCAAAGCTCCAGATAAAGAATGATAAACAAGTAAATAGGAACAGGCGGTTGATTGGGGATTTTTTATCGATAAACCATGCGTAGAACCCCATGCACATGTATATGACAGAGACAGCAGCAGTTAAATAAGTAAGGATATTCATAATTTTCCATTCTAGGCTAATTAGTTGGAATGTCAATAACCTATATTTATAACCGTTACAAATGTCTTTTTTCTTTCAAAAAGAAGGATATGCAATAATTACGAATAAATACTAATTATTGCAAGAATTAAGCTTCATTTAGCCAATTCCTGCCGCCGAGCATTCTGGCGACTACCATACTGGCGACGTTATCGCCGGTGGCGTTGAGCATTGTTGCCGGGGCATCAACCAGAGTGCCGATCATGGTGATAATCGGAAAGGCCTCCGGCGGAAAACCATATAGGGAAATAATAAGAAGCTCGCCAATCGTCCCGCCGCCGGGAATTCCACTGACAACCACACCGGTCAAAAGAGCAATTCCCAGAGCAGTGAGAATCGTTCCCGCCCCGGAAAAATCCATCTGAAACAATCCGAATAAAAAAGCAATTTTTAAAACGGCGGCCAGACAGGAACCTTCCATATGAATTGTTGCCCCGATGGGAATAATCACTTCGCTGATATCTTTCGGCACTCCGGTCTTATTGGCGGCTGCCAGATTGGCTGGAATTGTCGCCATACTGCTTCCGGTTGCCAGAGCGGTTAGTGCCGGAGGGATGATGTTTATCCAGAATCTGCGTACTCCCGTTGTCTTGCCGGCAATAAAGGCATAGAGAGTAAAGGCCAGAAAGAAATATAAAATGGCAGTGGGGTAGTATAAAATCATTGCCCTCAGATAAGAGCCGAGCAATTCCGGCCCGAAGACGCCGACCAGATAAGCAAAATAGGCGCCTAAACCAATAGGGGCATAATACATGATGAAAGAAATAAGCTTCAGCATGACTTCACTGGCGGAAGAAAGAAAATTGGAAAAGGCCTTTCCCCGCTCACCCACGGAAGAAGTTGCCAAACCAAGCAGGGTGGCGAAAATAATCAGTGCCAGCATGTTTTTCTTGGAAAGCAGATCAGGAAAGTCAGAGACGGTAAAAGCCTTCACGATCTGATCGGAAACTCTGAACTGTTCCATGTTCACTGCCGTACCCAGATTGATATTCACCCCCATCGCCGGTGGGTAGAGCGAAACAACGATAATCATGATAATGGAGGCAATAAGCCCGGTGAGAATAAAAACCAGCATCATTGCCGACATGATTTTGCCCAGCCGCCGGATATTAGTCATTGATGCAACAGCAGAGGAAATAGAAAAGAAGACCAGAGGAATAATCACCATGAAAAGGAGGTTGAGAAAAATATCTCCGAAGGGTTTGAAGATAATTGAATCTTTTTTATAGATAATTCCGAGAAACGATCCGATTAAAATAGATAAAATCAGGATCATCGAAAATCCATAAGAGTGGAGAAAAGGTGATAGTTTTGTTTTCATGTTGTTCATTCAATTATAAAATCGAAATAGGTTGAAGGGTAGGGCTCGTTGTTCAGTGTATAGTGCCACCATTCCTTTTCAAAGTTCCGAAATCCGTATTTTTCCATTAGCGATTTCAGGAGCATTCGATTGATTCTCTGTTGCCGCCCGATGTCTTTATTTACGGTGTGGGAGAGTTCATGAAAACAATCAAAGCCGGTTCCCATGTCAATGCTGTTATCCTCGAAGCGCTGCCCGGCGGGTCGATAACAAGCAGATAATTTTTGTCCCGGAATATAATCGGGCTGACGGGGTGGCGGTAGAGGAACAATGGTCAGATCAACAGTACTGCCGCGGCTGTGGCCTGATTTGCTGTCGATGTAACCGTCTTTAAACAAATTTCTTTTGTCCACAGTAGGATAGAATTCCTCCCGGGTTTTCGTATTGTCAATTTCCGTTGCCCATTGCACAAAATGGTTAACAGCGCGTTGCGGACGATAACAGTCGTAAATCTTTAAGGCTAGCGAAAATTGGCCGAGATCCTTCTGCACTTTGGTCAGGGCGGCAGCCGCTTCTCTGGTAATGATGCATTTGCCGGCGTTGTAACCGTTAACCATTTCTCCCACAAAGTTGTGGGGGCCGAAATACCGGATATCGAGTTGGATGTCCGGTATTACATCCGAAATATCGACAAAGCCTTCGGGCCTCTTTTCGGCGGCACAAATATTGACAAATTGCGGCGCACACAGAGTTATAAGAAGAAAAATGCTGAATAGGATTTTTGTTTTCATGGAATTAACCTTTCTAATATATTTTCTGTTCCCATAATAATCAGCGGCTTTGCTTGCGGATCAAGCCAGCCGAGAATTCTGAGGATTTCATCTTCGGCAACAGCTACACATCCCTCTGTGGCCTTATTTTCCCCGCGCCAAATGTGAAAGAAGATCGCGCTGCCATAACCTCTAATAACCGGGTTGGTATTGTACTCAATAACAAAACCGTATTTATAAAGATCGTCATTACGCCTCATTTTCTCATAAGATACAGCTAGTGTATCGTCTTGCTTAACCCAGCGATTATAATCACCGGCATGGACATCATCAATCCATATATCGTCGGGTAATGCCTGCCGGTAGGGCATTTTTGTCTGGATGGACCTATTATATCCAAATGCCAGTTCCAGGGAAAAAATGCCGGAAGGGGATCGGCCATCTCCCTCGCGTTTTTCACCGGGTCCGGCAAAACCGTTTTTTCCGATTGTTCCATTAAATGATTTCCTAATTATTTTCCATTTATCGCCCTGTCTTTTCAGAGCATGTATTTTAACTCTAAAAGATGATGGAGAATTATTGGTCACCAGCAAGACCTGAGATGATGTATTTATCTTCAGTGAAGAAACTATTGCTTCCATATCAGTTGCGTTAGCTGATGTTACGTAAAAAAACGTAAATAGACAAAGAGCTGTCAGGCCAAAGAAATAAAATGATATAGCTACAAAAGATTTATTTTTATTCACAAGATGTTTTAATTCCTTTAATGCTAATTTAGTTGAAAGCCGGTGATTATTCAATAAAAATATTAATTTTATTACACTGTCATAGTATGAAATTATACATATTGCAGTCAGCAGAGGTGATAATCAGGCGGAATTAATTATTCTTCATTTTTTGATTTAATTATTGTAAGCTATATCACCTAATTAAAGAGGTTCAGCTAATGGTCAACTGCGGTATGATGAAATATCCGGAAAAGATATTCAATTCGACGTCAGCAGTCGTAGCAGTGTTTAACGATGCCGGCGAAACCGTCTGGATAAATAATGCGTTTGAACAGAAGTTTGGTTATAGCCTCGCTCATCTTCAGAATGCCCCCGATTTGTCTTTTCTGTCAGTAAATAAACATGAAAGATTTTCGAGTATCATCAGGCAGGCGTTTTCCGGAAATAATCTGGAATGCTTCGATATACCGGTGACATGTGCGGACAAAACTATTAAGGGTTTTCGTTGGAACACAATGCTTTTTCGTGATGAGGATAATCCATTGCAAAATATCGTTGCGGCAGTGGGTATGGAGACCGGGAGCAGGGAAATTAATAAATCTAATTTGGGGGACTTCGAGGATCGATATCGGATAATTTTTGAAAATTCCGGAGTTGCCCTATTGTACGTTGACGAAAAAATGAAAATCACTCTCGTCAACAAGGAATTTGAAAGAATAACAGGTTACCCCAAAGACCAGGTGGAAGACAAAATGAGCTGGACTGCTCTGATCCCGAGTGCCGAAGACCTTGAACATATGAAAACATACCACCGGCTCCGCAGGATTGACCCATCTCTGGCACCGGAGATCTATAACAGCAGGTTCCGCACCCGCAGTGGTGAAATACGTGACATTGAGTTGCACGTGATAACGATTCCCGGGATCACCGACAACCTAGTCTCCTTTGTGGATATAACGGAGAAGAGGCTTGCAGAGGAAGCCATTCGTAAAAGTGAAGAAAAGTACCGTACACTCGTCGATAACATGCAAGACATACTGTACCGGTGTGATCTGGAGGGAGATATTGTTTTTGTGAGTCCATCCGGTGCCCGGCTTTTGGGGTATGCCGGCACGGAGGAATTAATCGGCAGGAATATTGCCTGGGATTGCTACTATAATCCGGGGGAGAGAGAATTATTTTTAAGCAAAATTAGAACAGATGGTAACGTTAGAGATTATGAAATAACGTTAAAGAAAAAAGACGGCAGTCCGGTGCATGTTTCCACCAACAGTTATTTTTTCTATGATCCGGACGGAAATGTTTTGGGTATTGAAGGCATATTAACTGACATCAGTAGGCGTAAAGAGACGGAAAGGATATTACAGGAAAGCGAGGAACGACTGCGCGGCATCACCAGCAATATCCCGGGTGTTGTTTATCAGTTTTATGCCCGGGACAACGGGGAATATGGCATGGGTTATATCAGTGAACGTCTGCTGGAAGTATTTGGATTGGCGACGAAGCTCGACGACACATTTCCCGCATTTCTTGCTCATGTTCATGCAGAAGACAGGGACGGTTTTGCAGCGGCCATACGTAAAGCCGCGGAGACGGACACTTCCTGGAATTTCGAAGGCCGATTTGTGAAGCCGTCAGGCGAAATGATCTGGTTCCATGGCCTTTCCACGCCGACCCGTCATAAAGATGTTCTGGTTTTTGACGGTATTCTCCTGGATATCACCCAGCGCAAGCGGGCGGAGGAAATGTCCCGCCAGTCCGAAGAAAAATTTCACAAAATATTTATGATGGCGCCGGAGTGCATAGCCATTACTCAAATGGCTGATGGAAGGATTATTGATATAAACCAGGGATTTGAGGAGATTACGGGATGGAAAATAGATGAAGCTATTGGGCGGACTTCCCATGAAATTAATTTTTGGGTAAATCCTGCTGAGAGGGATTTCATGGTTTCAGAATTGAAAGAAGCCAGAGATATCCTGCATCGGGAGTTTCAATTCGGGCATAAGGATGGTTCCGCGCATACCGGTATTTATTCCGCCCGCCCCATAAAAATTGCAGACAAAGAGTGTCTAATCTTTATCTTACAGGATATTACTGACCAGAGACGTCTGGAAGGGGAACGCCATAATTTAGAGCGGCAACTGTTTCAGTCTCAAAAGCTCGATGCAATCGGACAACTGGCCGGCGGCGTGGCGCACGATTTCAACAATATCCTCATGGGCATTCAGGGCAGTGCGACAATGCTGCTTATGGAGTATGACCCCGCACATCCATATTATCAGAGATTGAGCCAAATTGAAGAGCAGGTGAAGCGCGGTGCAAATCTGACCAGACAGCTTCTGGGATTTGCCCGGGGAGGCAAATATGAAGTCAAAACAATTTCCGTTAACGATGTGATTCGGAAAATCGGCCATTTTTTTGTTGAGACGAGAAAGGAAATAGAAGCTGACTTTCAATTGCATAATGACGTGTATCCAGTGGACGCGGACGCAGGTCAACTAGAGCAGGTGCTGATCAATATCTTTATCAATGCCGGGCATGCCATGCCTAAAGGAGGACGTCTCCACATTCAGACGGTTAACATGACACTGCAGGAAGCAGATGTCCAATCCCTGGAGATAAAGTCAGGGGATTACGTTAAAATATCCATATCGGACACGGGTACAGGAATGGACGGGGACACCCTTAAAAGGATATTCGAACCTTTTTTTACTACGAAATCGCACACAGGTGGATCGGGCCTGGGTCTGGCATCGGCCTATGGAATCATCCGGAATCACGGAGGAGCCATTCAGGCCGAAAGTGAGCCCGGAGCGGGCGCAACATTCAATCTATATCTTCCTTCTTCAGGAAAAAAGGTTATAAATGAGGATAAAGCGCCGGATAAAAGTCTGCTCTCCGGCAGCGGAGGTATTTTACTGGTGGATGACGAGCCCATGATCCTGGAGCCGGCAATGGAAATACTCACAATGATGGGATATACCGTTTATCCGGTTGCCAGTGGACAGCAGGCCGTGGCCACTTATCTGGAAAAGCAAGAAAAGATTAATCTGGTCATTCTGGATATGATCCTTCCCGGGATGAGCGGTTCTCAGGTACTGCAAATGCTCAAGGAAAGAAATCCGGATGTGAAGGTCATCCTTTCCAGCGGTTACAGCTTGCAGGGTGAAGTGCTAAAAGTTATGGAAATGGGATGTCTGGGCTTCATTCAGAAACCTTACAGATTTTCCGATTTGTCTAAAATTGTGCATCAGGCAATTAATGCCACCCCAAACACAGGAGATGAAGGATAATAAAACTGATTGACACTAATTGCTTATAAATAGTATAAGAAACTGCAAATTATTAACGAGAAACTGGTGACAGCCTCTCGCTCATTTCCAAGCTGTTTTCAGTAAATCAATTCCGGATTTTCTTGACATGCTTTGTCTCTCACGACATATCTGCATGGAAAAAAGATGGATAATATTATCGTAATTATTAGATAAAAAGGAAGGAAAACATGTCTGTAGAACAAAGAAAAATCAAGAAAGTATTAATTGCCAATAGAGGTGAAATTGCTTTACGGATAATCAGGACAGTGAAAGAACTTGGTCTGGAGGCAATTGCTGTTTACGAAAAGCCGGACTCAGAATCGCATTATATTCGTCTGGCTGATGATGCTATAATGATCGGCGAAAGGCCCCGCAAAGAATATCTGGATATTGATAAGATAATCTGGGCGGCACGCAAAACAGGCGCCGATGCCATTCATCCCGGCTATGGCTTTCTCTCGGAGAATGCTGATTTTTCCGCGGCTTGCGAAAAAGCAGGTATTATTTTCATTGGTCCGCCGCCCCAGGTAATCCGGGACATGGGCAATAAAGTTGTTGCCCGAAAAATTATGGAAAAGGCAAAAGTGCCGACAATTCCCGGTACGGGAAACCTTGCGCCGGGAGATGCCGGAATTGAACAGGCTAAAGAATTTGCCGGTAAATATGGCTATCCGGTAATGCTTAAAGCCGCTGCCGGAGGCGGAGGCAGGGGGATTCGTAAAGTAAAGAATGAGGAAGAACTGAAAGCGCAACTGCCACAGGTTCGGTCGGAAACGCGTTCCGCCTTTAATGATGATAGCATTTATCTGGAAAAGTGCATTGAATCCCCGCGCCATATCGAAATACAGATTCTCGCTGATCATCACGGCAATGTTATCCATTTGGGTTCGCGGGACTGCTCCATCCAGCGCCGGCATCAGAAGTTGCTGGAAATAGCACCGGCCGATTTGCCGGCCGATGTTCTCGAATCCATGTATGATGCCGCCATTAAAGGTGCAAGGCAGGTCGGTTATGTTAATGCCGGAACAGTAGAGTTTTTGGTCGATTCCCAAACCAATGAATTCTGGTTTATGGAAATGAATACACGCCTGCAGGTTGAACATACTGTTACCGAAGAACTGACCGGTGTTGATATTGTCCGGCAGCAAATAAAAATTGCCGAAGGAAATGTTTTAGATATTCCGGCCGACCGAGTGCACATGATGGGCAAAGCAGTGCAGGTAAGAATTAATGCCGAAGATCCCAAAAATAATTTTATGCCGGAAGGTGGCAAGACACTGGAAGTGTATCAATCACCAGGTGGTCCCGGTGTCCGTTTGGATGGTGTTGTCTATCAAGGCTATCGCATTCCTACCGATTATGATTCCTTGATGGTTAAAATGACTGTTCGCGGTTATGACTGGGAGCAAACCATCCAGAGATTGAAGAGAGCTTTGAATAACTTCCTGATAGTCGGACCGAAAACGACAATTCCCTTCTATCTGGCCATTTGCGATGAGCCGGATTTCCAGGCTGGAAAGTTTGATACAAGCTACCTCGAAACGCATGAAGAAATATTTAATTATCCGGAACAGGAAAGAGAAGTAGCTAAACTGACGAAATTAATTGCGGAGATTCATGCACGAAAAACGAATCCTTACGCATATTGATCTATTTAATAAGAAAGCAGGGTTTATTGATTTATGGAAAAAGCAACAAATAATGTATTGGAACAAAGAGTAACACCCAGTGAACTAAGAGAGAAGGGCGCCAAATACATCATTGATAAAATCAGGCGCAACAAGGGCTATTATGTGACCAATACGGAAAGAGACCTTTCTCAATCCGATTTTAAAAATAGAATTATGCCGCATACTCAGCTCCTCGTTGCCAGGGAACGCAACAATTCCGGTTTCTTTTCTCTGGAGATATCTGGTGGGGCGTCAGTTCATATTGATATGATGCGCAAACAGATGAATCCTCTCGAAAAGGTGCAAGTCCTGGCGGAAAATATGCCCGATACTTTATTTCAAAATCTTTGTCGGGGAATTAATTTATTTGGTTACCGGCCCTATCCGGAAAACGTTATTCGTCTGACGGTAAAATCTTTCGCCCGGTATGTCCATGTCTGGCGTGTATTTGACTTTCTGAATTATATACCCAATATGCTTGCCGTAATGGAAGAAGTTAAAAAAGCCGGGTGCATTCTGGAACCTTGTATCTGTTTTTCTACGGGGCCCGAGCATTCCAACGAATATTATGTGAAAAAAGTCGGGGAAATCCTAGCTGTTACCGGTGAAGATATTATCCTTTGTATTAAAAATCACGGTGGTTTGGGAACTCCGCGCCGTATCGGCCAGTTGGTAAAAAACATATTAGATAAATATCCCGGATTGCTGATTCATTATCACGGACATAATTCTGATGGCAATGATGTTGGGAGAATAATTGAAGCTGTCATTAACGGTGCGAAGATTATTGATGCCAGTGATCATGCGTTTAGTGGATTTTTTGGTCCACCCCCCATTATTACGGTGGTTGATACACTGGAAGAATACGGATTCGCAGCAGCTGGATTAAACAGACAGGCGGTTGTTGAAGCCTCGAATATCTTACGTCCCCAGAGAGAATATTACCGGGACTTTGAGTCACAGTTTCTTGGTTTTGATCCTACGGTACAGGTGCACAAGCTTCCGGGTGGAGCAACAGGATCGAGTTTTGAACAAGCGGTAAAAGGTGGATTTTTGTCCCGCATGCCGGAGATTCTCCAGAAAGAGTTGCCGCGAGTTCAGGTGGAATTAGGCAACTGGTGGAGTGTAACTCCGGGTTCGCAAATTCTTTGGACAACAGCAGTAAATAATGTTTTGAAAGGTGTGCGCTACAAAGACGCCAGTGATGATTTAAAAAATTTAATGCTGGGAAGATACGGCGAACTGCCATTTTATAAACCTGCCGATGAAATTTATCAGGCAGTGTTCGGGACTGATTGGCAAAACTATGTAAATTGTAATTACTGCTATCAAAAAATAGAGAATATAGATTTGGATGTCGAAAAGAAGGTTCTGGAGCGTCGCTTGGGGCGGGAAGCAACAGAAGATGAACTTGTTTTATATTTGCAGCATCCCAATGATGCCGTAAACTTTTTTAAATTCGAGGCTAAATACGGGAAAACATGGATATTGCCTCCTCAGATATGGTTTAAAAAAGGCGGTTTTAGTTTAGGGGAAAAATTCGAAATTACGGATGCTTATGGCAAATTACATGCAATTGAAATTGGGCCGCAACGAAAAACAAAGACCGGTGATGCCGTAACATATTTTAATGTAGATCATCATCCGGAGCCAATCTACACGGAAATGGAACAAGACGGTGATGGCAGGAAAGGTTCCGGTGACCAGCTGAAAAAGAAAGTCTCTATTTCTGTAAAAGAACTTAACGATTTGGCTAAAGCGGGCGATATCCGCTCTCAAATGATGGGAACGGTTAGTGAGATTCCAGTTGCGGAAGGATATGAAGTGTCGGCCGGTGAAGTTCTGATTGTGCTGGAAGCGATGAAAATGCTGACGAACGTCATTTCGGAGATAAATGGAAAAGTCAGTGAAGTTATGGTCTCGCCTGGTGATAAAGTTGAGCTTGGTGATTCTTTGATGACGATTTCAAAAGCATAGTAATTGAATTTTAATTAATTTCGGCATTATTGGTGTGGAACAACCTTAATTAGGTAGTTCTTGACTTTTCATTTTTATTTATGGTAAATGTTCAAACTTAACGGCTATTTTAAAACATATCTAACTGGTAAGGAAAAAAATAATGCCGGATAATTTCTTTACATTGATGATTATTCCACGGAGGAAGAGCGCTGTAAAAAAATTATCTCTTTCCCGATCGCTGGTGCGTGGTTTGTTCATCGGTTCGGTTTTTGCGGTTCTCTTAACCCTTTATGTTGTTTATGATTATGCCAGTATCAAAAGAGATAAGGCAGAGCTTGTCAGGCTGCGAGCGCAAACCAAAGAACAATCTCAACAAATTTCGGATTTAGCATTAAAAGTGGATGAATTCTCCGACCGAATGGAAGAATTCAAGCAATTTGATAAAAAATTAAGAATATTAGCTAATTACCAAACAGGAAGAGATAAAAAATTGCCTCTGGGGATAGGTGGATCAAATAGTGATAATGCCCGGATAAAAGATTTAATTAATTCGGATCAGGGAAAATTGATTGCCGAAATGCATAAAGGTGTTAGTAAGCTAAATGATGACGCGAACATCAGGGAAAAAAGTTTTACCGAATTAATGAGTTTTTTACGGGAGCAAAAGTCTCTTCTGGCCTCAACTCCATCGATCTGGCCGGTTAAGGGATGGGTGACTTCGGAGTTCGGCAATAGGGAATCGCCATTCAGCTCCGGAGCTGAGTTACACAAGGGTTTGGATATTGCAACACGAATGGGTAAAGAGGTTGTTGCTACAGCGGAAGGCCTTGTAATAGAGGCGGCCTACCGGAGCGACGACGGAAATATAGTTAAAATCGATCACGGTCGCGGTTTTTCTACCGCTTATGCTCATCTGTCCAAAATTGCAGTTAAGCAGGGTGCTCGGGTTAAAAGAGGTGATTTGATCGGGTATGTCGGGGATTCCGGTCGCAGCACCGGTTCACATCTCCATTATGCGGTTTACATTAATAAAGTTCCGGTCAGTCCCCGAAGATATTTAAAATAATCGGTTGCTTAAGGAAAACAAACAATAATAAATTCTTGTTGTGTTGAGGCTTTTTGCCCGTAAACGAATGCTTCAAATATTAATTGTGAAAAAGCTGCTAAATTCACCGGTAACATTACCGGTTTTTTTTTTGAAGGTGATTAATGCTGGATAAGATTCTGAGAAAAATCGTTGGGACAAAAAACGATCGGGAATTAAAACGCTTGTCGGTTCTTTTGAATGAAGTTAATAATTATGAACCAATAATGACATCATTAACTGATGCCGAACTCCGGGCTAAAACATCATATTTCAGAGAAAAATTAAGCTCAGCTTTTAGCCTTGATGACATTCTTACTGAGGCGTTTGCTGTGGTCCGGGAAGCTTCTCGGCGAACCCTCTTGATGCGTCCTTTTGACTCCCAAGTGATTGGCGGTATCGTTTTGCATGAAGGCAAGATAGCTGAAATGAAAACGGGCGAGGGAAAAACACTTGCCGCGACAATGCCTTTATATCTCAATGCTCTGGACCGAAAGGGCTGTCATGTCATTACCGTAAACGATTATCTGGCAAAAAGAGATTCTGCCTGGATGGGGCCGATTTACAATTTCCTGGGCCTGAGCGTCGGAGTCATTATCCATGGGCTGGATGATGATGAGCGAAGAGAAGCCTATGGCGCCGATATTACCTATGGTACAAATAACGAATTCGGATTTGATTATTTGCGCGATAATATGAAATTCAGCCTGGAAGAGTATGTCCAGCGCGATTTTAATTATGCAATTGTGGACGAAGTGGACAGCATTCTGATCGATGAAGCCCGCACGCCATTGATTATTTCCGGCCCCTCGGAAGAATCAACTGATAAATACTATAAAATCAACCAGATAATACCGCGATTAAAGAAAGATCATGATTTTACAATTGATGAAAAAAGCCGGACTGTTGTTTTAACGGAAGCAGGTGTAGCTCACGTTGAAGGATATTTAAATGTACAAAACCTTTACGAACCGCGGAATATAGAAATTGTTCACCACGTTAATCAAGCACTCAAAGCACATACATTGTTCCGGCGGGATGTAGATTATCTTGTCAAAGACGGAGAGGTTATTATCGTCGATGAATTCACAGGCAGGGTAATGCCGGGAAGACGTTACAGTGACGGTCTGCATCAGGCGCTGGAAGCAAAGGAGAAGGTAAAAATTGAACGGGAAAATCAAACGTTGGCTTCCATCACTTTCCAGAATTATTTTCGCATGTATAAAAAGCTTTCCGGTATGACCGGAACTGCGGATACGGAAGCTGCCGAATTCAAGAAAATTTACAACCTGGATGTATTGGTTATGCCGACCAATATGCCCATGATTCGCAAAGATAATAATGACTTAATCTATAAGACGGAACAAGAAAAGATTAAAGCGGTAATCGAAGAAGTTAAGGGCTTAAATAAGGAAAAGCGGCCGGTATTAATTGGAACAATCTCGATTGAGAAATCGGAATTGCTGAGTAAACATCTGACCCGTGCCGGAGTTAAGCATTATGTTCTCAATGCCAAAAATCATGAAAAAGAAGCGGAAATAATAGCGCAAGCCGGTCAGGCGGGAATGGTAACCATATCCACAAATATGGCCGGACGCGGGACGGATATAAAGCTAGGTGAAGGAGTGGCTGGATTGGGTGGCCTGCACATTTTAGGTACCGAGCGCCACGAAAGCCGACGTATTGATAATCAATTACGGGGCAGATCCGGTCGTCAGGGAGATAATGGTTCTTCACGCTTTTATCTGTCTCTGGAAGACGACCTATTGCGCATTTTTGGTGCGGATAAAATATCGTCAATTATGGATCGCGTCGGTATTGAAGATGATCAACCGATAGAGCATAAATATATTTCCCGGGCCATAGAAAACGCGCAAAAACGTGTGGAAGGACAAAATTTTGATATCCGCAAACATCTTCTGGATTATGACGATGTAATGAATAAACAGCGGAAAGTTATATATGAGCAACGTAAAAAAGTGTTACGTGGCGAGAGTTTATGGGCAGATATTGAGGAAATGGTTGAAGAAGTTGTCGATAACCTTCTTTTTGAATACATAGATGAGAAAAAGCATTATGATGAATGGAATCTCAAAGGTCTTGATGATGGTATATTCCAGCAATTCAACTTGAAGTTGAATATAAGCAATTCAGCCGAGATAACGTCTGCTGATTCGATATGTGAACTGATCATTAAAAAAGTTCTGGAACTTTTGCGCAATAAGGAACAGAATTTCGGCAAAGAACTGATGGATTACTTGTTGAAAGTAATCATGTTGCAGGCAATCGATTCCCATTGGAAAGAGCATCTGCTGTCCATGGATCACTTAAAAGAAGGAATCGGTTTGCGCGGGTATGGTCAGAAAGATCCTGTTCGTGAATATCAGCGTGAAGGTTATGAGATGTTCATGGAAATGATCTCCCAGATGAAAATGGATACTTTGGTTAAGTTATGTCTGGTGGAAATACAGCGGGAAGAAGAAGTTGAAGAAATTAGACACAAACAAAAACAAGATTATATTCTAAGTCGCGGTGAAGATGTGCCGGAGGCGCAGACGGTGAAGAGGGAAGGGCAGAAGATTGGTCGAAACGATCCCTGTCCCTGCGGCAGTGGGAAAAAATATAAAAAATGCTGTGGTGCTTAAGCGATATAAAGCCGTTGTTCAATAAAAACTGTAATATGATAATATAATAACCGGCAGAAGGGTCCATAACGAAATAGTTTGTTTCGTAAAGGTCCCTAAAAGGAGCAGGCATTATGGTGAAAGAAAAAATGAAAATAAACGTACCCGGTTTTTTGGCCAACGGAATTTCTGTAGGAATCAAAGACGGTGAGAAGAAAGATCTTGGTCTGATTTATTCCACTATCCCGGCAAAAGTCGCCGCCGTATTTACCCGTAATACATTTAAGGCAGCTCCCGTTCTAATTGATACTGAGCGTGTTAAAAAAGGATTAGCTCAAGCAATTATCACCAATAGCGGTTGCGCCAATGCAGCAACAGGAAAAGAAGGCTATTCCGATGCCCTGATTGTATCTGCTGCCTTATCAAAACAATTAAAAATAAAAGAAGAACATATTTTGCTCGGGTCCACAGGTGTCATCGGTAGAAGATTGCCCGTTAAAAAGATAGAAGGCGGAATCAGCAAGTTGGTAAAGGGATTAAACGAATTCGGCATCGAAGATGCGGAAGAAGCAATGATGACTACGGATAAATATCCTAAAATTGCCATCCGCAGAGGAATTGTCGGTGCACGGGATATTACTATCTGCGGTATTGCCAAAGGTGCCGGTATGATTGAGCCGAATATGGCTACCTTGCTGACCTATGTAATGACGGATGCTCTGATTGATGCTAAAGCCTTAAACACGGTATTTCGTCAGGCTATTGATTCCACCTTTAACACAATAAGCGTTGACGGTTGTATGAGCACCAATGATACAGCCATTATTATGGCCAATGGGTTGGCTGGCAATAATCCGCTCGAAAAGGCACAGGCCCGTTTACAGCGATTCCGCGATATGTTGTCTGACGTTTTAATGGAGCTTGCTCAGGCGGTAGTAAAAGATGGTGAGGGAGCAACGAAATTCATTTCAGTTATGGTGGAAGGCGCTAAATCACGCTCCGATGCACGAAGAGTGGCCTATTCCATTGCTAATTCCAATCTAGTGAAAACGGCATTTTTTGGTGAAGATCCCAACTGGGGGAGAATAATTTCCGCTCTTGGTTCTTCAGGCATACCTTTAGAAAAGGAGAAAGTCAGTCTGTCGATAGGAGGCCTACTCGTGTTTTCTCAGGATACGCCGGCCAGCTTTAATTTGCAGAAATTAAAAGGAATATTTCAAAAAGACAGAATTGATGTGCATGTTCAGCTAGGAGGAGGAGATAAATCATATTGCGTTTATACCTCGGACCTTTCTTATGATTATGTAAAAATCAATGCTGATTACTCAACTTAAAGAAACTAAAACGAAGCAATATTAATAGATAAGCCATTGTTCAACAATAACTGTAATTGCAATGTCGTAACCGGTATAAGGGGCCGTAACAAAATCTTTAGAAATGTAAATTGTTGTTTCGTAACGGCCCCTAACCGTTATTTGACCTTGAATATTTGATTTTTATATGTTAAGTGCCGCCAAACTTCACACATCTCCGGATTGCAGGCATGTTGCTTAAATTATTAAGTGTGCTTTTCGCAAGTTGATGGAGATGGAGGAAAAAAACAAAAAAGGAGAAAAAAATGTCAGCAATTTCAATGAAACTGTTACTGGAAGCAGGTGTCCATTTCGGACATCAGACCAACAAATGGAACCCGAAAATGAAACCATATATTTTCGGGGCGAGAAACAATATCTACATTATTGATCTGCAACAAACTGTCGGCATGTTTCAGACCGCTTACAATTTTATTGTAGATTCGGTAACTCAAGGTAAAGAAATTCTTTTCGTTGGAACAAAAAAACAATCACAGGAAGCCATTAAGGAAGAAGCCGTTCGCTGTGGCATGCCTTATGTGAATCAGCGCTGGCTGGGCGGAATGTTGACTAATTTTGTTACAATTAAAAAGAGTATTGATCGGCTGAACACTCTCAGCAAAATGTTTGATGATGATTCGATCAAAGCTTTTCCTAAAAAAGAAATAACTCAGTTACAAAAAGAGAAAGAAAAACTCGAAAATGTTTTAGGTGGAATTAGAAACATGAAGTCCTATCCATCAGCAGTATTCATCGTCGATCCCAATCGTGAGCATATCGCTGTTCAGGAAGCAAAGAAATTATCAATTCCTATCGTTGGTATCGTCGATACAAATTGCGATCCCGATGATATTGATTATATTATTCCGGGAAATGATGACGCCATTCGAGCAATTAAACTGTTCGCATCTAAATTTGCTGATGCTGTTATCGAAGGAAGAAAACGTTTTGAAGAGAAATTAACAGCAGAATCGAATAAAGAAACACAGGTAACTGTAGAAACGAACATCGCAGAAACCGATATTCCGGAGAGTGTCGAAATGGAAAAATAATCTCTAAACTAAACTAGAGATGAAAATACTTATAAACAAGACATTATGATCTTGAAAGTTTTTTAGGAGGTAAGGAAATTGGAAATATCTTCAACAATGGTAAAAGAACTGAGAACAAAAACTGGTGCCGGAATGATGGATTGCAAGGAAGCATTGGCAGCGTCTGACGGTGATTTTGAAAAAGCTATTGATTTTTTAAGAGCGAAAGGATTGTCCGCAGCAACGAAAAGATCTTCGAAAGCCGCCAAAGACGGTACAATAGCTTCATATATTCACATGGGCGGCCGGATTGGCGTCATGGTTGAAATTAATTGCGAAACTGATTTCGTGGCAAAAACAGATGGTTTTCAAGCAACGGCAAGAGACATTGCCATGCACATAGCAGCATCTAATCCTCTGTACGTCCGTCCAGATGAAATTTCCGAAGATGAGTTAAATAGAGAAAAAGAAATTTACCGCAGCCAATTACGTGAAGAAGGTAAGCCGGAGAAGATCTGGGATAAAATAATTGAGGGTAAACTAAAGAAGTATTATGAGGACGTTTGCTTAACTGAGCAAAAATTTATCAAAGATACTGATATCACAATAGCCACCCTGATTAATAATCTCATCGCCAATACTGGTGAAAATATCATTATTCGCCGGTTTGCCAGATTTCAGCTGGGCGAGGAAATAAAAAAGTAAATGGTGACGAAAAAGAAAGCCGTTTATAAAAGAATTTTATTGAAGTTGAGCGGTGAAGCCCTTTTAGGGAAACAATCTTCCGGAGTTGATCCTGAGGTTGCGAACTTTATCGCCGAAGAAATTAAATCACTAGCTGATCTCAAAGTGCAAATCTGCATTGTTATCGGTGGGGGAAACATATTCCGTGGTTTAGAAGCAAGTTCCAAAGGGATGGATCGCACATCTGCCGATTATATGGGCATGCTGGCAACAGTCATCAATAGTCTGGCTTTGCAAAGTGCATTGGAAATGCGAGGCATTCCGACACGTGTTCAATCTTCAATAGAAATGCGGGAAATTGCCGAACCTTTTATTCAACGTAAAGCAATCCGTCATTTGGAAAAAGGTCGAATAGTAATATTTGCCGGCGGTACAGGTAATCCATACTTTACCACGGATACGGCGGCATCTCTCCGGGCAATGGAAATCAATGCCGATGTCATTATGAAAGCCACCAAAGTTGATGGAGTATATGATAGTGATCCTGTAAAGAACAAGAAAGCTGTCATGTATAAAAGCATTAGTTATATTGATGTCTTGACAAAGAATCTTAAAGTAATGGATGCAACTGCAATCTCTCTTTGCCGGGACAATAATCTGCCAATTGTTGTTTTTAATATGCAAAAAAAGGGTAATATTCGACGGACAATTTGCGGTGAAAAAATTGGTACTTACGTAGGAGGCTAATATGAAAGATCAGATTTTTCAGAAGCTGCAAGATGATATGGAAAAAACAATATCCTCACTGGACAAATCATTCAGCCGCGTTCGAACGGGAAGAGCTTCTGTCTCCCTGCTGGATGGAATCAAGGTTGATTATTACGGCACTCCGACACCTATTGCTCAGGTTGCAACTCTTTCCGTTCCGGAAAGCCGTTTAATCGTCATTGCTCCCTGGGATGCTACGGTCATTGGTGCTATCGAGAAAGCAATTCAAAAGTCGGATTTAGGTCTGATGCCTTCCAACGATGGGAAAATTATCCGCCTGTCTATTCCGCAATTAACGGAAGAGCGCCGCAAGGAACTCGTTAAAGTTGTGAAGAAAATGGCCGAAGAAGCTAAAATTAAACTGCGCAACTCCCGCCGGGATGCCAACGAAGAATTGAAGGAATTTAAAAAGAACAGTAAAATGGCCGAAGACGAGCTTTTTGCGGCGCAGGAAGAAGTCCAAAAACTGACCAATAATCGTATCGAAAAAATCGATAAGATTCTGGCATTAAAAGAAAAAGAAATAATGGAAATATAAACGATAATTAATACTATCGCCAAAATGGGGAGCCTCTAAAAGCTCCCCATTTGTTTTTGAAGACCAGATGCCAGTTGGACTTCATTTAAAATCGAATTGTTATGAAATCTCATCTCCCGGGTTGAAAAGAATTGATCTGTTTGATAGTATGAATTATTAAATTTAGGTTTATTACTTGATGAAAATTAACATGAACAGTCTGCCTCAACATATCGCCATAATTATGGATGGTAATGGCCGTTGGGCAAAGCAGCATACCATGGGTAGAATTCGCGGTCATAAAAAAGGTGCTCAGGCAGTAAGAACGGTGGTGAGATCATGCCGCGAAATCGGCATAAAACACCTAACGCTATTTGCCTTATCCACAGAAAACCTGGGTCGTCCCCAGGAAGAAGTAAGTGCACTGATGTCTCTTCTGGAGGAGTATTTATCTAAAGAATTAAAGGAATTGCAGAAGCAGGGAATAAGACTCACAACTATCGGCGAAATAGAGCATTTGAGTGCGACGGCAAAAGAAAAACTATTACAGGCAAAGGACAGCACTGCCAATAATGATCGGATGATTTTAACCCTGGCTTTGAGCTATGGTGGCAGAGATGAAATAATATTTGCCGTAAAAAAAATCATGCAGGATATCAAAGGCAATAAATTAAAAATAAAAGATATTAACAAGGATATGTTTGGCGGTTATCTACAGACTGCCGGCATGCCTGATCCCGATTTATTAATTCGCACCAGCGGTGAATACCGGATCAGTAATTTTCTGCTTTGGCAAATGGCATACACTGAGCTTTATTTTACCGACGTTCTTTGGCCTGATTTCAAAAAGGAAGATCTGATGCAGGCTATTGCCAGTTACCAGAAGCGGGAAAGACGTTTCGGACTGACTAGTGAACAATTAGATAATAACAATAACAGCATAAGTTTAAATCAGGACTAACTATGTCAAACACTTTTTTAACAAGATGGCTCACCGGTTTGATATTCGCTGCGGTAATCTTCGGGATTATTGTTTTTGCTTCTCCCCTAGCCTTGGCGGCAGTAATCGCCTTAATTGCCGCCGGTGGGATATGGGAATATAACAATATAGTTTTCGGAAAAGGTTTTTTCATAGAAAAGATTGAAGGAACTATTTTTGCTATAGTGATTCCTCTGGTTATATGTTTTGGTAGCACCCAGCTTGCGCTTGCTGTCCTGGCTTTCTGTATATTGACCACATTTATTATGTTTTTGGGCTCCGTTAAAGAGGCAAACTTTGATGTAATGACTGTTGCTAAAGTCATTTTTGGTTTAATGTACATACCATTTTTACTGTCGCACTTTATTTTACTCAGAAATTTGGATCAAGGAGTCTTATGGGTTTTGTTTGTCCTTGTTTTAGCTTTTGCGGGGGATATAACGGCATTATATATAGGTAAATATTTTGGCAAACACAAATTAATTCCCTTGATCAGTCCGGGCAAGACAGTAGAGGGAACAGTAGGATTAGTTTTGGGAAGTACCGTCGCCTGTCTGATTTTTAGTTATTATGGTTTTCCCGGTGTGTCTTTAGTTAAAGTAGGCATTCTTGCTTTTATCGGTAGCATTATCGGCCAGCTGGGAGATCTCAGCGAATCGGCAATCAAAAGGAATTACGGGTTAAAGGATGCCAGTTCGCTATTGCCAGGTCACGGCGGATTGATGGATCGACTGGATTGCCTGCTTTTCATTGCTCCCTTCGTTTATTATTATCGAATTTATGTGATTGGCTAAATGAAGAAGATAACTGTTTTAGGCTCAACGGGTTCGATTGGTGTCAGCGCTCTGGATGTTATTGAGAAAAATCCCGGGCGTTTTCAGGTTGTGGCGCTGGCGGCGGGGAAAAATATTCAATTGCTGCAAAAGCAAATTGAAAGATTCCGGCCGCAGTTAGTTTCCGTCAGCGATAATCAAAAAGCCTGTGAACTCCGCAATCTTTTACCCTCAAAATGCAGGACAAGAATCGTTTCTCAAACAGCAGGATTGCGGGAAGTTGCTTCGTTTGCCAAAGCCGACATTGTTCTTTCGGCAATATCCGGGGCTGCAGGTCTTATTCCCACAATTGCAGCCATTGATGCGGGAAAGGATGTTGCTTTAGCTAATAAAGAAACAATGGTGATGGCCGGTCACATCGTAACTGAAAAAGCGAAAAAAAAGGGAATTAAAATCCTGCCGGTAGATAGTGAACATAGCGCTATTTTTCAGTGTCTGCAGGGACAAAAGACAGAAAATATTAATAAGATTATATTGACCGCATCCGGTGGTCCTTTCTTTAATTATAAAATAAATGACCTCAAGAAGGTAACTCTCAAACAGGCATTGAAACATCCCAAATGGAAAATGGGAAAGAAAATTACTGTTGATTCCGCATCTCTAATGAATAAAGGTCTGGAAGTGATCGAAGCCAAATGGCTGTTTAATCTGGATATTGATAAAATTGATATTCTCATTCATCCACAAAGCATTGTGCATTCCCTGGTGGAATTTGTTGATGGTTCGTTAATGGCCCAAATGGGTATTCCGGATATGAGAACACCAATTGCTTATGCCTTGACTTATCCCCAAAGAATAAATAATGATTTACCCCTTTTAGATCTGGTAAAAGCAAAAAGTCTGGAATTTTATCCACCGGATATGAAGAAGTTTCCCTGTCTGCGCCTGGCTTACGAAGCAGGACTTTGTGGAGGCACAATGCCGGCTGTTTTAAATGCAGCTAATGAAATTGCCGTTGAGGCGTTCTTAAAAGAGTTAATTAAATTTGTTGATTTACCGGTAATAATTGATAAGGTTCTCAATATTCATAAGTCCATAAAAAACCCGTCGCTGGAAGATATCCTGAAAGCTGACGAATGGGCACGGGCTCAAACAAAAGAGTTAATAGAAAGGATTGCATCTTGATAAGTTTATTATCTGTTATCGTTCTGCTGGGTGTGTTAATATTTATTCATGAATTAGGACATTTTCTGGCCGCGAGAATCGGTGGTGTCGGTGTGCTTAAATTTTCGCTTGGTTTCGGCCCGAAAATATTCGGCAAAAAAATCGGAGAGACGGAATATGTTCTCTCCTGGATACCTTTAGGCGGCTTTGTTAAATTATTAGGTGAAGCCGGGGATGAGACACTTCTGCCGGAAGATGAAAAAAGATCTTTTTTAAAACAACCGACCTGGAAGAAGACACTGATTGTCCTGGCCGGTCCGGTCTTTAATTTCCTGTTAGCCCTGGTTATATTTGTCATTGTTTTTATGTATGGTGTGCCGAATCTGACAACAGAAGTAGGTGAAGTGCAAAAACAATCTGCCGCCTATAATGCCGGTCTGATCAGCGGTGATAAAATAATTGCTATTGACGGTAAAATTATTAAACATTGGGAAGATTTGCGACCGGTTATTGCCGAAGGAAAAGGCAAAGAAGCATTAATTATCGTCGAGAGAAAAGCGGAGAAAAAACAATTTTTGATCAAACCACTGGCTGCCAAATCCAAAAACGTATTTGGCGAAGAAATATCCACCTATCTCATCGGAGTTTCTCCCTCCGGCAAGACAGTCATAGAAAGAAAGAATCCCTGGGAAGCAACAATTGCCGCTGGTGAGAAAACCTGGGAAATCAGCCAACTTACCGTTCTTGCCGTCGTGAAAATGGTGGAGGGTACAATTTCGCCGCGCACGCTAGGCGGCCCGATCTTTATTGCGCAAGTTGCCGGGGCGCAGGTAAAAGAGGGCATTATTCCATTCATTCTTTTCATGGCTTTGCTTTCCATCAATTTAGGAGTGATTAACCTTTTTCCCATTCCGGTTCTTGACGGCGGCCATATCATGTTTTATGTAATCGAAATGGTGACACGAAGAGAAATAAGCATGAAAGTGAAGGAGATTGGCCAGCAGATAGGATTTGCCGTTTTAGCCGTGTTAATGATCTTCGTAATTATGATTGACATTGAACGGATGAACTTACCAATAATTAATGATCTGTTAAAATACTTTAAATGATATGATAACTCTAACATTTGATACTTCTTTTAAGACCGTCGCAATTGCCTTATTAAAGGATGATACAATTCTGTATGATGTGGTTATAAACGCCGGTTTAAATCATTCCGAAACATTGCTGCCGGCCATAGAAGATGCTTGCGGACAATTAAGATTGAAAATTACGGACATTGATTTGTTTGCCTGCACTCTGGGACCCGGATCATTTACCGGACTGCGTGTCGGAGTTAGTACTATGAAAGGATTATTGCTCGCTTCGGGCAAACCTGCTGTTGGGGTATCCTCGCTAATGGCTCTGGCCTTAAATGTAACAGAGGATGCGTCATTAATTTATTCAGTGATGGATGCCGGCCGTGATCATGTCTATACTGCTTGTTACAGATATAATGATAAAGGTTTGTTGCAGCAACTGTTTCCGGAAACTGTTATTGATCCCAGAGAAATTTTGCTGGATGCTAAACAGGATACGGTTCTCGTTGGTGAAGGCGCAATAAAATACCGCGATCTCTTCAAGGAAAAGACAGGGACAATAAAGATTGCCGCAAGTATGCAGCAGCATATCCGAGGTTCCGCTGTTGGTATTTTAGGGCGCGAAAAATATTTCCGAAATGAATTACTCGATCCAGCCACCTTTGTTCCTGTTTATCTGCGTGCTGCAGATGCCAAACCGGGTAAGCCGTTGTTCAGCAATTAAAGGCAATATCATAATATCATAATATCATAATCGGCATAAGGGACCATAACAATATAGAGAAATAAAGTGTTATTTCGTAACGCCACCTAAGAGGTTATTTGAAAAATGAATAAATCAATTCAATTTCAGAAATGCTCTGCCAGTGAAGAATCAAGGCTTCAGGCACTCCAGTCCGTTTTAGCAAAAACTAAAAAACCATTTAAAAGTGGCGACAGAATTGGGATCAAGTTGCACTGGGGTGAAATAGGCAATAAGAATTATTTGTCACCTCTTTATGCACGGGAAATAGTGAAATGGCTTCAGGCAGCCGGCATAAAACCATTTGTTGTTGATACTACAGTGCTATACTCCGGTGGCCGCCGCGATGGTCAGGAATCTTTAAAGACCGCCGCAAAGCATGGTTTTACAGAAGAATATTTAGGCTGTCCTATAAGAATAGGGGATGGACTAGACGGGAAAAGCATCATTGACCTGCCTGCCGGTTTCAAACATTTTAAAACAGTACAAACGGGAAAAGTTGTGCAGGATGCTGATGGCTTCGTGATTCTTTCCCATTTCAAGGCACATATGGAAGCGGCGTTCGGTGGTTCGATAAAGAACATATCCATGGGTTTTGCGTCTCGAGCACAAAAACAGCGCATGCATGCAGATGCCAAGCCGAAACTCATTAAAGCAAAATGCATAAAATGTAGCGAGTGTGTTGATGTCTGTCCGACAGGAGCGGCAACAATGGCCGAAAATAATTTTCCCGTTTATGATCCAGCCAAATGCATTGGCTGTGCCCAGTGCATTGCCATGTGTCCGGAAACTGCACTGAAGATAATATGGGATACGGATATTAAAGTATTTCAGGAAAAACTGGTGGAAACTGCTGCCGCGATTTGGAGAGTAATTCAAAATAAAACGGTGGTTATCAATGCAGTGATTGACATTGTGGCGGAATGTGACTGTCTGCCGGGAAACCATCATAAAATTGCCGAAGACAAAGGATTTCTCAGTACTTATCATCCCGTTTTAGCCGATGCCGAAGCAATCAAACTTTTAGGCGCTGCACCATTTGATCAAGCACATCCGAATATACCCTGGCAAAGGCAATTTGAATACGCCAAAGAAATCGGGTTTAGTAATTTCTAAATGAAATATTTACGTTCTTACTTTGTAGTAGCAATGATATTTTTCTTTTCTATCGGCTGGCAGCAGGCAGCTGCTGAAGATAAAAAAATATCGTCATTCAGCCTTTTCAAAACTACTAAAACACCGATATCCAATATTACCATTGTTAACTTTTTTCCCCATGATCCGGAAGCATTCACCCAGGGTCTTGTCTATCATCAGGGATATTTATATGAATCCACCGGATTAAACGGCAAGTCTGTTTTAAAAAAGATGGAAATTAAATCGGGAAAAGTAATCAAAAGAGTTAAGCTCAGAGAAAAATATTTTGGCGAAGGCATGGCCATTCTGGACAATAAGATTTATCAGCTTACCTGGAAGAATCAAACATGCTTTATTTATGATTTGGTAAGCTTCCGGGAAATGGGAAAATTATTTTATTCGGGCGAGGGTTGGGGATTGACTACCGATGGAAAATCTTTAATTATGAGTAACGGCACACCAGTTATCACCTATCGGAATCCCCAAACATTCTCCGTCATCCGCAAAATTACTGTACAGGATGGTGAAATGCCGGTGAATAATCTTAATGAACTGGAATTCGTCCGGGGCGAAATCTGGGCCAATGTTTTCCAAGAAGATGTCATTGCCCGTATATCACCGCAAACAGGCAAAGTATTGGGTTGGATTGATCTGTACCAATTAAATGTGTTGCTTCCACAGTCAGAAAGGAAAGATGTTTTAAACGGAGTTGCTTACGATCCGGAGGGTGACCGATTATTTATTACCGGGAAATTCTGGATGAAATTATTGGAAATTAAAGTGCAAAATCAGCAGCAGCATTAATTCCTGAAAGCTATATTACCTTGACCGCAGAAGTATTATCCATTATAAGCCGTTGTTCAATAATGACTGTTATATTGTAACCGGCATAAGGGGCCGTAACGAAACGGACTTGCCACCCGCAGTAGTGGTTGTTTCATAACGGCCCCTAAGCGCAGTTCATTTAAATAAAAGATTAAATAAATGGAGGGAATCATGAAAATAATTTTGTTAGGTGCTCCCGGAGCAGGGAAGGGCACAGTGGCTAAGCTTTTGACCGAATATGACGGGTCTGTCCAGATATCTACCGGTGACATTTTACGTGCTGCCGTTAAACAAGGATCGGAATTAGGAACAAAAGCCAAGGATTATATGGATCGAGGAGACCTTGTACCAGATTCCTTGATTATGCAGATTATGGAAGCACGTCTGCAGGAACCGGATTGTCAAAATGGATTTATCCTGGACGGTTTTCCCAGAACGATACCACAGGCCCAAGAGCTTAAAGAGTTACTGATAAAACTTGGAATTAAAATGAATTTTGTGGCGAACCTGGATGTGCCCCGGGATGTTATTTTGGACCGTCTTACGACCAGAAGAACTTGCTCCAATTCTTCCTGTCAGGAAATTTACAATGTTAAAAGTAATCCCCCGGCCGAAGGCGGCAAATGCAAAAAATGCGGCAGCCCGGTTATTCAGCGAGCCGATGAAACCGAAGAGGCAATTACCAACAGGCTGGAAACCTACAATAACAAGACAGCTCCACTGATTGGTTTTTATGAGAAGGAAGGATTGCTGAAAAATTTCCTCTCTCTGAGTTCTAAAGATACCGTTGAAGAAATTAAGAAGGCGCTCAAAGGTTAGCATTGAAGGCTATTTGGTTAAATTCATTTAATGATTGATTATGAAAAAGAACTCAACTCCGAGCAGTATAGAGTTGTAATGGAAGCAGGCGGGCCACTTCTTGTTCTGGCCGGAGCAGGAAGTGGCAAAACCCGCACTTTGACCTATCGTGTTGCCCGCTTATTGGAAAACGGTGTTCCACCGGAGCGCATTTTATTGGCGACATTTACCAATAAGGCCGCACGCTCCATGCTTAACCGGGTGGAAGTCATTCTGAATTCCTATGCCGGGAAAATTCTTGGTGGTACATTTCATCATATCGCACACATTCTCTTAAGAAGCTATGCCTATCGCTTAGGTTATAAAAGCAACTTTACGATTGTGGACAGTGAAGATTCCCGACAGCTCATTTCCACCTGCATGGCCCAGTTAAAAATTGATCCTAAATTATCCAAATTCCCCCGAAGTAACGTAATTTCGGAAATTATCGGTTTAGCTCTGAACACTCAAAGCAATTTGGAAGATTTGTTACAAACGAGATATCCCTTCTTTCTGCATCTGGTCAATGAAATTAATCAAATTGCCAGCCTTTATGTGCAAAAGAAGAAGGAACTTTCGGTAATGGATTTTGATGATCTGCTCTGTAATTGTCGCGCATTACTGCTGGATAATCCTGATTTATTAAATTCACTTTCCAACAGATTTGAGCATGTCCTGGTTGATGAATATCAGGATACGAATATTATTCAGGCCGATATTGTGGATATGCTGGCATCAGCTCATAAAAACCTGATGGTTGTGGGTGATGATTCACAAAGTATTTATTCTTTTCGCGGAGCCAATTTCAGTAATATCATCAATTTCCCCAGTCGTTATCCGGACTGCAAAATCTTTAAACTGGAAACAAACTACCGCAGCACACCGCAGATATTGCATCTGGCAAATTTAAGTATTACCAACAATGAAAAGCAATTTCCGAAAGAACTAAGAGCTGTCCGCCAAGGCGGGATGAGACCGGTGATGGTTTCAGCGCAAAATGTGCTCAAACAGGCAGATTTTGTTGCCCAGAGAATAACCGAACTGAGCCGCAGCGGAATACAGTTAAAAGAAATTGCTGTCCTTTACCGGGCCCATTATCATTCAATGGAATTGCAGATGGAATTCGTCAGGCGCAACATTCCTTTTGATATTCGTTCCGGAATCCGCTTTTTTGAACAGGCCCATATCAAAGACGTAACTTCCTACATGCGGATAATTGTGAATCCGCAAGATGAGCTGGCCTGGCGGCGTATATTGATCATGTATCCCAAAATAGGCAAGGTTACTATAGAAAAACTCTGGAAATATTTAGTCAAAGAAGAAAATCCGCTGGAAGCAATTTTCAGCGATGATTTTCTGAAAATAACGCCCAAGCAGGCAAAACCGGGTATTGAAGAATGCCGCAATACGATTCAGGCCCTATTAGCCCTGCAACCGCTGGAGCGTGTTCCGGAAAAAATAATCGATGTACTGTTAAACAAAACGGGTTACCGCATTTATCTGCAGGATAATTATTCGGATGCCTTTTCTCGGGAAGATGATTTAATTGGGTTGGGTAACTTTTCGGCTAAATTTCCCCGCATGGAAGATTTCTTAAATGAATTAGCCCTGCTGACAAATATGAACAAGGAAGAACATCTAGAACATCAACAAGAAGATAAAGTTATCTTAAGTACAATCCATCAAGCCAAAGGATTGGAATGGGCCTATGTTTTCTTGATCTGGTGTGCCGATGGCATGATTCCTTTGCAACGGGCATTGAAAGAACCGGGCGGTGAAGAAGAAGAAAGAAGACTTTTTTATGTGGCCGTAACCCGGGCGAAAGATCAACTATATTTGAGTACTCCGGTCATTGATTACACGCGTTCTTCCGGCGCGCTGACGCTGTCACCATCTCGATTCATCAGAGAAATATCGCCGCTATCGTTGCAGGATGAAATGCGTCCATTGGAACATTGGACTTTGTATGATGAATACTGACAGCATTGCCGGCGGCGTAAGGATCAAGGCTAAAGCGGAGTCCGGCAGCAATAAGTACGATCCTGCCGGGTATGACTAAGATCAACAATTATTTCTTGATTTTATGTGTTTATGTGTTATGGTGACCGCCAAGCGGTGATTTAAACGTAAATTGCTCCGCTTTATAAATGTGCTAAAGCACTGAAGATCAGTAAATCCTTCAATTAACCCGTGCTTTAGCGCGGGTTTTTTTATTTGTAAGTAATTAAGCCCGCATAAAAATCATGTAAGGAGATAAATAATATGCAGATTTCGTCGGAAAGTGTCAAAGTGGGTCATCCTGATCTGGTTGCCGATATTATTGCGGCCAATGTTATCGCGGCCATCCTCGATGAAGAAAAAAAACTGAAGCTTACCCTGGCAAACATGCCGCACTGCGGCATTGAGGTGTTTTTAGGCAAAGGAATATGTTTGGTCGGCGGCGAGGTAAGGACAAGAACTTATGTCGATATTGATAAAATTGCCCGGGATACCGTTGTTGATCTTGGTTATAATCACGCGGCCGTGGGCCTAAACGGGCATTTAATGGGTGTACTTAATGCCATCATTCCCCAGTCGCCGGATATTAATCAGGGTACGAGCTGCCTTTTAAACAAAGATAAGGAAATCGGGGCGGGTGATCAGGGCATTATGTATGGTTTTGCCTGTGACGAAACACCGGAACTTCTTCCTTTGCCTTATGTCCTGGTCAATAAAATGATGCGAGCTTTTGAATTCTGTCAAGATCCGATTTTTGCGCCGGATGGGAAAGGGCAGGTTTCCGTTGATTATGACAGCAAGACGGGAAAACCGTTGCGTGTAGCCAAAGTTCTCATGTCCAATGCGATTGATTACCGTTTTGTCAAGGGTGCCCGGAGCAAAGTAAGAGACAAAGCCAAAAAGATCGCTTTTGATTGTCTCAAAGATTGTGTGGACAACAAGACGGAATTTTTATTCAACCCGACAGGCGAATGGAATGCCATTAATTCCTGCAGTGCGGCCGATTCCGGAGTTACCGGAAGAAAACTGGTGGTGCAGTTTTACGGTGGTTATCCGGGCGCACAGTTGGGCGGGGGAGCCGTCGTCAATAAAACGCCGGAAAAAGTTGATTGTTCGGCAGCCTTTGGTTCGCGCTATGTTGCTAAAAATATTGTTGCTGCAGGATTGGCCTCCAAATGCGCGGTCCAGCTGGCATATGCCATCGGCATTGCCAAACCGTTTTCCATATACGTCAATACATTCGGCACGGGCAAAATCTCCGATGATCGTCTGGAAAAAATTATCGAAGATAATTTTGATCTAACGCCGGAAGGGATGATTACAAAATTTGGCCTGCTCAACGGCGATATTTACCGAAATATTCCCCGCACACTCTTCATGGATAATTACCGCTGGGAAAAAACAGATATGGTAAAAGATCTGCAAAGAGCAGCTAAATAAATATTATCAGGAATAACCGAAGAAAGCTGAAGCGATTATTGGACAGAATAGCGCTTCAGCTTTCTTATTTGTTGTTATGCTGGTTCATTTTACAGAATAAACCATTGGATAGCGTTTCTTGCTTTTTTGCCGGGGTTGCTGTATAAATCTCAACAGTTAGTAAAACGATGGCGTTAACCCTGCAAGCCCTGTAATAACCATGGAAGTGCCGATTATTGTGAAATTAATTAAATAGGATGATAGAATAAAAATCGTGTAAAAGACGGGAAAAAGGAGAAATTTATTGGCAGGTAAAAACGACATTAATTCTACTGAAAAACTTCTTAATGCTATTCGCGGAAAGCAAAATAAACATAGCAGCCACAATCAGTCTATCAACGATTATAACAAATCCATCGAGCTCAATCCGCAAGATGCAACCGCTTATTATAACCGCGGGGTGGCGTATTATAAACTTGGCAACCACAATCAGGCTATCAAAGATTATAATATGGCGCTTGAACTAAATCCGCTAGATGCACAGGCCTATAATAACCGTGGGGGCGCCTATTATCAACTGAGCAACAATGATCAGTCCATAAATGATTTTAACAAGGCCATTGAGCTCGACCCTCAATATGCAGAGGCCTATTATAATCGAGGGATTACCTATCATAAAATAGGCAATAGGAAACAAGCATTCAACGATTACAAGATAGCGGCCAGATTAGGCTATCAGAAGGCGCAGGATTTTTTAAGAGAGCAGGGGATTGATTGGTAGAGCACAATCTGCTATTTTAATTGACCCTGTTACAAATATGTACAATAAAAAAGCTGAAGCGTTTAATTGATGGAATAACGCTTCAGCTTTTTTATTGGTTAAGATATTTGCTAATATTCAGTGGCGGCCATGCCTGGCTTTGCTTTTCGCTTCTTCGTATTCTGCTCGAAGCGCAATTTGATCCGTGTCAGTCATCTCTTCGGCTCTTTTTACCCAGTCTTCAAACTGAATATCAACTCCGAAGATACCGATCATTTCATCTTTAGCGTCGACCAGAGGTGCCGAGACAGTAAAACAGAGCACACCGGTCATTTTAGATATAAAAAAATCGGTGACATGAATTTTGCCCGTCTGGAGAGGTTTAATAAACCATTCCCGGTCTGATTGATCGGTGCCCACACCATAGTTTTCGTATTTCGCGCGGTCGGCGACGTTGGTAATATTTTTTGTCGTTTTGCGGCCATTCATGTCTACTATGTAGGCAAATTGAATGGAAGGATGTTCATCAACAAATTGCTGCATCAGCGGTTCTTGTACTTCCGGATTCATGAATTTCATTTCCGCATGATCAATGATCTGGCTGACGGCAGCTACGGCGGCTTTTTCCGCAGTGACTTTAATCTTTTCGAGCTCGGACATAAATAGTTCCGGTATATACTTGCGTACTTTTTTCTCCAGTTCTTCCGGAGAAATACTTGTCTGGCGACCGGAATCATATTGCTCGGTAATCCATTTATTGATTTTAGAAATGCCGGGGTGCCTTTTATCAATGGCGTCTTCGTCGGTAAGGTTAAAGCGCTGATTAACCCAGAAGGCAATACCGGCATTACCGGACTTATCGGTGATCATTGTAACAATAGGCCGTTTTAATATTTTGTTGGTGTCGAAGATATTGTAAATTTCTTCACATTTAATCAGACCATCGGCATGAACACCTGCCCGGGTAACATTGAACTCCGAACCGACAAAAGGATAGTTATGCGGTATTTTTATGCCAATTACTTTTTCAAAATATTCGGCGATATCGGTAATAACCGTTGTGTCAATGCCATCATTATGCCCTTTGAGGGCGATGTATTCCATAATTAAAGATTCAATGGGCGGATTACCCGTCCTTTCACCAAGACCAAGTAATGTGGAATTGGCTGCACTGCAGCCATACAACCAGGCGGTAGAGGCATTCACCATTGCTTTATGGAAATCATTATGTCCATGCCATTCCAACAGACTGCCGGGAACACCGGCGTCCTCGATGAAAGTGCGCACCAGTTTATCCACGCTACGCGGAAGCGAAGCTCCCGGATACGTTATGCCGTAGCCCATGGTATCGCAAAGTCTAATTTTAATATCGATGCCGCTTTCTTCACGCAGTTTCATTAATTCCGTGGCGAAGGGAATACAAAAACCGTAAATATCCGCCCGGGTAATATCTTCAAAATGACAGCGGGGTATAATACCCAATTCCAGGACGGATTTAACAATGCCTAGATAATCATCCATCGCTTGGCTTCGTTTCTTATTGAGTTTTAAAAAAATATGGTAATCGGAAACAGATGTGAGCAATCCTGTTTCCTTCAATCCGGCCTCTTTAACTAAATGCACATCTTCCTTGGCCGCCCGAATCCAGCCGGTCATTTCCGGATATCTGAATCCAAGTTTAAGACACTCTTCAACAGCCTCCCGGTCTTTTTTACTATAAAGGAAAAACTCGGTCTGTCGGATGACGCCATTGGGGCCACCTAGTTTATGCAGAAGTTTAAAAATTTCGACGATCTGTTCGACGGAATAGGGGGGGCGAGCCTGCTGGCCGTCCCGGAACGTTGTGTCGGTAATAAAAATTTCCTCCGGCGGACTGATCGGAATTATTTTATTATCAAAAACAATCTTGCTTACTTCACTATAGGGAAATATGTCTTTGAGTAAATTAGGTTCATCAACATCTCTTAATTCAAATTTCCAGAATTTGCTTTGTTGTTGATTGAGTAACCTTTTTTCTTTATTCCATTTTACCATTTTGTTTCTCCACTAATTCCAGTTAAACAATTTTTATTGAAAGTTCCATCAATTGTTCAATGCTTACTTTTGAAGGTGCATCAGACATCAAGCAGGATGCTTTCTGTGTCTTGGGAAAAGCAATAACATCTCTAATGGATTCTGCATGAGTCATAATCATGGTTAGACGGTCGAGACCGAAAGCGAGGCCGCCATGAGGCGGTGCGCCGTATTCAAGCGCGTCGAGCAGGAACCCGAATTTGGACCGGGCATCTTCATCGGATAAGCCCAGAGCGGCAAATACCTGAGCCTGTACGTCTTTGCGATGAATACGAATACTGCCTCCTCCGATTTCCGAGCCATTCAATACAAGATCATAGGCCCTTGCCCGAACTTTTCCCGTTTGAGAAGCAAGAAGCGGCAGATCCTCCAGAAAAGGCGATGTGAACGGATGATGCGTCGATACAAAACGTTTTTCATTGTCGGAATATTCCATCAGCGGGAATTCCGTAATCCAGGTAAATGAGAGGGCTGCGGAATCGATTAAATCCAATCTCTTGGCCAGATGAATTCGTAAATTACCCAGGGAATCGTTAACAACGCGTGGTGTATCGGCGACAAAGAAAATTATATCGCCTTCCTTTGCTCCCATTGACATACATATTTTTTCGATTTCTTCCGGACGGAGAAATTTATATATCGGCGAAGTCCAATCGGCGGCGTTAACTTTGGCCCAGGCCAGTCCCTTAGCACCGTAAATGGCAACGTAATCCTTTAACCCGTCCAGATCTTTACGCGACAGGCTTGTGGCCAGTTCCACTTTAATAGCTTTGATAATTCCGCCGGATGCGGCAACTTCCCCGAAAAGTTTAAACCCGGAATCTTTGACAATATCTGTGAGGTCAACCAGTTCCATGCCAAAACGCACATCGGGGTTATCTTTACCGTAACGGTTTATTGCCTCATGATAGGTAAGCCGGGGCAGAGGCAGTTTAATTTCCCGCCCCAGACAATCCTTAAATATTGCCGCCATTAATCCTTCCATAATTTGCATGATATCTTCTTCGGTAATAAAGGACATCTCGACGTCAATTTGCGTGAATTCCGGTTGACGGTCGGCACGTAAATCTTCATCACGGAAGCATTTCACGATTTGATAATAACGGTCAAAACCAGATACCATCAGCAGTTGCTTGAATATTTGGGGTGATTGCGGCAGAGCATAAAATGTTCCCTTGTTGATACGGCTGGGCACAAGATAATCACGTGCGCCTTCGGGAGTGCTTTTTCCCAGAATAGGAGTTTCCACTTCAATAAACCCGTTTTGTTCAAAGTAATGACGAGTGGATGCGGCAAGCCGGCTGCGTAAAAACAAATTCTTCTGGACTACCGGACGGCGTAAATCCAGATAGCGGTATTTGAGCCGAATATTTTCCGATATTTCATCATCATCAAAAGAAAAAGGAGGTGTCTTGGATTCATTCATTATTTCCAGTTCCGAAACAATGACTTCAATTTCACCGGTTTTCAAGGCAGGGTTTCCCATGCCTTCCGGCCTTCGATGCACTTTTCCCTTAACTGCCAGAACATATTCGCTGCGGATTTTGTGTGCCTGATCATGGACAGAATCTCCGGCATCAGGGTTAAAGACAACTTGCACAATTCCTTCACGGTCACGCAAATCGACGAAAATTACACCGCCATGGTCACGCCGGCGATGGGCCCAGCCCATGAGAATCACTTCTTTATCCGCATCGGATATTTTCAAATCTCCACAGTAATGCGTCCTTTTATCGGTAGTTAAAAAATTAGCCAAAACCATTTACCTCTCTTTAATTATGTTTATTAATGTATCCAGCAAGTTGTCTAATAATAAAACCTGCTGATTTTTAGTGTTCATGTTTCTTAGTTCGAGACGTTTTTCATCAATTTCCTTATCGCCAAAAATCAACGTGTAGGAACTGTTTAATTTGTCGGCACGTTTCATCTGGCTTTTTAAACTCTTGTCGGAATAATCCATGGCTGCGGCAATACCCGCCCGGCGCAACTGGCAAGCCAGCATAAAACCGATTTTCTGCGCACGCTGTCCCAGTGCGGCAATAAACAAATCCGTCTTGTATTTGCTTTTTTCAGTATCAGGCAAGCAGGCCAGAAGACGTTCAATTCCGACGCCAAAGCCGATCCCGGCAACTTCCGGCCCGCCCAGATCACCAATCAGGCCGTCATATCTACCGCCACCGGCCAGAGAATTTTGCGCTCCGAGGGATCCGGATTTAACTTCAAAAGCTGTTCTTACATAATAATCAAGGCCACGCACCATAGTGGGGTTAATTGCATATTGAACATTTAAATCATCAAGATAGGATTTGACCTCCGCAAAGTGCTCTTCACAGCCGGTGCATAAATAGTCTAATATCCGGGGAGCCCGGGCAATAATAGAGCTGCAACTCTCTACTTTGCAGTCGAAAACTCGCAGGGGATTTGTGGTTATTCTTCTTTGGCAATCAGGGCAAAGTTCCTTTTCTGATCCTTTTAAATAATTCACAACCGCCTGTGAAAAAGCAGGTCGACATGCTTTACAGCCCAGAGAATTAATCTCCAGAGCCAGTTCGGAAAGTCCGGTCGATTCCAGAAAATGAATCAGCATTAAAATAACTTCTACATCAGATTGTGGCTTATCATCACCAAATAGTTCGACATCGATTTGATGAAATTGACGGAAACGGCCTTTCTGCGGCCTTTCCCGGCGAAACATCGGCCCCATGGTAAAAAGCCGGGTGACCGGTTCGGCAGAGAGCATATTATGCTCTATATAAGCACGGATGATAGATGCCGTAGCCTCAGGGCGAAGAGTCAGTAATTCTTCATCGCGGTCGGCAAAGGTGTACATTTCCTTTTCTACGATATCCGTCGTTTCGCCGATACTCCTTTTAAATAGTTCGGTCTTTTCCATAATGGGTACGCGAATTTCGCGGAACCCGAAAGAGCCGAAAATTTGCCTGGCAATTAATTCCACCCGACACCAATCAGGAGTATCTTCCGGCAAGATATCTTTAAAACCTTTGATTACAGTAATTTTTTCCATAGAACCCTTGTGATTTATTAAAAGAGTTAGTTAGCATACAAAGCGGAGCTTGGCAATAAAAAATACGTTTTACCGGCAAGGACTTACCTGTGTTTAACAAACGTTTCTGCTGACAATTCCGTGCCGTCTGTTGTAATGGTTACCGCTCCATCCTGATCTGTCCTCAAAACGTGTACTTGCGCGGCATGATAACGCTCCAGAGTCAATGGGTGGGGATGGCGGAAAACATTGCCTTTTCCCGCACTGATTATAGCATAGCGGCAGGCCACTTTTTTGATAAAATCACTGCTGCTGGAATGGACGGATCCGTGATGCGGGACGAAGAGGACATCACTTTTTAAATCTTTTCCTGACCGCAGAAGTCTATTTTCAATATTTGCAGCGATGTCGCCGGTAAAAAGGAAAGATATCCGGCCATATTTTATTCGGAATACCAGGGATGAGTCATTGATATCGGAATCCGATAATTCTCTCCCAGCAAATTCGGAGATGCGGGGCGGCCATAAAATATTTATTTCCACAATACTGTTTTTCTTAAAAGAAACTCCTGCCGTCAGAGGAAATGCCTTGATTTTTCGCTCCACAATGATTTTCTGCAATTTTTGATAATTTTCATCATCCCCGACACTTCCGGTACTCCAGAATTCTCGAACATTAAAATTATCCAAGATATAGAAAAGGCCAAGCATGTGATCAGGATGCGGGTGAGTAAGGATCACCGTTTCGATTTTCTTGATTCTTTCGGAATAAAGATAAGGAGCAATAATCATTTTGCCGCTATCGAAAGAACTGTCGGCAAAGCCACCGCCGTCGATCAGCATATTTTCTCCGCCGGGGAAACGCACTAGAAAAGAAGAACCCTGACCGACATCGATGGCGGTGATTCTTAAATTCGGAGAAAGTTTATCCTTCCAGGAAAGATAAATGGTATCACCGATAAAAAAAATCACCGTAAAGAGTAGTAAACATTTCAATATCGCAGGATTCCGCAGGAAATAGCTTTTTTTATTTTCCAGGCCTCTTTGAGCGTCGGTAAATTGAATTAGAAGTACCAGAAACAGATAAAAAATAACAATTTCCAGGATACTTGGTTTGGTAATACTGAATGAGGACCATGGAAGTGATGCTAATTTATTAATTATTTCTAAAGATATCTGGACAAAGAAAGAAGCAATCTTAATTATGAAACCGGCAAGTACCGGCGAGAAAAATGCAGCTAGAAGAAAAAGCATGGCTATTGCCAGAGTTAATGTTCCCAGGAGAGGTACGGCAATCAGATTGGCAATAATTGTCACTGATGAAATACGGTTAAAATAAAAGATAATCAAGGGTAAGGTGCCGATTGTTGCTGCCAGACAAACAAGTATCGACATATACAGATAACGGATGATACTAATGCCCCGGGCCGGGAGAAACGAAATTTGCTCAAAACGCATATTACTGAATCTCGGGATGATATAAATCATGGCCAGGACAGCCAGAAACGAGAGCTGAAAAGAAATATCAAAAAGAGCTGCAGGCGTTATAATCAGAATAATCAATCCCGCCAGCGCCAGTGTATTATAAAGATCTCTTTGTTTACCAAATATTAACGCAATCAAAAAAACCAGCGCCATCAGAGCCGATCTGATGACAGTTACACCCATGCCGGCAATTAAGGAATAAATTAATACAAGGAAAAATGCCGCCACAGCGGATACTTTTATTATGTTTAATCTGAGCATCAGATATTCGGATGATTTTAGGAGAACACTAATAAAGAAAAATGCTATCGCTGCAACCATCCCGATATGCAGACCGGAAATGGAGAGAATGTGAGATGTTCCGGTCTTATTAAAGTTATCAACGATATCCACCGGTATTCCAGTTTGATTGCCAATAGTCATGGCTTCAATAATTTCTCTTTGCGGCGAGGGAGAATTTCTATAAATAATCCCTTTCAAATACATACGGAATAATTCCAACTGCAATTTAATGCTGCTGGCCGCGTTTTGCCGCAGGAGAATTATTCCGGATGTGTTAGCTATTAAGCCCGTTGCATAAATACCCTGCCGATTGAGATAACGTTCATAATCAAAGCCGCCGGGGTTCTGGAAGCTTTGGATTTTTTTTAACACAGAGTGGAAGCGAATAAAATCACCGTAAGAGAAATTCAAATCAGCCGGAATTACCAGTCGCATGTTACCCGTAACCGGAATATAAACGCCATTTTTAATTAGTCTGACACAACTGACAATTAAAATATTTTTTGCGGGATAAGAAAGCGGACTTTCAATAACAATGCCTTCGACAGTTTTTTTGCCGGAATCCGTCTGTTGCAATATGTGTTGATCTGATTGGATTGAATATTGTTGTTTCTGAATATTAAAAACGCCCAGAAGAAATGCAAAACAGAAAATGAATAAAAAGCATGCAGTCCACCACTTTTTCCTTTGCGTCACCAATAGTAAAACAAGAATGAAAATCAGAGAGACGAGCAAAACGTTATAAGGGAGATCGAAATAATTACCGGTAATAATTCCGGCAATCAGTCCGATAAATGGGAAAATTAATGGTCGCTTCATCTGTTGCAAAGTCTTTCCCCGGAAGCTTATCAAAGTGTTAGCCAAAATGACTAAAATATTATAACATGATATTCAGTATGTTGCGTCAAAAAAGGATGTAACCAAATAATGACAGCAGATAGGAAAATCCCGCCAGAAGAAAAAAATAAATCGCGCCTGCGTTTATTAATAATTTTCCGATTGATCATCATCACTTTATTTTTGGGTGCGGCAATTTTTATCGATATAAAAAAAACAGGATTTCCAGTCTCCGTAGGCACTCTCAATTTCCTTTATTTTATCATTGCAGCAACGTATTTTTTCTCCATCGCCTACATTCTGCTTTTAAAAATATTTAATGATTTAAGAATAAATATCTACTTACAGTTGGCAGTTGATGTCATTTTAGTTACTCTGATCGTCTATATTACCGGAAGTTTGCGCGGCAATTATTCAGTTTTATATACTTTGGTAATAATATACTCGGTAATATTTCTTGGCCGTAGGGGTGGCTTGATAATAGCTTCGGCGGCAAGCATCTTTTACGGGTTGCTGCTGGATTTCGAGTTTTACACAATTATTCCTCCGGTTTCGCCGGTGGAATATAAAAATGACTTTACGGCCGAAGATGTTTTTATCCGGATACTGGTGCACATTGTATCGTTTTATATATTAGCTTTTTTAGCAAGCTTTGTTGTCGAACAGGAAAAAAAGGCAAGGTTTCTGCTTCAGGAAAGGGAATCGGAATTCAAGCAACTGGACTTGCTTTTCCGCAGCATAGTGGAATCTGTAGATACGGGTGTAATGACAATTAATTTGCAGGGCTCAATAAAGACTTTCAACCGGGCGGCGGAAGAAATTACGGGATTTCCGCTGTCTATTGTAGCAAACCGGCCTGTGGCTGAAATTTTCCCGGAATTTACAACTTTTTTTACTGCCGGAATAATTAAAGAAAAAACAAGAAACAGAAGAGAAGTTGTAATTAAAGGTAACCACGGAAATAATATTCATGTGGGATGCTCAATTTCTCCGCTGAAGGATAAGCATGACAAACAGATTGGCAATATTTTAATATTTCAGGACCTTACCGAGATTAAGCTAATGGAAGAAACCCTGGAAAAAAGCAAACGGCTGGCCCTGATCGGTGAAATGGCTGCTGGTCTGGCCCATGAGATGAGGAATCCACTGGCATCAATTACCGGTTCGATTGAACTCCTGAAGCAGAGTCTAAATTTAAAGGATACAGATGAAAGGTTAATGCAAATAGTATTGCGCGGTAAAGACCAACTGGTTAATTTTGTGCGCGATTTTCTTTTATTAGCCAGGCCAATTCCCGTAATCCGGGAATTGGTAGATGTAAATGAAACTGCCAGGGAAGTTCTGGATAATATAAAATTATCTAAGGATTGGACGAGTGAAATAAACATCGGCATTTCACTGGCCGAAAAGGTGACAGCTTTTGCCAATCGAGAACAAATTAGACAAGTCATTCATAATCTGGTGCTAAATGCAGTCCAGGCGATGAAAGAGGGCGGAATTCTTTCCATTACGACAAAATCAATGATGCATCACTATAAAGAAGTTGTGGAAATCAACGTAACCGACACAGGACCGGGGATTGAAGAAAAGGATTTAAAAAAAATATTTGAACCCTTTTTTACCAATAGAGATAAAGGAACCGGTTTGGGCTTGACAATTGTCGGCAGAATTGTCGATGGATATGGCGGAAGAATTGAGATTAAAAGCAGCATGAATCAAGGTACAAATTGCACAGTGTGGCTACCGAGTGGCAAAGAAAGTGAAGGAGATAAATAGGATGGCGAGGATTCTAGTTGTTGATGATGATCAGGGAATGAGAGAGTTTATGGAAATAATGTTAACCAAGGAAGGTTATGATGTGACCAGTGCCGAAGGTCCGGCCAAGGCAATCAATCTCTGCTCTAAAAAAGACTTTGATCTGGTAATTACCGATTTGAAGATGCCCAAAATCGACGGCATTGAATTTCTCAAAACCATTAAAGATCAGCGTCCGGAAACGATAGTAATTTTAATTACAGCATATGCCTCGGGAGAAACCGCCATCAATGCAATGAAAGAGGGTGCCTTTGATTATGTGGAAAAAGGCGGCAGTAATGAAGAATTAAAACAAATCATCCGTTCAGCGTTAATCAACAAAGGACTTGTGGAAGAGAAAAATCAACTAAAAGTAACAATGGAAGAAACAGTGTTTTGCAATATGATAGGCTCTAACCGGGAGATGCTCAAAGTCTATGAAATAATAAAAAAGGTTGCTGATACACCGGCAAATATTTTAATTTTAGGGGAAAGCGGAACCGGGAAAGAACTGGTAGCGAGGGCCATTCATGATAATTCTTCGCGAGCCAAAATGCCCATAGTAGTTATCAATTGCGGTGGGATACCGGAAAATTTACTGGAGAGCGAATTGTTCGGCTATATGAAAGGTTCTTTTACCGGCGCTTATGCAGATAAACCTGGTCTTTTTGAAATGGCCAGGGGAGGAACAATCTTTCTCGATGAGATTGGAGAATTACCTACTGCTTTACAAGTCAAACTTTTGCGAGTTGTTCAGGAGAAAACTTTCCGGCGAATTGGCGGCGCGGAAAATATCAAAGGTGACGTGCGCATCATTTCAGCAACCAACCAAAATCTGCTAGAAAAAGTCAAAGAAGGAAAATTTCGGGAAGATTTATATTTTCGCCTCAATGTCATTCCAATACATATGCCACCGCTCCGGGAACGTAAAGAAGACATACCCTTGTTGACAAAACATTTTATTGAGAAATATGCGCGGGAGTTTAATAAAGAAGTCCGAACTATATCTTCCTATGCTATGGAATTGTTAATGGATTACGCATTTCCCGGCAATATTCGCGAATTGGAAAATATTATTGAACGTAGTGTGGCGATGGAAAGTTCCAATATAATTTTACCGGAAAATTTATTATTTTCGACATTAACAAATTTCAATGTTGAGATTCCAGATAAAGGCATAAATCTGAACGAAGAACTGGAAAAAATAGAAAAGAAGTTCATTGAAAAAGCGCTGCAGAAAGCCAAGGGGTCAAAAACACGAGCCGGTGAACTATTGCATGTAACATTTGATTCCCTCCGCTACCGAATTGAGAAACTTGGCATCGAATAGATCAAAGCAGAGGCATAAGGCAGCGGAGATATGATGCAGAAACCCGAAGGGTTCGCATCATATCTCCGTAATGCAGTCGCTGTAGCAGTGGGTGCTCATGAAGGTTTAAATGCCGAAAGCCTCTTCGGAAATTCGCATCGCACTGATGTCATCTTTCTTCAGAATATCACACTTTGCAGGGACTAACGCTGTTGTGCGTTTGATGAAGAACGTAGCACTTTCTATCTTTCCTTCATAGAAGGACTTTTCCTGGCCTTTTGCATCGGGAAGCTTTTGGGCGGCCACGGTTGCCATCCAGATGTGATACCAGCCCAGCAGTGCATCGCCGAAACAGTTGAGGAAATCGCTTGCAGCAATGAGCGGCACAAAGGGATTGGTCTTCATCAGGCCGGCAAAATCCATGGCTGTTTTCACGACAGCATCAAGAGCGCCATCGACAATGGCTGTCTCTTCCCTGAAGATCTCCATGCTTTTGGCTTTGGCAAGACCGGCCTTCGCCTCGGCGATGAGATTCATAAAATACAGGCCTTTTTTCATGCCTAGCTTGCGTCCAAGCAGATCTAGCGCCTGAATGGCGTTCGTTCCTTCATAGATCGCGTTGATTTTCTGATCCCGCATTAACTGTTCCACCGGGTACTCCCGGCAGTATCCGTAACCGCCGTAGGTCTGGACAGCCAGATCGTTGACAACCATCCCCATGTCGGTGCAATAAGATTTCACGATAGGTGTGAGAACTTCAATTATTCCCTGCCATTTTTCGGTTTCAACATCATTTGTAGCCGCTTTCCTGAGGTCCATGGAGTAGTAGCAATACAGGCAAAGCATCCGGATACCTTCGACGATGGATTTTTGCTTGAGAAGCATCCGGCGGACATCGGGGTGCTGGATGATGGGAACCGTCACAGTCGGATCCTTCTGCATGACATTAGAGCCCTGGATGCGTTCCTTTGCATAGGACAGGGCATGGCGATAGGCCGAGGATGCGAGGGCCACACCCATATTACCGACACCTTGCCGTTCCTCGTTCATCATGTGAAACATAACCTTCATGCCTTCCCGTTCCTGTCCCATGAGATAGCCGATACACTTGCCGTTTTCCCCAAAGTTCAGGGTGCAGGTCGAGTTGCCGTGGATGCCCATCTTGCTTTCGATATTGCCTGTAGTGACATCGTTGGACGCACCGAGTGAACCGTCGGCGTTTACCCTGATTTTGGGGACAAGGAAGATGGATATGCCCTTTGTGCCGGGCGGATCTCCTTCAATACGGGCAAGAACGGGATGAATGATGTTTTTCGCCAAGTCATGATCGCCGGAGGAGATGAAACACTTTGTGCCGGTAATGGAATAAGTGCCGTCCGGATTTCTTTTTGCAGTTGACTTCAGGGCGCCGACGTCGGAACCGGCACCCGGTTCCGTCAGGCACATGGTTCCGCCCCAGGTGCCGTCAAACATCTTATTTAGGTAAATCGCCTTCAGTTCTTCGGAACAGAATTTTTCCACGAGTTTAGCTGCACCGTGGGTCAGAGCCGGATACATGGTGAAGGCTTGGTTGCAGGCAAGGAACATATTGTTACAGGCGGCGGCAACCACCTCAGGCAATCCCTGGCCTCCCACCTCGGCGCTATCGGCCGTACCGAACCACCCGCCTTCCGCGTAAAGTTTCCATAACCGGTGGTAAGATTCCGGCGCATAGACTTTGCCGTCCTTGAAAACCGCTTCCACTGTTTTCCGATGGACTTCATCGGGATACGTCGGTGCAATCTCGTTTTCAGCGAACTTGAACGCTGCATCAAGGACCATGTTCACCATATCAGTGTCGTGATCCTCAAAGGGCGCTTTGCCCAAGAGTACGTCACCGATATTAAAAACCTCGTGCAGGATAAAGCGAATGTCTCTTTCATCAACCCATTGACTTGCCATTTTAATTTCCTCCTTAAGAAAATAGTATTAATTACTCAGGTGTGAAGGCTTAAATCAATCTTAATGCCTGTGTATTTCAAACTTTATAACATTTCCAGGGCTACAGCCATGGCTACTCCGCCGCCACCGCACAGGGTGGCGAGTCCGAGGGTCTTTTTACGTTTTTTCATGGTATGTAGTAGCGTTACCATGATACGGCAACCGGTGGATCCGACAGGATGACCCAGCCCGATACCGGAACCGTTCACGTTGGTAATTTCCCTATTTAATCCCAATTCTTTTTCACAGCCCAGATACTGGGCGGCAAAGGCTTCATTCACTTCAATGAGTTCGAAGTCACTCATCATAATTCCGGACTTTTTCATCAAATCCCTCACTGCGGGAACAGGGCTTACCCCCATAACGGAAGGATGGCAGCCGCCATAGCCAACGGCTTTAATGCGAGCCAGGGGCTTGAGGTTAAGTTCCTTTGCTTTCTGGGCAGACATGATGACCATACCGCTTGCGCCGTCATTGAGTCCGGAAGCGTTTCCGGCGGTTACCTTGCCGACTTTAGGAATGAAAGCCGCGGGAAGAGCGGCCAGCTTTTCAATGGTCAGCCCGGGCATGAAGTGTTCATCTTTATCAAAAATAATCGGCGGCTTCCCTTTTTTCTGCGGGATTTCGATGGGAACGATTTCTTCTTTGAAATCACCATCCTTTGTGGCTCTCTCTGCGTTGTTATGGCTCCGCAAGGCCACCTTATCCATCTCTTCACGGCTAATGTTATGCATCTGAGCCACAAATTCCGCCGTAAGTCCCATGATGTAAGGTTTTCCCTTGAACATATCAATGGGTGAACCCTCCTTGATGGGACCTTTCTCGGGGCCGGGCAGGAGCCTTGAACCACAGAACAGGGCGCGAATTACGGTGTCTTCCATAGCACTGTCCTGGAGACGGTAACCCCACCTTGCTCCCGATAAGGCATAGGGAGTTCCGGACATATGCTCGACACCGCCGGCAAGAATCACATCCGCCAGGCCTGCCTTGATCATGGCCATTCCTGAGATGACCGCTTCCATCCCCGAAATGCAGACCCGATTGATAGTAACAGCCGTGGACGTCACAGGGATATCAGCCATCAAAGCCCCAACCCTGGCTACATTCAGCATGTCATGGTGTTCCAGACAGCAACCGTAACGGACGTCATTGATTAAACCAGCATCAATGCCGGCCCTCTTGACGGCTTCCTTCATTGTCACGCTGGCAATGGTGGCGCCGTTTACACTTTTAAGTGTCCCGCCGAAGGAGCCGATAGCTGTTCGACAGGCGGATACAATTACTACATCATTATTCATCGTTCTAAAATCCTTTCTATAAAAGTTATATTGTTTGGAGTACAATGAGCCCGCACACCGTATTATCCGTCTAGAAAATCAATCCATGACAATAGCCCGATGATGTCACTACTCAGCAGACCGTACATAATTAATATCTAAAAAAAGGGCCGGATTGCTCCGGCCCGGAAAGCTATTTAATAAAAGGTTTCGGTACGGGAAAGATCGCCTTGCCGTAAACAGTGTTGCATACAGTGGCCCCGGCATAATAAATACCGGAGAAGCCAACAACGATCATGCCATAACCGATAATCATCTTTGACATCTTGACACTGCCGATGTAAAACCAACCGGTATCGGCGCCGACAATAAGCCACAGCAAGACATCGACCAGGCATACTGTCAAGAAAAATCCAGAACTACCCTTGGCATAGGCCGGTGTTAATAGGGTCAACCAGGCAGCGCCCGCCATCCACATCCAGCCTTCGATATAAACGGCTTTAGTCAGCATGGCGCCGACAGCCGGACCAACACCTGCCATGGCCTGTTGGATCTGGGCGGGAGACAGCATGTCCGGTTTGACACCTGCAAGTACCGCAGCACCATCCAACGCGGCTTTGACGGCTTTTGGAGTAAACATAAAAGATATCATATACCATTTGGCAAAAACGCTGAGCGCTGACGCCAGCATAAAGAAGGCGCAAAAGAAGAGAACACGTTGCCGCCGGTAATGTTGTAATCTTTGAGTTCCATAATGGCAACAATAGTTTGTACAACAAAACCACCAATGAGCCAGGCAGCCAGAAGCGGAAAACCCGAAGGATCCACACATCCCAGAAATACAGGACCAAAAACCAAAACCGCTACGGCCAGAGCCCCAACCCTGCGGGACCCGCTGTTGCAAAACTGTGTTCTTAAGCCATGACCCTCCCTCTTTTATTTGATGTTAGTTTTATTAAATATTTCTTTCTATGTTAAATATTAACCATATCGGCGTCATGATCCTGGAATGGTCCCTTCCCCAGGAGCTGCTCTCCGATCTTCAGGACCTAATGCAACAAAAACTTCTAATCTCTTTCATCGATCCACTTGCTTGGCATAATTCTTACCTCCGTTCATTAACTGAATTTTTTACTTTTTATTGCTTCTCCGCCAGATATTCTGTGCCTCGGCGGCCTTGATGAGGCCTTCCCTGGTTTCGGGATGGGCGATGCTGATGAGCATATCCGCCCGCTCCCAGGTGGTTTTTCCCTTCAGATTGACCATGCCGTATTCCGTCACGACATAACTCACGACCGTCCGGGGGATCGTCACGATGCCGCCGGGCTCCAGGGTCGGCACGATCCGCGATTTGATCTCACCGGTTTTCTTGTTCTTTTGTGATGCCGTCATGCAGATAAAGGCCTTGCCGCCCTTGGAATTATAGGCGCCAAAGATGTAGTCGAACTGGCCGCCCGTACCGGTTATCTGTCTGGTCCCCGACGACTCGGAATTGACCTGACCGTAAAGGTCGATCTCCACGGAGTTGTTGATGGCCACCATGTTGTCGTTCTGGGCGATCCGGGTGGGATTGTTTGTATAATCAACAGAATAGGTGGCGCAGCAAGGATTGTGATCGAGAAAATCATAGAGTTTCTGGGTCCCGAGGGCGAAGGTGTAAACCATCTTGCCGGGATTTAGCTGCTTCTTCTTGTTGTTAACAACACCGGACTGATACATGTCGACAAAGGCATCGACGAGCATCTCCGTGTGGACGCCCAGGTCTTTCAGGTCGGACTGGGCGATCATTGCCCCGACAGCGTTCGGCATACCGCCGATGCCGAGCTGAATGACCGACCCATCGCGGATTTCGTTCATGATGAGCTTGGCAATCTTGTTGTCATCTTCACTGATCGGCGTCGCCGGCAGGCTGAAGAGGGGCTTGTTGTCCGACTCGACAATATAATCCACTTCCGAGACGTGAATGGACTCATTATATCCGCCATAGCAATAAGGAGCGCTGCTATTGACCTCGACGATTACCTTCTTGGCGCGGTTGGCGACGGCCTTTGATATGGAGCAGGAAGGACCAAAATTGAAATAGCCGCTCCGGTTCATGGGTGCCACTTTCACGATGAACACGTCGGAATCGTTGAGATTATTGTTATAGAATCCCGGTCCCTCATGGTAGAGCAGGGGGACATAATTACATAGGCCTTTGTCGTGGAGGATCCGGTCGCCGCCGCTGAAGTGCCAGTTGTTATAGCAGAACTTCTCCCTGGTGGGATCAGCCTGTGCCACTGCAGCCAGCCCGGGATAAGTGACGGCACGCACTTTGACGTCGGTCAACTCGTCGGCACGTTTGGCCAGAAATGGATCAAGATAGGTCGGTGCCATGGTAAAATTACCGTAATCGACCCAGTCGCCTGATTTGACAACACCAACTGCCTGCTCAGGTGTAACCAGTTTCTGCTTGTACTCTTCTTTAAAGCTCATCGTAATCCTCCTCCTTATTTAGTTGTTTTTGCTTGGACAAATTCGAGGGCCGTCGCCATGGAGACGCCGCCGCCGCTGCAGAGCGTGGCGAGTCCCAGGTTTGATAAGCACTTGCTTTCATTGGGAGTGAGTATAAGGTATATCCAGGAAAGAAACAATATAAGAAAAAAAAGAGCCTAATATATATATAAACCTTATATTAGGTAAGAGTGCTAAGATAGGTGTTGAGATTGATTTTCTTGTTGTTTAAGCCCATTTTTTTGCGAATGTGATCCCGATGTAGGGAAATGGCACCCTGGCAGACACTCATAATGTCAGCGATTTCTTTTGAAGTTTTTCCTTCTTTAATCAGGTTGGCCACCTGAATCTCCTTCGGCGTCAGGTTTATATACTTGGAGGAAAGGCTGTGTAAAAAGGACGAGGTAATATTTATGAGATTGGCTTCCATGACATTTACAATGGCCGCGTCGCGTGGATTCAAGTGGCTTGCCTTCAATTTATTCAGGTAAGGCAGGACAAGGTCTCTGACATTGTAAATAACTTTTTCTTCCAGTTCCTGCTTGTCCGCTTCACGTTGCTTAAGTAATACTTTCAGAGTGGTGTTCATTTCTTCCAGATTGTGTGATTTCTGCTGAATTTCCTGCTCACGTTTCTGCAAGGCCTCCTCTATGTGCTTTTGTTCCGTAATATCAGTGAGTGAGATAACACTTTTCTGAGAACCGGGAATTATGGCCACTGACAGCAAAATGATCTTCTTACTGCCCTGTTTGTCGATAAGGGTGCATTGATAATTTCGCGGCGAGACTTCAGGATTGATTCTTCGCTGCTGGTGGTAATGAATCATCTTATTGAGATCATTGCGGTTAAATAGCTCCGTCCATTTGCGCTTGTTTTCCCAGTAAATTTTCGGTGCCCCGGAGAGCGTTTCAAATTCGGTATTAGCCAGAGAAATCGTCATATCCTCTTCGACGATCATTGTGGCAGTTCCTGTATTTTCAAAAATGGTTCGGTACAGGTTTTCTGATTCCTCGAGCCGTTCCACTGCTTGCTTATGATCGGTAATGTCAATGAAAGACGCCACGCTTTTATTGGTTTGCGGGATCATATCCACCATGAGGATGACATTACGGATGCGTCTCTGACTATCGATAAAGCCGAATTCGTAATGCCGGGGCGCGGCCTTGCGATCAATGCGCCGCAGATGATGATGAATTTTCATTCTTTCCATATCTTCGGGAATGACAAACTCCGTCCAGCTCTTTTTACCTTCCCATTCCTCTTGGGAGTATCCCGACATCTTGGTGAATTCAGAATTGACAAGGGAAATGGTCGTATCTTCCTCGATAATAATGGTCGCCGCCAGAGTGGTTTCAAAAATAGTCCGGTAAAGGTTTTCTGAATTCTGCAGCCTTTCGATGGCCTGCCGATGTGCCGTGATATCCGTGCTGTTTCCTAGAATGGCCGGATATCCGCCATAGGTGATCGCGGAGACGGTTTCCATAATCCACCGGACATCGCCCTGCTTCGTTAATATCCTGAAGGCATAAGGAGTGGTTGACTCCCCGCGCAACATTGCGCGGGATTGGCGCAGGACATCCGCCTTATCCTCTGGATGGACAATGCTATCGGCCTTCATGCCGATCAATTCCTCGGTGGTATATCCTGAATTGGCAGCGGCTTTGATATTTACATGGCAGAACTTCCCATCCTGGACGACATAGATGGCGGCAAACGATCTCTGCAAGATGGTATTGTAAATGTCACGGCTTTCCCGCAGAGACACCTCCACGGACTGGTGATGGCTGATCATCTCCGTAAGCTTGGCGATTTGTTCCTCAAGAGTCGAATTATCCGGCATATACCCCCCCAATCAAGCACTGTTTGAATATGGTTTCTTCAGGTTTATTATATTGAATTGATAAGAACATTCTTTTCAAGATGGAAGTATATGAAGCGGGATTTTTTGTGTCAAGATGATTCTGGCCACAGGAAAATTCTTTTATACTATTATGTCTGCCTGAAATACCCGTTTGATCTTTCTAGCATTTAGGGTTATTTTATTTAAGTATACAAATCTCATTTTCTTTTCTCGATATCAAGGAACAAAGAAGATACGTACGTAATCAGAAGGGTGTTTGTAAATAATATAATCTTTCTATGATGAATCTTTAACATAACTTCAAAAACTTATTGACTAAGTATAGTTGAAATATTAAGGCTATCTGCAAATAGTTAAGGCTGAAAAAGATGAAAAACAAATACTTATATATTCAAACATTTGGCTGTCAGATGAATGTCCATGACTCGGAACAAATGGCCGCGCTGCTTGCTGATAGCGGCTATAAAACGACGGATAACGCGAAACTGGCTGATTTAATTATTCTCAATACCTGCTCTATCAGGGAAAAGGCTGCGCAAAAGGTTTACAGCGAACTGGGACGCCTCGGCAAACTCAAAGATCATAATTCGGAGTTGATAATTGGTGTAGGTGGCTGTCTGGCGCAGCATTTAGGAAGTAGATTTCATAAAAAAGTTTCCCGTCTGGACTTTGTTTTTGGGACGCACAACATTCATCGTTTGCCGGAGATGGTGGCTGCCGTATGTAAAAAAAGGGAAAAGATTACTTCAATTAATTTTCATAAAAATATCCATTCCATTGGTATTTATGCTCCACCGGTAAACGGGCAACTGATTGCATTTGTTACGATCATGCAAGGCTGTAATAATTATTGTGCTTACTGTGTTGTTCCCTATTTGCGCGGTCCAGAAATGAGCCGTCCTCCGGGAGACATTATCGAAGAAATAAATAAACTGGCCGATCAGGGTCTTAAAGAAGTAACTCTTTTGGGACAAAATGTTAATTCTTATGGTAATACTTTGGAAAAAGGTATTAATTTTACATCATTGATCAAGAAAATTGGCAAAGTATCCGGCATCGAACGAATACGCTTTACAACCTCGCATCCGCGAGATTTATCGGAAGAATTGATTAATTGCTTTACCGAAGAAGAAAAGTTATGTGAGCACATTCATTTGCCTGTACAATCAGGTTCTAACAGGCTTTTAGCCTTAATGAACCGGGGTTATTCCGTGGAAGATTATCTGAAAAAGGTTGATCGTTTACGTCATGGATGTCCCCAGATAAGCATAACTTCCGATATAATTGTCGGATTCCCGGGAGAAACTGAAAGAGATTATCAAGAAACAATTGACATGATGGAAAAAATCAGGTTTGATTCCACGTTTTCATTTAAGTATTCGGAAAGGAAGGGAACTGCTGCTGAGAAGTTGGAAGGAAAAATTGCCGATTGTGAAAAACAGCGTAGATTGAAATTGTTGCAGGATCTTCAGGATAAGCACACACTGGAAAAGAATACTGAATTGGAAGGCAGCCGGCAGGAATTGTTAATTGAAGGAAGAAGCAAAAATTCCGAGAATGATTTAATGGGACGCACCAGCTCCTGGAAAATCGTCAATTTTAAAGGGAAACAGGAATTAATTGGTAAAATGATGGATATAACAATTACCAAATCATATTTACATTCACTGCGTGGCAAATTGATTGAGGAGGTTGGGAATGTTAATTGAAATGAAAGTATCAGGATTGACCATTGATCCCATTACAAATACGCCCATCGTGATATTGAAAGACATGCAGGAAAATAAGGCCATTCCCATCTGGATCGGTCTTTTCGAAGCCAGTGCTATTGCCACAGAACTGGAAAAGATTGTCTTTTCCCGGCCAATGACCCATGATTTATTCAATGAATGTTTAAAAACATTGAACGCGACTGTAAGTAAAATTGAAATAGGCGATATTCGTAATAATACCTTTTACGCCAATATTTATTTAATCAGGGAAGGGCAGAGTTTTACTATCGATGCCCGGCCGAGTGATGCCATTGCCCTAGCTCTGCGGGCACACGCGCCGATATTTGTCGATGAAACTGTTATTGAAAAATCGCGCAATATTGATTTCGGTATCAAAATAACCGACCTGGATAAGTTGAAGGAAGATAAAATTAAAGAATATTTGGAAAATCTTTCGGCGGAAGATTTCGGCAAGTATAAGATGTAAATCAATATGGATGATATCATTCGGGATTTTCAAACTTACCTGACGGCTGAGCGCAATGTTTCCGAGCATACCCGTGTGGCCTATATGGGTGATTTGGAGGAATTTGTAGAGTTTCTTCAAAATAATAATTTTATAAAAAATCAGGACGGAATTGCCGGCGTGGAGACGGAGACTATCCGGGCGTATTTGGGATATCTCTTCCGGCAGAAAGTAAAGAAAGTTACTGTTAACCGTAAAATATCTTCGCTACGGTCTTTTTATAAGTATTTAATCCGCAGCGGTAAAACAAAAAATAATCCGGCGGCTATGATCCAAACATCGAAGACGGAAAAGTATATGCCCAATTTTCTGTCAGTGGATGAGATATTTGAACTGTTGAATGCGCAGATGACTGGCTCAATGCCGGGCTTGCGTAATCTGGCTATGCTGGAATTATTTTATTCATCAGGCCTGCGCCTTAGTGAATTGGCCGGACTCAATGTGATGGATCTGGATTTTAATCAGGCATTGGTTAAAGTGCGAGGGAAGGGCAGAAAAGAAAGAATAGTGCCAATTGGAGGGCAGGCACGGCTTGCTTTGCAGGAATATTTGGCAAAGACCGATGAAGCGAGAAAAAAGAAAAATGCGGATGTTTTTAACAGTCCCCTGTTTTTAAATACACGGGGCGCAAGAATAACAGCACGCAGTATTGCCCGTATTGTCGATGAAGCGACGAAAAAAAGCGGCATTGGCCGGAAAATCAGCCCGCATGCCTTGCGGCATACTTTTGCTACGCATCTTTTAAATGCCGGAGCTGATTTGCGTTCGATTCAGGAATTGCTGGGGCATGAGAGCCTCTCGACAACACAAAAATATACAGCTGTTAATATTAGCCGCATGATGGAAATTTATGATAAAGCACATCCGCGCGCTAAGAACTAAATGAGACTTGGCTTTTTCCAAGGCGTAGCTGCCGGGAAAAGCATTAGTCGAATTTATCCCGTGCAAGCGAAGCGCGACACGGGATCCAGAAATGAATGGGAGAGAAAATGCATATTCGAGGAACAACGATATTAGCAGTAAAGAAAGATAATAAAGTAACAGTGGCCGGCGATGGTCAGGTGACATTAGATACGACCATTTTGAAACATGGCGCCAGAAAAGTGCGCAGGCTTTACAATGATGAGGTCATTGTAGGTTTTGCCGGAGCAACCGCAGATGCCTTTACACTGTTTGATCGGTTTGACCAGAAGCTGGAACAATACAACGGCAATTTGCTGCGGGCAGCGGTGGAATTAACAAAAGACTGGCGAACCGACCGGGTATTGCGGCACCTGGAGGCTTTAATGATTGCCGTGAGCAGGGATTATTCACTCATCATTTCCGGAAATGGTGATGTCATTGAATCGGATGATGATGTTATGGCGATTGGTTCCGGCGGACCTTATGCGCAGTCTGCCGCCAGGGCACTCGTACGTCACACAAGTTTATCATCAACCGAAATTGCTAAAGAAGCAATGAAGATCGCGGCGGAAATTTGTATTTATACTAATGACCATATAATATTGGAAGAACTGGAAGTTGATGGAGAAAAAACGAAAGAAAAGAAAAGAAGCAAAGTTAAGGAGCTTGCATAAAATATGTCCAATAATGGATTAACTCCCCGGGAAATAGTGGAAAAACTTGATCGGCATATAATTGGCCAGGCTGATGCGAAAAGGGCTGTGGCTATCGCTTTGCGTAACAGGTGGCGCAGGCAGAATGTGCCGGAAGAACTGGCGGATGAAATTTCGCCGAAGAATATTATTATGATTGGACCAACGGGTGTAGGTAAAACCGAAATTGCCCGCAGATTGGCGAAACTGGATAATTCTCCTTTTTTGAAAGTGGAAGCGTCCAAATTTACGGAAGTAGGCTATGTCGGCCGTGATGTTGAATCCATGATTCGCGATCTGGTGGAACTTTCTGTAAATATGGTGAAATCGGAGGAACAGGATATTGTTCAAGTCAAGGCTGCCGAAATTGCCGAGGAAAGACTGCTTGATTTATTGCTTCCGCCCAAGCCAAACGAAAAAAAAGTGGAAGATATGCTGACGGGGCCGGACATTAGCGAAGCAGATGTTCCCCTGACAGAAGATCAAACACGAAAAGCTGATGCGACCAGAGAGAAATTAAGAAAGCTGCTCAAAGATGGCAAGCTGGACACCCGAATGGTGGAACTGGATGTAACTGAAGCACGAAGCGGCCCCATGATCGAAATATTTTCCGCTGTTGGTATGGAAGATATGGGACTCAATATTAAAGATATGCTGGGCAATGCCTTTCCGCCAAAAAAGAAAAGAAGAGCTGTCAAGGTGCCCGAAGCATTGGAGATACTGGCGGAAGAAGAAGCACAGAAATTAATTGATATGGATAAAGTGCATAAAACTGCCTTGGAAAGAGTAGAGCAATCGGGAATCGTCTTTCTCGATGAGATTGATAAGATTGTCGGCAGCGATTCAGCGCATGGTCCGGATGTTTCCCGCGAAGGTGTACAAAGAGATTTACTGCCTATTGTGGAAGGCTCCAATGTTAATACACGTTACGGAATGGTGAGAACCGATCACGTTCTCTTTATTGCCGCCGGGGCATTCACTGCTTCGAAGCCTTCGGACTTGATTCCGGAGTTACAGGGGAGATTCCCTATTCGTGTAGAACTCGATTCGCTGGGGAAAGAAGAATTTATTCGAATATTGACTGAACCTAAAAATGCTTTAGTCAAACAATATATCGAAATGATGGCGACCGAAGGAATAAAATTATCATTTACTGATGATGCCGTTGCGCAAATTGCCGAAGTTGCCACACAGGTTAATGAGAAAACGGAAAATATCGGAGCACGCAGGCTCTATACAATAATGGAAACATTGCTGGAAGATATTTCTTTTGAAGCTCCGGATATGGAGGAAAAAGACATAACAATTGACGCCAAATATGTGGACGAAAAGCTCGATGAGATAGTGGAAGATGAGGATTTGAGCAGATACATTTTATAAAGGGAGTTACAATGGAACATATTCTCAATTCAATGGAAAGGGCAGACATTCTTCTCGAGGCGCTTCCTTACATTCGGCGTTTCTATAACAAAACAATCGTCATAAAATATGGCGGACATGCCATGATTGATGATGAGTTAAAAGATAAATTTGCCCAGGACGTTGTTATGATGAAATACATCGGGATTAATCCCGTTGTTATTCATGGCGGCGGTCCGCAAATCGGCGGCTTTTTAAAGAAACTGGGCAAAGAATCCAAATTTATTCAAGGCATGCGAGTGACTGATGAAGAAACCATGGACATTGTAGAAATGGTTTTAGTCGGCATGGTAAATAAGGAAATTGTCGGCTTAATCAATCGACATGGTGGCAATGCCGTAGGCTTGAGTGGTAAGGAT